>NZ_JBQEOS010000005.1:0-204816 GCF_052045385.1 Microbacterium sp. 22296 | reverse complement strand
TCGGTGGCGTTGATCGCGTCACGGATGGCACCGAGCGCACGGGCTCCGCCGCCACCGAGCGCGTAGACGCCGGTGACCTCGCGGGCCGCGATACCGGCGACCTTGGCGACGACGCCGTCGGCGATCGTCGTCTTGCCCTCGGTGTGGGCCTCCGCACCGCGGGCGCCCAGGGGACGGTTCACACGCGACGCCGCCTGGGGGACATTCTGGGCGGCGGGGGTGGTGTTCTCAGCCATGTCGATGCCTTTCAGAGTTCGTGACCCGGAAGCTCCGGGGTAGGTGTTGCGACCTACATGACTAAGACGTACCGGGTCGGGTTAACGTCACGTCGGACTTGAAAAAAGTTCCGCGATCTGTATTCAGGCGAATGGTCCGCTCTCCCCGCTCCTCGCCGAGATCACACGATCCGCCCGAGATCACGCGCACCTGCCGCGCAACGACGCGTCATCTCGCAACGATCGTGGGATCTCGCGCCGGCAGGGCGGCAGCCGCACCGCACCCGTCACGTCTCGCGCCGGAGACGCCGAGGGTGGCCGACGGCCCGATGTCGGCGGCCCGGCGTACGCTTCACGCATGTCCCCCTTTCCTCATCGCGGGCGCGGCTGACATGGGCCGCCTCACAACCTCACGGCGTGTCACGCGCATCACCCTCGAGGGTGTGAACCGTCAGCGACCGGATGCCATCGCGGTGGAAGAACCCCTCGAGATCCGTGTCGCCGGTGCGCCCCTGTCGGTGACCATGCGCACCCCCGGGCACGACGTGGAGCTCGCCGCCGGCTTCCTCGTGTCGGAGGGCGTGCTCAGCCGCGGCGACCAGTTCGCCCGCGCGATCCACTGCGGGGGCCCGGGCACGGGCGGCGCCGACGGCAACACCTACAACGTGCTCGACCTGACGCTCGCGCCGGGGGTCGCCCTGCCCTCCACCGACATCGCCCGGTCCTTCTATACGACGAGCTCGTGCGGGGTGTGCGGCACGGCATCCATCGACGCGGTCGAGAAGGTGTCGGCGTACGACGTCTCGACCGACCCGCTCACGGTGTCGGCGCACGATGTGGCGGCCCTCCCCGACCGGCTGCGCGAGCAGCAGAAGACCTTCGACAAGACCGGTGGCCTGCACGGCGCCGCGCTCTTCGACGTCGCGACCGGCGAACTGCTCGTCGCCCGCGAAGACGTGGGTCGTCACAACGCCGTCGACAAGGTCGTCGGCTGGGCGCTGCTGAACGACCGCCTCCCGCTGCGGGGAACCGTGCTGCAGGTCTCAGGCCGCGTGAGCTTCGAGCTCGTGCAGAAGGCCGTGATGGCCGGCATCCCGATGCTCTCGGCCGTGTCGGCGCCGTCGTCACTGGCCATCGAGCTCGCGGAGCGCGCCGGTCTCACCCTGGCGGCGTTCGTGCGCGGGTCGAGCATGAACCTCTACACCCGGGCGGATCGCATCGTCGCGCCGACCACAACCCCCGCCGAGCACGAGACCGCGAGCGTACGCTGACGACCGGATGCCGCGAGCCCGGCGCCATGACCACCGGAGGGTCGAAATGGGTGAGTCCTTTGGACTGATGACCGAGAAGCCACGTCAAGGCGGCCTGGGGCCGCAGGTCGACGGGGACTGGTCGAGCACGGGTGCGTACGAGCACCCTGCCGCCGGGTGGGGCGCCGCCCTGACCGTCGGCAAGGTGCTGTACGAGCAACGCCAGCCGGTCGCCGGCACCAAGGCGATGTTCACGATGAACCACCCGAAGAGCGGATTCGACTGCCCGGGCTGCGCGTGGCCGGACGACAAGGGTGTCACCCTCGACATCTGCGAGAACGGCATCAAGCACGTCACGTGGGAGATGACGCACAAGCGCGTCGGCAAGGAGTTCTTCGCCGAGCACTCCGTGACGGAACTGTCTCAGTGGAGCGATTTCGAGCTCGAGGATGCCGGGCGCCTGGTGGGCCCGATGGCCTACGACGCCGCGACCGACCACTACGTGCCGATCTCGTGGAACGACGCGTTCCGCATGATCGCCCACCACCTCACCGCCCTGGACTCCCCCGATCAGGCGGCGTTCTACACCTCCGGCCGCCTGAGCAACGAGGCGTCGTTCCTCTATCAGCTGTTCGCCCGCGAACTCGGGACCAACAACCTCCCCGACTGCTCGAACATGTGCCACGAGGGCTCGGGCCGCGGGCTCACGGCATCCGTCGCCACGGGCAAGGGCACCGCCGACCTCGAAGACTGGGAGGCGTGCGACGCCCTCTTCGTGCTCGGGGTCAACGCGGCCTCGAACGCCCCGCGCATGCTGACGAGCCTCGCCGAGGCCATCGACCGCGGTGCGCAGGTCGTTCACGTCAATCCGCTCCGCGAAGTCGCGGGCACCCGCACGATCGTGCCCCACGAGATCGTCGACATGGCGACCTTCCACTCCACTCCGACCAGCACGATGAATCTGCAGGTGCGCCCGGGAGGCGACCTCGCGCTCGTCCGCGGAATGGCGAAGGTCGTGTTCGAGGCGTCGAAGACCGACCCCACCGCCCTCGATCAGGCCTTCCTCGACCGGTACACGAGCGGTCTCGACGACTATCGCGCGCTCGTCGAGGCGACGTCGTGGGACGAGCTTGTCGAGCAGGCCGGACTCACCGAGACCGAGATCCGCGCCGCCGCCGCCGTCTACCTCGCCTCCCAGGCGTGCGTCATCAGCTGGTGCCTCGGGGTGAGCCAGCACCAGCACGGCGTCGACACGGTGCGCGAGATCGTGAACCTGCTGCTGCTCCGCGGCAACGTCGGCCGCAAGGGCACCGGCCCCTCCCCCGTGCGCGGACACAGCAACGTGCAGGGCAACCGCACGTGCGGCATCAACCACAAGCCCACCGAGGAATGGCTCGCGAAGCTCGACGAGGTATGCGGGATCACCTCGCCCCGCGAGCCGGGACTCGACACCGTCCACACGGTCGCGGCCCTGCACCGCGGCGACCTCAAGGTGTTCCTCGGCATGGGCGGCAACTTCGTGCGGGCCGCTCCCGACACGAAGCTCACCGCCGAGGGAATGGGCCGGGTCGGTCTGACCGCGCACGTCAGCACAAAGCTCAACCGCAGTCACCTCACCCACGGCAAGGAGGCGCTGATCCTGCCCTGCCTCGGCCGCACGGAGCGCGACGTGCAGGAGGCGGGCCCCCAGTCGATCTCGACCGAGGATGCCATGAGCTCGGTCATGCTCTCGCTCGGCTCCCGCAAGCCCGCGTCGCCGCACCTGCTCAGCGAGCCCGAGATCATCGCCCGCATCGCGCGGGCGACCATGCCCGACTCGGCCACCCCGTGGGAGTGGTACGTGGGCGACTACGACCGCATCCGCGACACGATGGCCAAGGCGCTGCCCGGCTTCGAGGGCTTCAACGAGCTCGTACGACAGCAGTACGGCTTCCGCATCCCGCAGCCCGCGCGCGAGCGCGACTTCCGCACCCCCTCCGGCAAGGCCGAGTTCTCGCAGGCCGACCTCCCCAACGTCATCCCCGAAGAGGCCGACGTGCTGGTGCTGCAGACCATGCGCTCGCACGACCAGTGGAACACGACCATCTACTCGGCCGACGACCGCTATCGCGGGGTGCGCAACATCCGTGAGCTCGTGTTCATGAACCGGCGCGACATGAAGGAACGCGGCATCGCCGAGGGCGACCTCGTCGACATCGTCGCGACCTCGCGCGACGGCTCGGTGCGCAGCGTCACCGCCTTCCGCGCCCTGGAGTACGACACCCCGCGCGGGAGCGCCGCCGGGTACTTCCCCGAGCTGAACGTGCTGCTCGGTCCCGACGACTACAGCCGCCAGAGCGACCAGCCGCTGATGAAGGACATCCGCGTGCGGATCGCGAAGACGGCCTGAGCCTCACCCGGTCACGCCGCCGAACGTCCCCGTGAGGGAGTCCGTGCCCTGTTCGCTCAGGGAGGTGAGCACGAACTCCAGGGGAGCACCCGGGACGCTCACGGATGCCATGTCCGGTGCGCTCAGTCGCTCGGCGAGCTGCGTCGCCTCGTCGGGTGTGAGGTGCGCGACGTAGAACGTCGGCTGGTTCGGCCCCGACGTGGGCGCCTCGAGGAGCACCTCGGCATCCGGATAGTCGCGAGCGATCGAGACGACCTCGCGGACGCCCTCCATCGTGGTGAAGGCCGGGATGTACACCAGGCGGAAGCGCTCGCTCAGCGAGGGCACCGTGAAGGTGCCCCCGTCGGCGAAAAGCGGGGTGGCCGACAGCGAGGCGATGAGCGGCTCGACGTCGTCGAGGGTCGCCGCCACCGCCGACGGCCACCCGAGACCGGCGGAGATGCCGCTCGCCCCGGGAACGGCTGCCGCGTCGAGCACACCGGCGAGCGCATCCACGGCCTCGTCCGGATGCACGGTGAACTGCCACTTCGGCGTTGGCGACACCTCGGCGTCGAGACGCGGCGCCGACGGATCGTCGACGTGCAGCGTCACTTCCCGAGCCCTCTGCGTCACGGCATCCTGGACCCGGCGCGCGAAGGCGAGCACGTCATCCTCGGACGCGTCGGCGACGAGGGTGATGCCGACGGGATCGTCCTGGGGAGCGCAGGTGACGACGACCGGCTCCGCGCAGAGCGCGATGTAGGGGTTCTCCTCGGTCGACGGTCCGGCCGTGCAGCCGGCCGCCGCGAGGGGAAGAAGAACGCAGAGGCCGACGGTCACGCGACGGGGAAAGAGGCTCATGCCGACATCCCATCACGTACGCTGATCGCGACCGACCGCCCGAGAGGAGCCCGGCCCGGCCGGGCCCGACGACACGTCGGTCGAGGCGCGCGGCCGAGGACAAGCGGGCGAAATCCGCGCGCCCTTCGTGGAGCGGTTCTTGCCCCCCGGCCCTCACCGCCGAAGAGAAGATGAGCATCCGCGACCCCGGGAAAGGCGACACCTGGCGAACGAGCTACACATCGAGCGCGTCGCCTCCCGCCCCACCCCGTCGACCCGGCGCGTCCCGCACAGCACCCGCCGCCATCCACATCCGGCGAGCTCTCATCCACGTCGACGGCGGCACGCGCGGCGAGGACCCGGACCGGAGGAGGCGGGGCCTGCGGGACGGCTCGAGAAAGCGGGATGCCGTCCAGCCCGCCCGGTCAGGGGGAGAGCCGCGCAAGCGCGTGCAGGACCGTCGCGTGGACCGCGCGCGCGGCGTCGGATCGCGCGGATCTTCGCCCGACCACGTCGACCAGCGAGAACACGTCCGGTCGTGCGACGTCGGTGTCGACGATCCCGGCGACGACGATCGCCGGCACTCCGCGCGACGCGGCGAGGGCGAGCACGTGTCCGGGCACCTTGCCCGCGAGGCTCGTCGCGTCGAAGGCCCCTTCGCCCGTGAGCACGAGATCGGCGTCGGAGATCGTGGCGTCGAGCCCGCGCGCCTCGGCGATTGCGGCGGCTCCGTCGACCAGCTGCGCCCCCGCCGCGAGAAGCGCCCCGGAGATCCCGCCCGCGGCTCCACCGCGAGGGATCCCGCGGATGTCCCGCCCGAACCGGGCGGCCCACTCCTCGGCATCCGCGTCGAGTCGCGCCGACAGCCGGTCCCGCATCGCGGCGTCCGCGCCCTTCTGCCGACCGAACACGTGCGCGGCGTCCTCGAACGCGACGGTCGTGTCGGTGAGGACGACGACCCTGCTCGGAGTGAACGGCACGCGATCGCCGAGCGCCGCGAGGGCCCCGCGCCCCCCATCGGTCGTCGCGGAGCCGCCCATGCCCACCATGACCCGGGCCGCCCCCGAGTCGAGGGCGAGCGCGATGAGTTCCCCGACGCCGCGACTCGTGGCGCCCCACGGATCGTTCCGCTCCGGACCCCCGGCGAGCAGGAGACCGCACGCCTCGGCGGACTCGATCACCGCGACCCCACCGTCGAGGCGCCAGCTGGCGTCGACCGGTCGGCCGAGCGGCCCGGTGACGGTGTCGCGACGGTTCGCGCCGCCGAGCGCGTCGAGGGTGCCGTCGCCGCCGTCGGCCATCGGGATCACCGTCAGCACCGCGTCGGGCCATCGCTCGCGGACGGCCGAGGCCATGGCATCCGCCGCCTCGACCGCGGTGAGCGTGCCCTTGAACTTGTCGGGGGCGATGACGACGCGCATCGAGCACCTTCGTTCGGGAGCGAGTGTCTGCACCCTACCGCCGGGTGGCGGTCGCGTCGTCGGGGTGGACGGGGTGGGAATCGGGAGCCGGGGCTGTGAGCCGCGGGGCGGGGCGCGGGAGCGGGACACCGAGGCATCGGAGCGGCTCCCGCGGTGCACAACCTCAGCGCGGATGCCGCGAATCGGACTGACTCTGCGCAGATCGCTGACCTTGCGCACCCACCCCACCCCGACCTCCGCCCGAAACCCGGTCCCACCCGACCCCGGCCCGCGCACGGCCTCGGGTCCCCCAGCCCCTCGGCCCCCGCTCGACCCCGTCCCCGGGCAATGTCGGCGCACCCAACTAGACTGACTCCCGTCCGGCCCCTGCGATCTTGGAGCTCAGCCGCGTGACCACCCCGAACCCCGCCGCCCGTACCGCCCTCGCCGATACGGTCGAGAACGCGATCGCCACGCCAGAGAAGGAGCAGCCCTACGGCGCCCTCGGCCTGAAGAGCGACGAGTACGCCCAGATCCGCGAGATCCTGGGCCGCCGTCCCACCAGTGGTGAGCTGGCGATGTACTCGGTCATGTGGAGCGAGCACTGCTCCTACAAGTCGAGCAAGATCTACCTGCGCCAGTTCGGCCAGAAGGTCAGCGACGAGATGAAGACCCGCCTCATGGTCGGCATGGGCCAGAACGCCGGCGTCGTCGACGTGGGCGACGGCTGGGCGGTCACCTTCAAGGTCGAGTCGCACAACCACCCCAGCTACATCGAGCCCTTCCAGGGTGCGGCCACGGGCGTCGGCGGCATCGTGCGCGACATCATCTCGATGGGCGCGCGCCCGGTCGCCGTCATGGACCAGCTGCGCTTCGGCGCGATCGACCACCCCGACACCCCCCGCGTGGTGCACGGCGTCACCAGCGGCATCTCGTTCTACGGCAACTGCCTCGGCCTGCCCAACATCGGCGGCGAGACGGTCTTCGACGCCGTCTACCAGGGCAACCCGCTCGTGAACGCCCTCGCGGTCGGCGTCATGCGCCACGAAGACATCAAGCTCGCCAACGCCACGGGCGTGGGCAACAAGGTCGTGCTGTTCGGTGCCCGCACGGGCGGCGACGGCATCGGCGGCGCGAGCATCCTGGCATCCGACACCTTCGCCGACGGCGGACCCACGAAGCGCCCCGCGGTGCAGGTGGGCGACCCCTTCGCCGAGAAGGTGCTCATCGAGTGCTGCCTCGAGCTCTACCGCGACGACCTCGTCGAGGCCATCCAAGACCTCGGCGCGGCGGGCATCTCGTGCGCCACGAGCGAGCTGGCCGCCAACGGCGACAGCGGCATGAAGGTCGAACTCTCGAAGGTTCTGCTGCGCGACCCCTCGCTCACGCCGGAGGAGATCCTCATGAGCGAGAGCCAGGAGCGCATGATGGCGATCGTCGCGCCCGAGAAGCTCGACGCGTTCCTCGCCGTCGTCGGCAAGTGGGACGTCGAGACGAGCGTCCTCGGCGAGGTCACCGGCGACGGCCGCCTCGTCATCGACTGGTACGGCGAGCGCATCGTCGACGTCGACCCCTCGACCGTCGCGGTCGACGGCCCCGTCTACGAGCGGCCGGTCGCCTACCCGACCTGGATCGACGCGCTGAACGAGGACTCCGCCGCGAAGCTGCCCCGGGCCACCGCCAACGACGTGCTGCGCGAGCAGTTCACGACCCTCGTGGCGAGCCCCAACCTCGCCGACACCTCGTGGATCACCAACCAGTACGACTACTACGTGCTCGGCAACACCGCCCTGAGCTTCCCCGACGACGCCGGCATGATCCGCGTCGACGAAGAGACCGGTCTCGGCTTCGCGATCGCGACCGACTGCAACGGCCGCTACAACCAGCTCGACCCGTACAACGGCGCCAAGCTCGCCTTGGCCGAGGCGTACCGCAACGTCGCCGTCACGGGGGCCGTGCCC
Source organism: Microbacterium sp. 22296 (assembly GCF_052045385.1). Lineage (NCBI taxonomy): Bacteria > Bacillati > Actinomycetota > Actinomycetes > Micrococcales > Microbacteriaceae > Microbacterium > Microbacterium sp. 22296. The sequence goes on along the minus strand of NZ_JBQEOS010000005.1, from coordinate 196,782 downwards.
ACGGCCGTCACCGACTGCCTCAACTTCGGCAGCCCCGAGAACCCCGAGGTCATGTGGCAGTTCAGCCAGGCCGTCGAGGGCCTGAGCGATGGATGCCTCGAGCTCGGCATCCCGGTCACGGGCGGCAACGTCTCGTTCTACAACCAGACGGGCGACCAGCCGATCCACCCCACCCCCGTCGTGGGCGTGCTGGGCATCATCGACGACGTGGCCGCGCGCATTCCGAGCGGCTGGCAGGATGCCGGCGAGAACCTCTACCTGCTCGGCACCACCGCCGACGAGCTAGACGGCTCCCAGTGGGCCGGGACCATCCACGATCACCTCGGCGGTCGCCCCCCGAAGGTCGACCTCGCTCAGGAGCGCAAGCTCGCCGAGCTGCTGCAGGCCGCGGGCTCGCAGTCGCTCGTCTCGAGCGCGCACGACCTGTCGTCGGGCGGTCTCGCGCAGGCCCTCGCCGAGGGCGTCATGCGCTTCGGCGTCGGAGCGCGCGTCTGGCTCACCGAGCTGATGGAGCGCGACGGCGTGGATGCCACGGCCGCCCTGTTCAGCGAGACTACCGGCCGCGTGCTGGTCAGCGTGCCCCGCGAGGAAGACGTGAAGTTCCGGGGCCTCTGCAACGGCCGCGGCTACCCGGTGCTGCGCATCGGCGTGACCGACGTCGAGCCGGGGACCGAAGCCGCGCTCGAGATCCAGGACGTCTTCACCGTCCCCGTCTCGGAGCTGCGCCGCCTGTCGAACGAGACGCTCCCGGCCGTGTTCGGCCCGACCGTCGCGGAGCCGGTGGCCTGAGCCTTCGTCGCGGCCCCCTCGGGCCGCGACGGAGAGTTCGACCCGAACCCCACCGCCCGACGAGAGGAGACGCGCGATGACCGATGACGACGACGACATGACCGTGTTCAGCGACCAGCGTCAGAAGCGCGTCAAGATCACCGCGTGGGTCGTGATCGCCGCCCTCGTCCTCACCGGCGGCGGCGCGACGGTCATCTCCCTGATCCTCGGCTGACAGCACACGGCTTCCCGCGCGGCGGCGCCGCGGTGACGTCGCCCGCCGAACGCCTTCGCCCTCGCGCGAGCGGCGGCATCCGTCCGCTGCACGGCCCCGACGACGAACCTCACACGACCGAGAGAAGCGCGCGCAGATCGCCCGCGAGCAGGTCGGGGTGCTCCATCGCCCCGAAGTGCCCTCCCGAGGGGAAACGCGTGAAACGCACCGTCGGGTAGGTGCGCCGCGCGAACGACTCCACGCCGTGGTCGATGTCGTGCGGGAAGAGCCCGAAAGCCGTGGGCACCGTCACGCGACCGCCGGTGGGGGGAAAGCGCCGCCGGTCGAAATACACGCGCGCAGCGCTCCCGGCCGTGCGCGTGAACCAGTGCACCGAGAGGTTTTCGAGGAGCAGGTCGAGGGGGATGCGCTCGAAGACGTCGCCCGCACCCCACGCCTGGAACTTCTCGAGGTACCAGCTCGCGAGCGCCGCCGGAGAATCCGTGAGCCCCGCGGCGAGGGTCTGCGGTTTGGTGCGCTGCTCAGCGGCGTAGGCGCCTTCCTCGCGCTCCCAGACGGCCGCGGCATCCACCCATTCGCGCTCCTCGGCGGAGAGGTGATCGTCGGATACCGCGCGCCAGAGCGGTACGTCCGACAGGTGCAGACCCGCGACGCGATCGGGCGCGAGCACCGCGACCTGGTCGGCGATGGCCGTACCGAGGTCTCCGCCGTGCACGACGAAGCGACCCACACCGATCCGATCGAGGGCGTCGAGGATCCGCCCGGCGTTCCACCGCGGTCCCCCCTCCTCACGCGGGGCCGGGTCGCCGTAGCCGAAGCCCGGAATACCGGGCACGATCACGTCGTGGTCGGCGAGGCGTTCCGCGACGCCGCGGAAGCGGACGAAACTGTCGGGCCATCCGTGGATCAAGACGACGGCGCGGGCGCCCGGCGTCCCCGAGCGCCACACGTGCACGCGCCGATCCGCCCCGCCCACGAGGAGGTGCTGCTCCGCGCGCATCCGCGCCTCCGCTCCGCTCCAATCGAAGGCGGCCCACGCGTCGAGCACGTGGCGCAGCGCGGACGGACGCGTCCCCCTCGACCAGTCGTCGCCGACGTCATCGGGCCACCGCGTCGCGGCGATGCGTCGACGGAGATCATCGATCTCGGCGGGAGGGGTGTGGGGCTGAAGGCGGGTGACCATGCTTTTCACCCTGACATCGACGGTGTCCGGTGTCATCCGTCGATGTCGGGCCCGCCTCACGCCAGCGCGGCGAAACGCTCCGTGCGCTCGACGGGCCCGATGACGATCAGCAGGTCGCCCTCGTGCACCACGGATGCCGCTCCCGCGGCGTGCCAGTGCCCGTCGGCGCCCTTGATCTTCACGATCGTGACGCCGTGACGACGGCGCACCGCCGACGCTTCGAGCGTCTGCCCCACGATCTCCCGCGGTGCCACGGTCTTGGCTACGGACAGGTCGCTGTCGAACTCGACGTAGTCGAGCATGGCCCCACGCACGAGGTGGGCGACGCGGCGCCCCATGTCGGCCTCGGGGTAGACGACGTGCTCGATGCCGAGCTGTTCGAGGATCAGGCCGTGCTGCTCGCTGATGGCCTTCGCCCAGATCGAGCGGGCGCCCATCCGCTTCAGCAGAGAGGTCGTGAGGATGCTGGCCTGGATGTCGGTGCCGATCCCGACGACGACCCGGTCGAAGTCGGCGACGCCCAGCTGCTCGAGAGCGACCTGCTTGGTCGAGTCGGCCCGCACGACGTGCGTCAGCACCCCGTTCAGCGACTGCACGATGTCTTCGTCGGTGTCGATACCGAGTACCTCGGTTCCCGAGCGGGCCAGCTCGGTGGCGAGGGACCCTCCGAAGCGGCCGAGACCGATCACGGCGACGGCCGAGGCGTCGCGGTTGCGCCGACGGCGGAGGAATGCGGGTGTGTTATCCAATGATCGGACGCTCCTTCGGGAGTTCGTACATACGCTTCTCGCGCGTCAGGGCGAGGGCGGCGCCCAGCAGCACGGGGCCGATGCGGCCGATGAACATCAGGGCGATGAGGATGAGTTGCGAGGGTGTGCCCAGGTCGGCGGTGATACCCGTCGACAGCCCCACCGTCGCGAAGGCGGAGATGACCTCGAAGAAGACGCGATCGAAGGGGAACGGCGTCATCAGCATGATCGCGAGCGTCGAGACCACCACGGTGGCGACGGAGAGCAGTGCCACCGTCAGCGCCTCGCGGTGCGTGGATCGAGGAAGGCGCTTGCCGAACATGTTCACGGCCGTGTCGCCGCGCAGCTCCGCGAGCACGATGAACAACAGCACGGCGAACGTCGTGATCTTCAGTCCTCCGGCCGTTCCGGCAGGTCCCCCGCCGATGAACATGAGGATGTCGGTGACGAACCAGCTCTCGGGATGCATCGCCCCCACGTCGATGGCGTTGAAACCCGCCGTGCGGGGCATCACGCTGAGGGTGAAGCCGGCGAGGAGGCGCCCGGCCGGGTCGAGGAGTCCCAGCGTGCCCGGATTCGACCATTCGAGAGCCGTCAGGCTCACCGCGCCACCCACGAGCAGCGTGAGGGTGCCGGCGAGCACCGTGACGGTATTCAGCGTCCACCGGCGGGGGAAGCGGAACCGGCGGCGCAGCTCCATGATCACGGGGAAGCCGAGGCCACCGAGGATGATGGCCGCGCAGATGGGGAGGCAGACCCAGGGGTCGGTCACGAACGACATGAGGTTGTCGCTGAACAGGGCGAAGCCGGCGTTGTTGAACGACGACACCGCGTGGAACGCACCGAGCCAAAGAGCGCGGCCGAACGGTTCGCCGTATCCGACCGCGAAGCGCGCGGCGAGCATGACCGCGACGACCGTCTGGACGCAGAGGGTGATGAGGGCGACACCGGTCAGCACGCGGCGCACGTCGCCGACGGCGACCGTGTGGGTCTCGCTCACCGCGGTCAAGCGTGTACGCAGACCGAGACGACGGGCGACGAGGAGTCCCAGCAGGGTCGCGAACGACATCACCCCGAACCCGCCCACCTGGATGAGCACCATGATGACGACCTGCCCGAACGGGCTCCAGAAAGTCGCCGTGTCGACCACCACGTGCCCGGTGACGCACAACGCACTGGTCGCAGTGAAGAGGGCCTCGATGAAGGATGCCGGACGTCCCTGCGCCGAGAGAGGCAGGCTCAGCAGCACGGTGCCGACGACGAGCACCGCGCCGAAGCCGGCGATGATGGCCTGGCCCGCGGTGAGCCGGAACCCGGCGCGGACTCCGCTGCGCCCGCCCCGCGCCCGTCGCCGAAAGTTCACCTCGCCACGATCTCACACACGGCGTCCGCCGGGCTGCGCGGGCGTCGGGCCCGCGACGCCCCGGGCACCCGCCGCGGAACGGAAGCAGCCGCGCCCGGGCATATCTGCGAGACTCGCGCACCCCCTCGCACCGCGGGTATCGCTCGCGGATTCCGGCCCACCACCCAGCCTCGTGTCGGAGCCTCGACGTAGCATGGGCACGTGGAACCGCTCGTGGCTCTCTTCGCCGAGTGGTGGTGGATCGGCCCCGCCGCGGCCGGTGCGGGCACCGTCGGCTGGATCGGCGTGCGCCGCTCACGACGACGCGCCCTCCCCGCGGGCACCACGACCACCACGGATCGCGCCGCGCGAGCCTGGGCCTCGCGCCCGCTCAGCAAAGCCGCCGCGCGCCGTCTCGAGCTCGACGCCGCCCAGCTCGACCTGCAGATGGCGCGAAACGCCGTCACCCGCGGCCGCGCCGACGTCAAGGTCGCCGACGCCGAGGTGGTGCGCGCGCAGGCGGAGCGGGCGGCATCCCGTGTCTCGGGCGACGTCGTCACCGCCGCGCGCGCACGGCTGGTCGACGCGCAACGCGACCTCCGGGCGGCGTCCGCCGAGGTGCGGGCGAGACGCGCCGGCGTCAAAGCGGCCAAGGCGATGCTCCCTGCGATCCGCGCCGGCAGCGCGCCCCTGCCCGTCGTGCGGGTGCTCGCCGAGCACGACGCGATCCTGTCGCGGTGGATGGCCTACGAGACCGACACCGCCCTCGCGATCGACTACCCCGTCATGACCGACCCGCGCTCCCCGCTGCTGGCCGAGTTCCTTCGCGCGCACGAGCGGGCCCAGTGGCTGCGTCCGGCGACGCCCCACACGCGCCTCGAACCCGCCGAGTTCCTCGCCTACCGCGACGCCGTCCGCCGCGCGGGCCACGCGTTCGACCGCGCCGAACAAGCGGCTCGACGCAATGGTGAGCAGCCGAGCGTCGAGGGCACCGATGCGTGGAGCCGGGTGGCATCCGACCTCGCCGAGACCGCCCAGCGTGCCCTGGCGCGCTCGATGGAGTCGATGGGCCGCGCGGCGGCGCGGAGTTGGAACGAGCGCGGCGCGAAGCGCCCGCAGAAGACCGCACCGGATGCCTCGGGCGCACCGCCTCGCGACGACCCCGGCACCGCCGATGCGCCGCCCCGCAGCGACCCCGTCTGGCCGCCTCCCGCACGAGACCGGCCGAGACCGCCGGCTTCCTGAGAGAGCCCGATCCCGGCGGCGTAGCATGGCGCCGTGGACGAGTTCTGGACTTTCGCCGGACACTACTGGTGGCTCGCGTTCCCGCTCTTCGGGATGACGATGGGCGCGATCAACGCGCGCGTGAGGCATCGTGAGGTCACCGCCCGGCGCCGCCATCGCGAACAGCTGGAGCTGTTGAAGGCCCAGGGCGCGGTCTCCGCCACCGCCCCGTCGCCGGTCCCGACGCCGTCGACCGCCGAGCTCGGCGGCGTGCAGGGGCGCGTCGTCGCCGCGCAGGACGAGGTCACGCACCGTTGGCTTGAGTACGAACTCGACGCGACGAAGCTCATCACCTACCCCGCGATGAGCGACGGGCGCCAACCGCTGACGGCCGCGTTCCTGCGGGCCAAGAAAGCGGCCGACAAGCTGCGGCCCGAAGAGGGCGAGACCCTCTCATCGGAGCGCCTCAAGGAGTACCGCGACGCCGTCACCGACTACGAGGTCGCCTTCGATGTGGCCGAGCGCGACGCGCGACGCGTGAAGGACGCCGCCTTCACGGTCGATGAGCGCAAGCGCCTCGACACCGCCAAACAACTGCTCACCGTGGCGACCGATCAGGCCGCCACCCCGAACGAACGCCAGCTGGCCTACCGCCGCGTCCGCGAAGAGCTCGACGGGCTCATCCTGCTCTCGGACGAGGCCGTCGACGTGCTCGAGAAGAAGGTCGCCCTGGAGCTCCCCCGCGAGCGCACCGCGCCGCCGTCCGAGACCGCGCCCGGTTCCATCGCCTGAGCACGCCCGCGGCCGCGCCGCACGATCGGATGCCGAGGGTCCCGGCATCCGCTCCCGACCGGCCGACCACGATTCCGGCGCCCCACCGCCCGGCACGTACCGCGCCGCGTCAGCGTGCGCGTCGGATGCGCACCGGCCCGCGCGCCGTCGTCACGTCGACGACCTCGCCCTTCTGCGTCACCTCGACCTCGCCGAGACCCACCAGCTCGTGGGCGGCGTCGCGCGCCGGCTGCATGAGGTCGCGCCAGTCGGCGCCGCCGACCGCGCGGGCGGCCTCGGAGGGGCAGATCGTCTTGTCGGCGTCGCGCGCGGCCAGCAGATCGCGGATGGATGCCACGAGCCGCGGGTCTGCACCAGATGACGGGGCCATCTGTCCAGTGTCCCTCCGCGGCTCGGCCTCGGGGTCAGAATGACCCGGTGATCACCGAGCGCCATTCCCCCGATCTGCCCGGACGCGCCGTCATCGCGCAGCGCTGGAACCGCGCCGTATTCGTTCACTGGCGTGTCGATCCGGCCGAGGTCGCGCCGTTGCTGCCCGCGGGGACGCGTCCGGACGTGCACGACGGCTCGGCGTGGGTCGGGCTCGTGCCGTTCGTGCTGAGCGAGTTCCGCTTCCTTCCGCTGCCCCCGGTGCCCCTTCTCGGTACCTTCACCGAGATCAACGTGCGCACCTACGCGGTCGACGAGGAGGGCCGTCGCGGGGTGGTCTTCCAGACGCTCGAGGCCGAGCATCTCGCGCCGGTCCTGGCCGCGCGTGCGCTGTTCGGGCTCCCCTACCGCTGGGCGCGGGCGGGCGTGCGCACCGACGGCGCGCGGATCGAGTACCGCTCGCAGCGCCACGGCGGTCGGCATCCGGGCACCCGGGTGCGTGCGACCCTCGGCACCGAGACGGTGGATTCCCCGCTGTCGCGCTTCCTCACGGCACGGTGGGGCTTTCACGAACGCCACCTCGGGCGCACGATCTGGGCCGCGAACGCGCACGAGCCCTGGCCCCTCGTGACGGCCGAGCTCGACGTGCTCGACGACGACCTCGTCGCCGACTCCGGCTTCCCCCAGCTCTCCGGGCGCGCGCCCGACTCCGTGCTGGCGATGCCGGAGGGCCACCCGGGCTTCATCACGCGGTTCACGGGGGCGCACGCGATCGCCTGACCCGCCACCGGTGCGGCGGTGCCATGACCGCAGGATGACGGGGTCCTCGCAGAAGTGCGACGGAAGCGTGCGAGGAACCGGCCGTCCGGCGACGAAACGCGGAGCGGCCCCCTCCGAGCGAAGGGGGCCGCCGTGACGCGGGACGTCAGCTGAGCTGCGTCGAGAACGCCGCCGGGTACTGCTCGAGCCAGGCGTCCACGGCCTCGGCCTCGCGACCCTCGCCGTATTCGTTGACCACGAGGTCTTCGAGCGAGCCGTACTGCGCGTCGTCGAGCTGGATGCCGGCGATGAGCTCGGCGGCATCCGGGTACTGCTCGGCGAAGCCGGACGTGCCGAGGAAGTGCAGGGCCTCGGGGTCGCCCATCAGCCCCTGGGGGTCTTCGAGGTCCTTCACGTCGTAGGCGTCGTTGGCCCAGAAGGGGCGCCACAGGGTCACGGCGATGTCCGTCTGCGCCGCGATGGCGTTGTCGAGCTCGGTGAGCATCGCCGCGGTCGACGAGGTGACGAGTTCGTAGCCGTCGAGGCCGTAACCCGGCATCGCGATTTCCTGCGTCTGCTTGGTCAGACCCGCACCCGGCTCGATGCCGTAGATCTTGCCGTCGAAGCGCGCGGCGTTCGCCTGCAGCTGGTCGATGGAGTCGATGTCGACGTAGCTCGGCACCGCGATCGTGAGCTTGGCGCCGTCGTAGTACGCGCCGAGGTCCTCGATCTGGTCGCCGTAGCGGTCCATGTACGACTTGTGCGTCAGCTCGGGCCAGGCCGAGGGGTAGATGTCGACGTCGCCCTGGGCGAGGCCGGTGTAGAGGGGGCCCGCCTCGGTGAGCGTCTGCATCTCGACGGTGTAGCCGAGCTTCTCGAGCTGGTCTTCGAGCAGGTAGGCGGTGCTGAGGCCGTCGGTCCACGAGGGCAGGAAGCCGAGCGTGATGGTGCCCTTGTCGCCGCCGTCGCCCGCTCCGCCCTCAGCCTGGTTGCCGCTCGCGCAGCCGGTGAGCGCGAGCGCGCCGACGGCGCCGAGGGCGAGGGCGGTGGTGAGGTGTCGCGTGTTCATTGCTGTGTTCTCTTCCTTTTCGTCCGTGATTTCCGTGGGCCCCTCGCGCGAGGTGCCAAGATTTGTCGCCACGGCTCCTGATGAGGCGACAAATCTTGGCGACTCACGCGAGGGGCGAGGGGGACTCAGCGACCCGTCGAGATGGGGGCGCGGCGCGGGGAGGCCTTCTCGCGATCGGCGTCGCGAGCGGCATCCTTCGCACTCGTGTCGACGTGCGGGGCCGCGGTCGCGCCGGCCGTGACCGCAGCCGCGGGACGCGCGGCACGGCGCCGGGCCAGCAGGCCGAGCAGCGACCCGGTGTTGTCGGCGCGGTTGCCGAGGGCAGCGGTGAGGCGATCGAGGTAGACCGCGAGGATCACCACGCTGAGGCCCGCCTCGACACCCTTGGGCAGGTTGACCGTCGAGATCGACTGCACGACCTCCTTGCCGAGGCCGTCTGCCCCGACGATGCCGGCCACCACGGCCATCGACAGCGCGAGCATGATGACCTGGTTGACGCCCGCCATGATCGTGGGCATCGCGAGCGGCAGCTGGATGCCGCGGAGGATCTGTCCGGGCGTCGCGCCGAAGGCGTGGCCGGCCTCGACCGTCTCGGAGTCCACGCCGCGGATGCCGAGCTCGGTCAGCCGCACGCCCGGGGGCAGGGCGAAGATGACGGTCGAGACGACACCGGGCACGACGCCGATGCTGAAGAACGTGATCGCGGGGATCAGGTAGACGAACGCGGGCATCGTCTGCATGAAGTCGAGGATCGGCTTCAGCACCGCTCGCACGGTGGGATTGCGCGCCGACCAGATGCCCAGCGGCACCGAGATCGCCACGGCGACGACGGTGGCGACGAGCACGAGAGCGAGGGTCTGCATCGCGCTTACCCACTGACCCATCGCCAAGATGAGCGCGAAGCCGATCACGGTGCCGAGCGCGAGCTTCCACGAACGCAGGAGCCACGCCAGGGCGGCCGCCACGACGATGACGACGACGATGGGTGCCGACAGCAGCACGTCGCTCAGCCCGCCGACGAGGAAGCGGACCGTCACGGCGATCACGTCGAACAGGCCCGAGAGGTTGTCGCGGAGCCAGTCCACGGCGGAGTCGACCCACGAGCCGACGGGGATGCGGAAGCCATCCATCAGCGCACCCCCTCGGTCTCGGAGGCGGCGACCGGGGTGTCGAGCACCGCGTCGATCTCGGCGGAGGGCAGGGGCTGGGGCAGCACGGTGATCTCCTCGGTGGAGGTGGGTCCGGGCCCGAGGGCGGCGAGCAGCGTGACGCGCGGGATGACACCGGCGAGCCGGCCCTCCGAATCGAGCACGGCCAGGGGCAGCGGCGACTCGACCGACGGCACGAAGAGGTTCATGAGCACGTCGTCGTCGCGCACCGCGTGGGGCAGGGGCTTGAGCCGGCTGAGCAGGGAGCTCTCTCCGGCCCGCACGAGCTTCATGGCATCCCGGTCGGTGATGATGCCGAGGGGCTTGCGGTCGCGATCGGTGACGTAGACCGCCGACATGTAGGCGTCGCGCATCTGACGCAGCGCCGTGCGCGGGCCCGCCGACGCGTCGACCCGCGGACGGGGACGCTCCATGACGTTGCCGGCGGTGAGCACGCGCGCGCGGTCGACGTCCTGCACGAACTGCTCGACGTAGTCGTTCGCGGGGTCGGTGAGGATGTCTTCGGGGGTGCCGATCTGCACGATGCGCCCGTCGCGCATGACCGCGATGCGGTCGCCGAGGAACATCGCCTCGTTGAGGTCGTGGGTGATGAAGACGATGGTCTTCTTCAGCGTCCGCTGCAGTTCGAGGAGCTGCTCCTGCATCTCGCGACGGATGAGGGGGTCGAGCGCGCTGAACGCCTCGTCCATGAGCAGGATGTCGGTGTCGGCCGCGAGCGCGCGGGCGATCCCGACGCGCTGCTGCATGCCGCCCGAGAGCGCCGAGGGGAGCTTGTCGCCCCATCCCTCGAGGCCGACGAGCGCCAGGATCTCGTTCGCCTTCGCGACGCGCTCGGCCTTGCCGACGCCGCGGAGCTCGAGGGGGTAGGCGACGTTGGCGGCGACCGTGCGGTGGGGCAGCAATGCGAAGTGCTGGAAGACCATCGCGAGGCGGTCGCGGCGGAGCGAGCGCAGACGCGCGGCGCCGACGCCGGTCAGGGCGTCGCCCTGCACCTCGACGGTTCCCGCCGTGGCCTCGTGCAGGCCGTTCAGCATGCGGATGATCGTGGATTTGCCGGAGCCGGAGAGGCCCATGATGACGAAGATCTCGCCGGGCTTCACCTCGAAGCTCGCGTCGATGACGGCGGCGGTCCCGTCGTCGGCCGTGTCTTCGCGGCGGGCGCCGGAGCGGAGCTTGTCGACGGCGGCCTGGGGCGCGCGGCCGAACACCTTGAAGAGGTTCTTCGCCGCGAGGGCGGGCTGCGCGGAAGCGGCCGCCGCGGGGGCGGACCCCGTCGAGACGGGCGTCTGCAGGGCAGGCGGATGGGTCACTGTGTGCACCTCAGCGGCCTTCGGGTGGCCGCGGCGGTCACGCCCGGGTGGCAGCCGTCGGCGCCCTCGGGGGGTGGAGCGCGTCGGTACCGGACATCGGATCCGGCACCCTGGCCGCCGACCGTACGCTCGCGATGCCGACTCCCCCGAGACGACACCGGCGACCGCGGACTGGTCGGGTGGGCGGCCCGGCAACGGGCCTGTACAAACGTTTCACGCTGATGGAATCGCTGGCAAATCGTCGCTCGCCTTGCGATCCCGGATGCCGTGTGGCACGCGCGCGCATGTGTTCGGCGCGCCGCTGACACCGTTGTCGGGTGAGGCGCCGAGGGAGGCCCGGGCGTGTCGCGGCGCGCTCGAGCGGAGGGCGGGGCGTACTCGGGCGCGGGCCGGGCCGCCCTCGGGCCCGGGTCGCGGCGCACTCGGGCGCGGGCCGGGCCGCCCTCGGGCGCGGGTCCGGAAGCGGGCCGCGGGGGCCGCCGGTCGGTCCGCCGCGGTCCGCCGCGGTTCGCGGGACGGCCGGTCAGTCCGCCGCGGGCTGCGCGGCGGCGGAGCGGTGGTGGCGGATGACCTCGGCGACGACGAAGTTGAACCACTTCTCGGCGAACGCCGGATCGAGGTCGGCGTCTTCGGCCAAGCGCATGAGCCGGGCGATCTGCTGCTCCTCGCGCGCGGGGTCGGAGGCCGGCATCCCGTGCTTCGCCTTCAGCACTCCGACCTGCTTCGTGCAGCGGAAGCGCTCGGCGAGGAGGAAGATCAACGCGGCGTCGATGTTGTCGATGCTGCCGCGGAGCCCCTGCAGGATCGTCGAGGGATCGGCGTCGGTCATGTGTCCTCCCCAAGTCGCTCCGACCTTACCGTGCCGGGGGAAGGGGCGTCCGCCGCGACCCCGGAGTCCTACAGTGTGACCATGAGCCGATCGACGCGTCCCGATCCCACCGCCGAGGGCGCCGACGCCGGAGCGACGACCTCGCGCGACAAGCCGGTCTGGTCGGCCATCGCCCGCCCCTACCCGGCCGGGTTCTTCCTCACCCTCGGCGGGTTGACGGCGTTCCTTCTCGCGATCGCGCTGAGCAAGCTCTCGACCGTCCTCATCTACATCGCGATCGCCCTGTTCGTCGCCCTCGCGCTCGACCCGGTCGTGCGCATGCTGGTGCGTCGTGGCCTCTCGCGCGCGTGGTCGATCGTGATCGTGTTCGGCGGTCTCGCCGTGATCCTCGGCGGGGCGCTGTGGCTGCTCATTCCGCCCGTCGTGCGCCAGGTCGAGCAGTTCGTCGGCGACATCCCCGCCTTCGTCAACGACCTCATCGACAGCGACGCCGTGCGCTGGGTCGAGACGAACTTCGGCGACAGCATCGGCGACGTCTTGAAAGAGGTGCAGGGTTTCGCCACCAACCCGGCGAACATCGCCGCGATCGGCGGAGGCCTCCTGCAGGTCGGCGTGTCCATCGGCACGTTCATCTCGGGCGCGATCATCGTGCTCGTGCTGAGCCTGTACTTCCTGGCGTCCCTGCCCCGCATGAAGAACAGCCTGGTGCGCCTGACTCCCGCGCGCAGCCGCGCGACGGTGTCCGACATGACCGGCCAGATCACCGACTCGGTCGGCGGCTATCTCGCGGGCATGGTCGTCCTGGCCCTGTGCAACGCCGTGTTTGCGTTCATCGTGCTGACGATCCTGCAGCAGCCGTTCGCCGCGCTCCTCGCCGCCCTCGCGTTCGGGATCACCCTGATCCCCCTCGTCGGCTCGGTGCTGTTCTGGGCGACGGCGACGGTGTTCACCCTCATCGTCGACCCGACGTCCGGACTGATCTTCGCGATCGTCTACCTCGTGTACATGCAGATCGAGGCATATCTGCTGACACCGCGCGTGATGAACCGCACCATCTCGGTTCCGGGCGCCCTGGTCGTGATCGGCGCGCTCGTCGGCGGCACCCTCCTCGGCCTGCTCGGCGCCCTCGTCGCGATCCCCGTCACGGCATCGGTGCTGCTCATCATCAAGCAGATCGTGATCCCACGACAGGATGCCAAGAAGTAGGCACGTTCCATCGGCGGCGCGATGCCCCCGCCGCGGCGCGCACCGGCGCGGCGATCGTCGCGCTGGATTCACGGACGATCAGCTCCGGCTGGATGGTGTCGTGGCTGGGTTCGACGTCTCCCTCGATGGCGGCGATGAGCTGCTGCAACGCCAGTTCGCCGAGCTCGGCGAAGTTCTGGCGCACGGTGGTCAGCGGGGGCAGGAAGTGCCGCGAATGGGCGACGTCGTCGAAACCGATGACGCTGACGTCCGCGGGAACGCGGATGCCGCGACCGTGCAGCCCGTGGACGACACCGAGCGCGATCTGATCGTTCGCCGCGAAGACCGCGGTGGTGTCCCCCAGCTCGAACGATCGACCGAACTCGAACCCGGCATCCGCCGTCCAGTCGCCGATCACGCAGGGGCCCTCCGGCAACCCCGCCTCGGCGAGACATTCCCGCCACCCCTGAGCACGCTCACGCGCGTCGAACCAGTCCATCGGGCCCGCCAGATGGGCGATCGTGCGGTGCCCCAGGTCGATGAGGTGCCGGACCGCGAGCCGCGCACCTCGGCGCTGGTCGACTCCCACCGTGTGCCAGGTCGGGTCGGCCTCCGCCTTGATCACGATCGTCGGCAGGCCCGTCGTCTGCTGACGCAGGAGATCCAACGACGACTCCCGGGGCGCGATCACGCACAGCGCATCGACACCCTGGGTGACCAGTTCCATGACCCCGGAGTCCATCTGCGACGCGTCGTCATCGCCGATCGAGAACGCGCTCACCGCGTACCCGACCTCCCGCGCGGCCCTCTCCAACGCGCGCAGGGTGCTGTTCGGACCGTTCTGCACCGGGCCGTCGATCAGCACCCCGATCCGCCGCGCGCGCTGCGTCGCGAGCGCGCGCGCGGCCATGTTCGGTGTGTAGTGGATCTCGTCGATCACCCGGAGGACGCGCAGGCGCGTGGACGTGCGCACGTGCGGGTGGTCGTTCAGGACGCGGGACACCGTCTGATGCGAGACGCCGGCGAGTCGCGCGACGTCGTAGATGCTGGGTCGTTGCCAGGGCCGGCTCGGGGGCTGGGGCATGAGGTTCCTCCGGATCGGAAGGGAAGGACGGCCGGGCCGCGGTCGAGGACCTCGACCCGGCCGTCTCGTCAGAGCGCGCGGTAGTCGGCCGTTCGCTCCACCGACACCTCCTGCCCACCCACGACGGCGGTGGCCTTGATGAGCACCTGCCCGGCGGGGACGGTCGCCGCTCGCGAAGAGAACGATGCGCTCACCGACTTCCCCGGCTGTACGCCCGTGACGGTCTTCGAGCCGTACGCGCTCGTGAAGACCAGGTCGACCGCGACGTCGTCGGTGTTCTTCACCGTTGCGATCACGTAGGCCTTGCCGGCGATCATCCGCGTCACCGCCGACGACTCGATCTCGAGGACCGGCGTCGTCGTGCGCGGCGGAAGCGCGATCGTCCGGGTCGTTTCCTCATTGCCGGCGGTGTCCTGCGAGCGCACGTGCACGTAGCGCGGGGCGTCGGTCAGTTCGACCGAGAACGGCTTCTCGTAGGTGGCGAACATGTTGTTCGACGCACCCGCAGGGTCGGCATCCGGTCCGTCCGACCAGACCGTGCGCGAGAGGCCCGAACCGGGCTCGGCGTCGGTCGGCGAGAGGGCGACGAGGGCGGAATCCCCGTCGACCACCTCGATCCGATCTCCGGTGACCGGCGCGACGGTGTCGACCTTCGCGCTCGCCCGCGCCTCGCCGACGGCGCCGTCGACGGCCGTGGCGCGGGCGCGGACGGTGACCTCGCCTTGACCTTCGACCGCCACCGGCTCGGTGTACGGGCTCCAGGTCGCGCCCCCGTCGAGGCTGATCTCGGTCGAGGCGATGTCGGCGGCGGTCTTCTGCGCCGTCACGACCGCCTTCGGAGAGGTGACGTACCAGCCGGACCCCTCGGGGGCCGCGTCGAAGGCGATGGACACCAGGGGCGTCGTCTGTGCCACCGGGGCGATGACGAACACGGTGGCGAGCGCCCCGGTGGACGAGCCCGCGACCGTTCCCGACACGTCGAACATCGCTTCGGCGTCCGCGTAGGCCTCCGGCGCGACGGAGTCCCAGGTCACGGGCACACCGCTGGCCGCCGTCCCGTCGTCGAACACGGCGCGCACGGTGGCGGGCAGAAGGGGGGCGACCCCCGGGGCGGTGATCACCGCGGTGTAGTCGATCGAGGTCATCGTCTGAGAGAACCCGTCGGCGACGAACACGGTGGCCGCGACCGTCTGACCCTCGTACCCGCTGACCCGTCCGGTGACCGCGAGGGTGCCGGGCTGCGCGACGTCGGCCGGGGTCACGGCATCCCAGGTGACGGCGGCCTCGCGCAAGGGCGTGTCGGCACCCACCACCCAGATGCGGGAGGGCAGCGCGGGCAGCACGCCCGTGAGGGTGCGCACGGCGACGTCTTCCGCCGCCACGAACCCGTCGCTCGGCTCGGGGTCGGGCTCGTCGGGAGCCGCGACGCCCGTCACCTCCCACTCGATCACGCTCGTCGCGTGGGGCGAGCCGTCCACGACCTGCCGCTCGAGGACGAGCCGTAGCGCCCGCGTCGTGACCGCGTCGAACGCGACCGACACGGGAGCGAGCGAGGTCCGGGGCGCGGCCGGGTCGAAAGCGGGCAGCGGGTAGGCGACGGCGTCGCCGCGCACGGGCTCCCAGTCGCCGGCGGCATCCTGGTACTCCAGCGACCATCCCGCGGGGATGCGGACACCGCCGTCGCCGACGCCCGCGTTCTGCCAGAGGTAGACGGTGGATGCCGAGACCGTCACCGGGGTGTCCCAGGTGTAGGTCGCGACGTCGGTCTCGGGGGCGGGTGAGATGCCCCACGTGCCCCACATCGCGCTGAGGTAGTCGGTGGGAGCCGAGGCCCCGTCGTTGAGGGCCGCGGCGGAGTTCCACGGCGGGACGTAGCTGACGGCGACGTCGGGGGCGTGCTCGCCGGACGCGACGGCGATGTTGCCCGGCGTCTCGGCGGCGACGGGCGAGGGGATCGCCGCGGACGTGCCGACGGCGAGGGCGAGCGTGACGAGGGCGACGGACGCCCGCGAGAGGAGACGAGGTGTGTGCATGACGGGTCCTGTCGGTCTCAGGCGTCGATCGGGGCGCGGCCGGCGGCGAGGAGCACCTTCTGGCGGTCGCGGGCGGTGAGCAGGTTCGCGTCGGTGAAGGACTGCGACACCGAGCGCACGGCATCCAGGAACGCGGTCCGATCGGCGAACGGCGCCTTCGCCCACACCTCCTCGAGCAGGCTCGGACCGCCCTGACCACGCGTGGGATTCCGCACCTGGGAGTCGACGCCGGCGAAGGCGATCGTGGGCTCGGACCGCTGGAAGTACATGTGGTACGCCACGTCCCTCCCCGAATAGGCCGGCTCGAACGTGCGGCCGTCGATGACGAAGACGTTCCCGCTGCGCTTCGTCACCCCCCGGCGGATGGAGCCGTCCAGACCCGCTCGCGACGACAGGGCCAGGCTCGCGTACCGCGTCGACGAGTCGACGGCCGTCAGCACGACCGGACCGTAGACGAGCGCTTGGATGTCGCGGCGGTCGGGGGTGGGCTCGGTGCGGAGACTCAGCGGGATGGTGACGGCGACCTTGTCGCCCTCCGCCCACGAGCGGGTGAGGGCAACGTACGTCCCGGGCGCGGTGTCGGCGTCCTGACGCTCGCCGTTGATGCTGACGGCGGCTCCGCGGGCCCACCCGGGGATGCGCACGTGCAGGGTGAACGGCCCGGCGGGGGCGCGCGTGAACTCGAGGGTCGACGTGTCGGCCTCGGGGTACGACGACGTCTGCACGAGGGTGAGCCCCTTCTCGCTCCAGTCGAGGGTCGAGGCGATGTAGAGGTTGACGTAGAGGGCGTCGCCCGCCTTCGAGCGGAAGTAGATCGTGTCCTGGTACTTCACGTGGCTCTCGAGGGCGGTGCCGCCGCAGCAGGTGCCGATGTTGCCGTCGCCGTACTCCTTGCGGGTGCCGGGGTTGACCGGGAACATGTAGCAGTTCTCGGGGCTGACGGTCGATTCGGCGTCGCGTCGGCCACCGAGGATGTGGTTCAGCACCGTGCGCTCGTAGTAGTCCATGTACGCCGGGTCCTGGTCGTGCAGGAACAGCGAGCGCGCGATCTTGAGCATGTTGTACGCGGCGCACGACTCGGCGTTGCGCTTGCCGATGTCGCCGGCCACGGCATCCGCCGGGCCCCAGAGCTCGCCCTCGCCGGTGCCGCCGTGGGCGTACGCACGGCCCGGGACGACCATGCCGAACAGGTTCTCCACAGCCGTGCGGTAGCGCTCCTCCCCCGTCTGGTCGTAGAGCTTGAGGTAGCCCGAGAACGTGGGGATGTACTGATTGGCGTGCCGGCCGTCGAGCGTGTCGCGGTCTTCGGCGCACGCGTCGACCAGAGCGTCGTAGGTGAACAGCTTCGCCGCCTGCAGGAACTCCTCGCGCGCCGGGTCGGTCGAGCGCCAGTACAGCTCGACGAGCACGTCGTTCATGCCGCCGCACTCGCCCGCGATGTAGAGCGACCACATGCGCTGCAGCTGCGCGGGGGCGCACTTCGACAGGCGGGAGTACACCCAGTGCCCGATCCCCTCGGCCAGAGTCAGCGCGAGGGTGTTGCCGGTGTAGGCGTGCGCGTCGAGCAGGCCCGCGACGAGCTTGTGCAGCGTGTAGTACGGCGCCCAGATCTCGCCGTAGGGCGCGTAGTTCTCGAGGGCCGAGAACTGCCACTCACCGTAGGCGGAGAGGAACCCCGGATGCGAGTACCGCGACGCGGTGCCGACCTTCTGCGCGGCCAGGGCCGCGCGGCACTCCTCGAGGCCGGCGACGAACGCGCCGACCTTCTGCGCGAGGGCGCCCTCACCGGTCGAGGCGTACGCCATCGACAAGCCGCTGAGGAAGTGCCCGGCGAAGTGGCCGCGCAGCAGTCCGCCCGCGCCGCGCGCGTTCTGACCCGCCCGGTACTCCGACGGCCCCCAACGCTGGTCGTCCGGGGCGGGGCCGTACTCCTCCCACCCGCCGGGCGGCATGGCTCCGCGGGTGTCGATCCCGGCGTTGCGGCGGAACACCGCCAGCAGGGTGTCGATGGAGTACGCGCGGTTCAGGATCAGCGCCTGCTTCTGCGCGCGGGTGAAGACGCTCTGGCCGAGGGTCACCGCACTGAGCGGGAACGGCTGCAGCGCCCACGCGTCGGGGGCGACCTCGCGCGCCGCAGCCCGGACGACCGACGCCGGGTGCCGGAGACCCGCGAGGCGGAAAGCGGCTGCCGAGGGGGCGGCGGTCGCCGCGGGGGCGGCGAAGGCACCGGATGCGGCCAACAGCCCGCCGACGGCGCCGGTGCCGAGGAGGGCACGCCGGGTGATGACGGGCGGATCGAGGGGGGTCATGGCGTCTCTTCTCTTCATCGAGGGGAACAACGAAAGGGTGTCGGGGAGGGACCGGGCCGGCCCCTCCCCCACGTCACTTCAGGGCCGCGTACGGGGCCTCGACGATCCCGGTCACCGGGGCACCGTCGACCGTGGCGCGAGCCGACACGGTGACCGTGCCGGCGGGAACGGACGACTGCCGCGACGAGAACGACGCGCTCACGGCCTTGCCCGGCTGGACGCCCGTGACGGTCTTCGTGCCGTACGCGGAGGTGAACACCAGGTCGACCGCGACGTCGGCGGTGTTCTTCGCGGTCGCGACCACGTACGCCCTGCCCGCGATCATGCGCGTCGACGCCGATGCCTCGATCGCCAGAGCCGGCGCCTCGGCCGCCCACGCCTCGAACTCCCGGATCCCGGCTGAACCCTGACCCTCCTGGGCGCCCCAGGACTGCATGAGGGTGCGCAGCGCGGTCGTCTCGACGGGGGTGAACGACACCTCGTTCACCTCGTCCGCCGAGCGGCCGTACGCGTCGGCGGTGTCGACGTCCTTCCAGGCGCCGGCGGCGTCGCGGTACTGCAGCACCCACGACCGGGGCGGGATGAGTCCCGCGTCGGCCGTGTCGGCGGCATCCCGGGCGAACAGCACGCCCGCGCGGTCCAGGCGCACGGGGCGCTCCCAGGCGAGCTGCACCCACTGCTCCCCGACCCGGGGCCACGTGCCCCAGTTGGTCGCGGTCGAGCCGTCGTTGGCGTTGCCGACGGGCGCCCATCCCGAGGCCGACGACGCGGTCGCCGTCGCATAGCGCGCCACGTTGCCGGTCATCGGCGCATCGGGCGAGCGCGGGATGGTGGTCGCGGTCGGCGTCGAGACGTTGCCCGCCGCGTCCGTGGCGCGCACGTACACGACGTGCTGCTCGAGGTCGGGTGCAGCGACCGCGCCCGTGAGCGGCTTCCAGGTCGTGGGGGCATCGACCGCGTACTCGAGGCCCGAGAGCCCCGATCCGGCATCGGTCGCCGTCGCCGACACGGACCGCGCGGCCGCGTCGAGTCGCGCGGTCGCCTTCGGAGCCGTCGCGTCGATGCGGAACGCGGCCGTGGCGTCGGACGAGACGTTGCCGGCGGCATCCTTCGCCCGGGCGATGACGGTGTGCGAGCCGTCGGCCGACACCACCGTGTCGACTCGGCGCACATCCGCGGTCTCGGTCAGGGCGCCGCCGTCGATGCCGACCGAGATGCGCGAGCGCACGTCACGGTCGTCGGTGGCGGTGGCCCGCACGGTCACGGGCCCGACGTACCAGTCGCCGGCGCCCTTCGGTCCGCGCAGTTCGATGCCGATCTCCGGTGCGGCGGTGTCCGGGGAGTCGTCCGCGCCGACGACCGTCACGGTCGCCGAGACGCGTCCGGCGGCGTAGCCCTGCGCGGTGCCGGCCACCGTGAAGGTGCCGGCCTCGGCGTACGCCGCCGGGTCGACGGCATCCCACTTCACGGGCGCGGCCACGCGGTCGGCGCCGTAGACGAGCGCGACGGTGTCGGGCAGCACGGGAGCCTCGCCGACGAGCGTGCGGGTGCTCGCGGGGTCGTACCCGGCGGCGGCGACGGTGTCGACCGACCACTCCTCGACCGCGAGGGCCGAGTACTTCACGGGCGCGGCCGTGCCCGGGGCGGCGTTCATGACGGCCCGCAGGCGCGTCGTCGTCACCGGGGTGAAGGTGACCTCGTGCAGCTGGCGCGTGGTCGTCGGATACCCGCTGGGGTTCTGCACGTCGTTCCAGCGACCCTGGTCCCAGTACTGCAGCGACCAGGAGGCGGGGGCGGCGACGCCGTCGCCGGAACCGGGCTGGGCGTCGTTCCAGAACTGGATCGACGATCGATCGATGCGCACCGGCTCCGACCAGTCGTACTGGATCCACTGGCTCGCGGGGCGATCCGCGGAGTACGAACCCCACATGTCCGGCGGAAGGGGGTTGGGCCGCACGATCCCGTCGTTGAGCGCCGCGATCCAGTACTGCGTGGGGATGGGCTGGTTGGAGGCGGATGCCGTGGCCCACGGCGCCACGTTCGCCGACGGGGTCGCGTCGTCGTCACGGATCGGCGTGGTCACGACCGGCTTCATCCGCGCGGGTGTCACCGAGTCGTCCCACTCGACCTCGTCGACGGCGACCGAGCGGCGGAAGTGGTTCCCGCCGACCGCATCGGCGGTGTGGTACGCCATGTACCACTCGCCCTTGAATTCGGTGATGGCGGGGTGGCTCGTGGTCGAGGACACCGGCGCGAGCACGCGCCCCTGCGAGGTCCACGGCCCCATCGGGGTCGGCGCCGTCGAGTACGCGATGCACGCGTGGTAGACCGCGGGGGTGCACCAGCTGTCGGGACCCGCCGTGTTCGCCGCGTAGGCGAGGTAATAGGTGCCCTTGCGCGCGAAGAGCCAAGCGGCCTCGAAGAAGCCGTCGACGCCGCTGCGGATCTCGGTGGGCGTGCCGATGAGGGTCTTCATGTCGGATGCCAGCTCGACACCGAACAGCCGGCTGAAGCTGCCCCAGTACATCCACACGCGCCCGTCGTCGGCGACGTAGACGGTGGGATCGATGTTGTGGGCGTTGTTGCCCAGGATCTTCTGCGACACGATCGGGCCGCCCACGTAGTCGGTCCAGGGGCCCGAGGGGGTGTCGGACACGGCGATGCCGATGCCGAACGGGTCGGCCGAGCTGCTCCCGGCCTCGTGCACGGGCACGTACCAATAGAACCGTTCGTCGGCGCCCTGCACGACCTGCCCGGCGTAGGCGCGCCCGGGGGTCGCCCACGAGAACACCTGCTCCGGACGCATGAGCGCCGGGTGGTGCTCCCACTGACCGCCCTCGACGTCGGTGGTCGAGAACGACTGCCACTCGTTCATGATGAAGTCGTTCGTGGTGGGGCCCGCTTCGTCGCGGCCCGCGTAGACGTAGAGCGTGTCGTCGACGACGAGGGTGGCGGGGTCGGCGGAGTACACCGATCCGTCGCCGAGCAGGGGGTTGGCGAGGGCGGTCGCGGGGCTGACGGGTGCCAGCGCCAGGAGTCCGGCCACGAGGCCGACGGCGGCGGTGACCGCCAGGGGCCGGCGAGCGGTGAGTCTGGTCATGAGGTTCCTTCGCTTCGAAGATCCGAGGGGCGCGTTCCAGGGCGCGCGAGGGGAAGGAGGCCCGCACGGCGGGCGTCCTCGCGAGGAGAGCGGGACGGGGGAAGGCGCACCTCCCCCCGTTCCGCCTCTCCTACTTCAGTTCGGCGTACGACGCCTCGGACGTCTCCGTGACCTGTGCGCCGCCGACGGTGGCACTCTCGGTCACCGTGACCTTGCCCGCGGGGACGGACGCCTGCCGGGAGTTGAACGACGCGCTCACGGTCTTGCCCGGGTGCACGCCCTTGACGGTCTTGCTCCCGTAGGCGGAGGTGAAGACGAGATCGACGGCGACGTCGTCGTTGTTCTTCGCTGTCGCGATCACGTACGCCTTGCCCGCGATGGCACGGGTGGTCGCGCTCACCTCGACGTCCAGAGCGGGCTGGGCGACCTCGGGACGCTCGAACACCTGCCATTCCTTGATGCCGACGCTGCCCTTGCCCTGCTCGGTCCCGACCGGGTCGAGCGTGAGGCGGAGCTTCGTCGTGGACACCGGGTCGAAGGTCACCGTGTTGTACGTGTCCTTCGCGGTGCCGTAGGTCCCCGCGTTCTTCACCGGGACCCAGGCGCTGGTCGTGGCATCCCAGTACTGCGCCTCCCACTTCGCGGGGACGTCGATCCCGAGGCCCTGCGCGTCGATGTTCGACACGAAGTACACTCCCAGCTCGCCGATGCGCACCGGCTCGGTCCAGTCGTACTGCACCCACTGGTCGGTCACGGCCGGCCAGACGCCCCAGACGTTGGCGTTGTCGTTCGGGGTGACATCGCCCGAGGACGTCGGCTGGACGTCGTCGTTCAGGCCCGTCACCGTGTTCCATCCGGCGGTTCCGGATGCCGTGGGCGTGGCGAGCCGGGCGACGTTGCGCTTCTGCGTGCCGTCGGCCTTGGGCATGGTCCGCTCGATGACGGGCGAGACGTTGCCCGCCTTGTCGGTGGAGCGCACCTGGACCTTCGTCTCATCGAGTCCGATCAGTGCCGAACCCGAAAGCGGCGACCAGGTTCCGTCGGTGCCGACACGGTACTCGACCGAGGCGACTCCCGAACCGGCATCCGTCGACGTGGCCTTGACGGTGCGCGCGACCGCGTCGAGCGCGACCTCGACGCTCGGGCTCGTGGCGTCGATCCGCACGGTCTGCTCGGCCACCGTCGACACGTTGCCGGCGGCATCCGTCGCCCGCGCCTGCACGACGTGGGCGGCGTCACCCGTCACCGAGACGGTGCCGGTGTAGGCGGCCCACGCACCCTCGTCCACGCGCACCTCGATGCGCGGAGCGGCGTCCTGGTCGTCGCGCGCCGTCACATCGACGGCGACGGCCTGGGTGTACCAGCCGGAAGCGGGAGCTGCGGGCGACACCTGGAAGGCGACCGTGGGCGCCTTGGTGTCGGTTCCGCCGCCGCCGACGGTCACCGTGGCCGTGGCGTCCTTCGAACCCGTCAGATCGCTCTGCACGGTGCCCCCGACGGTGAACTGGCCCGCCGCAGCGTACGAGCTCGCGGCGACCGCGGCCCACGTGACGGGCAGATCCTGGCGCGAGCCGTCGTTGAACAGCACGCCCACGGTCTTGGGCAGCACCGGCGCCACACCGGGCTGGGTGCGCGTAGTCACGGCATCCACCTGGTTGATCTGGCCGGGAGCGGTCGCCCGCACCCAGACGGTGGCCTTGGCCGACACGGGCGATCCCGCGACGATGCCCGAGACCGGGAAGCTGCCCTCACCGGCGACCTGCGCGTCGGTGACCTCGGCCCAGGTGACGGGGAGGTCGGCGTGACTGCCGTCGGAGTAGGTGGCGTCCACCGTCGTCGGCAGCGTCGGCTTCGTGCCCACCGCGGTGCGCACGTCGATCGGCTCGATCGCCGTGGGCGCGTCGGCGAAGACCTTCAGCTCGCTGACGGCGACGGCGGCATAGGGACCGGTGCCCATGGCCTGCAGGACCACGCGCAGGCGCGTCGTGGTCACCGCGTCGAAGGTCACGGAGTTGGTCTCGTCGCGCTTCACCGTGTATCCGGAGGGATTGGCGACATCCACCCACGACGAGCCGTTCCAGTACTGCGCCTTCCACCCCTTCGGGACGTTGACGCCGTTGGTGGAGTTCACGTCGTCCTGGTCGCGCCAGAAGCCGATCTCGGCCCCCGCGACGCGCTGCGGAGTCGTCCACTCGTACTGCAACCAGCGGGTCGCCGGGTGGTTGCCCGACCAGGTGCCCCAGATGTCGCTCTGGCTTCCGCCCGAGAACGACACCTTGCCGTCGTTGACCGCCTTGACGTTGTTCCAGCCCGCGGTGTACTCCGCGGTCGGGGTCGCCAGTGGCGCGACATTGGTGCCGGAGGTGACCGGCTCGCCCTGCACGGTGACGTCGGCCTGCGAGGTCTTCTCCCCGTCGTCGGCCGTCAGGCGCAGCACGTACTCGCCCTTGTCCGAGAAGCGGGCCGTGGTCGAGGCCGCGGCGGCGTCGTCGAAGAGCACGGTCGCCCCTTCGGGCGCACTCACCACGCTCCACCGCGAAGACACGGTGCCGGAGGGCAGTCCGTCGTCCTTGACCGTCCCGACCAGCGCTGCCGCACCGCCCGCCGACGCCTGGCTGTTCTGCCACGCGGTCACCAGGGGTGCGGCATTGCCGGATGCCGGAGCGGCGATGCCCGTGCGGAACACCTGCAGTTCCTTCACACCGGTCTTGGCGCCGCTGGCGTGGGTCGCGGTCAGACGCACGGCGTCACCGGTCACCTCGGGGAACTGCACGTGGTTGTAGTTGGCGCGCGGGTAGGCGGGGGTTCGCGCCTGCTGCGGGATCACCGACCACTGACCGCCCCGGCGCACCTCGAGGGTGTACACGGAGGGCTCGGCGTAACCGGCGGCGGTCGCCGACGACGAGCTGTCGTAGAAGTAAGTGCGGATGTCGTCGAAGGTCTTCTCGCCGCCGAGCTCGACGGTGAGGGAGTCCTTCGCGTTGGGAGAGCCGGCGGTGCCCCAGAACGGCTCGTTGATCGTGGTGCCGTTGACGGCCCCCGCCGGCTCGCGACCCGCGGCCGAGAACGACGCGGTCGCGGAGGTGGCGAGATTGGCGCCACCGGTGCTGGCGGTGCGCACGTCGGCGCCCGCCTTGGCGAACAGGTCGACGACTCGGGCGTCGTCCGCGAAGCGGACGTCCTGCGGGGCCTTCACGGTGGATGCCGTGGCGGTGGTGACCTTCGCGTCGCCCTTCACGACCTCGACGGTGCCGGTGGCGGGGTCGTAGACGACGTGCGAGAGCTTGTCGACGGTGAAGGCGAGCGTGCCGTCGAGGAACACCGAGTAGCCCTCGGGCACGGCGTCGCCGTAGTGCCGCTCGCCTCCGGGGGCGTCCCACGTGACGGTCAGATCGCGGTCGCGGTAGCGGATGTTGTTCGCGGTGAAGTGGTCCCACCCGATGTCGATCGGGTCGAGCTCGATCTTGGCGTCGCTGCGGGTGCGCACGCCCATCGCGTCCTCGATCATGGTGAAGTTCGTCGCGCCGAGGATCGTGTGGTGGATCCACGAGCGGTAGTCGATCTTCTGCGGGTCCGCCGAGCCGTTGGCCCAGAACTCGTTCTGGTCGGGCAGGCGGTTGTCACCGCCGTTCTGGTAGTGCGACCAGGCGTTCCAGTACAGGAGCTTCTTGTACCACTCGGCGTCGATCGCGTCGGTGGGGTAGTCGCGCAGCACCTTGGACAGCATCCGGAACGTGACGGTGGAGTTGATGACCGAGAAGTTGTTGCTGCCCTGGCCGCCGGTGGCGTTGTACGCCGCCTGGTCGGCCTGGTTGGCCGTGTAGAAGGGGAAGATCGGGTACTGCTTGTCGTCCGCGAACAGGCGCAGCGCCTCGACGTAGTCGTCGTCGTAGTCCGCATCCCCCGGCTTGGGCACGAGACCGACCGAGAACGGGTAGTAGTTGTTGATCTCCTTCCACGGCACGTGCTCGCCGTTGTTCGCCATGGCGTGCTCGATGAGCTTGCGGTCGGGGTTCCACAGCACCTTCATGACCTGCGTCTTGATGTTCTGCGCGAAGGCGTCCATCTCGTCGGCCTTGGCGGTGTCACCGGCGGTGCGGTAGGCCTCGGCCGAGGCGAGGGCGTTCGAGTACAGGTACGCGTTCTCGGCGCGGTCCTGGTAGCCGCCCTTCCAGTGGAACGACACGGCATCCGCGTCGTTGCCCGTCATGGCGCCCCAGTTGTACTCGATGAGGCCGTTCTTGTTGAAGTCGTAGGCGTCGACCAGGCCCTTCACGTCGTCCTCGGCGTACTCGGCGAGGTTCTTCGCGATCGCGGTGGGACCGCCGTGCAGCTGGTACGAGCGCCAGGCCGCCTCGGAGATGTACTGGGTGTAGCTGTTCGACCAGTTGGCGGGGTCGCCCGGGTTGTCGACGAACTTGTAGCTCTTGCTCGTCTCTCCGGTCGAGACCCACGGTCCGTACGAGTAGATGGGGTCGCGGAAGTACTTCAGGTCGTCGATGAACATGCCCGTGGTGAGCACGATCGAGTTGTTGTACCCGAGCACGCCCTCCATGGCGACGGGGAACTGGTAGGTGTTGCCCGGGATGTCGGCGTCGAGGAAGTTGTACCGCATCAGCCACCAGCGGTAGAAGAGCGTCTTGTCGATGTTGTCTTCGGGGGTGTCGAGGTACGGCACGTTCTCGGCCCACCACCTGTTGTAGGCGGTGACGTGGGCCGTGTACGCCTCGCCCGCCGACTGACCGCGGGTGGTGTCGTACTCGGTGCGCGAGGCGGCGATCTCGTCGGTGACGAGGCCCAGCTGCACCTTCGCGGTCGCCGAGCCCCCGGCGGGGACGGCCAGGCTGCGGACGAGGGTCTCACCCGCGGGGGCGAACCCGTCGCCCGAGAAACGCGGCGAGAGCTTCGTGAGGTCGTTCAGCGCCTGCACGTGGCCGACGAGTTCGTCGCCGTCCGCGGTGACGGCGTACGGGGAGGATGCCACGAGCTCGACGTCGACGGCCCCGCCCGTCGAGCGCACCTCGAGGGTGGTCACCAGCACGTTCGCGTCGGTGATGAACTTGGTCTGCACGACCTCGATGCCGCCTCCGCGGTGGACGCTGCGCCAGTAGCTGGGCGTCTGCTTGCGCTGCGAGACGTCCTCGGTCAGGCCGACGTCGTTCCCGCCGACCCGTGCGGTGATCGTGTAGCCGGAACGCCCGTCGATGGACTCCCAGTACGCGAGCTGACCGCCGAATCCGAGGACTCCGGGGTTGTGCTCCTTCATGAACGCGGCGCGTCCGCGCGTGAACAACCACTGGTTGTTGTCGCCGAAGCTGCCCGCGTCGCCGGTGCGCGCGAGCATCTCGTCCATCCAGAAGTCGTTCGACGCGCTCGAGCCCGCGCCGGCGGCGACGTCGGCGTCGAAGATCCGCTGCAGCTGGTTGCCGGGCGTGTAGGTGACCCCGGTGTCGGGGACGGGGGTCGGGCTTCCCGAGAACGTCGGATAGCCGATGTCGGTGTTCGCGGCGTGTGCCGGTGCGACCACGAAGGTCGTCGCCAGCACCGTGGCGATCGCCGCGGTGGCGATCGCGGAACGCCCGACGCGACGGGGGGTCGTCGGATTGCAGTCCACTGTGTCTGTTCCTCTCGGCGCTGCTCGTCGATGAGCAGCGGGTGCGTGGGAGGCACGCTACCGAGGGCGGTAATTGTTTCGCAATGGTTTTCGGCGATTTCGAAACATCGTCGAAAAATGTGGGTGAATCCCGAAAATCACCGCCGCGCGATGGTGGACGCGCGAATGACGAGCTTGACCGGCATGGGGTGCGTCCCCGCGCCGACGTCGACACCGTCGATCGCGTCGAACACCCGCTGTGCCGCCTGCCGACCGAGCTGCTGGAGGTTGGCGTTGATGCTGGTCAGCGGGGGCCGGGCGTTCTCGGTGAGCAGTTCCCAATCGTCGTACCCGATCACGGCGAGGTCGCCGGGAACGTCGCGGCCGAAGTCACGAGCGGTGTCGAGCACACCGCGGGCGATCTGATCGGAACCGCAGAACACGGCATCCACCTCGGGATGCCGCTCCAGCAGCATCGCCGCGGCGTCGCGGCCCCAGTGCTCGTTCCAGGCGGCGAACATCGGCTCGCCGACGAAGTCGAGCCCCGCCGCGGCGAGCGCGGCACGGGCTCCGGCCAGGCGATCCTGGGCGGCGGCGTACGACGGGTCGCCCGAGATGTGGGCGATGCGGCGCCGCCCGCAGGCCAGCAGGTGCTCGATCGCCAGGCGCCCTCCCGAGTAGTTGTCGGGGGTGAGGGAGAGATCGCGGGGGTCGTCGGACGGCGAGTAGGCGTAGACGACCGGGACGGGCAGCTCCTGCCCGAGCGAGGGACGGGGGTCGGTCTGTCGGCCCACGACGATGATGCCGTCGACGCGGCGGCTGAGCAGCGCGCGCAGATGGTGCTGCTCGCGGATGGCGTCGCCCCGCGCGTCGCACAGGAAGACGTTGATCTGCCCGGCCCCGAACGCATCCTCCGCGCCCATGAGGATGGGGATCACGAATCGGCCGTCGAGGTCGTTGGTGAGCAGACCCACCGTGCCGGTGCGGCCGGCGAGCAGGCCGCGGGCCATGGCGTTGGGGGTGAAGGCGAGCTCGGCGGCCGCCTCCATGACGCGCTTGCGCGTTCCCGCCGCGACGTCGCCGCGACCGTTGAGCGCTTTCGACGCGGTGGCGATCGAGACGCCCGCGCGCCGGGCGACATCGCTCAGCGTGGCTGCGCGCACGGGATCGGTCGTCATCGGATTCCGTTTCATGTTCGTGACCTTCCGCCGTCTTGACGGATCGGCAAGACTCACGTTACCGTCCCGAAAGGGATTTCGGTCATTTCGATGGCCCACCCCGTCAGCGGTGTCGACCCCGAATGTCGCATCCGCTCAATGAAGAGCTAGAGGAGACTGCAATGACCCCATCCCGGCGCCGCTTCGCCCTTCGGGCCGCGACGGCCATCCTGGCCGCGAGCGCGCTCGTCGGCGGACTCGCCGCGTGCTCCGGCGGGTCGACCGCCACCGCACCGGCCGACATCCCCGCCGAGGGCACCGACGACGGTTCGACCCTGACCCTGTGGACGCGCGCGCCCCTCGAGAAGCAGGCCAAGCTGCTCGTCGACGCGTACAACGCCAGCCACCAGAACCAGGTGGAGCTGACCGTCGTCCCCAACGACGACTACGTCGCCAAGGTCGGCGCCGCAGCGGGCTCGGGCGGACTCCCCGACCTGTTCGCGGCCGACATCGTCTACGTCCCGAACTGGGTCGAGCAGGGACTGTTCCAAGACATCACCGCGCAGATCGACGGCCTGTCGTACAAGGACACCATCAACCAGGGCCACCTCGACGCCGGCACGCTCGACGGCAAGGAGCACGTCCTGCCCTTCGTGCTCGACCTCTCGGTCATGATGTGGAACAAGGACCTCGTCGCCGAGGCGGGACTGGACCCCGAGAAGGCTCCCGCGACCCTCGCCGACTTCGCCGAGACCGCCAAGGCGGTGCAGGCGCTGAACAAGCCCGGCGTCTCGGGCACCTCGACCGGGCTCAACTGCGGCGGATGCCTGCTCTTCACCTGGTTCCCCTCCATCTGGGCCTCCGGTGAAGACGTCCTGGGTGCCGACGGCACCGAGTCGCTGTTGGACAACGACGCCGCCCAGGAGGTCTACTCGACGTGGAAGGACCTCGACGCCGCGGGTGCGGTCGCTCCCGGCTCCGCCGACGAGACCGGCGCCACGTGGGTCGCCGGCTTCCAGGAGGGCAACGTCGGCATCATGCCGTTCCCCGCCACCCTGCTGTCGGGCCTGTCGTTCGACGCGGGCGTCTCCGGCATCCCGGGCGTCGACGGCGGTGAGTCGACCTTCGTCGGTGGCGACGGTGTCGGCATCTCGAAGGACTCGAAGCAGTCGGCGCAGGCCTGGAACTTCCTGTCGTGGCTCACGTCCGAGGACGCGCAGGTGGGCGTCCTCGCCAAGGACGGCAGCACGGTCGCACGCTCCGACCTCGCCGACAACGAGTACTCCGCGAAGGACCCCCGCCAGGTGGCCGTCAACGAGGTCGCCGGTAAGGGCAAGACCCCCGTGGCGCTCAACTTCCAGCAGGCGTTCAACGCTCCCGGCAGCCCGTGGCTGACGCTCGTGCGCAACGCGGTCCTCAACGGCACCGACACCGTCGACGCCGACAACGACGAGATCACCGCGGTCCTGTCCCAGTAATTCCCCCGCGGGGGTNCACCCCCGGAAGGAACACCGTGGCGCTCTCCACCTCACCCCGTCGATCGCGGTACGGCCGCACCGCCCTCGGCGGTCCCGTGCAGGGCTGGCTGTACGCCGCCCCGACGGCCCTGTTCGTCGTCGCCCTCTTCGTCATCCCCCTTCTGCTCGTGCTGCAGATGTCGGGGTCCGACTGGCCGCTGCTGCGCGGCAACAGCGGCCCCAACTTCCCCGAGAACTTCGTGGATGCCGTGAACCACCGCCTCTTCTGGGACTCGGTGCGGTTCACGCTGCTCTACACCGTCATCACGACCGTCCTGCTCATCGGCCTGGGCCTCGGCCTCGCGCTGCTGGTGCAGGAGTCGACCGCCTGGAAGGGGTTCCTGCGCACGGCCTTCCTGCTGCCGAGCGCCCTGGGCCTGGCCTCGGCATCCCTGCTCTTCTACGTGCTCTACTCTCCCATCGCCGGTCCCTTCGCGGGGCTCATGGAGTCGTGGGGGATCACGTTCCTCGGCTCCCCCGAGGGGGCGCTGTGGTCGACGGTGTTCCTGATCGTCTGGCGCTTCGCCGGGTTCTACATGCTCCTGCTGCTGGTCGGGCTGCAGGGGATCCCGGAAGACATCTACGAGGCGGCCCGCATCGACGGCGGATCGCGGTGGCAGATCTTCCGCGACATCACGGTGCCGCTTCTGCGCCCCACCTTCGCGCTCACCACGGTGATGTGCGTGACGGGGTCGCTGCTGGCGTTCGACCAGTTCTACATCCTGACCAAGGGCGGCCCCGACAACAGCACCATGACCGTGGTGCAGCTGATCTACAACATCGCCTTCCAGGGGCAGAACAGCCTCGGCATCGCCGCCGCGCTGTCGGTCATCATCCTGCTCGCCCTCGTCATCATCAACGCCGTGCAGCTGCGCGCGTTCCGTCGTCCCGAGGAGGCCTGACATGGCCACGACCGACATCCGACCGCCCGCAGCCGTCACCGGCAGCACCCGCGCGATCGTCGCCCCCGGCTACCGGGGTCGTCCCCGGCCCCGCGGCGCTCTCCTGTGGGGGCTGCCGAGCAAGGTCTTCACGGGCGCCGTGGCCATCATCTTCCTCTACCCGCTGGTGTGGACCGGTGTCGCCTCGGTCAGCCCGCAGGCCGGGACGAACCAGGCCGAGGGGTGGGGCTTCGGAAACTACGAGAAGCTCGCCAACTTCCAATCCGGCATCTGGGTCTACCTCGGCAACTCGCTCTTCGTCTCGATCACCACGGTCGTGCTGACCCTGCTGATCTCGTTCCTGGGCGGCTACGCGTTCGCCCGCTTCTCGTTCCCCGGTAAGAACCTGCTGTTCCTGTCGGTGCTGGCGATCCTCATGGTGCCCTACGCCACCCTGCTCATCCCGCTGTACGTCATCCTGAACGCCGTCGGACTGCAGAACTCCCTGCTGGGCGTCGCCCTCGTCCTGACCATGTTCCAGCTGCCCTTCTCGATGTTCATGATGCGCATCTCTTTCGAATCCGTCCCGCGCGAACTCGACGAGGCCGCCCTCGTCGACGGCTGCACGAGCTTCAGCGCGCTCTGGCGCGTGCTCCTGCCCGCCGTGAAACCCGGACTCATCACCGTGGGCCTGTTCGCCTTCCTCACCGCCTGGAACGACTTCATCGCCCCGCTGATCCTCATCAACGACCAGTCGCGCATCACCCTGCCGCTGGCCGTGGCGAACCTCCGCGGCCAGACGATGGGCGTCATCGACTACGGCGTGACCGAAGCCGGTGTCGTCGTGCTCGCGCTGCCGTGCATCGTCCTGTTCCTGATCCTCCAACGTCACTACGTGCGCGGCTTCATGTCGGGCGCCTTCAAGGGATGACCATGTCGACCACACTCCCCACCCGTCCCCTCGACTCCGCCCCGGCCCGCACCGTCGTCGCCCCCGTCATCCCGACCCGCTCCCGGCTCCGGCCGCTCGGACTCGGCGAGGTCCGCATCACCGGCGGCTTCTGGGGCTCTCGTCAGAGCGTGAATGCCGCTCACACGCTCTCTCACATCCTCGGTCGCCTCGAGTCCGAGGGCTGGCTGCCCAACTTCGACCGCGCGGCCGCGGGCACGCTTCCCGCCGGTCGTCGCGGACGCGAGTTCAGCGACTCCGAGGTGTACAAGTACCTCGAGGCCGCAGCCTGGGAACTCGGCCGCCGTGACGACGTCGAGCTCGAGCGCACCTTCCGCGCCGTCGTCGCGCGCGTCGCCGCGGCGCAGGAATCCGACGGCTACCTCAACACCGAGTTCGGCCGACCCGGTCAGCAGCCCCGCTGGTCGGATCTGGAGTGGGGCCACGAGCTGTACTGCCTCGGGCACCTCTTCCAGGCCGCCGTGGCGCGAGAGCGCACGCGCCCGGGCGCCGACGACGGCCTGCTGACGGTCGCCCGCCGCGCGGCCGACCTCGTCTGCCAGGTCTTCGGCGCCGACGGGATCGCCGCCTTCTGCGGACACCCCGAGATCGAGGCGGCGCTGGCCGAGCTCGCCCGGGTGACGGGCGAGGAACGCTACGCCGCCCAGGCGACGCTCTTCGTCGACCGCCGCGGACACGAGACCCTCGCCGACATCGAGTGGGGGCGGCGGTACTTCCAGGACGACGTCCCCGTGCGCGATGCCGCCGCCCTCAGCGGTCACGCGGTGCGGGCGAACTACCTGGCCGCCGGCGCCGTCGACGTCGCGGTCGAAACGCACGACGACGAGCTGATGGAGTCGCTGCGGGCGCAGTGGGCGCGCACGCGCGGGCGCCGCACCTACATCACGGGGGGCCAGGGATCGCATCACCAGGACGAAGCGTTCGGCGACGACTGGGAGCTGCCCTCCGACCGGGCCTATTCCGAGACGTGCGCCGGCATCGCCTCGGTGATGTTCTCGTGGCGCCTGCTGCTCGCGGACGGCGAGGCCGCCTACGGCGACCTCATCGAGCGCACCCTCTTCAACGTGGTCGCGACCTCTCCGTCCGCCGACGGCACCAGCTTCTTCTACGCCAATACCCTGCACCAGCGCGTGCCGGGGACGGTTCCCGATCCCGACGCCACCTCGCCCCGGGCGTCGTCGTCGCTTCGCGCACCGTGGTTCGAGGTCTCGTGCTGCCCCCCCAACGTGGCGAGGACGCTGGCCAGCCTCGACGCCTATGTCGCGACGGCCGACGCGGGCGGCATCCAGATCCACCAGTACGCGCCCGCCGAGATCCGCACGACCCTCGACGACGGCCGCGAGGTGGCGCTCGACGTCGCCACGCGCTACCCGAGCGACGGTGTGATCCGCGTCACCGTCAACGAGGCGGCGGACGAAGCGTGGACCCTGTCGCTGCGCATCCCGGAGTGGGCCGAAGGCGCGTCGCTGCGCGTGTGGAGCGGCGACACCGTCACCGAGCTCGCCGCCGTCTCACCGGGCTGGGCCGAGATCAGTCGGCCGTTCCGGGCCGGCGACGTCGTGGAGCTCGAGCTGCCGATGGCGCCGCGCGTCGTGGTCCCGGATCCCCGCATCGATGCGGTGCGCGGTTGCGTGGCGGTCGAGCGGGGCCCCGAGGTTCTGGCCCTGGAGTCCGTCGACCTGTCGGACGGGGGCGACGTGGGAGAGGTGGTTCTGGATGCCACGACCCCCCTCGCCGAGAGAGAGGGGCGGGTCTGGGCGACGTTCTCGGGCCGCCCGGCCGCGACACCGCAGTGGCCCTACGGCGAGGAATCCGCCAAGGCGTCCGCCCCGATCCAGTCGGTCGCTCTCGTGCCGTACCACGACTGGGGCAACCGCGGCCCGTCGACCATGCGGGTGTGGCTGCCGACCGTGTGAATCACGCGCTGAGCCGCCGTCGCCCCCGGGCGACGGCGGCTTTCCGCATTGCGGGGGTGCAGCGCGGTGGGTTCTGGGCACGTCCGGAAGCGACGGCCGCACAGCGCATCGCGGTCGCACGGCGCGTCCCAGCCGTACCGCGCGCCCAAGCCGTACCGCGCGTCGCGGTCGCACGGCGCGTCGCGGTCGCGCGGCGTGTCGCGTGCTGCGAGCGCTCGGCGCGGCGCCCTCGCCGAAGAAGCCGCCTCAGCGCATGGGCAGGAGCCGCGTCGGCGACGGCGACGGCGTGCGGTGACGCACCCGCCCCGGAACGCCGGTGCGCGTGTCGAGCGGCAGAGAGACGATCTCGTGCGCGAGCTGTCCGGCGACGAGCAGCGTGTCGTCGACGACGATGTGATGGCGGGGCCAGTGCGTCCCGGTCTCGGCCAGCGCCGTGAGCTGGAGCTCCTCGCCGGCACCGCGCACCGACAGCACCCCGACGGTGTCGCTGCCGCGCACCCCGGCGTAGAGCGTGGCGTTGTCGCGGCTCGCGCACAACTCGGCGGCGGTGTCGGTGTCGAGGGTGCCGAGCAGTGGCTCTCCGGAACGCACGTGCCACCGTCCGGCGCGGTCGGCGGCGAGCGCGAAGACCTCGCAGCTGAGCTCGGTGACGACGTAGAGGTGCCCCGAGGGATGCCAGAGACCGTGGCGCGGACCGCTCCCCTTCGGCAGCGCGACCTCTTGCACGAGCCGTAGGCCGCTCGGTGTCGATCGCCAGAACCGCACGAGATCCAAGCCCATATCGGTGGTCGCCACGAGACCGCCCGGCAGGAAGATCGCCTGGTGCGCCCGTGAGACGCGATCGCCGGCCGCCGCCTCCGCCGATTCGGCGTCGGTTTCGGGGGTGTCGTCGTAGGCGGGGATCAGGTGGGAGAACTCCTCGCCCGCCGCCGCGCGAAGAGCTCGAGCGGCGGCCGCGAGGTCGGGCACGACCGCCCCCGACACCCGCGCCCCGGTCGAGACCGCGCCCTCGGCCGGTTCTCCCGACCCGTACGGATCGGCGGCTTCGTCGGCGATGAGCGGGCGGGAGGGTCGACCCTCCGCGTCCAGGTCGATGCGCACCACCCGGCCGTCGCCCCAGCAGCTCGCGACGAGGAACGACGCGTCGGGCGCGACGGCGACGTGGCACACGGCCGCTCCCGCGTCGACGGGGCGACCGAGGGGCATCAGGCGCGCCTCGCCCGAGCGGCGGTAGGCCTGCACGGTGCCGTCGAACTCGAGCGCGGCGTAGACGATGTCAGATGCTGTCGGGTGGGCGGCCACCCACGACGCGGACCCCGGCGCGGNGCGACCATGCCGAGGGGGCCGCCGGCGGCGGGCGAGTCGACCTCACCCGCCTGCAGGATGCCGATGCCCTCCGCCGACCCGGAGTCCGGGGCGTAGGCGCCGACCCAGAACCGCATCAGTCGATGAGGTCGTGCCGCACGATGACCTGGTCGCGCGCGGGGCCGACGCCGATGACCGAGATGCGCGTGCCACTCATCTGCTCGAGGGCGAGCACGTACTCCTGCGCGGTCTGCGGGAGGTCCTCGAACGTGCGCGCCGACGAGATGTCTTCGCTCCACCCCGGGTAGTTCTCGTAGATCGGCTTCGCGTGGTGGAAGTCGGTCTGGTTCACCGGCAGGTCGTCGTACCGCTCGCCGTCGACGTCGTAGGCGACGCACACGGGGATCTGCTCGAGACCGCCGAGGATGTCGAGCTTCGTGAGCACCAGGTCGGTGATGCCGTTGATGCGCGTGGCGTAGCGCGTGATGGGGGCGTCGTACCAGCCGACGCGACGCGGGCGACCGGTGGTGGTGCCGAACTCGAAGCCGCGCGAGCGCAGCCAGTCGCCGCTCTCGTCGAACAGCTCGGTGGGGAAGGGCCCCGAGCCGACGCGGGTCGTGTAGGCCTTGACGATCCCCACGATGCGGTCGAGACGGTTGGGGCCGACTCCGGAACCGGTCGAGGCGCCCCCGGCCGTGGCCGACGACGACGTCACGAACGGGTAGGTGCCGTGGTCGACGTCGAGCATGGTGGCCTGGCCGCCCTCGAAGACGACGACGTCGCCGGCCTCGAGAGCGTCGTTGAGCAGCAGCGACGTGTCGGCGACCATCGGGCGCACGCGCTCGGCGTAGGCGAGCAGGTCGTCGACGATCTCGTCGGCGGTGATCGACCGGCGGTTGAAGATCTTCACCAGGAGGTGGTTCTTCTGGTCGAGGGCGCCCTCGACCTTCTGCCGCAGGATGTTCTCGTCGAAGAGGTCTTGCACGCGGATGCCGACGCGGTTGATCTTGTCGGCGTAGGCGGGGCCGATGCCGCGACCGGTGGTGCCGATCATGCGCTTGCCGAGGAAGCGCTCGGTGACCTTGTCGAGGGTGCGGTGGTACTGCGTGATGATGTGCGCGTTGGCGCTGATCTTCAGCCGGCTGGTGTCGAGGCCGCGGGCGTTGAGCGCCTCGAGCTCATTGAAGAGCACCTCGAGGTCGACGACGACGCCGTTTCCGATCACGGGCGTCACGCCCGGAGACAGGATGCCGCTGGGCAGCAGGTGCAGGGCGTACTTCTCGTCGCCGATGACGACGGTGTGCCCGGCGTTGTTGCCGCCGTTGAACTTCACCACCCAGTCGGTGCGCTCACCGAGCAGATCGGTGGCCTTGCCCTTGCCCTCGTCGCCCCACTGGACGCCGACGATCACGATTCCGGGCATGAGTGCTCCTCGCATGTTGTCCGGCGGTACACCCCATCCTACCGAGCGGGTCCGACACGACCCTCCGCAACCCTCCCCGCGGGAGCCTCGGCTCACTACCCTGGCGCTATGCAGCGATCAGAGACCTGGGCCACGGGCTGGAGCATCGCGCGCATCGCCGCGGCGACGATGATCGCGGTCGCCGTCATCGCGCAGTTCGCGTCGTCGGTCGCGGGAGCCGTCGACGCCGGCCGAGACGTCGCCACGGTCGTCGCCAACTTCTTCAGCTTCTTCACGATCCTCTCGAACGTCTCGGCCGCCGTCGTCCTGCTGATCGTGGGGCTGCGGTTCTTCGTGCGCGGACGTCCTCTCGGCCCTGAGCCCGTCGCCCTGGCCACCGCGCTCGCCTGGGTCTCCACGTACATGCTCGTCACCGGGGTCGTCTACAACCTGCTCCTTCGCGGCATCCCTCTGCAGCCCGAGACGGTGCCCTGGTCGAACGAGATCCTCCACGTGTGGGGCCCGCTCTTCCTGCTGCTCGACCTCTTCCTCGGGCCGTGCCGACGGCGCCTGGGGTGGCGCGCAGCCCTGGGAGCCGCGATCTTCCCCGTGGCGTGGATCGTCTACACGCTGCTGCGCGCGCCGTTGATCACG
Organism: Microbacterium sp. 22296; assembly: GCF_052045385.1. NCBI lineage: Bacteria > Bacillati > Actinomycetota > Actinomycetes > Micrococcales > Microbacteriaceae > Microbacterium > Microbacterium sp. 22296. Next base: position 159,878 of record NZ_JBQEOS010000005.1, on the reverse strand, counting down.
AACCCCACCACCGGGGCGCCGTACTGGTACCCCTACCCGTTCCTCGATCCGAACACCGACGGGTGGGGCAGCGTGGTCGTGTACGTCATCGTGATCGCCGTGGTCATCGTGGGCTTCGCCGTCGGCGCCGTGGCGGTCGGCCGGTGGCGCGGCATCCGTTCGTCCTGACGCGGTTCTCGCAGGCGCGCCTCGTCCTCGCACGAACAGCGTCCGAATCTGCGAGTTCGACGCATCTCTCCGAGCGGCGGACCACTGCCACGCACCCGGCGCTCTACCCTGGAGCGCGTGCGTACGCGACTGATGTCCGCGGCCCTGGCCGCCTCCGCCCTCCTCCTGCTCGCCGGATGCGCCAGCGGCACCACGACGGAGCCGGCTCCCGCGGCGAGCGCGAGCGCGCCGAGCGAGGGCGCCGTCTCGGGCGAGTGCGCCTATCCCGCCTCGGGTCAACCCGCCGTCGACGTCACTCCCCCGGCGGAGGGCACCGACCAGCCGACCGGTGAGGTGCAGGCGGTGCTGCAGACCTCGGCCGGCGACATCCCGCTGACTCTGGACGGCGAGCGCACGCCCTGCACGGTCGAGAGCTTCGTCTCGCTCGCGCAGCAGCAGTACTTCTCGAACACCGAATGCCACCGGCTCACCACGTCGGGCATCTTCGTGCTGCAGTGCGGAGACCCCACCGGCACGGGGCGCGGGGGCCCCGGCTACCGCTTCACCGACGAACTCGACGGCACCGAGACCTACCCCGCAGGGACCGTGGCGATGGCCAACGCCGGCCCGGGCACCAATGGCTCGCAGTTCTTCCTCGTCTACGAGGACACGGAGCTGGCACCGAACTACACGGTCTTCGGCACGATGTCGCCCGAGGGACTGGCGGTCGTGCAGTCCATCGCGGCGGCGGGCACCGCGGGCGGTGCACCCGACGGCGCACCCGCGAACCCCGTCACCATCACGGGCGTCACCGTCGGCTGACCCCTTCTCCCCAGGCGGGTCGCCGGCGCGGGCGGGATCGCCGCGTCGGCCGCCGCACCGTGCCGCAATAGAATCGACGGCATGTCCAAGGTCCTTCAGTCCCTTCCCGTCGGCGAGCGCGTCGGCATCGCCTTCTCGGGTGGTCTCGACACCTCGGTGGCCGTCGCGTGGATGCGCGACAAGGGCGCCATCCCCTGCACGTACACCGGCGATCTCGGGCAGTACGACGAAGACGACATCGACTCCATCCCGGGCCGCGCCACGCAGTACGGCGCCGAGGTCTCGCGCCTGGTCGACTGCAAGACGGCCCTCGTCGAAGAGGGTTTCGTCGCCCTCGCGTGCGGCGCGTTCCACATCCGCTCCGGCGGTCGCACCTACTTCAACACCACCCCCCTCGGCCGTGCCGTGACCGGCACGCTGCTCGTGCGCGCCATGAAAGAAGACGGCGTCGACATCTGGGGCGACGGCTCCACCTACAAGGGCAACGACATCGAGCGGTTCTACCGCTACGGCCTGCTCGCCAACCCCGCGCTGCGCATCTACAAGCCGTGGCTCGACGCCGACTTCGTCACCGAGCTCGGCGGGCGCAAAGAGATGAGCGAGTGGCTCGTCGCGCACGACTTCCCCTACCGCGACAGCGTCGAGAAGGCCTACTCGACGGATGCCAACATCTGGGGCGCCACGCACGAGGCGAAGACCCTCGAGCACCTCGACGTCTCGCTCGAGATCGTCGAGCCCATCATGGGCGTGCGCTTCTGGGACCCCGAGGTCGAGATCGAGACCGAGGACGTCACCGTCGAGTTCGAGGCCGGGCGCCCCGTGGCGATCAACGGCACGCGCTTCGCCGACCCGGTCGAGCTCGTCCGCGAGGCGAACACGATCGGCGGTCGCCACGGCCTCGGCATGAGCGACCAGATCGAGAATCGCATCATCGAGGCGAAGTCGCGCGGCATCTACGAGGCGCCCGGCATGGCGCTGCTGTTCCTGACCTACGAGCGCCTGGTCAACAGCATCCTGAACGAGGACACCCTCGCGACCTACCACGAGCAGGGTCGCCGGCTCGGTCGACTCATGTACGAGGGCCGCTGGCTCGAGCCGCAGTCGCTGATGCTGCGCGAGTCGATCCAGAAGTGGGTCGGGTCGACCATCACCGGCTCGGTCACGGTGCGCCTGCGCCGCGGCGAGGACTACACGATCCTCGACACGGTGGCATCCGGCATGTCGTACTCGCCCGAGAAGCTGTCGATGGAGCGCGTCGGCGACGCCGCGTTCGGCCCGGTCGACCGCATCGGCCAGCTCACCATGCGCAACCTCGACATCGCCGACTCGCGCGCGCGTCTCGAGCAGTACGCCGCGCTGGGCCTGCTGGGCGGCCCGACCGGCGAGCTCGTCGGCGACGTCGCCGCGGGCGGGGCGCGCGACATCATCGAGTCGGCCGCTCCCCTCGACGCCGCCGGTGAGCGCCTCGCCGACGCCACCGACGCCGCGGGCGAGGGCGCGGCGTTCGACGCCGGCACCGACTGACACGAGAGCACTCCCGTCGCGACGCCGTCCGCCAGGTGCGGGCGGCGTCGCGTTCTTCGTTCGCGCGAGCGCGAGGTATGGCCGGGATGCCGCCGTTGAGCGGCCGCCGGATCCTGAGGCGGCGTCGCGCGTGCGCGTGCGCGTACGCCGGGTGGCCGGGACGCCCACCACCGAGCGTCCGCGACCGCATCCTCGATCCGTGACGGGCGACGGGGGTGTCCGCAAGCGGACATGACCGCTTCGGGGCCTTGCCGCGTGGCATCGGGTTCCGCGATCCTGAGCTGCCGGACCGCCCACGTGCCGGCATCCACAGGTCGAGGCGTGAGCCCGCATTCCGCGCGGACGCCGCCGCACGGGATCGATGCACCCGCCCGAACGCATCGAGCTCCCCTCGCAGAGAGACGGCGGCTCTCCGTAACTTGCACACGTGTGTGCACTTTAGGCGTACACTGGCTCGTCGTGAGCACATCCCTCCGTCGCGACGCCGTCGAGAACCGCGCCGGCATCCTGACCGCGGCGACCGCCGCCATCGGCCATGACCCCCGCGCGTCCATCGACACCATCGCCCGCCGCGCGGGCCTCTCGCGCCGCGCCCTCTACGGCCACTTCGACGATCGCAACGCCATCGTCCGCGAGGTGATCGCCGCCGGCGCCGTACGCTTCAACGCCATCGCCGCCGGCATCGACGACGCCGACTCCCGCGTCGCGCTCGCCCGCCTGGCGTCCGAACTCTGGCGCGAAGCCGCGCACGTGCAGGCCGCGGCCGCACTCGCCCTCGACGACGCCCACCTGCCCGAGACCTCCGCCGCCCTCGCTCCTCTCCGCCGCCGCATCGACCAGATCGTGCGCCGCGGACAGGAGGCCGGCGAGCTGCGCACCGACCTGCCCGCCCCCACACTGTCGCGCCTGCTGGAGGAGACCGGCCGCATGGTCGTCTCGCGAGTGGATGCCGAAAGCTCCACGGCCCGCGAGATCGCCGTGTGCGCGGTGCTCGGCATCGCGGGCCTGTCGTGGGCCGAGGCGCGTGCGCTGCTCGCCCTGCACCCCGATCTGGAGATGTCGTGAAGATCCTCGTCGACGCCGTCGCGAAGGGTCGCAGCGCCCTGCCGGAGACCTCCACCGCCTTCGAGACCGGCCACGCCCGCCTGGTCGTCGCCGAGACCGAGCAGCGCCCCACGGTGCTGGGCCTGGTGGCATCCGGGCGCATGAAGGTCGACACCGGAACCGTCACGATCGACGGGCGGGCGGATGCCGGGGACCTCCGCCGACGCGTCGCCCTCGTCGACGCCCCGATCGTGTCCGAACCGGAACCGAACGTGTCGGTCACCGGTGTCGTCGCCGAAGAACTGATGTTCGCCGGTCACGCCCCCACCCCGTTCGCCGCCGCACGGTGGCTCGAGGGCATCGGCCTCGAGGCGATCGCCGGTCTTCCGATCGGCAATATCGCGCCCGCCGCGCGCGTCCGGCTGCTGCTCGAGCTGGCCGCGCTCAGGAAGGGCGTCGAGGGACTGGTTCTCGTGGCGCCCGATCGTCACGGCGGAGAGCCCCTCGCCTGGTGGGGCATCGCCCGGGAGTTCGCGGAGCGCGGCTACGCCGTCCTCGCCATCGCCGGCCAGGCGTCGCGCACCGCGATCGAGGCCGCGGAGGTCGTGCGATGAAGATCCCCCCGATGATCACGGCGGAACTGCGCCGCCTCACGTCCACCCGCATGGCGGTGATCGCCCTCGTCGCGCTGCTCGCCGTGCCGATCCTCTACGGCGGGCTCTACCTGTGGGCCAACCAAGACCCCTACGGCAACCTCTCGAACGTGCCCGTGGCGCTCGTCGTCGACGACCGGGGCGCCGAGGTGAACGGCCAGCAGCGCAACCTGGGCGACGAGGCGGCGGAACAGCTGCTCGACAGCGACACGTTCGAGTGGCATCGGGTGTCGTCCGACCAGGCCGACGCGGGTCTGCAGGCGGGCGACTTCGACTTCGTCGTGACGCTGCCGGCGGACTTCACGGATGCCGTGGCCTCGCTCTCGACCGACAGCCCGCGCCAGGCCGACATCGAGCTGCGTACCAACGACGCGAACAACTACCTCGCCTCCACGATCGGCACGCAGGCCGTGGCTCGCATCCGCGAGTCGGTCGCGCAGAAGGTGACCGACGAGGCAGGGCTCACCCTGCTCGACGCGCTGCACACCATCCGCGTGAAGCTGGTGGATGCCACGGACGGGGCGACGCAGCTCGTCGACGGTCTGGCCTCTGCGAAGGACGGCTCCTCGCAGCTCTCGGGTGGTTCGGCGACCCTCGCCGACGGCGCGACCCAGCTCGCCGACGGGACGGCCCAGCTGTCGACCGGCGCGAATCAGCTGCGCGACGGCACCGCGCAGCTGCGCGACGGGGCGGCGCAGGTCGCCGACGGTGCCCAGCGGGTGGCCGGTGGGGTGGACCGCATCGACGCGGCCGCCCGTCGGGTGGGGACGGCGGCCGGGGATGCCGCGGCGCAACTGCCCCAGGCACGCGCCGACATCGCGACGGCCCTGGCCGACGCCGGTCTCGACCCCGCGCGCATCGATGAGATCCTCTCGCGGCTCGACCCGGTCGCCGAGCGCCTGTCGGCGGCGAACGGACGCGTCCAGGACACGGTGACCCAGATCGACCAGCTCGACGACGGTGCCCGGCAGGTCGCCGCCGGGAGCGCGACGCTGGCCACGGGAGCGGCGAGCGCGGCCGACGGGGCCTCGGCCCTCGCCGACGGCGCCGGCACCGCGGCATCCGGTGCCGCGCAGCTCCGCGACGGCTCGGCGCAACTGCGCGACGGCGCGGCGCAGCTCGACTCCGGTCTCGGGCAGCTCTCCGCGGGGGCGACGCAGTTGCGCGACGGGCTCGCCGCGGGCGTCGACCAGATCCCCGACGCCGACGACGCGACCCGGCAGGCGCAGGCCCAGGCCATCTCGGATCCCGTCGCCGTCGGCACGAGCGCGGTGACGACGGCCCAGAACTACGGCGCGGGTCTCGCGCCCTTCTTCGCGGCTCTGGCCGGGTGGATCGGCATCTACGCACTGTTCCTCATCGTCAAGCCCGTCTCCAAGCGCGCGATCACCGCGCTGCACTCCCCCGTGCGCGTGACGCTGGCGGGCTGGCTGGCCCCGGCCGGTCTCGGCGCGCTGCAGATGGTGGGACTGTTCACCGTGCTCGCCATCGCCCTGCAGTTCTCGTTCGCCAACCCGGCCGCAGCCCTCGGCATCCTGATCTTCGCCTCGGCGACCTACGCCGCGATCGTGCTCGCCCTGAACGTCTGGCTCGGCTCGGTGGGGCAGTTCCTCGGGCTCGTGCTGATGGTGCTGCAGCTCGTCACCGCCGGCGGGACGTTCCCCTGGCAGACGCTGCCCGCCCCGCTCGCGGCGCTGCACCACGTGCTGCCGATGGGGTACGTCGTGGATGCCATGCGGCAGGTCATGTACGGCGGAGACGTCTCGCGGGTCGGCCCCGACCTGCTGGTGCTCGGCGCGTGGATGGTGGGCGGTGTGCTGGTCGCGGCGATCGGGGTGACCCGCATGACCCACCACCGCACCCTGAAGGACCTGCAGCCGAGCTTGATCGGCTGAGCCGGGCCCGGACTTCCCTCGCGTCGGGAGTACACGATGTGGGGCCGGTTCACCCCCAGTCGGCGGGTACACCTACGAACCGAAGAGTGGCCCCACCCGGTGACGGGTGAGGCCACTCTTTGGAGGAGTCAGCCGATCTGGACGCTGTCGTCGGTGAAGGAGTTCTCGAGGGACGACGCCACCAACCCACCCACTACTTGCGCGATGAGGACCAGGCCCACAATCACGACGGCGGTGGCGATGACGGCACGTGCTCGCCCCCCGGTGACGAGAAAAAACGCGAAGACACCGAAGACCAGCGCCGCGACCTGCAAAACGAACGCCCAGTCGGTCACCAAAGGCGCGGCCAGCGAAACCGCGGCTGCGGTGACCACCCACCAGTGAAGGGTGTTCGTGTTGGTCTTCTGCATGTCGGTCATGCTGGCAACTTAGGCAGTGTAGATACGTCCATCAACTCGGACGGCGTTTCCGGCCTGAGTAGTAACAGTGTGCACCTTCGTGAATTGGAAAGGCGCGCCCTTGATGAAGACGCTGGCCTGGGTGCGAACCTCGCAGGTGCCGCGGCCTTGCGAGATGTACTGGTTCGACGAGGAGCTGGCGTTGATCGCGCCGGAGGCCGAGCCCGTGCACAGCAGGTTGCGAGTGACGGTGTTTCCGTTCGCCTCGTACCGGTAGGTGAGGTTGAACGTCACCACGGTGATGTTCGCAATCTTGGCTTCCTGCTTGTTCGTGACCTCCAGTGTGCAGGTCGCCGCCGCCGCAGCGATCTGCCGGCCCTTGGGAGCCGCCGTAGGCAGCTCCTTCACGGTGGACGTCACAGCCGAATAGGTGAACAACGTCGAGGGGTCAGCGACGCCCGCCTTCTGCTTCGCCTCCGGCAAAGTCTGGAAGTACGACTCCACCTGCTCCTTCGCCGCCGCTGAAATGTTCAGGGTGGACACGATTTCGTGGAAAGCGTGCTCCGTACCTGTGTCGGCGGTGGCCGCGGAGGCCGCCTGTGCGGGAAAAGTAAGCGCCAGTGCGACGGCCGCGACACCGGCGGCGAGTGATGAACGGCGAAGAATTTTCATCGGTTGTCCCTTCGACACAGCGACACGCTGTCGCTGTGTGCGTGCCCCCCTTTAGAAGCGCAGGGCCGAAACTAGACGTCTGTTCGGTAGAGCTGCACCAACCAACAGGGGTCTTTCATCACAGAGGCCGTCACAGACCTTCTCCTCCTTCACCCCGTTCCACGGCAGGCTCCCACGCAGATCTCCGGTTCGCCCAGCGGCCCGCGGTTGCGTACACGGCGTAATCCGGATGCCGGCTCACGCGGCCGGGAGCACCGCCTGATCCGCGGCGGATGTCCGTCGCCTCGCCGGGCGGGCGACGACGTCTTCGAGGAGCCGGGCGAAGGTCTCCCCCACCGCCTCGGGGCTCAGTCGCCTCGACTGCTCGAGGGCCCGCACCGACATCTCGGCCCGCGCGGTGTCGTCGAGCAGGAGCGACGCCAGAGCGCTCGCGACCCCGTCGACATCACCGGGGGAGACGAGGATCCCGCCCGTGCCCACGTAGTCCCGGGGGCCGTAACACACGTCGAACGCCACGACCGGGAGACCACTCGAGAGCGCCTCACCGATGGCGAGGTTCTGCCCCTCGAACGCGCTCGTGCAGAGGAAGGCGGCGGAGATCGCCATGGCCTCGCGGACACGGTCGGAGTACCCGTGCAGGTGGACGCTCCCGGTCAGCCCGCGGTCGTCGATCAGTTCCTGCAGCTGCCCCCGGAGGGGACCGTCGCCGTAGATGTGGAGGTGCGCATCGGGGACGCGCTGCAGAACTAGCGGCCAGGAGGCGACGGCGGTGTCCACCCGTTTCTGGTCGACGAGTCTGTTCACCATCAGGACGTCGCGGCCCCTGCCACCGTGAGAGCGGGGACGGGGGTCGGGGGTGATGGGGGTGGGGATGACGACGGATCCCTCGAGCGCTCCGAACCGCTCGGTCACGTCTGTCTGCTGCGAGGCGGTAGGCCAGATGACGGCATCGAAGTGGTCGAGGAGGGCGAGCCATCGGCGCCACCCGTCATCGCGCAGCGACGACGACGGCTCGCAGGGGGCGACGAGGTGCGAGTTGTGGACGGTGTGCACGATGCGCACGTCCGGGTCGGCCCAGTCCGCGATCAGCTCGCCGACCTGCTTCGACTCGCAGATCACGACGATGCAGCGGTGGTCATCCCCGGCGCGCGAACGCAGCTGGGCCACGACGCGTGTCAGCCAGGTCCGGTACAACTCACGGAACCCGGCGATGATCCGGTGTCCGTCACCTCCGGGAACGACGACCGGCGTCTCGGCCAGATGCCACGCGGCATCATCGATGACCGGGAGGGAGATGACTCCCCTCCCCGCACCGTCGCGGATCTCACGATACGAGGCGTCGGGATCGGCTCGGCCCTCCCGAGCCTCGTCGTAGAGCCAGGACGAGTCGTGGAGGATCTCCTCGAACAAATTCCGGATCTCGACATCCGCGTGCGGATCGCGAAAGGCCTGTCGATTGTCCTCCGCGTGCTGGTCGGCGCCGCCCACGTCGAACGTCAGCAGCAGCGGACGCACCACGCCGATCGAACGGAGCAGTCGGAGGCGCGATGCGACAGCGACGGCGTACCCTCCGTCGCGTCGGGGCGAGAGACGGCTGGTGAGCACGACGAAATCGGCGTCGGGGGGCGCGGGCATGGTCAGATCCTCAGGGGGGAGGCAAAAGGGGACCCTCATCATCGCTATGTGCCGGCTGTGCGTCACCGGCATTGACGGCCCGGCGATCCGCTGCATCCCCGCCCGTGGCAGTCCCCCTCGCCGCCGAGCGCCCCGCTCACACCGGCAGCCGCACCTCGAACGCCGTCCGCCCCGGAGCGCTCTCGACGGAGATCGCGCCGCCGTGCGCCTCGGTGATGGCCTGCGCGATCGACAGCCCCAGGCCCGTGCTCCCGGCATCCCGGTTGCGGGCGTCGTCGGCGCGGGCGAAGCGGTCGAACAGCCGTCCGGCCACGCCCGGATCGATGCCCGGGCCGGTGTCGACCACCCGCAGCACCGCGGCGGAGCCCTCCCGCGCGAGCGACAGCGTCACCGTCGTCCCCGACGGGGTGTGCGTCTGCGCGTTGCGCAGCAGGTTCGCCACGACCTGCCGCAGACGGTTCTCATCGCCGGTCACCGAGATGAGGTCGTCCGTCACGTCGAGACGCCACTCGTGCGTCGCATCCGCCGCCTGCGCGTCGCTGACCGCGTCGACGGCGAGCAGCGTCAACTCGACCTCCTCTCGACGCAGCGGCTGCCCGGCATCCAGCCGCGCCAGCAGCAGCAGGTCGTCGACGAGGGATGCCATGCGCCGGGCCTCCGACTCGATCCGATCGAACGAGCGGGCCTGCGTCGGCGTCATCGGCGCGTCCTCGCCGAGCGAGAGCTGAGCGTAGCCGCGGATGCTGGCCAAGGGCGTGCGGAGCTCGTGGCTGGCATCCGCGATGAAGCGCCGCAGCTGCTCCTCGCTGTGCTGGCGTGCGGCGAGCGAGGACTGCACGTGCCCGAGCAACTCGTTGAGCGACGCACCCACCCGGCCCACCTCGGTCGCCGGGTCGGTGTCGGGGGCGGCGACCCGGTCGGGGATCTCCACGCTCCCGGCGCTCAGCGACAGCGTCGACACCCGTTGCGCGACGCCCGCCACCCGGTCGAGCGGACGCAGGCTCCGTCGCACGAAGAGCGACAGACCCAGCACGGCGACGAGCAGGGTCCCGGCCGAGACGGCGACGAGGATCACGATCAACGCCGATGTGGTCGCGGTCACGTCGGCCTGCGAGTTGCCGGCGAAGACGGTGACGCCGTCGTCATCGGCCCCCGCCACGCGGAACGCCCCGAAGTCCGCGCCGAGATCCACGGTCGTGGGCGCGCCATCGGTCGACACCGACGAGCGCAGCAGCGCGATCTGATCGTCGCTCAGGGTGACGAGCGTGCCGTCCGCCCGCGTGTAGCCGGAGCGCTGCACCGTCCCGTCGCTGCCGATCACGGCCTGAAGGGTGCCGATGCGCGGCGCGGGGCTCCCGGCATCCGACCCCGGGTTTCCGGCATCCATCCCCGGGGGCCGACCGTCACCGCCGCGTCCGTCGAACGCGTCGCGACCGACCGCGAACGACAGACCCTCTCGCACCTGCTGGTCGAGGCGATCGAGCGCGAACGAACGCAGCGCGAGGATCGTCGCCAGGCTCATCGCGACGAACGCGAGCGCGACCAGCACGCTCGTCCCCACCACCAGGGTGCGGCGCAGGGTCCAGCGACCCCGGGTCATGGCGCCTTGATCGTGTATCCGACGCCGCGGACGGTGTGGATCAACGGTTCACCGAGGGTGTCGATCTTCTTGCGCAGGTACGAGATGTAGATCTCGACGACGCTGCCGTTGCCGCCGAAGTCGTAGCTCCACACCTGGTCGAGGATCTGCGCCTTGCTCAGCACCCGGCGGGGGTTCTGCATGAGGTAGCGCAGGAGCTCGAACTCCTTGGCGGTGAGTTTGATCGGGATGCCGCCGCGCTCGACCTCGTACGACTCCTCGTCGAGCACGAGATCGCCCACGCGCAACCGCGGGTCGGCGTCGGCGACCGCCGCGACGTGGCGGCGGGCCATGCCCCGCAGCCGCACGATGACCTCCTCGAGGTTGAAAGGCTTCGTGACGTAATCGTCGGCGCCGGCCGATATCCCCGCGATGCGGTCTTCCACGGCATCCTTCGCCGTCAGGAACAGCACGGGCGCGTCGTTGCCCGCCGCGCGGATGCGGGTCAGGAGCTCCATGCCGTCGAGGCCGGGCATCATGATGTCGAGCACGAGCAGGTCGGGCGCGAACTCGCGGATGACGCCGAGCGCCTCCTGCCCGTTCGCCGCGGTGCGGGCGTCCCATCCCTCGTTCTGCAGGGCCATGCGCAGCAGGTCGCTGAGGTTCGCTTCGTCGTCGACGACGAGCACGCGGATGGGCGAGCCGTCGGGGCGGGCGAGGGGGGCGGGGCGGGAGGTCACGAGAGCCAGCATGCACGGTCCCGGGCCTCGGAGTCACGCGACATAGGCGTTTCAGAGAAAGCGTGAGGGAGCGGTGAGGGTGCCGTTCCTACCGTCGCCTGAGACGGCCGCACCCCGCGTCCGGAAGGAGAACCATGTACGGCACGTACCTCCGGCGCGAACTCGCCGGCCGCACCAAACAGACCGTGATCGTCGCGGTGGGACTCGCGATCGCCATCGCGCTCGTCATCGTCGTCAATGCTCTCTCGGCGGGCGTGCGCGACGCGCAGTCGCAGGCGCTGTCGTCGGTGTACGGCGTCGGCACCGACCTCACCGTGACCGGCGCCCAGACCGAGCCCGGGCAGGGCGGCGGCGGTCCGCGCTTCGACTTCGGCGCCGACGCCGGCACGACCACCGACGGCACCACGACGCTCAGCCAGTCGCGACTGATGACCGACATGCGCCGCGGCACGCTCGACGCCTCCACCGTCTCGACCGTCGACGGCCTCGACGGCGTGTCCGCCGCCACCGGCGCGCTGTCGCTGACGAACACGACGTTCTCGGGGCAGATGCCCGAACGCGGCACCCAGGCCGGCACCGACACCGGAACCACGCAGGGCGAGGGGATGCCGCAGCAGCCCCCGTCCGGCGGCGGTCCCGGCGGTGACGGCGGCAGCGCCTTCGGCGTCGACTCCTTCAGTGTGCTCGGCGTCGACCCGGCGGCATCCGTCGGTCCGCTCTCGTCGGTCACGGTCTCCGACGGGCGTGCCCTCTCCGCCTCCGACGCCGGGACTGACGTCGCCGTCATCGATGCGACGTACGCGGCGAGCGCCGGACTGAGCGTCGGCGGCACGGTCGACGTCGCGGGCACCGCGATGCAGATCGTCGGGATCGTGGCCTCCGCATCGGCCGAGGCCGACACCGCGGCGAACGTCTACCTGCCCCTCGACGTCGCGCAGACGCTGGCCGGTGTCGGCGACGTCGTCTCGACCGTGTACGTGCAGGCGGAGTCGGCGGATGCCATCGACGCGGTGCAGAGCGAGATCACCGCGGCACTGCCCGACGCCACCGTCAGCTCGCAGTCCGAACTCGCCTCGACGGTCTCGGGCTCACTGTCGAGCGCGTCGTCGCTGATCTCGAATCTCGGCACGTGGCTGTCGGTCGTCGTGCTGCTGGTCGCGCTCGCCCTCGCGGTGCTGTTCACCATCTCGGGCGTCGCGCGCCGGACGCGGGAGTTCGGCACGCTCAAGGCCATCGGCTGGTCGAACGGTCGCATCGTGCGCCAGGTGGCGGGTGAATCGCTCGCGCAGGGTCTGGTCGGCGGTGTCCTGGGTCTCGTCCTCGGTCTCGGCGGCATCCTGCTGGTGAACGTCATCTCGCCGACCATCTCGGTCGGTGGCCAAGCGGCCGGTCCCGCCCAGGGCGGCGAGGGCTTCGGTCCCGGCGGTCCCGGCGGCGTCGGTCAGGCAGCGTCCCAGGCCGCCGACATCGTGCTCAGCGCCCCGGTGACGCCGGTCGTCGTCGTGGCCGCCGTCGGCATCGCGGTGCTCGGCGGAGTGCTCGCCGGAGCCTTCGGCGGCTGGCGCGCCGCGCGTCTCAGTCCCGCCGCCGCCCTCCGCTCGGTCGCGTGAGCGGCATCCCCCGTCCTTCGAAGGAGACATCATGACCCTCACCGCCCCCACCCTGACCGCGACCGCCTACCGCCTGCAGGGGGTGACCCGCACGTACCGCCAGCGCGACCGGACGGTCCAGGCCCTGGCCGGCGTGGACCTCGAGATCTCCGCGGGCGACTTCGTCACCATCCAGGGCCCGACCGGCGGCGGCAAATCCACGCTGCTGCAGATGCTCGGCGCCCTCGACCGCCCCTCGAGCGGGTCGGTGACGCTCGGCGACGTCGACATCGCGGGAGCCTCGAATGCACAGCTCGGCCGCCTGCGCGCCCGGGAGATCGGCTTCGTCTTCCAGGGATTCAACCTCATCCCCACCCTCACCGCCGCCGAGAACGTCGACATGGGGTTGGAGCCACTGGGCCTCGACCGCGCGGAGCGGCGACGGCGGGTGGCAGACGCGCTCGCGCGGGTCGGGCTCGCCGACCGCGCCGATCACCGCCCGGGCGAACTCTCGGGCGGGCAGCAGCAGCGCGTCGCGATCGCCCGAGCCGTGGCGAAGCAGCCCCGGGTGCTGCTCGCCGACGAGCCGACGGGCAACCTCGACGAGAGCATGCGCGACGAGATCCTCGACGTGTTGCAGGCGCTGAACGCCGAGGGGCTCACGCTCGTGGTCGTCACGCACGACTCGGCCGTGGCCCGCCGCGCCCGCCGCCGCCTACGTCTGGCGAAGGGCGTGGTGACCGACATCACGCACGGCTGAGCGTCGTGGCCGCGTGACGAGCGGAGGGCCAGGGACCCGCGGAGGGCCACTGTCGCGGCATCCCCCTCTCCTCCTCCCTGCCCCTCCGTTCGTCACGGCCCGTGCCTCCCCGCGCACGACACCCCACGCGTTTCCGCGTCAAGGCCCGCGTGCCGCGTCGCACGCGTCCTCTACAGTCGAAGCACGCCGACCGGAGGATGCCATGGCCGCTCGCAACACGCGACTGATGCGCTGCACCCCCGACGACTTGTTCGCCGTGCTCTCGGACGGGTGGCTCTACCCCGTGTGGGTCGTGGGGGCCGCGCGCATGCGCGACGTCGACGAGCAGTGGCCGCAGGAGGGCTCGCGCATCCACCACTCGCTCGGCGTCTGGCCGGTCATGATCCACGACGAGACCGAGATCGTCGAGTGGGATCCTCCGCGCCGACTGCGACTGCGTCCGGAGGCCGGCATCGTCGGCCGGGGTGTCATCCGGATCGACGCGCGTCCGCATCCCGTCGGCACCGCGGTCACGATCGTGGAGGAGCCCGTGTCGGGCGCGGCCTCGATCCTGCCGTCACTGCTGTGGAAGCCGATGCTCACGATCCGCAACCACGAGTGCCTGAACCGCTTGGCGTTCATCGCCGAGGGCCGCCGCGCGGAACGCGAAGCCCGCGAGCTCGACCACCGCACGGACACCCCCGAACCACCCGAGGGAACACCGTCGCCTCAGGCTCGACGAGACGTGGAAGACTCGGCGACCTGAGTCAGTTCTCCGGGCGCGTCTCGGCGCCGGTCGCCCCCGGCTGCTCGGTGCGGTGCTGCAGCTCGTCGACGTAGAGGTTCGCCTCGTCGGTGGTGCGGTTGCGGTACGCCGCGCGTCCCACCATGTGCGCGGCCAGCGGCGCGGTCGCGAACTGGATGAGCACGATCGGGATGCCGAAGGCCAACGCCTCCCACGACCGCAGCGCGAGCTCGACGGCGATCACGATGAGCAGCACACCGAGCACCTGCGGCTTCGTCGCGGCGTGAAGACGGGTGGGCACGTCGCGCCAGCGCAGCAGACCGATGGTCGCGGTCAGGCACAGCACGGCACCCACGAGCACGAGCACGAGCGCCACGGCGTCGAGAACAGCCTCGATGGTCATCGGGGATTCTCCTTCCGCGCGACGAATCTGGCCACGGCGATCGAGCCGAACACGCCGATCGCGGCGATGACGAGCATCGCGGGCAGGGAGCGCGTGTGGTGGTTGATCACCATGTCGGCTCCGAGGATGCAGACCACCTCGGTCAGCAGCACGTCGGCGGCGACCGCGCGGTCGAGGATCGAGGGCCCGATGACGAGGCGGATCAGCGCGAGCAGGGCCGCAACGGCGAACACGACGAGGATGACGGCGACGAGCACGGTGGTCACGGGGCGGTCCTCCGCTTCTCAGCGGAGACGGAGGGACGGTCGACCTCGCTGTCGGAGATGCGTGCCCGCAGTTCGCGCAGCTCCTCCTTCGATCCCACCGCCCGCGTGATGCGCGCCTCCCACAGCAGCACGATACGACGCTGATGCTCGGCATCCTCGTCGCTTCGCACACCGATCGTGTGCAGGTAGAGCGTGCGGTT
Source organism: Microbacterium sp. 22296 (assembly GCF_052045385.1). NCBI lineage: Bacteria > Bacillati > Actinomycetota > Actinomycetes > Micrococcales > Microbacteriaceae > Microbacterium > Microbacterium sp. 22296. Next base: position 144,827 of record NZ_JBQEOS010000005.1, on the reverse strand, counting down.
CTCGCGGTCGACGTCGACGATGAGCGACCCCGGGATGAGCGATGCCGTGACCGCGGTGTGCGCCATGATCACGTCGTCGGCCACCCGGAGCGGCACGGCGATGATCGCGGCCCCCGGTTGGCGGCGCACGTCGAGCACCTGCCACGCCACGATGAGCGAGCCCTTGATCACGGCACCGAGGAAGGTGACGACGAAGATCAGCCCGTACCAGAGGTTGATGCGGCCCGAGAGTTCCACCGGCGGAAGGCGGAACACGCGCGTGACGAAGATCGCCATGACGATGCCGGTGATCAGGCCCAACCACGTCAGCTGGCCCCACAACAGCATCCACAGCGCGATCAACCACAGCAGCAGCGGCAGCTGATGCAGGAAGAGCGATCTCTGCGACCGCGCCGACGGGCTCATCGCTCTCCCACCTGTTCTTCGAGCTGCACCAGGGTCACTCCCTCGGCGACACGCTCGCCCGCGCGCAGGCACACGTCGAGCAAGGGGCCGGCGAAGACGGTGAGCGAGATCGTGACGACCACCATCCCGGCCGTGGCGAAGGTCATGATCCGGGGGATCGTGCGCCGCTCGGTCGACACGGATGCCGCCGGGGCGTTGCCGAGGTACGCGATGCGCTCGCTCGTCTCGGACGAGTCGTCGTCTTCACGCCAGAACGACAGGTTCCACGCCCGCATGAGGGCGTAGAGCGTGAGGATCGAGGTGACGATACCGCCGACGATGAGAACCATCATGACGGGCGTACCCACCTGCGCGGCGGCGTCGAACAGCGCGTACTTGCCGATGAAGCCCGAGAACGGCGGCAGGCCGCCCAGGTTGATGGCCGGGATGAAGTACAGCACCGCCAGCAGAGGGGCTGCGCGCATGAGCCCCTTCACCTTGAGGATCGAGGTGCTTCCGGCGCGACGCTCGATCAGACCGACGGCGAGGAACAGGGTCGTCTGCACGATGATGTGGTGGACGATGTAGTAGATCGTCGCCCCGATGGCGAGGGGCGTGTTGATCGCGAGCCCGAAGATCATGTAGCCGATGTGGCTCACGAGCGTGAACGACAGGATGCGTTTCAGCTCGGCCTGCGCGACCGCGCCCAGGATGCCGACGATCATCGTCGACAGCGCGACCATCATCAGCAGGAAGTTCAGGTCGTTCGCGACGAACAGCTGCGTCTCGGTGCGGATGATCGCGTAGACGCCGACCTTGGTGAGCAGGCCCGCGAACACCGCGGTGACCGGAGCCGGCGCGGTGGGATACGAGTCGGGCAGCCAGAAGGAGAGCGGGAAGACGGCCGCCTTGATCGCGAACGCCAGCAGCAGCATCAGATGCAGGATCGTCTGGGTGTCCTGCGGGAGCAGGGCCATGCGCTCGCTGATCTGCACCATGTTGACGGTGCCGAGGGCTCCGTAGACCATCGCGATCGCCGCGAGGAAGAGGATCGACGACACCAGCGACACGACGATGTAGACGACGCCGGTGCGGATGCGCGATTCGGTCCCCCCCAGCGTTATCAGCACGTAGGAGGCGACCAAGAGGATCTCGAACCCCACGTAGAGGTTGAACAGGTCGCCCGCGATGAAGGCGTTGAAGATGCCCGCGCCCAGGATGAGGTAGGCCGGGTAGAAGATCGACACCGGGGTGTCGGCGTCGTTGTCGGCGGCGCCCTGCCCGATGGAGAAGAGCAGGACCGCCAGCAGCACGATGCTCGTGACGACCACCAGCAGTGCGGCGAGAACATCGACGTACAGCACGATGCCCAGCGGAACCGGCCAGGCCGCGATGGCCACGGCGATCGGACCGCTCGTGTCGACGGTGACCAGCAGCACCGCGCCCAGCACGAGCACGGTCGCCAGGGCCGCGACAGACACCACGATCTGCGTCTTCTTGCGACGGCCGAAGATGAGGTTGATCGCGGCGCCGATGAGGGGGATGCCGACGAGCAGGGGTACGAGCGCGCTCACGGGCGGTCACCGTCCTGTGGGTCGCGGGTGTCGTCCGGCGCGCGCTCCCCGTCGCGGCGCTCCCCGTCGCGGCGCTCCCCGTCGCGGCGCACGGCGACGCGGTCGACCGGGGCGTCGTCGACGAGCGATGACAGGTCGCCCTGGTGCAGCACGCGGATGGGCGAGGCCACGTCGCCGACGAAGTCGGTGGTGACGTCGTCGTCGTCGGAGCGGGACTCCTCGTCCATCGCGTCGTCGACCTCGGCCGACGTGCGCGAACGCAGAGCGACGTCGTCGGCGTCGTCGACGACCGTGTCGGCCTGGCCGAGCTGCCAGGACCGGTAGATGAGGGCGAGCAGGAAGGCGGAAATGGCGAAGGTGATGACGATGGCCGTGAGCATGAGCGCCTGTGGAAGCGCGTCGGACATCTCCGACACGTCCGTCGCACCGTCGTCGTAGAACGGGGCGCGACCGGGCGCCCCCATCATGATCAGCAGCAGCAGGTTGGCCGCGTTGCCCAGCAGCAGGAAGCCGATCAGCACGCGGGTGAGGCTGCGTTCGAGCATCGCGTAGACGCCGCACGCGAAGAGCGCGGCCATGACGATGACGAGGACGAGGGAGATGGTCATGCGGGTGCCATCTCCGCATCTTCGGGATGCTGCGACTGCCGGTCGACCTCGGCCCCGAGGCTCCGGAGCACGTCGAGGACGAGACCGATCACCACGAGATACACACCGACGTCGAAGATCGTGCTGGTGACGAACTCCCAGTGCCCGATGAGGGGGAGATCGCCTTCGAACGTGAAGCTCTGCAGCGGCGCGAACCCGAACACCATCGGCAGCAGAGCGCAGAGCACGGCGATCGCCATGCCGGCCCCCAGCAGACGACCGGCGTCGGTGGGCGCGGCGGCACCGAGCTCCCAGCGCCCTCCCGCGATGTAGCGCATGACGAGCCCCATCCCGGCGACCAGGCCGCCGGCGAAGCCGCCACCCGGGAGGTTGTGCCCGGCGAACAGCAGGTACAGCGACACGATCATGATCGAGTGGAACAGCACCCGCACGATGATCTCGAGCAGGATCGAGCGGTTCTCGGGCTGCACTTTCGACCCCGAGATCAGCCAGGCACGCGGCGCGTCGGATTCGCCCGGACGCCGTGCCCGCACACCGCTGTCGGTCTCGACGAGGGGACGACGACGTCCGATGCCGGTTCGACTGCGGGCGGTACCGGACCGGCGGGCGAGGTTGTCGCTGCGGTCTGTGATGAAGACGAGGGATGCCACGCCCGTGGCCGCGAGGACGAGAACCGACAGCTCCCCCATCGTGTCCCAGCCGCGCAGGTCGACGAGCGCGACGTTCACGACGTTGCGGCCGTGCCCGATCTCGTACGACAGCGGGGGCCACTCCATCGACACCGGGACGTCTTGACGGGCGCCGGTGGCGACGATCGCGACGAGGGCCATCGTGAGTCCGACGCCGACGCCGAGCACCGCGCGGGCGACGGGGGCGACGGAGGCGTTCTGCTCGCCCATGCGCGCGGGCAGTCGCCGCAGCACGAGGGCGAACACGACGAGGGTGACGGTCTCGATCAGCACCTGGGTGAGGGCGAGATCGGGAGCGCCGCTCGTGGCGAACAGCACGACGAGCCCGAGGCCGGTGACCGAGACGAGGGCCACGCCCGTGAAGCGCTTGCGGGCGCGGACCGCGAGGATGCCCGCCGCGATCATCAGAGGGGCGGCGAGCAGCTGCGCGGGCGACTGCCACGCGTCGAGCTGCGCACGCCACTCGCGCGAGGCCAGCAGCGCCGTGCCCTCGGCGACGACCAGCACGATGAAGATCGTGCCGACGTAGAACGGCAGCGAACCGCGCTGGAACCGCGCCGTGACCCACTCGGAGGTGTGGTCGATGGAGCGCAGCGCGACGTTGTAGACGTCGTTCGCGGTGAAGGGCAGCACGCGCCGACGCGTGTGCAGCTGCGTCTTGCGCACGATCCAGAACACGCCCGCACCGAGCGCCAGCGTGCCGAGTGAGATGAACAGCGCGGGCTCGAGGCCGTGCCAGAGCGCGAGGTGGTACGGGTAGTCGGGTGCCGGAACGCCCGGCGTGGCCTCGGGCAACCCGTCGGCATAGGGCGCGAGCCAGTGGTCGACGACCGGGGCGAGGAACCCGAGGGCGAGCGACCCCGCGGCGAGCAGGACCGGCGCCGAGAGGAATCCGATCGGCGGGTCCGGCCAGTCGGTCGCCTCCACGTCGCGCTTGGTCCAGTAGGCGCCCCAGAGGAAGCGGATGCCGTACGCCGCCGTGAGAGCGGAGCCCAGCACGATGCCCACCAGGGCGACGATGCCCCACCCGGCGCCGGCTTCCGCCTCGTGGATCAGGGCGGTGAGCGCCGTCTCCTTCGCGACGAAGCCGAGAGTGGGGATGACGCCGGCCATCGAGGCGATCGCGATGAACGAGGCCGTGGCCATCACCGGCGCTTGGCGGCCCAGTCCTGAGAGCTGTCCGATGTCACGCGTATTGAGCTGACGGTCGATGACGCCGACGATGAGGAACAGGCACGACTTGAACAGCGCGTGGCTGAGCAGCAGGGCGACGCCGGCGAGAGCGGCATCCCGAGTTCCGTAGCCGAGCATGACGGTGAGGAAGCCCAGCTGACTGACGGTGCCGAAGGCGAGGATGCGCTTGAGGTCGCGCTCGCGCAGCGCCTGGAACCCGCCCAGCAGCATGGTGAAGACGCCGAGCGTGATGAGGGTCGGACGCCAGAAGGGCGTCTCGGCGAAGCCGGGGGCCAAGCGCGCCACGAGGTAGATTCCGGCCTTCACCATGGCCGCGGCGTGGAGGTAGGCACTGACCGGGGTGGGAGCCGCCATGGCACCGGGGAGCCAGAAGTGGAAGGGGAAGATGGCCGACTTGCTCAGGGCTCCCACGAGCAGCAGCAGCACGGCGATGTCGACGATGGTGCCCGTGGGCGGATCGGCGAGGATCGCCGACAGGCTCGACGTGCCCGCCTGCACGACCACGAGCACGACGCCGATCAGCATGACCAGCCCGCCGAGCGTCGTCACCAGCAGCGCTTGAAGGGCGGCACGCCGGCTGGCGGATCGGGCGTGGTAGTAGCCGATCAGCAGGTACGACAGCACGCTCGTGACTTCCCAGAGCATGATGAGCACGACGAGGTCGTCGGTCAGGACGAGCCCGTACATGGCCCCGGCGAAGGCGAGGAGCACGGCCGAGAACTGCCCCACGCCCTGGGTCTTGCCGCGGAAGTACCAGCGGCAGTAGAGCATGACGAGGGCGCCGACGCCGGTGACGACGAGCGTCAGCAGCCAGCCCAGCACGTCCATGCGCATCGAGAGCGAGACGTCGATCGCCGGGATCCAGCGGTATTCCTCGAACGGAATGTCCCCGGAGAACACCGTCGGGGCGAGCACGATGGCATGCGCGAAGGCGAGGGCCGGAAGAACGGCTGCCACGTAGAACGCGCGGGGTCCGATGCGCGAGACCAGCCACGGCAGCAGGAGCGGGAGCGCCGCGAACGCGCCGAGGAAGATCAACATGCGCGGGCCTCCTCGGGGTCGACGGGCGGATGCCCGGGCTCTCGGGGTGTCGGTCCTATTCTATGCGGCGCATGAGAGTCCTCGAACCCACGGATGTCATGTGGTAATCGGCGGCGCCGTCGTCGTCCCGGCACGGAACGTGCACTGGAGGTCGAGGCCCGACGGCGTGGCGTCTTCGAGCATTGCCGCGACCGCCTCACCCGCGGCGCGGCCCTTCGCGGTGGCGGGCTGCACGAGGGTCGTGAGGACGTGGGGAGCCAGTCCGTCGACGACCACGCCGTCGAAGCCGGTGACGCTGACGTCCTGCGGAACCCGGAGACCCGCCTCCTCCGCGGCCCGGATGACGCCGGCGGCGAGCAGGTCGCTCTGCGCGATGACGGCGGTGGGGCGGCGCTCGGCGAAGATCGTGCGGCCCGCGACGGCCCCCTCGTCGATGGAACTCGTCGCCGCGGCGAGCGCGGGGGCGTCGGGGAAGATCTCCCTCGCGCCCCGCAGACGGTCGGCGGTCACGTCGACCCCGACGACGGCGTCGGCGGCGATCCACCCGCGCCGCCGACCCGCATCGACGGGGAGGGTGACGATCACGACGTCGCTGTGCCCGAGGGAGGCGAGGTGGGAGGCTGCCGCGCGCTGCGCGTCGGCGTTGTCGAGCAGCACGCGGGGGACTCCCTCGCCGGCATCGCCCTCGACCACGACGACGGGGATCCCGCGGCCGCGCACGATCTCGAGCGAGTCCCGCATGCGCGGGCTGCAGCCGATGAGGACGGCGGCGTCGATGGGGGCCGTGTGCAGCGAGGGCTCGCTGACCGTCACGCCGTCGTCGCGGAGCAGGAGCAGCGCGGCTCCCAGCCGCGAGACCCCGTCGGCCAGGCCGTCCATCATGTGGGTGGTGACCGGGTCGAGGAAGGCCGTGCCGAGGTGCTGGTCGAAGACCACCCCGACGATGCCGGAACGCCCGCGTCGCAGCGATGCCGCGCGCGGGTCGGGTCCGGTGTAGCCCAGGCTCTCGGCGGCCGCGAGGACGCGGGCGCGGGTCGCCTCCGAGGTGGGCGTCTTGCCGCTGAAGACGACCGATGCGGTCGACGGCGAGACGCCTGCTTCGCGGGCGACGTCGTTGATGGTCGCGCGACGGGAACTCACGTCGGCGATGCTACCCGGGGGGACGGGCCAATCTCGAATCGATTCGATCGATGCCGAATCGATTCGGTACAGTGTGGGCATGCACCCCACGTTGACCCGCTCGCAGCTCGTGCGCTGGCACATCGCGATCTGCGCCATCTTCCTCGCGAGCGGCCTGAGCATCTCGACCTGGGCGTCGCGCGTACCCGCCATCCGCGAGTCCCTCGGTATCGAGAACTCCGGCGTGGGGCTGCTGCTGCTCGGTATGGGCGTTGCATCCATCATCGGGCTCTCCGTCGCCCCCGCCGTCATGGCGCGCATCGGCGCGCGTTCGGGCATGCTCGTCGCGCTCGTGCTCGTCGGAATCGGCCTGGCCATCATCGGGTTCGGCGCCGACACGTTCCAGCTCTTCGGCGTCGCCCTGGTCGGTCTCGCGCTCTTCGGGTTCGGCAACGGCGCCGTCGACGTGATGATGAACGTCGAGGGTGCGGCGCTCGAGAAGGCGACCGGGCGCACGATCATGCCGTTGCTGCACGCCTTCTTCAGCTTCGGCACGGTGATCGGTGCCGGCCTCGGCTTCCTCGCCGTGACCCTCGGCATCCCGGTCATGGCGCACTGCGTCGCGATGGGGGTCGTGATCCTCGTGGTCGCCTTCGTGTCCGTGGCGAACGTCCCCCGCGCCGAGGTCGCGATGGACGCCCCCGTCGCCGAGGAGCGCGCGCACTGGCGCGAGCGCCTCTCCACCTCTCTCCAGGCGTGGCGCGAGCCGCGCACCTACACGCTCGGCGTCATCATGCTCGGCATGGCCTTCGCCGAGGGCAGTGCGAACGACTGGCTCCCCTCGGCCGTGGTCTACGGCCATGGTGCCCCCGAGGAGGCGGGCCCGGCCGTGCTGGCCGTCTTCTCGGTCGCCATGACCGTGGGGCGCATCGCCGGGGGTCCGGTCGTCGACCGCCTCGGTCGCGTGCTCGTGCTGCGGGTCCTCGCCGCCACGGCCGCTGCGGGGCTCCTGCTGTTCATCCTGGCGCCGTTCGGGCCGCTCGTCTTCGTCGGTGCGGCGCTGTGGGGCCTCGGCGCCTCGCTCGGCTTCCCGATCGGCATGTCGGCCGCCGCCGACGATCCCGCCAAGGCCGCCTCGCGCGTGGCCGCGGCCGCGACGATCGGCTACGTCGCCTTCCTCTGCGGCCCGCCCATCCTCGGGTGGATCGGCGACCACATCGGCCTTCTGAACACGCTGCTCATCGTGGTCGGACTGATCGTGGCATCCGGACTGTTCTCGGGAGCCGCGAAGCCCCTCGTCGTCGACGAGGCCGCGACCCCCGAGCCCGCCGAGCCCGCACGGCGCGATTAGGCTCGACGGGTGCGTCTCGTCATCGCCCGTTGCTCCGTCGACTACACCGGCCGCCTCAACGCGCATCTCCCCCTCGCCACCCGTCTGCTCGTCCACAAGGGCGACGGCAGCCTGCTGGTGCACTCCGACGGCGGCTCCTACAAGCCGCTCAACTGGATGAGCCCGCCCTGCTCCCTCACTCTCGAGCAGCCCGACGAGGTAGACGTCGAAGACGGGGTGATCGAGCGCTGGCGCGTGACGCACGCGAAGACCGGCGATGCCCTGCTCGTGCGCATCCACGAGATCGTCCACGACACCGCCCACGACCTGGGGGTCGACCCCGGCCTGATCAAGGACGGGGTCGAGGCCGATCTGCAGCGCCTGCTGGCCGAGCAGGTGTCCGTCGTCGGTGAGAACCTCACCCTCGTACGCCGCGAGTACCCCACCGCCATCGGCCCCGTCGATCTTCTGCTGCGCAACGACGACGGTCGCGGCACCGTCGCGATCGAGGTCAAGCGCCGTGGGGACATCGACGGCGTCGAGCAGCTCACCCGCTACCTCGAGCTGCTGAACCGCGATCCCCTGCTCGCACCCGTCACCGGCGTCTACGCCGCGCAGGAGATCAAGCCGCAGGCACGCGTGCTGGCGACCGACCGCGGCATCCGGTGTCTCACCCTCGACTACGACGAGATGAAGGGCGTGCAGTCGGGGGCTCCGCGCCTGTTCTGAGCGCGAGAAGACGGAGGATGCCGCGGCGCCGATCGCCCGCAGCAGCCAGGTGGATGCAGCGGCCCACGGTCAGAACCGGGGACGCCGCCGGGTGAGCGCGTGGAGCGCTTTCCGGGCAGCGACGAGAACCGGGAACGCTCGACTGCTACTGTCCGGAATGCGGGAACTGCACGCGCTGCGATGCCCACCCGTTCGCCGGTCGGGCTTCCAGCCCTGATTCTCGAAGGACGACATGCTCGCCACACGCGCCCGACGGCTGCTCTCCGCCCGATTCCGAATTGTGACGACAGTCGCTGCGATGACCACGGCGCTCGCGCTCGTCGCCGCGTCCCCGGCTCTGGCAGCCGACCAGTCTGCCGCTCCGCCTACGATCCCGGTTCTCTCCGCGGTGTGGGGCGAGCCTTTCTGCACCTCCGGGGGCGGCGCAGCGGTCCGCGTCGGCATCGCGCACGAACCCACGGACGTCGCCGGCGGTGTCGAGGTGAAGGTCACGGAGCAGATCGACGGGGGAACCGACGCGGCGGTCGAGACGCACGGCCACACCGACGCGCGGGGGAAGTTCTCCACCTCCGTGACGTTGTCGCGAACTCAGCAGATCAAGGTCACGGTCGCGGGCGACGTCGGAGACCGAGGCGCCGACGGATCCGTCGCGTGGCGGGTCGTCGGTGAGCGCGTCTACCCCTTCCCCGACGGGTGCCTCCCCGGCTATCCGCGCATGACGCTCGACGCCCCCGTCGTCAGTCGGGACTGGGTCGTCGACGACCCCGCCGTGAAGGGTGATGCCCACTGGGATGCCGACAAAGTGGAGGGTGCCCCGGCGAGCCCCCTGATGAGCTGGTCGATCAACGCCCAGGGCGAACTCCTGGCGACGGCGTCGGCGAAGTACACGTTCTCGAACGGCACCAATCAGTGGAACGGGGGCAGGCCCGCCGACACGTACACCGAGCCGCCTGCTCCGCCCGCTCCCACGATCTGCGTCCTCGAATCGCGACCCGGCTTCGCGAAGATCACGTACGGCGGGAAGACGCGCTCATTCAGCGTCGACGCGACGCGGGCGTTCCCGAGAGGCTGCCTCACTGCCAAGCAGACGGCGGAACTGAAGAGGGTGCTTGGGCTGTAGACCCTCATTCGTCTTCTTTTGAAGCCGTGGCCGCCCTCATCCGACGCGTGCTCCCGGTCCTCCGTCGCCTCGTGAGGTGCGGGACGCTCGGCTTCGTGTGCGGAGCGGCGCTCGGCGTTCTCCTCGTGCTGATCGGGTGGTTCCCGTCCGCCCTCGCGGCGCACGCGGGTGATCCGACGTTCCTCGTGCGGTCCCTGCTCGCGTGGTGTGCCGGCTGGGCCGTCGTGTGCGCAGCGGTGGGCCTCGTGGTGGGCGTGATCGTGAGCGTGCTCATCGACGTGGGCGACCGGCTGCCCGATCATCCGCCGAGCCGATAGATCCTCGACGACCGAGACGTCGCGACCCCGCGCTCCGGCATCCGCCCCCCGGGATGACACCCCGGTAGCGTGGACGCATGCCCGAACGCTCTCCCTTCACCTGCGTCCTGTGGGACGTCGACGGAACCCTCGTCGACGCGTCCGAGGGGATCCTCCGCCGCCTGACGATCACGCTCGACCACTTCGGGCGCACGCCGCCGACGCGAGGCGAGCTGTCGCACTGGATCGGCCCGCCGATGTTCGAGTCCTTCCAGGTGAACGTGGGCATGACCGCCGAGCAGGCCGTCGAGGCCGTCGCGTTCTACCGGGGCCTCAACAAGAGCGAGGGGTACACCGTCAGTGCGCGGCTGTATCCGGGGGTCGGTGAGCTGGTGCACGATCTGCACGCGGCAGGCGTCCCCCAGTCGACGGCGAGCTCGAAACCCGAGGTGCAGGTCGTGGCGCTGATGGACCACTTCGGTCTGGCCCCCGACCTCGAGGCGATGGTCGGCGCGACCCTCGACGAGCGCACGCTGAGCACCAAGTCCGACATCGTGCGCGAAGCGCTCCGCCGACTCGAGGTCGCCGGGGTCGATACGTCGCGTCCCGTGCTGGTCGGCGATCGGCACCACGATGTCGAGGGCGGTCAGGATGCCGGAGTGCCGGTGATCTTCGTGCGGTGGGGCTTCAGCTGGCCGCACGAGGCAGAGGGCGCCCAGGCGGCCGTCGACGACGTCGATCAGCTTCGTGCCCTTCTCCTCGTCGATGACGCACCCGATGCCGATGCCTGATCTGTCGTGGGCGGTGCCGACGGCGATCGCCCTCGCCGCCGCCGCCCTCGTCGTGGCGGTCGTCGTCGTCGCCGTGCGCGTGGCACGCCGGTCCTCTCACGCCCGTGCGGCCGCCGGTCGGGCGGTCTCCGGCGCGGCGGCCGCCCTGCTCGCACTCGACGACGAGGTCGTCGATCTCGACCTGGCGTTCGAGGCCGCCGACGCACTCGACGCCGACGACGTCCCCACCGAGCTTCGTCGTGCCCGCACCACGGCGCATCGCGCCCGTGATCGGGGCTTCGGCGACCTGCTGGTCCTCGAGGCCGACACCGGCGTGGCCGCGCGCCGACGCGACCAGGCACGCACGCTCCACGGGGCGCTCGATGCGCAGCGAACGCAGGTGCTCACGGTTCGCACCCGCCTCGCGGAGTGGCAGCGCGAGCACCGCTCACCCGCCGGTCTCCTCGCGGCCGCGCGTCGCCGACGCGACGATCTGGTCGCGACATCCGGTGACCCCGAGCCGTTGGTCGACGCTCTGCGCGCGCGCTTCGACGACGATGACTGGTCCGAGGCCGCCGTGGCGGCGGAGAGCGCGAGAAGTGCTCTGGCCGACGCCGACGACGCCCTCCGGAGCGCGGAAGAGGATGCCGGGGGCGGCCACGTCCTCCGAGCAACGAGGGCTCTGCGCCTCGCCGCACGCCACCTGCGCGAGGTCGAAGACGGCCACCGTATCGCCCTCCAGGCAGCCGGCAACGCCGACGCCGAGGTGGCCGCCGCCCGCGCCGAGATCGAGGAGGCGATCGCCGTGGCGAGCTCCCGCCCCGAAGCGTGTCGGCCGGGAGCGGCCGAGCGCTTGCGTGCGGCGGCCGTCGAACTCGACGGCGCTGCCGCCGCGGCGTCGAGACGCCCGCGCGAAGCCGTCGCCACCGTCGCCCGCCTCCGCGAGGAGCGCGACGTCCTCGTCGGCGAGGCCGTCAGCATGCGCCGCCGTGTCGAGGCCGCTCGTACGGCGCTTCCGGGAACGCTCGCCTGCGCCCGCGCCGCCCTCGCCGCCGCCGAGACAGCGGCGGCGACAGCGGCTGAAGGAACCGCCGGAACAGCCGCCCGCGCGGCGGACGAGAGGCGCGGTCAGGCGCAGGTCGTCGCACGCGATGACGCCGACCTCATCGCCCTGCGTCTGCGGGGGGAACGCGCGCGCCGCCACCTCGCCGAGGCCCGTGCCGCCACCGACGCCACGCAGGCGCTCACCGCCGCCCGCGCCGCCTGGTCCGCCCTGCGCTGACCCGCCCCGCCCGGTCACTCGGGCGCTGGCCCGCCCCGCCCGGCCTGCCGTGCGCTGGCCCGCGCCGCCCGGCCACCCTGCGCGGACCCGCACGGTCCGATCCACCCCGCGCCGCCCGATCCGCCCCGCGCCGCGAGCGCCGCCGTGCTGACACCCCCGGCCGCGACGCCCCCGTCGCAGCCTCCCGTCACGACGCATGCGTGCCCTATCGTGAGCGGCATGGCGCAGCAGACCCTTGCCACTCGCTCGCTCGTGGTGGCGAAACGCATCCCGGTCACGCTGACACTCGCCGTCGTGCTGCTGCTCGTGGGGGTGCTCTCCGGAGGCCTGTGGCAGAGGTTCGCCGACTCCGACCTGTTCCCCGCCGTCGCCTACGGCCTCCCCGCCCTCTCGGCCGGTCGGTGGTGGACGCCGATCACCGGGACCTTCTTCGTCGACTCCCCCTGGGTCTACGCCGCCGGCATCCCGATTCTCGCGGCCATGGGGTTCCTTGAGGCGCGCCGAGGCTCCCGGGTCGCTGCGATCACCTTCGCCGGGGGCCAGCTGTTCTCCGTCCTCGCCGCCTCCGCGTTCCTGTGGGGTGCGGCGGTTCTGCCATGGCCGTGGGCGCAACAAGAGGCTGCCGCCCTCGATGTCGGCCCGTCGGGCGGCCTGTTCGCCTGCCTCGCCGCGGCACTCGCACTGCTGCCCTCTCCGTGGCGTCTGCGCGCGTGGACGGTCTTCCTCGCGGTGCTCCTGGTGTCGTTCTTCTACTACGGGTCGCTGCCCGACCTCGAGCACGTCCTCGCGGTGCTCCTCGTCCTCGCCGTCGACCGGTCGCTCCGCCCACAGCGCGTGAGCGTCCGCGAACAGCGCCTGGTCGCCTTCGTGATGCTGTGCGCGCTCGGCGCCATCGAGATCCTCGGCTACGTCGCACCCATGACCGGTCCGTTCGGCACCTCCGCCGCGGCCACGGGGTCGTGGATCGACGTCGCCGTGAACACCGTGATCGTCCTCCTCGTCGCCACGGCGCTGCGACGAGGCCGCCGGTGGGCGTGGGTCATCGTGATGGTCTACTGCGCCCTCAACGTCGCGCTCGTGGTGCTCGTCGTCGGTGTGCTGTCGCTGTCCGGCGTGAGCGGTATCGAGGCCGACGTGGATGCCGACATCACCAGCGTTCTGGCCTCCTCGACGCTGTGGATCGTGGCGTCGGTCTACTTCTTCCTGGTGCGGGCCGCGTTCCGAGCTCGCCCGCGCGCCGCACTCGGCGATACTCCGGCGCCGACGGTCGACGACGTGAAGCAGGAATTGCGCGCCACCGGCGGGGGCACCCTGTCGTGGATGACGACGTGGGACGGAATGTCGTACGCCCGATTCGGTCGCGGCGTCGTGGCGTATCAACGGCGCTCCGGCGTCGCCCTGGCGCTCGGCGACCCCCTCGGTCCGCTCGAGTCCCGATCGGACACCGTCCGCCGCTTCATCGACCGCGCCGAGGCCGCGGGCCTGGCCCCGTGCTTCTTCTCCGCCGGTGGGGCGACGCGGGCTGCGGTACCGGCGGGGTGGCGCAGCATCGTCGTGGCCGACGACACCGTGGTCGACCTCCCGGGCCTGCAGTTCACCGGTAAGGCGTGGGGCGCGGTGCGCACCTCGCTGAATCGGGCCGAGCGAGAGGGCATGACGTTCCGCCTCTCCCGACTGAACGACGAGAGCTGGGGCGTCCGCCAGCAGCTGCGCGCGATCTCCGAGAGCTGGGTGGGCGACAAGGGCCTTCCCGAGATGGGTTTCACGCTCGGCACGTTGCACGAGGCGTCCGACCCCGAGGTGCGCATCGCCCTCGCGGTGTCGCCCGCGGGAGACATCGACGGGTTCCTGTCGTGGCTGCCCGTCTACGGTGACGGCGCGCTGCGCGGGTGGACGCTCGACCTCATGCGGCGCCGTGACGGCGGCTTCGGTCCCGTCATGGAATTCCTCATCGGGGCATCGGCCCGACAGTTCTCCGCCGAGGGTGCCGAGGTGATGTCGCTGTCAGGGGCACCGCTGGCGCACGAGTACCCCGCGGATGCCGGTGTCATCGCCGACCTGCAGAAGCGCGTGGCCGACGCCCTCGAACCCGTCTACGGCTTCACCTCGCTGCACCGCTTCAAGCAGAAGTTCCACCCGCGCTACGAGACCATGTACCTGCTCTACCGCGACGAGGCGGATCTCACGCGCATCGGTGCCGCTCTCACACGGGCGTTCCTCCCGCACGCGACGATCCGGCAGTTCGCGGCCGCCGGGGTGGATCTCGTGCGGTCCGAGAACTGAAACGCCCCGGACGACGCAGTCGTCGGCCGGGGCGCATCAGATTCGGACTCGGAGGAGGTCAGAGCGGGCGGATGTCTTCCGCCTGCAGGCCCTTCGGACCCTGGGCGACCTCGAACTCGACGCGCTGGTTCTCCTCGAGCGAGCGATAACCGCCCGACTGGATGGCGCTGTAGTGGGCGAACACGTCCTGCCCGCCGTCATCCGGGGCGATGAAGCCGAAGCCCTTCTCCGAGTTGAACCACTTGACCGTGCCCTGCGTGCTCATCCTGATGCCGTTTCCCGCTCGAGCCGACACCGAGCGCGCCGGACTGTGCCCCCACGGTAACGGGCGTATTCGCCGTGCGCACGGCACTGTGACACAAACGTTGCGCGAGGCGGAACGGGGCCTCGCACGCCCGAAGCCCATACGACGCCCGGGCTGAGCAGGGCTCGAAGCCCGGGCGTCGACGGATCCCCCCGGATATGTCACGCGAGGCGTGACGTGATGACAATACCGGCGTCGAGGCGTGTGCGCGACACGAAAACGAAGAAACAGTAACTTATGTCGACATTCTGTGATATCTGAAAGCCGTAAACTCCGCTTGATGGATGATCGCCGCCGCGCTTCGGCCCTCGTCGACGAGGCGTATCGTGCCCTCGGCGGGGCGATCGTCGACGGCCGTCTGCGGCCGGGAGACCGTTTGCGTGACGTCGAACTGGCCCAGCTGATGGGTATCTCCCGTACCCCGGTGCGCGAGGCCCTGCAAAAGCTGGAGCGCATCGGCCTCGTCGAGATCGCTGCCAACAGGTACACGCGGGTGTCCGAGGTCACCGACCGCGCCCGCACCGATATGCGCGAGTACGCCGCCCACACCATCGCGGGTGCCGTCCGCGTGGCCCTCGCTCGATGCACCGACGACGAGATCGATCTCGCCGTCGACCTCGTCGATCGCATGCGCGACGCCGGGACGTCGCCGTCGTACGTCGCCGCCGTGCTGGCGTTCTACGCCCACATGGCATCCGGATCGCGCAACCTCGTCTTCTCGCGCGCGTTGGAGCAGACCGACCTCGTCCTGCGACGCAATCTCGACGGGTGGGAGAGCATCTCCGACGAGACGCGCGAGACGCTCTTCGATCACCTGCGTACGCAGGTCGCCGCGCGGGATGCGAACGGGGCCACCTGGACGTTCCTCGCTCTGCACGGTTTCGCCTGAGCGCACAAGAGCGGCGGTGACCTCGTCCGGCGGCGCTAGCGTGACGGCATGCCTCACATGGAGCTGCGCGACCTTCACGACGACGATCGGGATGCCGCGTTCTCGGCCGTCCGGGCGAGCGGATCCGCGTGGACACGCGCCGCCTTCGACGATCGTCCCGCGTTCGACGCGTGGACGGGTCGCGCCGATGTCGCTGCTCTCGCCATCGTCCAGGATGCCGCGGTGGTCGGCCTCGCCGCCGCGCTGGACGTGGACGGCGACCGCGAGATCCTCCTGGCCGTCGCGCCCGACGCGACGGGTGACGTGTCCGCCGAGGCGTTGCGTCTGCTGACCGCGCGCGAGGGCGAGCGGCCGCTGTACGCGTGCGTCGCCGCGAGCGACGAGCCGTCCCGAGACGTCCTCGCGCGCATCGGTTTCGTCGAGCACCGGCGCGACGGCGACGACGTCGTCTGGGTCCTGCCCCCGACCCTGGAGTGACGTCGGCGCTCAGTGCCGCGCGAGGGTCGCGACGATCGGCCGGTGGTCGCTGCCGGCCGCGTCGAAGTCGGTGAGCACGGTGAACGACTCCGCGCGCCACCCTTCGCCGACCAGCACGTGATCGATGGGTGCCGCCAGAGCGAGAGGGAGCCGCACGGGCCAGGTCCCCTGTGCGCCCGCGCCGACCGCGGCCGCGGCGTCACGGCATCCACCGATCATCCCGCCACGGGCGCCGAGGCCGACGAAGTGGTCGACGGTGGCGTTGAGGTCGCCGGCGACGATCACGTCGGGGTCGGCGCATCGCTGTGCGATCCACCGCAGGCCCGCATCCCACTGGTCCATCACCCGCGGCAGCGGCGGCATCGGATGAGCGGCCACGAGAACGGGCCCCCGCCCGTCGACGGGCCGCCAGACACCGCTGGGCAGCCCGGGTGTCGACGCGATCGACGCGTCGCGCGCGTACGCTCCCAACGCCGTCGAGATGAGGATCGACGTCGGGATCGTCTCGCCGCCCGGCGCCGCAGCGATAGTGTCGTGTCGCATCGACACCCCCTCTCGGGCCAGGATGCCGACGATCTCCGCCGCGGCGAAGGCGTCGGTCTCGGGCAGGCTGACGACGTCTGCGCCGGTGTCGCGCACGAGACGCGCGACGCTCTCGGCTGACGCTCCGCCGCCGTAAGCGTTCCAGGCCACGACGGTGAGATCGCCGCCGACCGCGGGCGCGCCCCACCCCCGGGCGACCAGCACGCCGGCGTGGCCCAGAGAGGCGGCGGCGAGCGCGAGCGACAGCGCGGCGCTGATGCCCCACCTCCTCCTCCACAGCGCCACCCCGCCCACGAGCACCGCCAGCACACCGAGCACTCCCGCGAGCACTCCTCGCAGGGAGAGGACGTTCGCGATGAACGGCACGCGATGGATGCCGATCATCTGCGGCCACACCACGATCGACGCGACCGCCCCGCCGACGAGCAGGACGACGAGGAACGAGAGACGGGGGCGACGGAGCATGGGCATACGGGGAAGAGTCAGCCCAGGCGCCTCGCCGCCTTCTTCACCCGCTTGAGGGCCTTCGGCACCTCTTTCAGGTTCGCCTCGGCCCGCTCCACGGCGAGCGCGGCAACCGCGTCATAGGGGCGGGTGTCCTCCTGCGCGGTGAAGGCTCGGCGGTGGAGGGCGCGGGCCCGGTCGGCCAGCAGCAGGTCGTCCCGATGATCGCCCAACAGCTTGTGCACCCGCTTCGCGCGCCGTCCCACGCGTCGAGCATCGCCGCCGAGCAGCTCCGGATCGGCGCGATCGACGGCTTCGGCGAGGTAACGCAGCCGGCGCGCGGCCTTGCGCACGTCGTGCAGACGTTCGATCGACCCGTCGCTGCGCCGTGCCGCTCGGACGACGCGGTCGGCCTCCCCGCGGAGCAGGCGGCGGAAGACCTTCTTCGCCGTGGCGTCGTCGAGTTCGAGGTGCAGTCCGGCCTCGCGCACGAGCTGCGTGCGGGCGCGTGACTCCTCGGTCCCGTGCGCCGCGACGACGCGGTCGTGCAGGTGGCGGTAGGCCGCGCGTTCGTCGCCCACGAGCCGACGGCGGGCGTCGGCATCGTCGATCCCCCGCTCCGCCAATGCGTCTTCGGCGCGTTGCGCCCGCACCTCGGCATCGCGCGCCTCACCCAGCAGATGACCCCACGCCTTCAGGGCCGCATTCAGCTCCCGGGCCTGCGCGGTCGGCGAGATACGACGAAGGACCGTGATGACGCTTCGGAGCCTTCGAACGACCGTGCGGTGCTGGTGCACCCCATCGGGCGCGTCGGCGAGGGCTGCGGCTTCGGTGGATTCGACATCGGCCGATGCGGCCTGAACGATGCGGCGGGCGATCGTCTGTGCGGTGGGGGTGTCACGGGGCATGAGCCCACGGTATTCAGGGGGGATGGCGAGACGGGGTCGGTTGACGAGGTCGAAAACGAGGAAAGGCCCGGGGCGCGGTCCCACCGCCCCGGGCCTTTCGCAGGTTGTCAGCGCGCGGCGCGACGTCCGACGATGAGGCCGTAGATCAGCAGGACGATGATCGAACCGCCGATGGCGAGGAGCCAAGTCTGGATGGAGAAGAAGTTCTCCAGGGGGGCGTTGAAGAGGACGCTGCCCAGGAAGCCGCCCAACAGAGCGCCGACGACGCCGAGGAGAAGCGTGATGAGCCAGCCGCCGCCCTGCTTTCCGGGGAGGATCAGCTTGGCGATGGCGCCGGCGATGAGTCCGAGGAGAAGAAATCCGAAGAATCCCATTGTTGTTCCTTTCGCGAGTGTGAACCGATGCCCGCTCGAGGGCGGGTTCTCGTTATGTCCAGCATCCTCCCAGGAAGGGCTTTTCGGGGGTGGGTTGCGCGGCGCCTCGAAGTCTGTCTGTCGCGCGGGCACGTGAGGGAACAGGGGCGGAATCTCGCGGGTTTCCGACACCCAGGTTCTGACCACCGCACCCGTTCCGGCTCGACGACGCGCATCAGGTCGATTCATACACATGATCCCGACTCGATCAACGACCCCTGGAAATCGAGGAATCGGCCGCTATGATTGGTCTTGTGTGGGGGCACAATGGGAGGGGAGTGCTGTGGCACTCGAGCAGATTTTCCGTCGACTCGACGACTTGGACGGATCCGAACTGGACTTGGACTCCACCCCGGTGTCATTCGCTCTCGAAGGAGTCCAGTACTCCATCGATTTGACGCGAGGCAACACCGAGAAGCTTCGCGAGGCCTTGGCACCGTTCATCGCCGCCGCCAGAACAGAGGGCTTCGAGAACGCCCGTCACTTGACCCGGTCGCAGCGCACGATGAAGCGGCGTGCGATCCGGGAATGGGCACGGGCCAACAACCTCGAGGTGTCCGATCGCGGTCGCATCAGTGACGCCGTTCTCGACGCTTATGCGTCGCAGGGAACGAACGCGCGGCAGCAGCACTACGGCGCCGCCTGATCGAACGCCTTCGGCGTCCGTGGGCGCCGGCGCTCGAGAGGTCACCGCGAAGGCGGTGGGTGATGGCGTCGCGTGCAGGCGCACGGCGTGCGGCGGCCGCGTTCACGCCTTCGCGCGCGAGGTCCTGCCCTGCTGTGGCGGTGCGGTCCCCGGGGTCGGGCATCGACCATCCCGCCCGCCGAGAAAGAGGAGCGATCCGGGTCCGAACCCCGTGATCGCTCCTCTTCGCTGCGCGCGGAGCACGGGGTTGCAGGACCGAGCCTCGCGCGCACAACGAAGAAGGCCCCGGGATGAACCCGGGGCCTTCTTCGTTGTGTGCGCGAGGGGGGACTTGAACCCCCACGCCCGTGAAGGCACTGGCACCTGAAGCCAGCGCGTCTACCTATTCCGCCACTCGCGCGTGCGCGGCACCGAGATGTCACGCGACCAACTTCCCGAGAATATCACGGCCGCGACCGCGTCACGAAACGCAGGTCCCGCAAGCGGCTTCCATGACCTGTCCAGCCGCGCTGACTACGATGTGCCTACTGGTCTGCCTGCCCGAAGGAGTCTCGTGGGACTACTCGACAGTTTCGAGAAAGGTCTCGAACGCGCCGTCAACGGTGCGTTCGCGAAGACCTTCCGCAGCGGCATCCAGCCGGTGGAGATCGCGTCCGCGCTGCGCAGCGAGCTCGATAAGAAGGCCGTGGTCGTCACGCGTGACCGCATCCTGGCCCCCAACACGTTCGCCGTGCGACTGTCCCCCGCCGACGACGAGAAGATGAGCACCCTGGGCTCGACCCTGGTCTCCGAGCTCGACGCCCTGGTCAAGAAGCACGCGCGCACACAGGGGTACTCCTTCGCCGGCCCCGTCGCCATCTCGATCGAGCGCGACGCCTCCCTGTCGACCGGAACGCTGCGCGTCGACTCGCAGACCACCGAGGGCCGGATCGCCTGGAGAGGTGTCGTCGACATCGACGGCACGCGGCATCCGCTCACGGGTTCGCGCACGGTGATCGGCCGGGGCAGCGATGCCGACATCACCATCCCCGACGCCGGTACCAGTCGAAAGCACGTCGAGATCCTCTGGGACGGCGAGCGCGCGATGGTCCGAGACCTCGGCTCCACCAACGGCACGACCTTGAACGGCCGCAAGGTGTCCGAGGCCGCACTGCCGCCCGATTCGACGATCTCGATCGGTCGCACCAATATCGTGTTCCGTGTGGTCGCGCAGGCGCAGCCGCCGCGGCGCCCGCAGGCGCCCGACGCCACGAGCATCTTCGACGTCCGGGAACGGGGACCCCAGTCATGAGTCAACTGACTCTTCTTCTTCTGCAGGGCGGCTTCCTCGTCCTGTTGTGGTTCTTCGTGTTCGGTGTGGTCTACTCCCTGCGCGCCGACCTCTTCGGCGTCAAGGTGCGGAAGCTCCCCGAGCCGGTGGCGTCCTCCGCTCCGGCGGCCGCGGCCCCCGTCGCCTCGCCCGACGCCGTGACCACCCAGGTCAAGCGCCCCGCCGCACCGGCCCCCGCCCCGGTGGGCGGGCTCGCCACGACCTCGACCGTCTCGCGCATCGTGATCACGAGCGGACCGAAGGCCGGGCTCGAACTGCCGCTCGGCACCGAACCCCTCACGATCGGACGCTCGAGCGAGTCGGGTCTCGTCATCCGCGACGACTACACCTCCAGCCACCACGCCCGCCTCGTGCTCTGGGGCGAGCAGTGGATGCTGCAAGACCTCGACTCCACGAACGGCACCTCCCACGACGGTGCTCGCGTCGCCGCCCCCGTCCAGGTGAAGGTGGGCGCTCCGATCAAGGTCGGCGCGACGACGTTCGAGTTGAGGACGTAAGCCACCTTCATGGTCTTCCAGGGCTCGAGCGCCGCCATCTCCCACACGGGCAAGGTGCGCTCCAACAACCAGGACTCCGGTTACGCCGGATCCAACCTCTTCGTGGTCGCCGACGGCATGGGCGGGCACGCGGGCGGTGACGTGGCCTCGAGCCTGGCCATCGGTCGTCTCACCGAGCTGGACCAGCCGTTCCGTTCGCCGACCGATGCCGAGCACGCCATCCGCGAGGCCCTCGCCGACACCGCGACCGAGCTGATCGACACCGTCGGACGCCGCCCCGAGCTCGCGGGTATGGGCACCACCGTCAGCGCTCTGGTCATGGTCGACGACTACGCCGTCATCGGCCACATCGGCGACTCGCGCATCTACCTCTACCGCGACGACACGCTCACCCAGATCACCGCCGACCACACCTTCGTGCAGCGCCTGGTCGATTCGGGGCGCATCACCCCCGAAGAGGCGCGCTACCACCCCCGGCGCTCGGTGCTCATGCGCGTCCTCGGCGACATGGACCCCGACCCCGAGGTCGACAGTTTCATCATGCCGACGCAGGACGGCGACCGCTGGCTGCTGTGCTCCGACGGACTGTCGGGTGTCGTCGACGACGACCACACCGCCAAGACCCTCGCACTGGGCATGCCTCCCGCGCGCACGGCCGACGCGCTGCTGAAGCAGGCGCTCGACGGCGGCGCTCCCGACAACGTCACCGTCGTGCTGGTCGACGTGGGGGGTCAGCACCCCGTCTTCATCGGCACCCCGACCGTCGTTGGTTCGGCCTCGAACCCGAGCGGCGTCGTCGTCCCCGCCGCGCGCACCGGACGCGGCGGCTGGTTGCACCACGCCCGTCAGGTCGCCAATGAGCCCACGCACTTCGAACCGGCCGCCGAGTTCCTCGAGGAACTCATCGAAGAGGACCGTCGCCGCGCGCGGCGGCGCCGGTTCGGATGGCTGGCGGCGTTGCTCATCGTGCTCGCCGGCATCGGGTTCGGCCTGTTCGCCGGCTACAACTGGACCCAGACGCGCTACTACGTGGGCGCCGACGAGAACTCGGTCGTCATCTACCGCGGCATCCAGCAGTCGATCGGTCCCCTCACACTCTCGACGGTCTACGAAGACACCGACGTCGCGCTGGACGACCTGTCGGAGTTCGACCGACAGACGGTGGAGACCACCATCTCGGCCGGTTCGCTCGCCGACGCCCAGAGCATCGTCGATCGTCTGCGCCCCGCCCAGGAGGCAAGCGGATGACAGATCAGAAGCTCACCCGCTCGACGGATGCCGTGTCCACCGACACGGCCGTCATGCGCGCCCTGAAGAAGATCCGCGTGCCCGCGACGCAGCGCAACCGCGAACTCGGGCTGCTCCTCTTCGCGATCGCCGTCTACGGCGCGGCGGTCACCCTCGTGCAGCTCGGGGCGACGGGAGCCGTCGAGACCGGCTTCCTCATCCTCGCCGGCATCCCGGCGGTCCTGGCGCTCGTCACGCACGTCGTGCTGCGCCTGAGCGCCCGCGATGCCGACCCCTTCGTGCTTCCCATCGCCACCGTCCTGACCGGACTGGGAATCGCGATGATCTACCGCATCGATCTGGCCGACCAGGTCAGCGGATGGGATGCCACCGGCCACCGCCAGATCGCCTGGGCGGTCATCGCGATGGTCGCCGCCCTCGCCGTGCTGATCTTCGTGCGCAACTACCGCGTGCTCTTCCGCTACACGTACTTGTCGGGCCTCATCGGCGTCCTGCTGCTGCTCCTGCCGTTCGTACCGGGCCTGGGCACCGACCAGAACGCCGACGTGTGGGTCTCGCTCGGCTTCGTGTCGTTCCAACCGGGTGAGCTGGCGAAGATCTGCCTGGCGATCTTCTTCGCCGGTTACCTCGTGCGCACGCGCGAAAGCCTCACCTCCACCGGCACGCGCTTCCTTTTCATGACCTGGCCCCGCGCGCGCGAGCTCGGCCCCGTGCTGATCATCTGGCTCGTCTCGCTCGGCATCATCGTGCTCCAGCGCGACCTGGGTACGGGCCTGCTCATCTTCGGCATGTTCGTGGCGATGCTGTACGTCGCCACCGGTAAGACGAGCTGGGTGGTCATCGGTCTCGTCCTCGTGGCGAGCGGCGCGTTCCTGGCATCCCGTGTCCTTCCCTACGTCAACGGACGCTTCGCCAACTGGCTGGGTGCGTTCGATCCCGAGATCATCGACCGACCGGGCGGCAGCTACCAACTCGTGCAGGGGATCTTCGGCCTCGCACACGGCGGGCTCTTCGGCACCGGCCTCGGCCAGGGCCGCCCCTCCATCACACCGCTGTCGCAGAGCGACTACATCGTGCCCAGCCTCGGCGAGGAGCTCGGGCTCGTGGGGCTGTTCGCGATCCTGGCGCTCTACATGGTGTTCACCAGCCGCGGCATCCGCATCGGGCTGGCCGGTCAGGACGACTTCGGCAAGCTCCTCGCCACGGGCTTCTCGTTCACCATCGCGCTGCAGGTGTTCATCATGGTCGGCGGTGTCACCCGCGTCATCCCCCTGACCGGCCTGACCACGCCGTTCCTGGCCGCCGGCGGATCCTCTCTCATCGCGAACTGGATCATCGTGGCCTTCCTGCTGCGCATCTCCGACGCGGTCCGCAGCCGCCCCCGGGTGGTGATCGGCTGATGACCCGCCCTCTCCCGCCCGCAGACACCCCGACGACGAAGGAGGCACCGTGACCAAAGAGCTCCGCCGCCTCAGCATCGTCATGCTCGCCATGTTCCTGGCGCTGTTCACCTCGACGAGCATCATCCAGGTGGTCCAGGCCGCCAACCTGACCAACACCGCCGGCAACACGCGCGCCCTCTACGACTCCTACGAGGTCCAGCGCGGTTCGATCATCGCCAGCGGCACCGCCATCGCCTCCTCGGTTCCCTCCGGCGACGTCTTCAGCTGGCAGCGCCAGTACACGGATGCCGCGATGTGGGCGCCCGTGACCGGCTACATGAACCCGGTGCTCGACTCGAAGACCCGCATCGAGGCGACCGAGAACGGCGTGCTCAGCGGCTCCGACAACGCGGACTACTTCTCGCGCATCGAACGCGCGGCCACCGGGCAGCTGCCGCGCGGCGCCAACGTCGAGCTCTCGGTCGACGCCGCCGTGCAGAAGGCGGCGTGGGACGCCCTCGGCGATCAGCAGGGTGCGGTCGTGGCGATCGAACCGTCGACGGGCCGCATCCTGGCGATGGTCTCGAAACCCAGCTTCGACACGAACACCCTCGCGTCGCACGACACGGATGCCGTGAACGCGGCGTACGACCAGCTCGTCGCCGATGCGTCCAAGCCACTCGACAACCGGGCCATCGAGGGCGATCTGAACCCGCCCGGCTCGACGTTCAAGCTGGTGGTGGCCTCGGCCGCACTGGCATCCGGTCGCTACACCCCCGACTCCGCCTTCCCGAACCTCGCGGCGTACACGCTCCCCCAGTCGACGAACGTCGTCAGCAACGCCGGCGGCGGCACCTGCGGCGAGGGCGACACCGTCACCATCGCCACGGCTCTCCGGCTGAGCTGCAACATCCCGTTCGCCGAGCTGGCGGTGGACCTGGGCGATGACGCCATTCGCGCCGAGGCCGAGAAGTACGGATTCAACACGCAGTTCACGATGCCGCTGCAGTCCACGGCATCCACCTATCCCGAGTCCCCGAACGCTCCCCAGACCGCCCTCAGCGGCTTCGGTCAGGGTGACGTGCGCGCGACGCCGCTGCAGATGGCGATGGTGTCGGCGGGCATCGCGAACGGCGGTCTGGTGATGAACCCGCGCATGATCGATCGAGTGATCCGACCCGACCTGTCGGTCGCGAGCGAGGGAACCAGCAGCGAGTTCGGGCGGGCGCTCGATACCGACATCGCGGCGCAGATGGTGTCGATGATGACGGCGAACGTCCAGGACGGCGCGGCTTCGAATGCAAGAATAGACGGGGTCCAGGTAGCGGGTAAGACCGGTACCGCGGAGAACGATTCCCGTCCCTACACTCTCTGGTTCACCGGCTTCGCGCCGGCGGACGACCCCCGGGTCGCCGTCGCCGTGGTCGTCGAGAACGGTGGAGGCCAGGGGCAGAGCGGGAGCGGCAACGAGATCGCCGCCCCGATAGCGAAGAAGGTCATGGAGGCGGTGCTGGGTACATGAGACCGACACAGGGTGTGACCTTCGGCGGGCGGTACGAGCTCGAGTCGCGGATCGCGATCGGCGGCATGGGCGAGGTCTGGGAAGCGACCGACCACGTCATCGGGCGTACCGTCGCGATCAAGATCCTCAAAGACGAGTACATGGGCGACCCCGGCTTCCTCGAGCGCTTCCGCGCCGAGGCCCGGCACGCGGCCCTCGTCAATCACGAGGGCATCGCGAGCGTGTTCGACTACGGCGAGGAAGACGGCAGCGCGTTCCTGGTCATGGAGCTCGTCCCCGGTGAAGCACTCTCCACGATCCTCGAGCGCGACGGATCCCTGTCGACCGACAAGACCCTCGACATCGTCGCCCAGACGGCCGCAGCCCTTCAGGCCGCGCATGCCGCCGGTCTCGTGCACCGCGACATCAAGCCGGGAAACCTCCTGATCACCCCCGACGGGCGGGTGAAGATCACCGACTTCGGCATCGCCCGCATCGCCGATCAGGTACCGCTGACGGCTACCGGCCAGGTCATGGGCACCGTGCAGTACCTCTCGCCCGAGCAGGCGTCGGGTCACCCCGCGTCGCCCGCGACCGACACGTACTCGCTCGGTATCGTCGCGTACGAGAGCCTGGCCGGTAAGCGCCCCTTCACGGGCGAGTCGCAGGTGGCCATCGCGATGGCCCAGATCAACGAACAGCCCGCGCCGCTGCCGCCCACCGTTCCGGTGCCGGTGCAGAACCTCGTCATGGCGATGATCGCCAAGAAGCCGGATGACCGACCCGCGTCCTCGGCCGCGGTGTCGCGTGCGGCGACCGCGCTCCGCCGCGGAGACCTCACGGCGGCCGCCGCCGCCGTTCCGGCCGTCGCCGCGGGTGCCGCAGTGGCCGATGAGGCCACGCAGCTGCTGACCGCGGGTCAGACGTCGGCCGCGACGCGGCTGATGCCGACGCCGGCCGCGGCGGCCTCGCTGCTGACCGAGGAGCACATCGAAGAAGACCCCGCCCCGCAGAAGAAGCGCTCGCGGTGGACGTGGCCCCTGATCGCGCTGATCGCGCTGCTGGCCCTCGTCCTGGGTGTCACGCTCTTCAACGTCATCTCCAACCAGAGCGAGCCCGAGCCCGCCCCCACAATCGCCACTCCGACGCCGACGCCGACGCCCTCGCAGACCTCGGCGACACCGACACCGACGCCCAGCTCGCAGCGCATCGAAGTGTCGTCGCTCGGGCTCGAGGGCAAGACGTGCGACGACGCCCGCGCCATCCTCGAGGAGAACGACCTCGTCGCCGACTGCCAGGTGGGCAACGCGGCGACCCAGGCCAGCGACGTCGGACTCATCTACAACGTGAACCCGACCGGCGGAGTCGAAGCGGGGACCACCATCACGGTGCGTTTCTACGCGGAGCAGACGCCGCTCGAGACCCCCGGCACCCCGACCCTCCCGAGCGCGTCGGTCGCGGCCGGGAGCGACATCCAGGTGTCGTGGCAGCAGTACACGTGCCCGTCGGGTACCGGTTCGGTGACCTCGTACAACTTCACGGCGACCAACGGCACGTTCGACACCAACGGTCAGTCGACGGCGTCCTTCGCGCCCGACGCGCGCAACGCCGCCCTGAAGGTCAGCAATTCCGCGGGCCAGACGCTGCGGGTCACCTACACCGTCAGCTGCTCGGGAAGCCCCGACCGTCAGGCCGGCCCCTCGGGCGAGGCCTCGGCGACGATCACGGGCGGCAACAGCACGCCCACGCCGTCTCCCACCGCGACGACCAACTGACCACCCGCTTTCACGCCAGGAGCTCCATTCGTGACCACTGAGACGCGCGTCCTCTCCGGGCGCTATCGTGTCGACGACCTCATCGGTCGCGGCGGGATGGCGAGCGTCTACCGCGGATACGATCAGACGCTCGGCCGCACGGTCGCCATCAAGGTCCTGAAGTCCGACCTGGCCGGCGATGCGGCTTTCCGCACGCGCTTCCGGCTCGAGGCGCAGGCGGCCTCGCGCATGGCGCACCCGACCATCGTGCGCGTCTTCGATGCGGGTGAAGACGTCGAGACCGGTGTCGACGGCGTGGAGCGGCCCGTCCCCTACATCGTGATGGAGCTCGTACACGGGCGCCTCCTGAAGGACGTCATCGCGCAGGGGAAGGTACCGACCGACGACGCGCTGCGTTACGTCGACGGCATCCTGGAGGCGCTGGAGTACTCCCACAGAGCGGGGGTCGTCCACCGCGACATCAAGCCGGGCAACGTCATGATCACCGAGTCCGGACGCGTGAAGGTCATGGACTTCGGCATCGCCCGCGCGGTGTCCGACTCCTCGTCCACCGTCGCCGAGACCACGGCGATCGTCGGGACCGCCGCGTACTTCTCCCCCGAGCAGGCCAAGGGCGAGTCTGTCGACGCTCGCGCCGACCTGTATTCGACGGGCGTCGTGCTCTACGAGCTGCTCACCGGACGCACGCCGTTCCGCGGTGACACGCCGGTCGCCGTCGCGTACCAGCACGTCAGTGAGGCGCCCCTCCCGCCCAGCGAGATCGACGAGTCCGTCCCGCGGGCACTGGATGCCATCGTGCTCCGCGCCCTCGCGAAAGACCCGTTCCAGCGTCCGCAGGATGCGGCGAGCTTCCGCGAAGCACTGGACGAGACCGCCGACGGCAAGGCGCCCACGAAGCGCCAGATGTCGGCACTCTCGAACGAGCTGTACGGGCCGAACCCCCGACAGGCGGCCGAAACCGCCCGCTCCCTGCGTCAGCTCAGCACCGACACGACGATGCGGCGTACGCAGGCGGGTCCCCCGGTGGCGTGGATCTGGGCCGGAGTGAGTGTGCTCGCGGTGCTCCTGATCGCCGTGCTGATCTGGGTGATGCAGATCCAGCCGAACGACGAGGTTCCGACGACCTCGCTCTCGGTGCCGAACGTCGTCGACATGTCGTACGAGCGCGCCGCCGAGACCCTGACCGGCCAACAGCTGACCACGGCGCGCGTGAACGAATCCGACGAAGAGATCGCGGCGGGCAACGTGGTGAGCACGGTGCCCGAGGCGGGCACGACCGTGGCTGCGGGCCAGAAGATCACCGTCTACGTCTCCACCGGTCCCGACACCGCCACCGTTCCCCTGCTCGAGGGAATCAACGAGAACGAGGCGCGGTCCTCCATCGAGGCGGCCGGTCTGTCGGTCGGATCCATCCGCCGCCAGAACGACCCCGCCCTGGCCGAGGGGACGGTCATCTCCTCCAATCTCGAGTCCGGCTCCGCCGTAGCCAAGGGCACGACGGTCAACCTCGTCATCGCCAGTGGTCAGGTCGTGATCGTGGACTACACCGGGTACACCCTCGAGGCGGCGCAGCGCGAGCTGGAGTCCGACGAGAAGCAGCTGACGGTCAAGCGACAGGACGACCCCGGATGCCGGGCCGCGACCCCGCCGACAGTCGCCACGCAGTCGCTGGCACCGGGCGAGGTACCTGTCCACAGCGAGATCACGCTGACGGTATGCTCGGGCTCCTGACCCCGCGGGGGTGAAGTCCCCGGCCTCGTGCTGCGGCACCCCGCAGACCGGCGTTTTCGAGCCAACGGCCGAGCAAGAGGTGGCCACCCTCGGTGAGCACGCTCTCCGGGTGGAACTGCACCCCTTCGATGGGCGCCCGACGGTGCCGGAGGCCCATGACCACGCCCCCCTCGGTGCGCGCGGTCACCTCGAGTTCGGCGGGAAGGGTGTCGGGGTCGACGGCGAGGGAGTGGTAGCGGGTCGCCACGAACCCGTCAGGGAGGTCGCGGAAGACGCCAGCCCCGTCGTGGCGGATGACGCTGGTGATCCCGTGCAGCAGTTCGGGGGCGTGTCCCACGCGAGCGCCGAAGGCCGTGGCGATCGCCTGGTGACCCAGACAGACGCCGAGCACGGGGATGCCCACCGCGGAGGCCGCTCGCACGACGTCGACCGAGGTTCCGGCGTCATCCGGGTGTCCGGGGCCGGGTGAGATGAGGATCGCGTCGACCTCGTGGACGATCCGACCAGGAAGTCCCGGGTCGTCCGCGGTGTATAGCACGGTCTCGGCTCCCAGGTCGCGCACGTAGCCGGCCAGGGTGTGCACGAAGCTGTCGCGGTTGTCGACGACCGCGACGCGCCACGCGGTCACTCGACCGTGACCTCCTGGGGATAGACGATGTCGCTCACCCAGGGGAAGACGTAGAAGAAGAGCCCGTAGAGCACCGCGGCGAGCAGCACGAGGACGATCAGGAGTCGGATCCACCAGGGACCGGGCAGGACTCGCCAGAGGGCTCCGTACATCAGGCTGCTCCAGTGGTGAGGGAAAGCGGCGGGCCCGCGTCGGTGCGGGGAGTGAACGACTCGAAGACGCCGTACGCGATCGCGCGCTCCGAGAAGCCATAGCGCGGGCTGCAGGTGGTCATGGTGATGATGCGATCGGTCGCCTGCACCTCAGGCTGCTGCGGCAGTGGGAGCAGAACGTCGACTCCGTCGGGCCGCACGTATTCGAGGTTGCGGTACCGGTAGGTGAACCACCCCGCTTCGGTCTCTACGACGACCGCATCCCCCACGCGAAGCGAGGGTAGATCGGCGAAGGGGGCGCCGTGACTGCCCCGGTGCCCGGCGATGGCGAAGTTGCCGACGGCACCGGGCATGGCGGTGTCGGGGTAGTGTCCGAGGCCGATCGGGTCGAGGGTGCGCGATGCGCTCACACCACCCGCGACGGTGAAGAGGTAGTCGGGGCCGAACCGCGGAATGTGGACCACGCCGAAGCGTTCGGCATCGCCCGGCTGCGCGAGCGCGGGCGGCTCGGCCGTCGGCGGTCCGGCGGGCTGATCGGGGGTCACGGGTGAAGCCGATGCGCTCGGCGCCGGGAGCTGAGGGTCGGCCGCCCATTGCTGACTCAGTTGTCTGCCCTCGTCCTTGAACTGGGCCCCGATGATCGCGTCGCCGATCCACAACTGCCAGACCACGAACAGCAGCACGAGGACCCCTGCCGTGACGAGCAGATCGCCGATGACCCCGATGATCGAGACGCGTCGACGGGCGGCGGGTGCGGGCGGCGGCGACGCCGCAGCGCGCCGATCACGGCGGGTCAGCGGCTGCGTGTCGGTCTGCACGGGGCGATTCTAGTTCCGCGGGTTCGGAGACCGCTGAGCATTAGACTGTGGCGCATGGCTCGAACTGGCAATGGCGACGACCCGATCGCAGAACGCACCGACGGCAATTCGGCTCCGAACCCGGTGTGGTTCCTGCCCATCATGATCGGTCTCATGCTGGTCGGGCTGGTCTGGGTGCTGGTCTTCTACCTCAGCAACTCCACGTTCCCCATCCCCGGTATCGGCGCGTGGAACCTCGTGATCGGCTTCGGCATCGCCTTCGTGGGCTTCCTCATGACCACCCGGTGGCGCTGACTTACACCGGTGTAATTCATCCCCACCTGTGGATGAGCCTGTGGATAACTTCGCTCAGAACAACACAGCCGGGATCGCGAGAACCGCAAGCAGCGCGATTCCGAGCCCCACAAGCGACCCGATCTGCACACCGCGCCGCGATGCGGTGCGCGTACGGGCGTAGATCAGTCCGACCAGTGCGCCGGTGATCAGCCCGCCGAGGTGGGCCTGCCACGAAATGCCCACCGCGGTCAGCGATCCGATGAAGTCACCCGAACCGATGGTGTTGATGGCCGCGAGGACGAACGGCCACGCGAAGTTGATGGCGATCAGGATGCCGATCACGCGGATGTCGGCGCCGATGTGGCGCCCGATGACGAGCAACGCCCCGAACAGTGCGAAGATCGCCCCCGACGCTCCGACCGTCCAGACACCGGGAGCCAGCAGCGCCACGGCCACCGATCCGCCCAGCGTCCCCAAGAGGTAGAGGAACACGAAGCGCGCGCGGCCCAGCATCGGCTCGAGACTGCGTCCGATGAACCACAACGCCAGCATGTTCAGGCCGACGTGGAAGAACCCGCTGTGGACGAGCGCGACGGTGAAGAGCCGCCACGGTTGAAAGACTCCCGCTTGGGGCAGCACGAAGATGCTGTTGAACGCGAGCAGATTCGACACCAGTCCGCCGACGCCCGGGATCAGACCGATGATGTAGACGAGTCCGGTCACCGCCACGATGGCGAGCGTCGCGCGCGGGCGACCGGCAGCGACCACGGCCATCGGCCGCGATCGTGAGCCCCAGCGTCGCTCGGCTTTCTTCTGAGCGGGCGTCTGGGCGGCCTGCTGTTGCGCCATGCACTCCGGGCAGATGACGCCGACGGCGGCGGGGGTGCGGCACTCCGAACAGACGGTGCGCATGCACCGTTGGCACAGCACGAAGCTCTGCCGGTCAGGATGCCGGTAGCAGAAGTTGTCGCTGTTGCGACGGAACTCCTCGGTGGTGGACACCCGCCGCCGCCCGTGCGGTCAGACCGAGACGACGTCGACCGAGGTGAGCACGACAGGCTCGATCGGACGGTCGCCGGCGGCGGTGGGGACGGCGGCGATCGCGTCGACAACGGCCTTCGAGGCGTCGTCCGCGACCTCGCCGAAGATCGTGTGCTTGCCCTGAAGCCACGGCGTCGGGTCGGTGGTGATGAAGAACTGCGAGCCGTTCGTGCCCTCGGGCTGACCGGTGATGGCGTTGCGGCGGAGACCCGCGTTCGCCATGGCGAGCTTGTAGGGCTGGGTGAAGTCGAGCTCGGGGCTGATCTCGTCGTTGAAGTTGTAGCCGGGTCCGCCGATGCCCTGACCGAGCGGGTCGCCGCCCTGGATCATGAAGTTGGGGATGATGCGGTGGAAGATGACGTCCTTGTACAGGGGACCGTCGCCCTTGGCACCCGTCGCCGGGTTCGTCCACTCCTGCGACCCATCGGAGAGACCGATGAAGTTGCGGACGGTCCGGGGAGCGTGGTCTCCGAACAGGTTGACGACGATGTCGCCATGATTGGTGTGCAGGGTCGCGACGGCGGTGTGGTTGGCCATGGGTACATTCTCTCAGAGTTATCTGCAAGGGTCGGCGGGCCGAGCGGCCCGGTCTGGCAAGATGATCGGACGTACATCCCATCGACAGGGAGGATGAGCCGTGGGCCTCAGCCGCAAGAGCAAGAAGGAACTGCGCAAGCTCCAGAAGCACGCCGCCAAGGTGTGGGAGTCGCAGCAGGTGCTGCTGGGCGAGAGCGGGAAGGTCGCTCGCGAAGCCGGCCACCAGCTCGGTCGCTTCAGCCGCGAAGATCTCGTCCCCGCCGTACAGGACGGCTACAGCAAGTACGCCGCACCGTACGTCGACAAGAGCGTGAAGTACAGCAATCGCTTCCTCAGCAACAAGGTCGTTCCGGCCGCCGGTGCTGTCGTGGGCGGTGCCCTGTCGGTGTGGGACGCCGCGGGCGACACGCGTGACCGCCTCGCGAAGGGGAAGGGCTTCGAGCTCGACACCCACAAGTACGCCAAGCGCGCCGAGAAGTACGGCAAGCAGGCATCGAAGCGCCTCGCGAAGAAGCTGCCGTCGCAGCACGACGGCATCGGTGCCGGAGGTGTCATCGCCATCATCCTCGGCGTCGTCGCCGCTGCCGGCGTCGCGTACGCCGCCTGGCAGACGCTGCGCGCCGATGACGAACTGTGGGTGGCGGACGACCCGCTGCGCGCGCCGGACGCGTGAGCGATCCCACCATCAGAGTCAGAGAGGCCGCGCGCGAGCGCGGCCTCTCTGTCGATGTCCGCGAGCGACCCCCGGCATCCAGCCTCGACGAGGCGGCCGAACTCCTCGGCATCCCCTCCGCGTCCCTCGTGAAGACGCTCGTCGTGAAGCGGTCCGACGACAGCTACCTCTTCGCCCTCGTTCCCGGAGACCGGGCGATCTCATGGCCCAAGCTCCGCGCGGTGGTCGGCGTGAACAAGCTTCGCCTTCCCGAACCCGAGCTGGCACTCGCGGCGACGGGCTACGAGCGCGGGACCCTCGTGCCGATCGGCAGTTCCACCGCCTGGCCGGTCTATGCCGATGAGCGCATCCGGGGCACCCGGATCGCTCTCGGAGCCGGCGCGCACGGCTACAGCGTGTTCGTCGACGCCGATGACCTGATCGCCGCCTACGACGCGGTCGTCGCCGACATCACCTCGGAACGCGCCTGACGCACGTCACGACCGCAGGCCCGCCATCCGCAGTGCGATGTCGACCAACTGCACCCGGCGCAGTTTTCTGGCTGCCCCCAGAGTGAACCACTCCGCTCGGTCGGTCGAGCCGTCGGTCTCATTGCGGAGCCTGCCGCCCACGATCCGCGCGCGGTACACGATGCGCAGGGTGTGCAACGGGCCGGACGAACCGTCGGCCAGACGCGCTTCGGCGGGGATCACCCGCGAATGGATTCCGAGCAGGTCGCCGACCGAGACCCGGAACCCGGTCTCTTCGCGTACCTCGCGGCGTACGGCCTGCACGGGGTCCTCCCCCGCCTCGAGCCCGCCACCGGGCAGTGTCCACGCGGCTCGCCGCCCGTCGACCCAGTGAGCGAGCAGCACGCGGTCGTCGGCGTCGGTGACGACGGCGTACGCGGCGACCCGCATGTCCATGACCAGACTCTAGCGAAGAGGAAAACGAAGAGCCGGTCCTGTGGACCGGCTCTTCGAGGTTGTGGAGCCTAGGAGATTCGAACTCCTGACATCCTGCTTGCAAAGCAGGCGCTCTACCAGCTGAGCTAAGGCCCCGCGAGAGAAGGGGTGGGGCTACCAGGACTTGAACCTGGGACCTCTTCATTATCAGTGAAGCGCTCTAACCGCCTGAGCTATAGCCCCGTCTCGCCGACGTGATCACGTCAACCTCGAAGACTTTACCGGAATCCCGAGGTTTTCACGAATCGACGTCAGTTCGAGGTGAACCCGACGAGCAGGCCACCCGTCACCTTCACCGCGAGGTTGTAGATCCCCGCCATCACGGCGCCGAGCACCGTGACGACGACGAGGTTGAGGATGGCGATGATCGCCGCGAACGCCATCACCTGGGGCAGTCCGACGTACTGCGACAACGTCGCTCCGCCATCGGTGAAGCTGGTGAAGAACTCGTCGAGCCTCGGCAGCAGAGTCGCTGCGACGACCAGATAGAGCAGGAAGTAAGAGACCACGGTGACGATGGCCAGAGCCACTGCCGCGAGGAACGACAACTTCACGGCCGACCAGAAGTCGATGTATACCAGGCGCAGTCGCACCTGCTTGGCCGGGGTCTTGTGAGTCGACTTCTTCGCAAGCTTGTCAGCTACCGTGCTCATGCGTCAGTACTTTCCTCAGGGGTCTCGGGAGCGGAGGCGTCGGCCTCATCCGCAGGGGATGCGGGAGGCTCCGTGGTCGTCTCCGTCGTCTCGGCCAGGTTCCGTTCGGCATTGCGCGCGATCGCGATGATGCGATCGTCGCCACCGGCCCGGGCGAAGACGACACCCATCGTGTCGCGTCCCTTGGCAGGCACCTCGGCCACGGAGGAGCGTACCACCTTGCCGCTGGCAAGAACCACGAGGACTTCATCGCCCTCGGAGACCATCATGCCGCCCGCGAGGACACCACGATCGTCGGTCAGACGGGCCACCTTGATGCCCAGGCCGCCACGGTTCTGCATGCGGTATTCGGTGACGGCGGTGCGCTTGGCGTAGCCGCCCTCGGTCACCACGAACACGAACTCGTCGTCCTTGGCGACGGATGCCGAGAGCAGACTGTCTCCCTCGCGGAAGTCCATGCCCTTCACCCCCGAGGTCGAGCGACCCATGGGGCGCAGCGCGCTGTCGGTGGCGGAGAATCGCAGCGACATGCCGAGACGGCTGATGAGGAGGATGTCATCGCCCTCGTCGACCAGCATCGCGCTGACCAGTTCGTCGGCGCCGCCCTGCTCGGTGTCGTCCCCGTCCTCCGAGACCTGACCGCGCAGCTTTATGGCGATCACGCCGCCCTGGCGGTTGGT
This sequence comes from Microbacterium sp. 22296, assembly GCF_052045385.1. Lineage (NCBI taxonomy): Bacteria > Bacillati > Actinomycetota > Actinomycetes > Micrococcales > Microbacteriaceae > Microbacterium > Microbacterium sp. 22296. Next base: position 109,918 of record NZ_JBQEOS010000005.1, on the reverse strand, counting down.
GTCGTACTCCGACAGACGTGTCTTCTTCACCAGGCCGGCGCGTGTGGCGAGGACCAGGTAGGTCGAGACCTCGTAGTCGCGGATGTCCAGGATCTGGGCGATCTCCTCGTCCGGCTGCAGCGCCAGCAGGTTCGCGACATGCTGGCCCTTGGCATCCCGACCGGCCTCGGGAACCTCGTAGGCCTTGGAGCGGTACACCCGGCCCTTGTTGGTGAAGAACAGCAACCAGTGGTGCGTCGTGGTCACGAAGAAGTGCTCGACGACGTCGTCGGCACGCAGCTGCGCACCCTTCACACCCTTGCCACCGCGATGCTGGGACCGGTAATTGTCGCTGCGGGTCCGCTTGATGTAGCCGTCGCGGGTGACGGTGACGACCATCTCTTCTTCGGCGATGAGGTCTTCGATCGAGACGTCGCCGTCGAAGCCGTGCAGGATCTCGGTGCGACGGTCGTCGCCGAACCTGTCGGTGATCGCCGTGAGCTCGTCGCGGATGATGGTGCGCTGGCGGCCGGGCGTGGCGAGGATGTCGTTGTAGTCGGCGATCCGTGCCTCGAGCTCGGTGGCTTCGTCGACGATCTTCTGACGCTCGAGAGCGGCCAGACGCCGCAGCTGCATGTCGAGGATGGCCTGCGCCTGGGTGTCGTCGATGTCGAGGAGCTTCTGCAGCCCCTCGTTGGCATCCTGGGCCGTGGGCGAGCGACGGATGAGGGCGATGACCTCGTCGAGGGCGTCGAGAGCCTTGAGATAGCCGCGCAGGATGTGCATGCGCTCTTCGGCCTTGCGCAGGCGGTACCGCGTGCGGCGGACGACGACCTCGACCTGGTGGTCGATCCACAGGCTGATGAAGCCGTCGAGCGAGAGCGTGCGCGGCACGCCGTCGACGATCGCCAGCATGTTCGCGCCGAAGTTCTCCTGCAGCTGCGTGTGCTTGTAGAGGTTGTTCAGCACGACCTTGGCCACGGCGTCGCGCTTGAGCACGACGACGAGGCGCTGACCGGTACGTCCAGAGCTCTCGTCGCGGATATCGGCGACACCCGTGATCTTGCCCTCACGTGCGAGGTCGCCGATCTTGACCGCGACGTTGTCGGGGTTGACCTGGTACGGGAGCTCGGTGATCACCAGGCACGTACGGCCCTGGATCTCTTCGATGTTGACCACCGCGCGCATCGTGATGGAGCCGCGACCCGTGCGGTACGCGTCTTTGATGCCGCGCGTTCCGAGGATCTGCGCGCGCGTCGGGAAGTCGGGGCCCGGAATGCGCTGCATGAGCGCCTCGAGGAGTTCCTCGCGCGTGGCATCCGGGTTCTCCAGCGCCCACAGCGCGCCGGACGAGACCTCGCGGAGGTTGTGCGGCGGGATGTTCGTCGCCATTCCGACGGCGATGCCGACCGAACCGTTGACGAGCAGGTTGGGGAAGCGCGCCGGAAGGACGGTCGGCTCCTGGGTCTGACCGTCGTAGTTGTCCTCGAAGTCGACGGTCTCCTCTTCGATGTCGCGCACCATCTCGAGCGCGAGGGGAGCCATCTTGGTCTCGGTGTACCGCGGGGCGGCGGCACCCTGGTTGCCGGGAGAGCCGAAGTTGCCCTGGCCCAGAGCGAGCGGGTAGCGCAGCGACCACGGTTGGACCAGTCGCACGAGGGCGTCGTAGATGGGGGCGTCACCATGCGGGTGGTAGTGCCCCATGACCTCGCCGACGACGCGCGCGCACTTGGAGAACGACTTGTCGGGACGGAAGCCGCCGTCGTACATGCCGTAGATCACCCGGCGGTGCACGGGCTTGAGGCCGTCGCGCACGTCGGGCAGAGCGCGCCCGACGATGACGCTCATCGCGTAGTCGAGGTAGCTCCGCTGCATCTCGAGCTGAAGGTCGACCTGGTCGATCTTGCCGTGATTGTGAGCCGCCTCTTCGGGCGCTCGGGGGGGCTCGGGAGTGATGTCGTCAGCCATGTCTTCTCAGTTCCGTAGTGCGTGCGTCGTCTGTCGGTGCCGTGAGGTCGCGCCGACGCGATCAGATGTCGAGGAAGCGGACGTCTTTGGCGTTGCGCTGGATGAAGGTTCGACGCGATTCGACGTCTTCACCCATGAGCACCGAGAAGATCTCGTCGGCTGAGGCGGCGTCGTCGATCGTGACCTGCTTGAGCGTGCGGGTCTCCGGGTCCATGGTGGTCTCCCAGAGCTCGTGGTCGTTCATCTCGCCGAGACCCTTGTAGCGCTGGATGCCGTTGTCCTTCGGGATCCGGCGACCCGACGCCTGGCCGTCGACGAGCATCGCGTCGCGTTCCCGGTCGCTGTAGGCGTACTCGTGCGGGTGGTTCGACCACTTCAGCCGGTAGAGCGGGGGCTGGGCGAGGTAGACGAAACCGGCCTCGATCAGTCCGCGCATGTAGCGGAACAGCAGCGTCAGCAGCAGCGTCGTGATGTGCTGGCCGTCGACATCGGCATCCGCCATCAGGACGATCTTGTGGTACCGCGCCTTCGCCATGTCGAAGTCTTCGCCGATACCCGTGCCGAAGGCCTGGATCATCGCCTGGACCTCTTTGTTGCCGAGGGCGCGGTCGAGGCGCGCACGCTCCACGTTGAGGATCTTGCCGCGCAGCGCCAGGATCGCCTGGGTGTGCGGGTCGCGTCCCTGCACCGCCGACCCGCCGGCCGAGTCACCCTCGACGAGGAAGATCTCGCTGATCGAGGGATCCTTCGACGTGCAGTCCTTGAGCTTGTCGGGCATCGCGGCCGACTCGAACACGCTCTTGCGACGGGCGGTCTCGCGCGCCTTGCGGGCGGCGAGACGAGCCGTTGCGGCGTCGATCGCCTTGCGGATGATGTTCTTCGCCTGCCCCGGGTTGCGGTCGAACCAGTCGCCGAGCTTGTCGCCGACCACCTTCTGCACGTACGCGCGAGCCTCGGTGTTGCCGAGCTTGGTCTTGGTCTGACCCTCGAACTGCGGCTCCGACAGCTTGACCGAGATGACGGCGGTCAGACCCTCGCGGATGTCATCACCGGTGAGGTTGTCGTCCTTCTCCTTGAGAAGGTTGTTCGCGCGTGCGTAGCGGTTGACGAGCGTCGTCAGCGCAGCGCGGAAACCCTCTTCGTGGGTGCCGCCCTCGTGGGTGTTGATGGTGTTGGCGTAGGTGAAGACGTTCTCGGTGTACGCCGTGGTCCACTGCATCGCCAGTTCGAGCGCGATCTTGCGATCGGTGTCCTCGGACTCGACCTCGATGATCTCGTCGTTGACGACGTCGGCCTTGCGCACGCGGTTGAGGTGCTCGACGTAGTCGACCAGTCCGCGCTCGTAGAGGAACGAGTCGTGCCGCGGCGCCGTCACCTCTTCGCCCGGCTCCCCCTCGGTCACGATCGACTGAGGGCGTTCGTCGCGCAGGCTGATGCGAAGGCCCTTGTTGAGGAACGCCATCTGCTGGAAGCGCGTGCGCAGCGTGTCGTAGTCGAAGTCGACGGTGTCGAAGATCGTGGCATCCGGCCAGAAGGTGATGGTCGTGCCCGTCTTCTCGCTCTCCTCCTCTTTCGCGAGGGGGGCGAGCGGCACACCGCCGTCGCGGAACGACTGGCGCCAGACGTGACCTTGACGCTGCACCTCGACTTCGAGGCGCGTCGACAGGGCGTTCACGACGGAGGAGCCCACGCCGTGCAGGCCGCCCGACACGGCATAGCCGCCGCCGCCGAACTTGCCTCCGGCGTGCAGCACGGTGAGAACGACTTCGACGGTCGACTTGCCCTCGGTGCGGTGCATGTCGACAGGGATGCCGCGTCCGTTGTCGATCACGCGGACGGCACCGTCGCTGAGGATCGTGACGTCGATCGTGTCGCAGTAGCCGGCGAGGGCTTCGTCGACGGAGTTGTCGACGATCTCCTGCACGAGGTGGTGGAGCCCGCGCTCGCCCGTGGACCCGATGTACATCCCGGGACGCTTGCGAACGGCCTCGAGCCCCTCGAGCACCTGGATGGCGTCTGCCCCGTACTCGTTGGGAACCTTCGCGGGGGTGGTCGCTTCGGGTTCCTCGGAAACGGTGTCGGGGTTTTCGGACGTCATGAGTGAACGCGCTCCAGATCGATTCGTCGGAACTCCCATCTTACCGCGCGCCGGTCCTCGAAATGGCGTGTACGCCCCTACGCGGGGATAAATCACGTCGGATCGGGATCGACCATGGATCAGCCGTAGGTATCGCGTGGACCGCGGCCTGGAACGGCTCTGGGCCCCCATTTCCAAGAGGGGACGTCCGGCCCTACGAAGCGGATCGCCTCGACACCCGCCTCGGGGAAACGTCTGAGGATCTCCGACAGGATGTGCGCGCGCATGAGCTGGAGCTGTTTGGCCCAGGCTGTGGAGTCGGCCTGGACCGTGAGGGTGCCGGCATCCAGTGCCACCGGACGCGTGTGCGCTGCCGTGTCCGCTCCCGCCACTTCATCCCACGTGCGCACGAGATCCTCGCGCGACAGCTGAGCCTCCCACCCCGCCGAATGGGTGAGCGCAGAAAGGACGTCGCCGAGGCCGCGCGGATCGCGCCCGGGCGTGAAGGGGGCGTTCTCTCCGTCATCCGCGCGTCGCCGGCGCTTCTTCTTGCGGTAGGGAGTCGGCTCGAGACCGCGCAGCCGCAGGTAGGTGGCCATCGTCTCGGGCAGGTCGGGTTCGTCAGTCATGGTCGGACTCCACGATCCGGCCTGCGTCGACGCGCACCACATGGGCCCGGAGGGCGTCGGGCACGTCTTCTTCGACGGCCGCGGTGACGATGACCTGCTCGAAACCGCTTGCGAGTTCGGCCAGGCGGGTTCGGCGTCCGGCATCGAGCTCGGCGAACACGTCGTCGAGGATGAGCACCGGGTCTCCCAGCCGCGACTCCGCGCGCAGGAGCTCCGCGGATGCCAGTCGCAGGGCCAGGGCGACCGACCAGGACTCTCCATGCGAGGCGTATCCCCGCACGGGCAGGCCGCGTACCTGGAGCACCAGATCGTCGCGGTGGGGACCGACGAGGGTGAGCCCGCGCTCGAGCTCCGCGGAACGCCGAGCGGCGAGTGCCGCGCGGAACTGCTCGGCGAGCGGACCCGACGAGCGATCCGCGGCCGCCGGGCTTCCCTCCTCGGGGTCGCCCCCGCCCACTGACAGCGCCCACGACAGACGCGGTTCGTGATCAGCGCCCGCGATCGCCGCATAGGAGACGGCGACGGGCTCGGAAAGATCGGATGCCAACGCCAGACGCGCCTCGATCACCTCCGTACCGAGGGTGATGAGTTTGTCGTCCCAGACGTCCAGCGTGCTGAGAGCGTCGCCGCGAAGCCCCCGAGCCCTCGCGGACTTCAGCAGCGCGCCACGCTGACGGAGGACGCGGTCGTAATCGGCGAGCACCGCGGCCATGCGCGGCGTGCGCTGCACGACCAGTTGGTCCGCGAACCGGCGCCGAGCCGAGGGGTCGCCGCGGACGATCTGGAGGTCCTCGGGAGCGAACAGCACGACCTGCGCGTAGCGCGGGAGTTCGGAGGTGCGCACATTGACGCCATTGACTCGGGCCCTGTTCGCTCCCTGTCGGTTGAGCTGGAGCTCGAGAAGCACCGTGCGCTCGCCGTGCGCGAGCCGTGCCCGGACGATCGCGGCCTCCGTCCCGTCGCGCACGAGGGGAGCATCGGAGGACACCCGGTGCGAACCGAGGGTCGCCAGGCAGGCGACGGCTTCGACGAGATTGGTCTTGCCCTGACCGTTCCGACCGACGAAGACGTTCGCACCGGAGAGGAGAGAGACGTCGGCTTCCGCGTAATTGCGGAAGTCCTTCAGTCCGAGCTGCTCCACGATCACCGGGTCAGACTACCCGCCCCCTCCGACACGGCAGGGGGACGGCGTCTCAGCGCAGCAGCAGGTTTGGCTGCAGAAGGTACTTGAACGAGCCTTCGCCGCCCTTGTCGATCGAGGTCTGAGGAGTGACCAGGACCGGGCTGAGCTTGTTGGCGTTGTCGCTCGAGGTGAACGTGATCCGGGCGAACTCGCTCCGCACCGCGCCCAGCGACTCGAGGAGGTACTGCGGATTGAGCCCCAGAGTCACTTCGTCGCCCACGAGCGTCGCGTCCACGGACTCGGTCGCCCGCGCCTGCTCGGTTCCGGACGCGTCCATCGAGACGCCATCGGGCCCGAATGTGAAACGCAACGGCGCCGACCGGTCGAGCACGAGCGCGACTCGGCGCACCGCCTCGGCGAGATCGGCGGTGTTCACGACGCTGTGGTGCTCCGTCTGAGCGGGGAAGAGCCGACGAACCGGCGGGAAGTTGCCCTTGATCAGCAGCGACGTCACCGTCTTGTTGCCCGACGAGAACGCGATGATCTCGCGGTCGCCGGACCCCGAGAAGGCGATCGAGATGTCGCCGCCGTGCGCGAAGGTCTTGCCGACCTCCTGCAGAGTGCGCGCGGGCACCAGGGCCGAGGTCGGCTCATCGGATGCCGCCGAACCGCCGTCCCAGGGAATCTCGCGGAGCGCGACGCGGTACCGGTCGGTGGCGACCAGGCTGAGCTGCGTGCCGGTGACCTCGAGCTGCACGCCGGTCAGCACCGGGGTCACGTCGTCGCGTGAGGCCGCGAAAGCGACCTGGGCGATCGCCGTGGCGAACTCGTCGGCGGGCACCAGGCCGGACTCGCCGGAGACCTCGGGGATCGCGGGGTATTCCTGGACGGGCATGGAGGCGAGTGTGAATCGCGCCGAGCCACACGTGAGCAGGATCCCCCCGTCGTCGTCGACTGTGATCTGGATCGGTGCATTCGGGAGACGGCTCGCGATGTCGCTGAGCAGACGGCCGTGGACGAGGATCGTGCCCGGTTCGTCGACGGTGGCTTCGATCGTCGTGCGCGCAGAGGCTTCGTAGTCGAAGGCGGCCAGGGTGAGTCCCTGTTCGCCGGCTTCGATGAGCACACCGGCCAGGATCGGTTGCGGGTTGCGCTGGGGCAGGAGCTTGACCACGAACGAGACGGCTTCGCTGAACACATCGCGATTGACGTGGAACTTCACGGGTGCTCCCTTGACGGCGGGTATGGCTTTCCCATGCTAGTGCCCCCTCTGCGACGGGCACGCCGAGCGCTGTCGGCACGGCAAGGTCATCGAATCCGCCTTAACAAAGAGATGGAGTCTTCATCTTGTTAACAGCTGTGGACTCTGTGGATAACTCTCGCCATCCGTGTTAACAGCAGGGAAGGAGAGGGTCGGCGGTTGTGGACGGATCGCGGAGAGCCTGTGCTGTTAACAGCGTGGACGCGAGGGTCGCGGCGCGCCCGTCCACAGGGTCAAGGCATTCGTGCACACGTCATCCGCAGGAAAGTCGAGTTATCCACAGGTTTTCCACACTGTGAAGAACCTCGTGAGAAATGCCGTCCGTATGGCCTTGTATGCCTGATCAGCGGGCGAAAAAGACAAAGGGGACCGATCCACGATCGTGGATCGGCCCCCTCGGGAGAACGTCGCTCAGCGCATCCGGCCGAGCTGGCTCGTGATCTCCGAGACCTGGTTGAAGATCGACCGTCGTTCCTTCATCAAGTCGCTGATCTTCTTGTAGGCGTACATGACCGTCGTGTGGTCGCGGTTGCCGAACAGTTGCCCGATCTTGGGCAGCGACAAGCTCGTGCGCTCCCGGCAGAGGTACATGGCGATCTGGCGCGCTGTCGCGACGGCCTGCGATCTGCTCGAGCCGTAGAGATCGTCGACCGACAGCTTGAAGTACTGCGCCGTCGCCGTGATGATGTCGGTCGGCGAGATGACGTTGGCGTCGTCCTGGTCGATGATGTCGCGCAAGACCGTCTGAGCGAGCGACATGTCGAGCGTCGACCGGTTGAGGCTGGCGAATGCCGACACCCGGATGAGTGCGCCCTCGAGCTCGCGGATGTTCGACGAGACGACCGTCGCGATGTACTCGAGCACATCGTCGGGGATGAGCAGTCGTTCGCTCTGCGCCTTCTTGCGGAGGATCGCGATACGGGTTTCGAGGTCGGGCGCCTGGACGTCGGTGATCAGACCCCACTCGAAGCGGCTGCGCATGCGGTCTTCGAAACCCGTCAACTGCTTCGGCGGCAGATCACTGGTGATCACGACCTGCTTGTCGTGATCGTGCAGGGTGTTGAAGGTGTGGAAGAAGGCTTCCTGGGTCTCGGCGCGCCCCTGCAGGAACTGGATGTCGTCGATGAGGAGGATGTCGACATCGCGATAGCGCGCCTGGAACGCCGAGCCGCGGTTGTTCGCGATCGAGTTGATGAAGTCGTTCGTGAACTCCTCGCTCGAGACGTAGCGCACGCGGATGCCGGCGTACATGCTCGCGGCGTAGTCGCCGATGGCGTGGAGGAGGTGTGTTTTACCGAGACCGGAGTCGCCGTAGATGAACAACGGGTTGTACGCCTTGGCGGGCGCCTCGGCGACCGCCACCGCCGCCGCGTGGGCGAAGCGGTTGGACTGGCCGATGACGAAGTTGTCGAAGGTGTACTTGGGGTTCAGGCGTGTGTCGTTGCGCGATGCCGGAACGATCGGTTCCGGCGCCTGATCGATGACGTTCGAGTGCACGGCGATCGTCGGAGACGAGGTGGTTCGATCCCCGCCCACCGAACCACCGGCGCGGTGGGACTCGACGATGTCGGGATTGACCACGACACGGAACGTGCCCACGTCGGGGTCACTGCCCTGCACCTGGGCGAGGGCTTCGAGGATGGGTGCGCGCATGCGCTTGTTGAACTGCGCCGCAGTGAGGTCGTTGGGGACGTCGAGGTAGAGAGTGCCGCCCATGACGCCTTGCGGAACGGCCAGATTGAGGAAGCCGTGCAGCTGCGGGGTGACGCGGTCGTCGGTGAGAAGATGGTCCAGCACGGCTGACCAGACGGGGACATCCGGTACTTCGTGCAGAGACATATCCCCTCCGGGATCTAGACGCGACGGGCGATCGACGAGTCGCGCCGAGCCTGTGGATAACTTCCGGGGCCACGCTAGTTCGCGGCTCTCGCGGAGCAAAATCCACTGTAGGACCCGGCCGCGTGTCTTTGCCATGCTTGTGGACAACGCCTGGGGATAATGGGCGGTCGCGTTCTCGGTTTGAGTTAACGCCCCTCACGACGTAGCCTTAGTCGGTTGACTTATGCCTATAAGGCAGTCCCGACCCCGTCCCCGGCAGAAGAGCATCGGGCGACACCACCTCCGGAGTGACCCATGAGCAAGCGCACCTTCCAGCCCAACAACCGTCGCCGCGCCAAGAAGCACGGCTTCCGTGCCCGCATGCGCACGCGTGCCGGCCGCGGCATCCTTTCGGCGCGTCGCGCCAAGGGCCGCACCGAGCTCTCGGCCTGACAGACCCGGTGCTCGCGAAGCCGAACCGACTCACCCGCGGATCGGACTACAAAGCCACAGTCCGACGGGGTTCTCGTTGTGCCGGAGCGCACACCGTCACCTACGTCGGATCCTCGGCTGAGACCGATGCACCGCGTTTCGGCTTCATCGTGAGCCGCCAGGTCGGCTCCGCCGTCACACGCAACACCATTCGCCGCCGCCTCAAAGCGGTGTGCGCCGAGGCGCTCCCGTCCATCCGCGGGGGCGCCTCGATCGTCATCCGCGTCCTGCCCTCGGCGGCGGCGGCCGACTACGAGTCGCTCCGCGCAGACGTCGTGCGGTGTCTCGAACGGAAAGCGTCGGCATGAGCGCTTCGACCCTCCCCGCATCGGCCACGGGGTCCGGCCGGCTCACGGCCGGGGCGGCCTTGGCATCCGTTCCACTTCTCCCCCGGAACGCCGGCCTCGCGCTCCTGCATGCCTACCGGTCGACGATCTCGCACGTCTACGGCGACGTGTGCAAGTACTACCCCTCGTGCTCCGCCTACTCGGTGGGCGCCGTGCAGCAGCACGGACTCGTGAAGGGCGTCGCGTTGACCGCCGCCCGTCTCGCACGGTGTCATCCCTGGGCTCAGGGTGGCATCGACGACGTCCGTCCTCACCGGGCCTTCCGCCACGAACTCACTCGGCACGGATTCGTCGTGCCCGCCCGAAAGGACTGATCGTGCAATTCGATCTCATTGGGACCATCCTCTGGCCGCTGAAATGGGCGGTCGAGCTCGTGCTCGTCGGCTGGCACTCGCTCTTCACCGCATTCGGCATGGCGCCCGCGGCCGGCCTGACGTGGGTGCTCTCGATCGTCGGTCTCGTCCTCATCGTGCGCGCTGCGCTGATCCCCCTCTTCGTCAAGCAGATCAAGAGCCAGCGCAAGATGATGGAGATCGCTCCGGAGCTGCGCAAGGTCCAAGAGAAGTACCGCGGGAAGAAGGACCAGCTCTCGCGCGAAGCCATGAGCCGCGAGACGATGGCGCTGTACAAGAAGCACGGCACCACACCTGTCTCCAGCTGTCTGCCGCTGCTCGTGCAGATGCCGATCTTCTTCGCCCTCTTCAGTGTGCTGAACGACGTCGCGAAGCACGCCACGAACAACCAGGGAGGCGTCGGCCTGCTGACGCCCGAGCTGACGCGTGAGTTCTACGACGCCCGCCTGTTCGACGTGGCATCCATGCACGTGAACCTGGTCACGGCCTGGGGTCAGGCCGACGGTCAGATCACCGTCGCGATTCTGCTCACGCTCGTCGTGCTGATGATCGCGTCGCAGTTCTTCACGCAGCTGCAGATCATCTCGAAGAACCTGTCGCCCGAAGCCAAGACCGGTCAGGCGTACCAGATGCAGAAGATCATGCTGTACATCCTGCCGCTGGCCTTCATCTTCTCGGGTGTTTTCTTCCCCCTCGGTGTCGTCATCTACTGGTTCGTCAGCAACCTGTGGACGATGGTCCAGCAGTTCATCGTCATCCGCGAGATGCCCACACCCGGCTCAGACGCAGCGAAGGCGCGCGAGGAGCGGCTGGCACGTAAGGGGAAAGCCATCGATGCGGCCGGCAAGGTCGTTCCGATGGAGAAGTATCAGGCCGAACAGCAGCGTCTGCTCGAGGAGGCCGAGCGCGCACGCGCGGCGGCTCCGAAGCGTCAGCAGCCCGTCGGCAAGCAGCGCGCCAAGAAGCAACAGACCACCAAGAACACCGGTGCCGCGGGCGGAGCCGCCGGCGGTCCCGGATCCGCACCCGCTTCCTGACCTCCGGAGATCCTGATGACGACGTCCGATCAGATTGCCCCCGAGCAGACTGCCGCCACCGAAGAGCAACTCGAACAAGAAGGCGACATCGCCGCCGACTACCTCGAGGGTCTGCTCGACATCGCCGACATCGACGGCGATCTCGCGATGGATGTGCGTGCCGGGCGCGCGTACGTTTCGGTAGAGGCAGACGACGCCGATTCGCTGTCGAGCCTCGCGCACCCCGATACCGTGCAGGCGCTGCAAGAGCTCACCCGTCTCGCTGTGCAGAATGCGACGGGTCGATTCTCGCGACTCATCCTCGACATCGGCGGGTCGCGCGACGCCCGCCAGCGTCAGCTCGAGATGCTCGTCGACCGGGCTATCGCACGACTCGTCGAGGGTGCTTCCCAGGCCTCATTGCCGGCGATGTCGAGCTACGAGCGCAAACTCGTGCACGACATCGCGGCCGACCGCGGTTACGAGTCCGAGTCGTACGGCGAGGGTGCGGACAGACACACCGTTTTGCGCCGGGGCTGATCCGCGGATGCCGGAACAGCTCGAGGCCGAGCCCCTCGCGGCCGCGGACATCTTCGGTGACCGCGTCGACGTCGCGCGAAGATTCACCGCGAATCTGGCGGCGCACGGCGAGGAGCGAGGGCTGATCGGTCCGCTGGAAGTGCCGCGCCTGTGGACGCGACACATCCTGAACAGTGCGATCGCGGCTCCCTTCTTCACAGGAGCGGCGGTGGATGTCGGATCCGGAGCGGGGCTTCCGGGCCTCGTGCTGGCGATCGCGCGCCCCGACGTGGAGTGGACCCTCATCGAGCCGATGGAGCGCCGCACGACGTGGCTGTCGGAGCAGGTTGCCGACCTCGAACTCGATAATGTCAGCGTCGAGCGCATGCGCGGCGAGGAGTGGGCGCGCGGGCGCATCTTCGACGTCGCGACGGCGCGAGCGGTCAGCGCGTTGCGCACTCTCCTCCCCTACACCGCACCTCTCGTGCGCCCGGGTGGCCGGCTCGTGTTCCTGAAGGGCGCGAACGTCGGGCGCGAGATCGATGCTGCGGCCAAGCAGATCCGACACTACGGACTGCAGGACGTGTCGGTGGAGATCGTCGGAGAGGACGTGTTGGAGGAGCCCACGCGGGTCTTCCTGGCCACCGTCGGGCGCTGATTGTCAGGGCATGTGTACATGCTCTTCTGTGCCATTGGTTATCGTCCACTCTGGTCGGATGCCGATGAGTGACGTCGTGTGCTGCGGTGAGCGGCAGCTGCTTCGGTCTTTCCTCTTCCCGTCGACGTCGGAGCTTGAGTCGGAGCTCTGACGTGAGTCACTCGGCTGGTCCTGGGTGACCGTAGGGGACGAACGACGTGTCTCCTTGAGATCTTCGTTGAGACCCACCGTGCCGTAGCTCTCGCGTGAGATGGTTTGACGTCGAACGGTGTGCCGTCGGGGTCCCGCACCGATAGCCGGCGGAGACGGCGTCGTCCGTCGGCGTACGGCCTTGAGGTGGTGACGACTTTCGCTCGTGCCGTCGGACCGAGGTCGCGAGTTCGTGTGCGTTCATGACGTGTGACAGGTCACCCGTGCCCGATGTGGTTCGGGGGCCGGGATTCCACGGTGGGCCGGATGCCGCAGGTTCGGTGGGTGCCTGGCGGGCGGGTCGGTATCGGACGTGACATCGTTCGGCGTCTCTCCGGAGCTGTGACTGACGTTCCGGGCATTTCGTGTCAGCAGAAGTTCTGGCCTCGTGTGTGGCGGGTGGGTCCTCTGACCTCGGCGTCTCCGTTGGTGTGCGGCGCGGGCGGCGACACCGGAGTGGGCGTTCGTATCAGCGATGGAGCTGCGGGGAGAGCCACCACGGCCGTGTACTCCTCCACCCAGTTGCCCGAGTCGGCCGCACGTTCGGCCACCGACTCTCGACGCGATCTCGTAAGTGGGCGTGTTTCACGTGGAACAGATTGCGGCTCTCGATCGGCGCGACGAGTACGGCAGAGCTGGGCGCGGTGCATTGGCCGTCTCGTTCTCACTGTGCCGCCGCACGACAGCCATGGGCGAGGTGCAGTCACGTACGACTCCCCCGCCTCTCGCGGGTGACGGTGAGGACCACGGGTCGTCGGTACGGCGGTGGGCGGTCATTTCTGCCCACGAGCGCAGCACGAAGCGGTGAGTGGGGGCTGAGGGAGTCGTGCCGCGGGGTGACTTGGTCGCCGTGTGCGTTCCCTCCGATGGCCCGTGACGCGGGGTACGCCGAATGTTTCACGTGGAACACTCCGACTGTTGGGTGGGGGTGAGGCCGGGCATCTGAACGTGGCTGGCGTCTCCTCCTTCTCGATGCTCCCCGTCGCAGGGGGGGTCATGGCAGCGAGGGGATACCCGCACTCCACGCGCATTGCGCCTCGACGGTTGACGCGAGGTCCACCGCGCGCGCGTGCGGTCATGAGGAGGTGAGGATGTGCGGCCTGGATTCACACGAAGATGTCTGCATATCGGGAGTCGATCACCTGCCCTCCGACGTGGTTCTGTGGCCATGCTGTCGCACCATTGACTGCTGACCCCGAGGCGATGACCTCAGTTGCTTCGTGATCTCGAAGCTGCGCGAACGGGTGGATGCGATTGAGCAGATGGGTGTGGCGGGTCCTCTGCCGCCGCTCGCGGGGACGATGCTCGAAGATGGAGCCTGAAGGTGGCCACCCGTGGGGCGATGACGTCGTCCCACGGGAGACGCATGGGTGATGTGTCAGCCGCCCGTACCCAAGGCACCGTCTGGATCGTCGCTGGCGGCGGTCCAGTCGGCCCGCGCGGCGACACGTGAGCCGGCTTTGTAGACGGAGGGGAATGCGTGGTCCGTGCGAGAGTCGTGACGCGGGCGGGTCGAGCCTCGGCAACTCGCGGATGTGTTCATAGATCGGTCCCCGCTGTATGCAGCGAGCGTGGTGGTGATGAGGATCTCGTTGGCTGGGCAGAAACCAGTCGCCATCGGCAACGCCCCGAGTCACCGATACCCCATCCAAGGTGAACTGCCAATGTTCCACGTGAAACATCCAACGTCACAAGCTGAGGCTCCACGGTTGCGGGCGGGTGGCCGGCAGTCATGCTCGCATGGCCGACTCGCAACCGGTCCCCAGTCCCCCGATTTGCGTCAGCGAGACGGGTCATACGCCCACTGCACATGCCACGACCGAGGGTGGGCGGACGACGCGCACGGTCGGCAGAATGACGCGATGAGCCCAGCTTCCTGGTCATCAAACACGTCGAAGCGGACGCTGGTGGCGATGCCGATGGCTTTTCGGGGTCCAGGCGTCTGCACGTCGTCACTGTGAGACAGGGGCCTCCGCCGCCGGGCTGCGTGTGCGAAAATGCGCGGGCTCCGGAGCTGTCCGTCAGTACATGGACCACCGCGACCTCCGACAAACATCGCGGTTCGTTCGGGACGCTCTACCCCGCCTACGAGGATGAGGTCTTGTCGAACCCCGGGTGACCGAGTGTCGTCCGCATTGCGGAGCCTTCGCGTTGCATTGCCGCGGCCGACCATCACGTGGAGAAGGATGGGGACCTTGGCCGGTCCGTCCGTTCCCGCCCGGACTACCACGCCCGATGCGCGTACGGCGTTGCACGCGGAACAGCGCGCTTATCCTGCGGGATCGGCGGTCGAGATGCGGCGCCAGATTCAGCATGCGCGGCGACGAGATGAGCTTGTTCCGCACCCCAGCCAGGGACGAGTGGCCTGTTCGGTGAGGGTGCGGGCTCAGCTGCGCCAGGAGGCAGATCGTTCGAGCGCGCGGCGCCCCGGCGTGCAATCTGGCCAGGAAGCGTAAGCCCCTCTCCCGATGTCTCCGTTGGCACGAACCCAGAGACCCGACGACACGAACCACACGTTTCACGTGAAACATCAGCGCACTCGTGAACGGCAGCTTTTCGGGTCTCGTACCTCCCCGACCTCGTTGTCAGCCTGACCACAGCACCCGACCGAGAAGCACTGGAGCGGGCATCTCCGGTGATCGCGGCCTGATGTCTTCGCGCGGGGTGTCGAAGAGCCGGTTGTCGCGCGCACAGAGCGGGCAGGCGTACCGGCTCGCTCCTGGAGTGAGCTTCGGGTCACGGCGTGACTTCCGATACCGGTACGGCCAGATCCCGCGGTGTGAGCTGGTCGATGCGTGAAGCGTGCAGCGGCATCCGTTCATCCCGCTGTTCAATGGCAGGCTGCGACGCGACGTATGTGGCGGAGTTGATGCCCAGGGTGAGGGGCTGCGCCAACGCGGGGAACGCCGTCCGCTGCGTGCTCAACTGCTGCCGGTGCGAACTGATGCCCGATGCGTCCGACGGTGGCGGCTCTGTCCGTCCGCGTCTCCGGCATGCGCTGGGAGCGGCGGTGCGTGTTGCCGCGCATGATGCCGCTCGACGCTGCTGACGTGTGCTGGTGGACACATGCAGCGCAGAGCCTGTGTTTTGGCCTGCAGGCCGCACTGAGTCCGCGGGATGACTTCCGACGAACCGCCGTTCGAATCAGCAGGGCCCGTTGGCGGCGGCTTCTGTCACGCTGGCTCGCCCATCGCTACGTCAGATCTCCGTGTCGTGCCGGACTGTCCAGCGAAACGAAGCCGATCGAGCCCGCTACCCGACCCGCCGGACGCGAGCCCGCGCACCTGGCGGGTTTCTCCTACATTCACGTCTGTCCAACAGCGGCAGGCCAGGACCGGACACGGCGCACGACGCACCGGCGGCGGGTGCGGGCGTGACGCACGACAGGGCCAAACACTGCGGCTCCGCCCGGTGGTCCGTGGACGCGAGAAGGAACGTTCCACGGGTGGCCCCCGAATCGGAGGGCGACCGGTACGTAGATGTCGGTCTGGCAATGTTTCACGTGAAACACCTGACGGCAGGGGGACCGACCGTGACTCGGGGCTCTCCATCAAGCGCACACAGAGGGACGCGAGCATGAGCGCCTGCCCAGCGCACGAGTGAGTCGGGGGTATTGGAACGCGAATGCGGTCTCGCGGATGAGCGGATGACACCCCGCTGCTCCCCGCCCGCGGGCGTGGGTCGGCGGCGAGGAAGCCCCTCCACGACCGGGTACAGGGCACACGTTGCGTGCAGACGGGTTGCACACCAGGCGTCCCCAAGGGTGGAGCGAAAGCCGTTCCGTGCATCCGCCGGACGTCGGGCGATGTCAGGGGCCCCGGGTAGACTGAGCGAGTTCGCGAAGGTGAGAGGTGTTTCACGTGAAACAATCCGGTGAGGCGTCTTCGTCCTTTTCGCTTGACGACTCCCCCATTGCCCGTGAGATCGCAGATCTATCGGCGCGGCGGCGCGCGCTCGAAGGGGCCACCATCAAGCTTTCCGGCCGCACTCGCGTGTTCACGGTATCGAACCAGAAGGGCGGGGTCGGAAAGACCACGACCGCCGTCAACACAGCAGCGGCTCTGGCGTCGGTGGGAGCCCGGGTTCTCGTCGTCGATCTCGACCCGCAGGGTAACGCCTCAACCGCTCTCGGTGTCGCCCACACGGCGGACACGCCGAGCGTTTACGACGTTCTCATCAACGATGTCCCGCTCGTCGACATCATTCAGACGAGCCCGGAGTCCCCTGATCTGCTGTGTGCGCCGAGCACCATACATCTTGCCGGCGCAGAGATCGAGCTCGTCTCCCAGGTAGCCCGCGAGCACCGCCTGCGTGGTGCCCTTCGCGAGTATCTGGCGATCGAGGATAACCATCTCGACTTCGTGATCATCGATTGCCCGCCGTCGCTCGGACTCCTGACGATCAACGCATTCACGGCAGCCGATGAGGTGATGATTCCCATCCAGTGCGAGTACTACGCACTCGAGGGGCTCAGTCAACTGCTCGGCAGTGTCCAGATGATTCAGAAGCACCTCAATCCGAAGCTCCACGTATCGACGATCCTGCTGACGATGTACGACGGCCGCACGCGGCTCGCACAGCAGGTTGCCGAAGAGGTCCGCTCGCATTTCACGGGGGAAGTCCTCAATACGGTCATTCCCCGCTCCGTTCGCGTCTCCGAGGCACCGAGCTTCGGGCAGACGGTCATCGCGTACGATGGCCAGTCGGCGGGCGCCATCGCCTACCGCGAAGCCGCGGTCGAAATCGTCGCTCGCGACACCACCGAAAAGGATTCCTGATGGCTAAGAGGACCGGACTGGGTCGTGGCATCGGTGCGCTGATCCCCACCGCCGAACCGACGGAGGCGCGCCCCGTCGACGTATTCTTCCCGGGTGCATCAGCGTCCGACAAGGCGAAGAAGTCACCGTCGACGACGGACCCTGGAACGAGCGCTGACGCACAACTCGTTTCCGTTCCGGGTGCACGCCTCATCCACGTAGACCCGGCGTCGATTGTCCCGAACCCTCGTCAGCCCCGAACGCACTTCGATTCGGATGACCTCGCCGAACTGGTGCACTCCGTCCGCGAGTTCGGCGTGCTTCAGCCTGTCGTCGTTCGTGACAAGGGCGATGGAACGTACGAGCTCATCATGGGTGAGCGGCGGACGCGCGCGTCGCGCGAAGCCGGACTCACTACGATCCCCGCGGTCGTTCGTGAGACCGATGACGAGTACCTGCTTCGGGACGCACTCCTCGAGAACCTGCACCGGTCTCAGCTCAATCCCCTCGAGGAAGCATCGGCCTACCAGCAGCTGCTCGAAGATTTCGGCATCACGCAGGAGGAGCTGGCAACGCGGATCGGGCGTTCGCGTCCACAGATCAGTAACACCATCCGTCTTCTCAAGCTGCCGGTCCCCGTACAACAGCGTGTTGCCGCAGGTGTCCTCAGCGCGGGACACGCTCGCGCGATTCTCTCGCTCGACGACCCGCGCGAGATGCAGAAGCTCGCGGACAAGATCGTGAATGAAGACCTGTCGGTGCGCGCGGCCGAGGCCGCGGCGAAAATGCCCGGTGTGGTTCCCGTTCGCCAGAAGCCGAAGGCCGGCGCTCGTCAGGCGGGACTCGACCAGATCGCCGACAGGCTGGGTGACCGATTCGACACCAAGGTGCGCGTGTCGCTGACTGCAAAAAAAGGCCAGATCAGCATTGATTTCGCTTCTATCCAGGATCTGAATCGCATCCTTTCGACCCTGGGCGAAGACGGCTATACCGGCTGAGCGTCCTCAGACCAGGATCAGTCTCGAGACGAGGGATGCGATCGCGGGCCTCGGTGTCGGCGGCCCGACGTACGCTGGAATGGTGACAGCGAACGACGACACCCTGCGCCGCCGCGCCAGCCTCGAGCTGCTGCGCGCGGAGGCGTCCGACGAGTTGGCCGTGCTCATCCACGAGCGTCTGCGCGGCGGCGAAGACCCGTGGGACTTCATGGAGGATCTGCCGAGCGTGGACGAGCTCGTCGTGCTCACGCTCCGCGCGGAGAACATCGCGGAGAACGGCGGACGGCGACCCAACCGCTCGCGCAACTACCGCGTGCTGCGTCAGATCTCGCTCGACTATCCGCCCCTCACACGCGCCGTGTGGCGCATCCTGGGCGACGAAGAGCCGCATCGCCGCTGGGACGCCAGCGTGCGTCTCGACGCGTCCTGAGGGGCTCTCAGCACGCCACACCGATCGACACGACCCCGTACACGGCGAGGGGCTCGACGTGCCCGTTTGATCGCGGGGGTCGCGGCATCCGGAACCCGGTCCTGTCGTTGACGAAGCGACCCTCTGCGCCCACGCCGTCCGGCCGATCCCCGGCAACGCGAAAGCCCCGCGTCCGTGAGGAGGCGGGGCTTCCGTGCAGAACATCTCAGCCGAGGTAGGGAGCGAGATCCTGTTCCAGCGCGAACTTGGGCTTCGCGCCGATGATCGTCGTCTTGACCTCGCCGCCCTGGAACACCTTCATCGCGGGAATCGAGGTGATCTGATACTTCATCGCGAGGTCGGGGTTCTCGTCGACGTTCAGCTTGAGGACCGTGATCTTGCCCGCATTCTCGGTCTGGATCTCATCGAGGACGGGAGCGACCATGCGACACGGACCGCACCACTCGGCCCAGAAGTCCACGAGCACGGGTCCGTCAGCCTGCAGGACGTCCTGCTCGAACGTGGCGGAGGTCGTCGCCTTGGCAGTCATTGCATATCTCCTTAGATGAAAGCTTCAGTGAGTGAAAACGCCGGTGAGCGCGGATTTGTTCCTCAGACGACCGCGACGTCGGGAAGGCCGCCGATGGGGCTCTCCGAGACTGCGGGTTCGCCGGCCTCACCGCGTGCGGCGAGGAAGTGCTCGACGTCGAGGGCGGCCACCGTCCCGCTGCCCGCGGCGGTGATCGCCTGGCGATACGTCGGGTCGATCACGTCGCCGGCGGCGAAGACGCCGGCGACGGACGTGCGCGACGAACGTCCGTCGACCCAGATGGTGCCCTGGTCGGTGAGCTGCAGCTTGTCGTGCACCAGGTGGGTGCGCGGGTCATTGCCGATGGCGACGAACAACCCGTCGAGGGGCAGCTCACGCGTCGTGTCGTCGACGGTCGAACGCAGACGCACGCCGTTGACGGCGTCGTCACCGAGGATCTCGTCGACGGCGCTGTTCCAGATGAACTCGATCTTGGGGTTCGCGAACGCGCGCTCCTGCATGATCTTGGACGCGCGCAGCGAGTCCTTGCGGTGGATCACGTAGACCTTCGATGCGAACTTCGTCAGGAAGTTCGCTTCTTCCATCGCCGAGTCGCCGCCGCCGACGACGGCGATCGTACGGTCGCGGAAGAAGAACCCGTCGCACGTGGCACACCAGGAGACACCGCGACCCGAGAGGCGCTCTTCGCCCTCGAGCCCGAGCTTGCGGTAGGCCGAGCCGGTGGCGTAGATGACCGAGACGGCCTCCTCGACCTTGCCGCTGCCGAGCGTGACCGTCTTGACGGGGCCCTCGAGGTCGAGCGACACGACGTCGTCGTAGAGCACCTGAGCGCCGAAACGCTCGGCCTGCGCCTGCATTTTGGCCATGAGGTCGGGCCCCTGGATGCCGTCGGGGAACCCGGGGAAGTTCTCGACCTCGGTCGTGTTCATGAGGTCACCGCCGGCTTCGACGGAGCTTGCGACGACGAGGGGCTCGAGGTTGGCTCGGGCAGCGTAGATGGCGGCGGTGTAGCCGGCCGGGCCCGACCCGATGATGATGACGTGACGCACGTTTGCGCCTTCCTCTCGTTGATTCCGTCGGATGAAACCCATGGTAGCCGCGGGGTATTCCACGACCGCAGGGCTAGCGCTTGGGGAGGAACCGTCGACCCAGCGCGACGGCCGGTTCGAGTTCCGGCGTACGAAGAAGGGCCAGGATGCCGATGTAGACGGCCAGGACGACCGATCCGACCAGCGCGGCTCCCAGGGCGCCCGACACCACCGACGCCGACAGCCAGCCCTCGGGACCGCCGCACAGCACCACGACGCCCCAGCCCGCAGCGGCAGCCGGGATGGCGACGAGGACGAACCGCGCGAGCGGGGTCAGCCAGGCGCGGACACCGATACCCCCCAGGCGCCGATGCAGGATCGCTGTGGCGATCACCACCTGAACGACGCTCGCGAGGGACTGACCCAGAGCGACCCCCGCCGCCAGCTGCGCGAGGGGAAGGGTTCCGGCACCCACGGCGGCCCCGGCGATCAGGGCCGTCACCGCGACCAGAACGCCCTGGGCGAGGGTGAAGAAGAACGGCGTCCGCGTGTCGTTGTAGGCGTAGAAGGTGCGCTGGATGACGAAGAGCACGGCCAGTGGGAGCAGACAGACGAGGAAGCACAGCAGGACGGGGGCGGCGGCGAGCGCCTCGTCGGAGCTGTTGGTGAAGACGCGCGTCGCCGGCACCGCGGCGACGGCCAGCGCGGCGGTGGCGACGACGATGAACAGTCCGAGGACGCGGATGCTGCGGACGATGTCCGACTTCACCTCATCGTGGCGCCCGGCTGCGGCGTGCTCGCTGAGCTGGGTGAAGTACGGCGTCCCGATCGACAGCACGATGATCGAGTACGGCAGCATGAACACCAGCCACGCGTTCTGTGTGGCGATGATCGCGGGTCCGGTTCCCGAGGCGCCGGACAGCACCCGGGTCTGCACGATTCCGGCCAGCTGTCCCACGATGACCATGAGGAACGTCCAGCCGGCCAGCCGTCCGATGTGGCGAAGGCCCACGCCCCGCCAGTGGAAGTCGGGACGCAGCTGCAGACCGGCCCGCCGCCAGAACACCAGCAGGACGACGGTCTGCAAGACGATGCCGCCGGTGGCGACGCCGCCGAGCAGCCCGATCATCGTTGGTGTCCACTGCAGGACGTCGGGGCTCGGCCCTCCGAACAGCAACAGGAAGATGCCGAAGCCGACGATGGAGACGACGTTGTTGACGATGGGTGCCCACGTGTACGGGCCGAACACTTTGCGTGCGTTGAGGATCTCGCCCAGCAGCGCATAGAGGCCGTAGAAGAAGATCTGCGGCAGGCACCAGTAGGCGAACGCGGTGGCGAGAGCGATCTGATCGGGCTCGACCTTGGCGGGGTCGATGTAGACGGTGACGATCAGCGGAGCGGCGATCATCGCGAGGGCGGTCGTCGCGAGCAGGATCACCGTGCCCAGCGTGAAGAGTTTGGAGACGAAGGCGCGGCCCCCGTCGGCATGCGCGGCGGCCTTGACGATCTGCGGGACGATCACCGCCGTGAGCACCCCGGTCGAGATGACCGTGTAGATGTTGTTCGGCAGCTGGTTGGCGAGACCGAAGGCGTCGCCCGCGGCGCTGCCCACCGACCCGACGATCGCGACGAGCACGACGATGCGCAGCAACCCGCTCACGCGGGAGACGATCGTCCCCGCCCCGATGAGCACACTCGCCCGTCCGATACTGCTCACGGGCGGATCTCCTGTTCGTCGGGTGCGGTCTCGTCCGCGGACTCGGCGGGGCTGCGCCCGTCGTCGTCCGGACCCTTCGCTCCGATGCCGTCGACGGGGCCGTCGGCATCCGGAGTCGGGGCGGAATCCTCTTCGGCGCGTGTGCGACGGCGACGCGCGACGGTCCGGACAACGCCGAGGCCGAGGAAGCCGACCACGAGCACGACGATGACGATCAGCCCGATGCTCTCCCACTCGGCGCGCACCTCGACGTCGACCCGCTGCGGGGCGCCGATCGGCTGGTCGGTGGGGCTGTAGAGCTGCAGGGCGACGCTGACCTCGCCGTTGGCGATACGCGCCTCGACGGGGACCTCGACGCGGGTGTTGGCCGCGGCCTGCGCCTCGACCGTGGTGCGGTCCTGCACGCGCAGACGCGCATCGTTCGGGCTCACGTCGAGGACCACCGTGACGGGCCACGGCAGGTCGTTGCGCACCCAGGGCCGCAGCGGGGCGCTGGAGCTGACCAGGCGGAAGTCGGAGGACAGGATGCCGACGGAGTCCAGCGTGGTCTGCGTGCCGGAGCGGTGGTCTGCCACGGCCTGACGGGCGGGATCGCCCGTCCACGAGACGTTGATGACCTGCAGCATCTCGGCGCGCTCGCGGCCGGTGAGCAGCTCGGGTTGATCGAGGATCGTCGCGAAACGGTCGACCGACTGCTCGTCGGAGAGGAGATCGCCCACCTCGGCGGCCCGTGTCGGATCGACCGCGGGCGCGGCGAGGGAGATCTCGGATGCCGAGCGGCCCGAGATCTCGGCGAGGGTCGATGTCGCGAACCCCGGCGCAGACGACAGCAGGCCGAGCGTGGCGCGCAGGCTCCCGCGGGAGCGATCGGTGCCGCGGTCGAGCACGGCGAGCACCGGCTGATCGCCGGCGGAGCTGCGCGCGACGGCGAGGTACGCCTGCGCCGCGGCCAGGGACGCACTGCGGCGCGTGGCGTCGTTCTGGCCGGCCGCGGTCGCGAGCACCCGCGACACCTCCGCGTCGTACACCGGGGTCGAGATGCCCGCGGTGGTGGCGGCCGCGACGCGCGAACCGCCCGAAACGCTCGTCGAAGCGATGAGGACGCGAGCGGGGGCCTCAGGGGTTCCGAGCGCGCCGAGCGCCGCCACCGTCTCGGGCCCCGCCGACCCCGTGGCCGGCCAGAAGACGTTCGACGTCGACGAACCGATGTCGAGCAGCGTCGACAGCGACGGATAGCTCGGCTGTCCCGGACTCGCGGACGGGAGCGGTTCCGGAGTCGAGACCGCGGGCACCGCAGCCGACGAGCCGGTGAAATCGGCCTCCGTCATATAGGACTGCAGCGATGTCGGGCCCAAGGGGGCGCTCAGTCCGGCCTGCAGCTGGGCAGCGATGTCGGCGTCGCCGAACTGCAGCGCGAACCTGTCGTTCGGCAGGGCGAGCAGGCGCTGCAGCCAGGCCACCGCGGTGGGCGGGGCAGCGGAGCCGAGGACGCGGATCGCCGCCGGTATCGCCGGGTCGACGGCGAGGGTCGCGGCGGTACCGTCGACGGCGTCGAGCTGGGCCGACAGCGCTCCGTCGACCGCCGTCAGCTCCGCCAGCTCGTTGCCCGTCAGCAGCCCCCGTGTGAGGGGGGCGGCGGTGATGGGCACCACGAGAGCGATCGGGGTGGTCGGCCCGTCGGACGGCACGACGACGACGCTCGGGGCCGTCAGGCCCGCCGCCGACACGAGCACCGGGTAGATCCCGGCACCGCGGGCGGCGAGGGTCGGATCGGTCGCGGGGACGGTCAGCGTGATCGAGCTCTGCGCGCCGGAGGCGGTGGCATCCACCGTTCCCGTCGCCAGCTGCTGCAACGACTGTCCTGACGCATCGCCGCCGAGCCAGCGGTCGAGAGCGGCGTCGTCACCCAGGGATGTCGAGCCGATGGAGAGGGCGACCGGGACCGCGGCGGAGGCGGAGGATCCCGCCGACAGCGTGACGACGACCGACAGCGGGTCTCCGGGGCGCAGGATGCCGTTCGCACCCGGGGCGGCCGACAACGCCGAGGCGACGGTCGTGGTCGTCGGCGAAGGCTCGGGGGTCGCGGCGGACGCGGCGGACGCGGCAGCTGACGGCAGCGTCACACCGAGGGCCAGGGCGCCGGCGGCGAGGGTCGCCAGCAGCCGGCGCGCGAGGGGGCGCCGCGGCACGGGTGAGCCCGAAGGCGGGGAAGTCACGGTCATACGAGCGTCGGTGGCACGAGGGGGACTCGCACCGCGACGAGTCTAGGCCCGCGTGCCTTGAAGCCCCCCGATAGCCTCGCGCAGACGCTTGAATGGACCGGTGCTCCCCGAACCCGACCTCCGCCTCTGTCAGGCGCTCGCCGCTGATCTCCGTGCCGCTGACTACACCAGCGCCAGTCTCCGCGAGGCCTGGGGCGCGCAAGCGGATGACGCCGTCGCCCGGGGCCTGCGCCGCCCGGCCGAGCGCGCGCTCGGCGGCCGTGACGACGCGCTCGCCGTGATGGGGCGTCTGTGGGGACTCGGTCTCCCCGCGGATCGCGCGCGGGTGGCTTCGGCTCTGCCGTCGTTGGGGATCGACGGAGCGGCCGCTCTGGGCCTGGTTCGCGTCGAGGACGATGAGGTGCACCCCGCAGCGGTCGTGCGGCCGCAGGCGTTCTCGGACGACGCGGGGGAGGTCGAGTGGTGGATCGCGAGCGACCTCGACGAGGCGGCGCTCGAGGGTCCCCTCCCCG
Source organism: Microbacterium sp. 22296 (assembly GCF_052045385.1). Lineage (NCBI taxonomy): Bacteria > Bacillati > Actinomycetota > Actinomycetes > Micrococcales > Microbacteriaceae > Microbacterium > Microbacterium sp. 22296. The sequence continues at coordinate 85,296 of NZ_JBQEOS010000005.1, read as the reverse complement.
AGGACCACGTCCTGGGTGTCGGTGGAGCCTCGCAGACCCTGGCCCGCCTCCAGGTGACCCGTGGCGCGCGGACCGCCCTGGACATCGGGACCGGGTGCGGCATCCAGGCCCTCCGCCTCCGCCGGCTCGTGGAGCACGTCGTCGCCACCGACGTCTCCGAGCGGGCGCTGCGGTTCACGCGGCTGAACGCGCAGCTCAACGACGTCGAGGGGATCGAGACGCGGCTCGGCTCGCTCTTCGACCCCGTCGCGGGCGAGACGTTCGACCGGGTGGCATCCAATCCCCCGTTCGTCATCACGCCCCGTGTCGAGGGGGTGCCGGCGTACGAGTACCGCGACGGCGGGATGGAGGGCGATTCGCTGGTGGAGGCCGTCGTCGCCGGTGTCGGTCCGCACCTCCCCCCCGGCGGCGTCGCACAGATGCTGGGCAACTGGGAGTACCGCGAGGGGGAGTCGGGACTCGACCGCGTCCGCTCGTGGGTGGGCGACGAGATGGATGCCTGGGTGATCGAGCGCGAGGTGCTCGACCCGCTCGCGTACGCGGAGCTGTGGGTGCGCGACGGCGGCACGGTTCCGGGAACGACGGCGCACGGACGTCTGATCGATGCGTGGCTCGACGATTTCGCCCATCGCGGTGTGACCGGCGTCGGCTTCGGATACCTGTTGCTGCGCAAGCCCCTCGCCGGCGGCCCGACCCTGGCGCGGTACGAGCGCGTCGCCGGGGGCGGGGAAGCCGCATTCGGACCGCACCTCGCCGACTGCCTCGCCGCGCACGACCGTGCGGCCCTGCTCGACGACGACGACCTCGCGGCGAGCGTGCTGCGGGTGGCGCCGGACGTCACGGAGGCGCGTCATCACCGTCCGGGTGAGGGGGACCCGACGGTCATCGAGCTGCATCAGGGCGGTGGCTTCGCGCGGCGGATCGAGGTCGACCCGGCCCTGGCGGCGCTCGTGGGCGCGTGCGACGGCGATCTGACGGTCGGGGTGCTCATCGACGCCATCGCCCAGTTGATGGAGGTGGATGCCGCGCACCTCCGCGCCGATCTGCTGCCACGGGTGCGCGAGTTGCTCGTGACGGGGTTCGTCTCGTTCGCCGACTGAGGCGCGACGTCGGGGTCGCGTGTCGCGCGAGTGTCCACGAAACCCGGACGTGGATGCCGTGGCATCCGGATGTTGTGGACACTCGATGAGGCTGCCGACAGGCGCGGGGACGCTGTCGACAGCCCCGGATAGGCTCGAAGACATGCTGAATATGGCCGAGGGTCTCGCGCGCCTCGAGGAGCTCGCCGCGCACCCCGTCGTCGCCACCGTCGCCCGTGCCTTCGCCGACGCCGGCCGTGATCTCGCGATCGTCGGCGGTCCCGTCCGCGACGCGCTGCTGGGCCGCACCACGCACGACTTCGACTTCACCACCGACGCCCGCCCCGAAGAGATCCTCGCGCTGATCAAGCCCGTCTCGTCCGTCCAGTGGGACGTCGGCCGCGCTTTCGGAACCATCGGCGCGCGCGTCAAGGGCGAGCAGGTCGAGATCACCACCTACCGCGCCGACAGCTACGACGGGGTCACGCGCAAACCCACGGTGGAGTTCGGTGACACCCTCGAGGCCGACCTCAGTCGCCGCGACTTCACCGTCAACGCGATGGCGCTCCGCGTGCCCGCGCGCACGCTCGTCGACCCGACCGGCGGCGTCGAGGACCTGATCGCGGGGCGTCTGCGCACACCCATCGACCCCGCTGTGAGCTTCGGCGACGATCCGCTGCGCATGCTGCGCGCGGCCCGGTTCGCCTCGCAGCTCGACTTCGCCGTCGACCGCGGAACCCTCGATGCGGTCGCCGAGCTACGGGCGTCGCTCGAGATCGTCAGCCCCGAGCGCGTGCAGGCGGAGCTCGTGCGCCTGCTGCAGACCGACGACCCGGTCCGCGGCCTCCGCGTACTCGTCGAGACGGGCCTGATCGACGAGTTCCTGCCCGAAGTGCCCGCTCTGCGCCTCGAGGTCGACGAGCACCACCACCACAAGGACGTCTACGAGCACTCCCTCACCGTGCTGCGTCAGGCGATCGCCCTCGAGAAGAGCCGGCATCCGGACGCCGCTCCGGATGTGCCTCTTCGGCTCGCCGCCCTCCTGCACGACATCGGCAAGCCCGCGACGCGACGCCTCGAGCCGGGCGGGGGCGTGACGTTCCACCACCACGACGTCAAGGGCGCGCGCCTGGCCCGCAAGCGCCTGCAGGCGCTGCGTTTCGACGCCGCGACCACCACCGTCGTCACGCGGCTCGTCGAGCTGCACCTGCGGTTCTTCGGCTACGCCGAGGGGGCGTGGACGGATGCCGCGGTGCGCCGCTACGTCCGCGACGCCGGGGCCGAACTGGAGCGCCTGCACATCCTCACCCGCGCCGATGTGACCACCCGCAACAAGCGCAAGGCGCAGCGACTGGCATCCGCGTACGACGACATCGAGGCGCGCATCTCCGCCCTCCGCGAGCAGGAGGAGATCGACTCGATCCGCCCCGAGCTCGACGGCAACCGCATCCAGGAGGTGCTCGGGCTCACGCCCGGACGCGAGGTGGGTGAGGCGTACCGGTTCCTGCTCGACCTGCGGCTCGACGAGGGCGTGGTCGGCGAGGACGAGGCGGAGAAGCGCCTGCGCGAGTGGTGGGCAGCGCGGGGCTGACCGCATATGCCGTCGACGGCATGAGGGGCGGCTCCACGAGCCAGAGTTGCCCCGCATCTTCGATCAGGGAACGACGACCGCCCGGCCGCGTACGGCGCCCTTGTGGAGCCTCGCGTACGCCTCGACAGCGCCGTCGAACCCGTAACGCTCGACGTGTACACCGACAGCGCCGCTGCGGGCGAGATCGAGCACCTCGATCAGCTCGCTGCGCGTGCCCCAGTACGGCGCACGGACGGCAGCGCCCATCGGGGTGGAGAAGAACCCGGCGGGCATGATGCCGCCGCCGATGCCGACGATGTGGATGAAGCTGTCCACGCCGGCCACAGCGCGGGCGAGGTCGATCGTCGGCTGCACGCCCACGAAGTCGAACACCGCTGTCGCACCGAGGCCGTTCGTGAGCTCACGGATGCGCTCGGCGGCGTGCTCGTCGGAGGTCACCGCGTGGTGCGCACCGACCTCGCGGGCGAGGGCGAGCTTGTCGTCGCCGAGGTCCACGGCGATGACGGTGGCCTGCGTGATCGCGCGGAGGATCTGCACGCCCACGTGGCCGAGTCCGCCGACGCCGATCACGACCGCCGTCGCACCGGGGTACAGCTTCTCCTTCGCCGACACGATCGCGTGGTACGGCGTCAGGCCGGCGTCGGTGAGAGACACGGTCTCGACCGGGTCGAGGTCGCCGAGCGGGGCGAGATGACGGGGATCATCGACGATCACGTACTCGGCCATCGCCCCGGGGCTGCCGAGACCGGGAGGGGTGATACCCAGCTCCGCCGCGTATGGGCAGTAGTTCTCGGCTCCCTGCGCGCACGCGTGGCAGCGGCCGCACCCCCACGGACCGTAGATCGCGTAGGCCGCACCGATCTCGACGCCCTCGACGCCCTCGCCGAGTTCGTCGACGACACCGGCGCCCTCATGGCCGAGGGTGAGCGGCAGACCGTAGGTGTACTGGTCTTCGGGGAGGTCCATCACGAACCAGTCGGAGTGGCACAGGCCCGCGGCCGTCACCTTGAGCCGTACCTGGCCCGGACCCGCGTGGGGTTCGTCGATCTCGACGACCTCGGGGCCCTTGCCGATCTCGCGATACTGCACTGCCTTCATGGCATCCCTTTCTCTCGTTCGCTCCACGGTGCCTCCCCGGTCCGTCGTCGAGGACGGGGGTTGACGGCGTCTTCCGCTGATCGAGAAGCGCTTGCACACGAGGGGACGCCCGCCGCCGCCCCAGCGCCCGGAACGGTGAGCCCTGCCGCCCGGGCCCTCGCCGACCTACACTGGAGCCACCTCCGTCACCGCCGATGGGAGTCACGTGAGTTCACCGTGGTCGCGACCGGCCATCTCCCCCGAGACTTCGGGACTGCTGATCGCCCGCGCCCATGACGAGCTCCTCGCCGGCAACGAGGATCGACGCCTCGACGACGTCCGTCCGCTGGTCACCGAGTCGTGGCGGAGGTCGATGGCATCCCTCGTCGGGCCCGAGGGGCTTCCCGCGCTCGAACTGGCGTCGGAGGAACTCGAGGCGTACCGCCGGGCTCATCCTCTGGCCGGGGTCATGGACATGGTGCGCGGCCTGCTTCTTCCGGGCACCGCCGAGGAGTCGGGTGTCGTCGTCGCCGTGGGAGACGCCGCGGGGCGCCTGCTGTGGGTCGAGGGCGACCGGCATATCCGCACCCTCACCGGCGACATGGGTTTCGTCGCGGGGGCGAACTGGGCCGAGGATGCCGTCGGCACCTCCGCACCCGGGACCGCGTTGACCCTCGATCGCTCCGTGCAGATCCGCGGAGCCGAGCACTTCAACCGCCTCGTGCAGCCCTGGTCGTGCACGGCCGCTCCGGTGCACGACCCCGAGACCCGTCGCCTGCTCGGCGTGATCGACGTCACAGGAGGGCCCGAGGCCGTGACGCCCCAGGCTCACCTGCTGGTGGATGCCACGGCCCGGGCCATCGAGAGCGAGATCCTCGTCGCGCGGCTGCGTGCGCAGCAGACTCCTCCCCCGCGACGCTCCGCGCCCGCGCGTGCCCTGCTGCGCATCCTCGGACGCGACCGCGCGATGCTCGAGGTCGGGGGCTCGACACTCGAACTCGGCGCACGTCACGCCGAGATCCTCCTGCTGCTCGCCGTGCACCGCGAGGGGCTCTCCGCAGAGGCGTTGAGCGAGGCCGTGTACGGCCACGCCGCCGTCGAGACGCTGCGGCCCGAGATGGTGCGCCTGCGCCGCGCCCTGGTTCCCGTCGCACCGCGGGTGGTGCCGGCATCCCGGCCTTATCGGCTCATCGACGGACTCGAGACCGACGCCCAGCAGGTGCTGTCCCTTCTCGATCGCGGCGCGCACCGGGTGGCCCTCGCGGCGTACTCGGGTCCGGTGTTGCCCGAGTCGGAGGCGCCGGGGGTGGTCGAGGTGCGCGAATCGGTGCGCTCGACGCTGCGAGAGGCGTTGATCGCCGAGGCCGGGGTCGACGTGCTCCTCGCCTACGCCGACGGCGTGGACGGGCGCGACGACGAGGAGGTGCTGCGGCTGTGCCTGTCGATGCTTCCCCCGCGCTCGCCGAAGCGTGCCGGCCTCGTCGCACGGATCGAGCGGCTCGAGCGCGAGTGAGCGGCACGGGAGCGACAGCGCTTTCGGGCGCGTTCACTCCTCGGTGGGCCCGATGTCGGAGGCCCTCGTTACTCTGAACATATGGACGAAAACGCGCTCGACATCTTCTCGACAGCCCGTGCCCGTCGCGACGTGGCGCGCATCCGCGAGGCGCTGGCCGAGGTCAAGGCAGGCGACATCGCCCGTGTCATCGTCCGCTCGCCGCGCTACGGCCTCTACGCCCTCGAGGGCACCGTCCGTATCGGCGTGGGCGGTCAGCCCCTGGTCGGCGACGTGATCCTCGCGACGAGCTCCGAGATCCAGCGCATCGATCTCGGCATCGAGCCTCCGCGGCCCGCACTCGAGGCCGACGTGGTCGATCCGTCGACCCTCCCTCACGGCACGCCCGTGCGCGTGACGTTCCTGACCCCGACGCACCAGACGTTCGCCCTGACGGGCCCGATCACGGCGGGCAATGACCGGTTCCTCCTCGTCGGCAGTTGGATCGTCGCCGACGACCGCGTGATCGCCCCGCGCGTGCAGAGCATCGAGCGCCTCGACGACGTCGACCTGCACGAAGTGAACGTCCCGCCGCTGCGATCGGTGCTGGCCGACGCCGACGCGTAGTCCTTCGCGCGGAACGGATGCCACGGCCTTGGGGTCGTGGCATCCGTGCTTCCGGGGGGTGTTGCACGGGGGCGGATGCCGCGGCGATGGTCGCGAGGCCGTCGCCGGCCACCGAGGTCACTGCCGCCTGCCGCCCGTTGCCGGCCGCCCATCGTGCCCGGGCGCTGGCGAGACGGCCGCAGCTCGAAACCGCATTGCAGTGACGAGGCCGCATGCGTTCGCCGCCAATCGGATGCGCTCTCGGCAATCGGGTGCGGCTTCGACGAGATGGCCCGCGCCGCCGTCGGCGCTGTGCCCGCGGTGCAACTCGATGCAACCTCCCTCGGCGTACCGTCGGCGCATCGCCGCCCGAAGCAGACGCGGCGACTCATGACCGTCGAAGGAGACACGCATGACCATCGTCGAAGAGGGCGTCTCGAGCGTCTACGCCGCCCCCGGAACCCGCGGATCCGTCGCCGAATACCGTTCGCGGTACGGGCACTACATCGGCGGCGAGTGGGTCGCCCCGCACAGCGGGGAGTACTTCGAGAACATCACTCCCGTCACCGGCAAGCCGTTCTGCGAGGTCGCGCGCGGCGACGCACACGACATCGATCGGGCGGTGGATGCCGGGTGGAAGGCGTTCGCGTCGTGGAAGAAGACCACGCCGGCCGAGCGCAGCGTCATCCTGAACAAGATCGCCGACCGCATCGAGGAGAACCTCGAGAAGATCGCCGTCGCCGAGACGTGGGAGAACGGCAAGCCGGTGCGCGAGACGCTCGCCGCCGACATCCCGCTGACTGTCGACCATTTCCGCTACTTCGCGGGCGTCCTGCGGGCGCAGGAGGGCTCGCTCAGCCAGCTCGACGAGAACACCGTGGCGTACCACTTCAACGAGCCGCTCGGTGTGGTGGGTCAGATCATCCCGTGGAACTTCCCCATTCTCATGGCGGCATGGAAGCTCGCCCCCGCGCTCGCTGCGGGCAACTGCGTCGTGATCAAGCCGGCCGAGCAGACTCCGGCATCCCTGCTCTTCCTGTTCGACATCATCGGCGACCTGCTGCCCGCCGGTGTCGTGAACATCGTCAACGGCTTCGGGATCGAAGCGGGTGCGCCGCTGGCGCAGCACAAGCGGATCCGGAAGATCGCGTTCACGGGCGAGACCACGACCGGCCGTCTGATCATGCAGTACGCCTCGCAGAACCTGATCCCGGTGACGCTCGAATTGGGTGGCAAGAGCCCGAACGTCTTCTTCGAAGACGTGGCGCTCCGCAGCGACGACGCCTACTACGACAAGGCGCTCGAGGGCTTCACGATGTTCGCGCTCAACCAGGGCGAGGTCTGCACGTGCCCCTCGCGCTCGCTGATCCAGCGGTCGATCTACGACCAGTTCCTCGGCGACGGCGTCGAGCGCGTGAAGAAGGTGCGCCAGGGCAATCCGCTCGACCCCGAGACGATGATCGGCGCGCAGGCCTCGAACGACCAGCTCGAGAAGATCCTCTCGTACATCGACATCGGCAAGCAGGGCGGCGCCAAGCTGCTCATCGGCGGTGAGCGGGTCGATCTCGGCGGCGACCTGACCGAGGGGTACTACGTCGCCCCGACTGTGTTCGAGGGGACGAACGACATGCGCATCTTCCAGGAGGAGATCTTCGGGCCGGTGCTGTCAGTGACGTCGTTCGACGACTTCGACGATGCCATCTCGATCGCCAACGACACGCTCTACGGTCTCGGTGCCGGCGTGTGGAGCCGCAGCGGTGACACCGCCTACCGCGCAGGTCGCGCGATCGAAGCAGGACGCGTCTGGACGAACACCTACCACCAGTACCCCGCGCACGCGGCGTTCGGCGGGTACAAGCAGTCGGGCATCGGCCGCGAGAACCACCTCAAGATGCTCGACCACTACCAGCAGACGAAGAACCTGCTGGTGTCGTATGCCGACGGGGCCATGGGCTTCTTCTGAGCCGGAGCCGTTGTGAACGGAGCGTCGGGGCGGCGGGTCGCCGGCGCTCCGTGATCCCCGGGTTCGCGCCCGGGGGTCGCACCCGTCTGGGTTGTGGGGCTGTGCGTGTCCCACTTGTGGGCGCGTCGCGTCGACCTTCGTCCCGCTTGTAGCAGCCTCGCGTCGACCCTGGTCCCAGTTATGGCTGCCTCGCGTCGACCCTCGTCCCAGTTATGGCGGGTTGTCGGGCCCGCAGCCAACACATTTCGGGACATGAACGGAAAGGAGTGGGACATGACGACCCAGCTCTCACGCGTCGATGTGACGGATGCCGCGGCCGCGCTATTGCGCGAGCTCACGGCCAAGCATGGGCCGCTGATGTTCCATCAGTCGGGCGGTTGCTGTGATGGCAGCTCACCGATGTGTTATCCGGTCGGGATGTTCCTCACCGGACCGAGCGACGTGTTGTTGGGCGTCATCGACGTCGGGCTCGACGACCCCATCGAGGTCTTCATGTCGGAGTCGCAGTTCGAGTACTGGAAGTTCACGCACCTGACGATCGACGTCGTCCCGGGCCGCGGGGCCGGTTTCTCGGTCGAGGGTCCGACGGGGATGCGGTTCCTCATCCGGTCGCGGATGCTGACGGAGGAGGAGGCGGTGGCGTTCGGGGTTCAGACGATTCGCGAATGAGGCTGGCGCGCCACATCTTGTCTCGTGCCCACGAGGTGAGGGAGAAGGCGATTACGAGCATCGGTGTGGCGAAAGCCGCGTCGGGTGCCAACCCGGCAATCGAGAAGCCTGTCAGGATCACCGACGCCACGGTGACCCACCAGGTCGCGGGTCGGATCGGATCGACGAGCAGGCCCCACCCGCCGCCGATGAGGGCCGCGTAGATCGTCACGATGATTACCGGATTGGCGGTGTCCCACATAGCGGCGCCCCCTGAGATGCGGATGAGGGCGCTAGCTTGCCACGGGCGGCGCGCGAGTTCCCGCGGTCGTCACCTACGACCGTCGACGATTTCATCCCGTCGGTTGGGTCGAACCCGCATAGCGTAGGACCGACCGCAAACCGGAGGGACACGCGATGACAATCCGCCTCAGGTATGTCGCCTCTCACGTGGCCGTCGTGGCATCCGGCCTTCTCCTCGGCGCGGGTCTCCTCGGCATTCTCGCTATGGCGCTCGCCGCCGTCTCCTTCGCGAACGCGGCCACGACAGTGATCCCGCTCGTGGTGACGTTTCAGGGCGCCCGTGACGCTGACGACTCGCCTTCGGTGGTCATCGACGGATCGCTCGTCAACGCGGTCATTGCTGCGGCCCTCTTCGCGTTGGTGTGGTGGGCGATGATGGTCCGCATCGGCTCGAGGAGATGACGCGCGGGTCCGATGCAAGCCTTCACGCTGGCGTCAGGCCACCTTCGACGCCCGGATCGTGTAGCTCAACGGAATGACCGACGGCTGCTCGGTCAGGGCGTACTCACCGTCGGGGCGGACGGTCATGCGGCCGGGCAGCGCGTCCCACGGCACGCTGTCGTGCTCGACCAACGCGTCGAGGCGGAGCCCGCGGTCGAGGAGGGCGGTGACGATCTCGCCGAGGCCGTGGTTCCACTCGTACGTGCGCGTCGCGGTCAGCGGTGCGGCGACCTCGACGTAGGTTCCTGCGTCGTCCCATTCGAGAGGCGCGGTCTGCTCGAAGTAGGGGAAGGTCGGCGCGAGGCCCGGGAGCTGCTCGTTGAGGGACCACAGGACCGGATGCCCCTCGCGGATGTGCAGCGTGCCCCCCGGAGCCAGCAGGTCGGACACCACTCCCGCCCACTCGCTGATCGAAGGCAGCCAGCACAGTGCGCCGATACCGGTGTAGACGAGGTCGAACCCTCCGCGGGGCAGGACCGTTGCGGCATCCCGGACGTCCGCGTGCACGAAGTCGATGTCGGCTCCGGCTTCGGCGGCCAGGCGGCGGGCCTCGGCGACGGCGTTCTCCGAGAAGTCGAGGCCTGTCACGCGTGCGCCCAGGCGCGCCAGCGACAGGGTGTCGGTGCCGATGTGGCACTGCAGGTGCACCGCGCGCAGCCCCGCGATGTCACCGATCAGGGGCTGATCGAAGCGCACGACGTCGGAGAGCGCCTCGGCATTCGCGACGTACCGTTGCACGCCGTAGCCCGATCCGTCACGGGCAGCGTGCAAGGTCGCACGCTGGTCCCAGTTGGCGCGATTGGCATCGGTGTAGTCCGAGGTCATGGCATCCCCTTCCGTCGGCACAGCCTTGCCACGATACAGATCTCGGATGCCGCGCACCCTCCGCCGTGGCTCGCACGGGGATGCCGTGACCCCGCGTGACGAGCCGGTCGGTCCGATGTCGGAGGGGCGCGTTAGCCTGGCGGAATGTCGGGCAAGGTCTATGTCATCCACGAGAATCCCCAGTGGCTTCCGCCGTTCGCGGCCGCGTTCGAAGCCGAGGGCGTGCCGTTCGAAGAATGGCTGCTCACCGACGGCTCGATCGACCTCGCGGTCGAACCGCCGGACGGCGTCTTCTGGTCGCGACTGAGCGCGTCGGCGCACACGCGGGACCACGCGCACAGCAAGGAGTTCGGCCGCGCCGTGTTGCGCTGGCTTGCATCGTGGGGCCGTACGGTCATCAACGGTGCCGACGTCCTCGAGCTCGAGGTGAGCAAGGTCGCCCAGCACGCGGCGTTGCGACACGCGGGCATCGAGGTCCCCCGTACGGTCGCCGTCTTCGGTACCGACGACCTTGCGGCATCGGCCGAACGATTCGGCGCGCCGTTCATCAGCAAGCACAACCAGGGCGGCAAGGGCCTGGGCGTGCGGCGGTGGGACTCCGTCGACGACTTCGCCGCCTGGGTGGCCGGGTCCGACTTCGAGCCCTCGCCCGACGGCATCACCCTTCTTCAAGAGCTCCTCGTCGCCCGGACGCCCTTCATCACCCGCGCCGAGTTCGTCGCGGGCGAGTTCGTCTACGCCGTGCGCGTCGACACCAGCGCCGGCAGCTTCGAGCTCTGCCCCGCCGAGGCGTGCGCGATCCCGGGTGCCGACGGCGTCGAGCCCGAGCCGCTTTTCCGCCTGCGCGACGATGTCGACCCCGCACTCATCGATCGGTATCTCGCATTCCTCGCGGCCGAGGGCGTGGGGATCGCCGGCATCGAGTTCATCGAGACCCTCGACGGCCGCACGGTGACGTACGACGTGAACACCAACACCAACTACAACCCCGACGTCGAGGCATCCGCTCCGCGCTCGGGACCGCATGAGATCGCGCGCTGGCTCGGCTCCCTGCTGCCACGTGAAGTGGTCGGCATCCGTGGCTGAGCCCGCGGCGCCGCACAGCGACTGGGCGGGCTTCGGCTTCGCCACGCGGCAGGTGCACGCCGGCGAGCAGGAAGACCTCACCCACGGCTCGCGCATCACGCCCATCCACCTCTCGGCCGCCTACCGGTTCGCGTCGTTCCAGGAGGCGACCGACCGGTTCGCCGGCGCCGACCTCGGCCACCTCTACTCCCGCAACGCCAACCCCACCAACCAGGTCGCCGAACGTCGTCTCGCCTCGCTCGAGGGAGGCTCGGGCGCGATCGTCGTGGGCTCCGGCCAGGCGGCCGTCACCGTTTCGCTCCTCGCGCTCGCCGGCTCCGGTGAGCACATCGTCTCCACCGCGAGCATCTACAGCGGCACGCGCGTGCTGTTCGACCGCACCTTCGCCCGCATGGGGGTGACCGTCGACTACGTCTGGGATCCCACCGACGAGTCCGAGTGGGACTCCCTCATCCGCCCCGAGACCAAGGTGATCTTCACCGAGACGCTTCCCAACCCGAAGAACGACATCGTCGACATCGCCGCGGTGGCCCGCATCGCGATACGCCACGGCATCCCGCTCGTCGTCGACAACACCATCGCGACGCCCTTCCTGATCCGCCCGATCGAGCACGGCGCCGACATCGTCGTGCACTCCGCGACGAAATTCCTCTCGGGCCACGGTGCCAACCTCGCCGGGGCGGTCGTCGACGGTGGAACGTTCGACTGGGTGGCATCCGATCGCTCCTACCCCGCCCTCACCGACACCCCGATCGCGGCGCACCGCTCGCTCGTCGAGGCGTTCGGGCCGCGCGCATTCGAACTGTCCCTGCGGTTCGGGATCGCGAACGACATCGGTCCGGCGCTGTCACCGCTCAACGGCTTCCTGCTGCAGCAGGGAATGGAGACCCTGTCGGTGCGCATGCGGCAGCACCTGGCGAGCGCTCGAACGGTCGCCGAGTGGCTCGAGCAGCACGACGCCGTCGAGAGCGTCGACTACGCCGGACTCCCCACGCATCCGCAGCACGACCTCGCCGTGCGCGATTACGGCGGACTGTCGGGCTCGGTGTTCTCGTTCACCGTACGCGGCGGGCGCGATGGGGCCGAGCGCTTCTTCGATGCCCTGCGCTTGTTCAGCCGCATGACCAACATCGGCGACACGCGCTCGATGGCACTGCACCCCGCCACCACCACCCACATCGGCTTCGCACAGGAGACGCGCGACCGTCTGGGTATCAGCGACGGGCTCGTGCGCCTGTCGATCGGGCTCGAGGATGCCGAAGACCTGATCGCAGATCTCGACCAGGCGTTGCGCGCGGCGGTCTAGCGCTTCCCGCGAGACACAGAGGCCGTCGACGTGTCGTCGAGACGACGGGCTCGCGCTCGCCCACGGGGACCCTGAGCGTGTCGAAGGGTCCGCGTGCGCGGTGTTGACCGGTGGCTTCGACGGGCTCAGCCACCGGTGTTGACCGGTGGCTTCGACGGGCTCAGCCACCCCCCACTCGTCTCAGATCTCGCGAACGCGCGGAAATGCCCCGGTACAGGACGGTCACGCGTCGCGCTGCGCCTCCAGGCGCCGTACGCGCGGGATCACCTCGGCGGCGAAGCGCTGCATCTCGGGCAGGTGCGGTGAGAACTGCAGCAGCAGCGTCGAGACGCCCACGTTCGCGAACTCCACGATGCGTTCGGCGACCTGGTCGGGGGTGCCGACGAGGTTGGGCCGCAGGCCGCGGTTCGAGACCGAGTACTCCTTGAGGTCGACCGGGGTGTCGAGCTTCGACTTGCTGACGAAGTCCTGGTACGAGCCGTACGCCGCTCCCCCGCGCACGTCGGTGATCCGCTCGATCTCGGCCTGCGCTTCGTCGTCGGTGTCGCGCACCACGGCGTACGCGGCCATGCCGAAGGCCTCGAACGGCGTCGCCCCCGCCGCCGCGCGTCGCCGGCGCATGTCCGCGACCTTCGACGACAGCTCGTCGAGCGTCCCGCCGTGCGTCAGGTACGCGTCGGCGAAGCGGGTGATCGCCGTACGACCGGCCTCGCTCTCGCCACCGGCGTACAGGCGCGGGATGACGCGGGGCTTGGGTTCGGTATACGTCCCCTCGGTGCGGTAGTACTCCCCCTCGTACGCGAACGGCGTCTCGGACCACAGTCCGCGCAGCACCTCGACCCACTCGATGGTGCGGGCGTAGCGGTCGTCGTGCGCGCTGAACAAGCCGTCGTACTGCTTCGCCTCCTCGGCCCACCACGCCGAGACCACGTTGAGGGTGAACCGGCCCCCACTGATCTCGTCGATGGTCGCCGCCTGCTTCGCGGTGTGGAACGGATTGTGGAACCCCGGACGCACGGCGGTCATCAGCTCGAGTGACGTCGTCACCGCCGCCAGCGCCGCGGTCACCGCCCAGGCATCCAGCGACGGCGCCTCGACGCCCTTGATGTCGTTGAGGTTCAGCTCGGGGATCAGCGTGAGGTCGAACCCGCCCTCCTCGGCGGCTCGGGCGATCTCGGCGATGTGGGCGAACGAGACGGGTGTCTGCTCGTCGTCGACGTTGCGGAGCCACCCGCCGAAGATCGGGGTCCAGTAACCGAAACGCACGCGCTGGGGGGAGGTCATGGCATCCATCCTTCCGGCTGCGCGCAACGACGGGGTCGGTCCCGACACTCTCCGTCATGTCGGATGGAGAACTCAGACGTTCCTCGGTACCGGTAACACGAGGGTCAGCGCTCGTCACAGCGGCGTAACACGGCATCCATAGATTTCTTCCAGGTTCGGCTCACCGGACCGTCCCCCCCTGCCGTGCGAGATGCTCCACGTCGCGCGGCCGCAACCCCCATGGAGACTCCGTGCAGAGACGCATCCTCGCGGGCACCGTCGTCTGCGGCCTCGCCGCGACCACCGTGTTCGCCGCCCTCCCGGCCTCGGCCGCGATGGTTCCCCCCTCGCTGAGCGTGGTGCGACCCGTGTCGCCGCTGATCGACATGCCGACCAGCTACCCCGTGCAGCCCGAGCTGAAGGTGTTCCCCGACCTCCCCGAAGACGCGTCCATCGCGCGCGGCGTGCGCCCGTACGACGAGATAGCGCCGTTCCTGAACACCCTCATGGACACCAGCGACCGGGTCTCGGCGCAGGTCGTCGGCACCTCGGCGCAGGGCCGCGACATCTACCTGGTGACCGTCACGACCCCCGAGACCACCGCGCAGACCGCGCAGCAGTCCGCCTGGCGCGACCTCGTCAAGGCCGACCCGACGGCCGCCGCGGCGGACGAGACGCTGCAGAGCGAGTACAAGGTGCCGATGTGGTTCAACGGCAACATCCACGGCAACGAGTGGGAGGGCACCGACGCGACCCTCAACTACATCGAGGACCTCGCCACGACCACCGACCCCGCCACGACCGAGATGCTCGACGATCACCGCATCTACTTCACGGTGACCAACAACCCCGACGGCCGTGCGCTGGGGCAGCGCGGAACCGCGAACGGCTACGACCCGAACCGCGACTTCATCACGGGCGCCACCGCCGAGGCATCCATCGTGCGCGACCTGGCGAACGTCATCCAGCCGACGTACTTCATCGACCTGCACGGCTACACGAGCGTGCTGCAGGTCGAGCCCTGCGGCCCCCCGCACGGTGAGAACTACGAGTACGACCTCTTCGTGCCCCACGCCTATGCCACGGCGTTGGAGATCGAGGATGCCGTGACCGCGGCGAACATCCCGGGTAACACTTACTACGACCCGGCGACCGACAGCGTGACCGAGACCAACACCGGCTTCATCAACATCCCCTACCGCGACCAGCGGTCGGGCTGGGACGACTGGCCCCCGATCTTCGCCCCGCAGTACGTGGCCTACCAGGGAGCCATCACGAACACCGTCGAGCTTCCGCTCGGGCGTTCGGGCGACCAGCCCGCTCGCGCGAAGGTCAACATCGAGGTCGCCGAGGTCGTGATCGACACCGTCGTGGACTACGTCGACGAGCACAGCGATGCGCTGCTCGACAACCAGATCGAGATCTTCCGCCGCGGCGAGGCCGGCGAGCCCAGCCGCGAGATCCCCGCCGACATCGCCCCCGAAGACCTCGCTCCGGGTGTCCCCGCGCAGTGGACCGACATCTGGGACGAGACCGACATCTACAACGCCGACTTCCCGCGGGCGTACGTCATCCCGATCGGCGGGGGTCAGCGCTCGGACTCCGACGCGCAGACGCTCGTGCAGCAGCTGCTCGTCAACGGCATCCGGGTCGAACGCCTCACCGCCCCCGCACGCCTGGAGGGCAACGACTATCCGGCCGGTTCCTTCTACGTCGACATGCACCAGCCGCTGCGTGGCCTCGCCAACGTGCTGCTCGCGAACGGTTCCGACATCTCCGACCGCGTCCCCGACATGTACGACATCTCGGCATGGAGCCTGTCGCTGCTGTGGGGCGCGCAGGTGGTCCGTATCGGAGAGACCACGGATGCCGCCCCGACCACCGCGGTCGAGCCCGTCACCGAGGCGCCGCTCACCGGCTTCGTGTCCACCGGCTCCGGCACGCTGAGTTTCCAGCCGCGCGGCGTCGCCGACTGGCAGGCGGTCAACGCGCTGTTGGCGGCGGGAGTGCCGCTCACGCAGCGCACCAACGGGTTCATCGAGGTCAGCGGCGATGCGGCGACGCGCGTGCTGCTCGAGGAGGCAGCGGCGACATTCGGCGTGGACTTCCGCCTGAGCGGCTGGAGTCCGGTCGAGGGCAGCATCGAGTTGAAGAGCGTGCGGATCGGTTATGTCGGCGACGCCGGCGACCGAGACGCCCTCACCAAGGTCGGCTTCACGGGACTGGTGCCGGTCACCGCCGCGGCACTGACCGCGGGTGAGGTGGACCTGTCCACGATCGACCTCCTCTACGTCGGGACCGGTCTGAGCTTCACGCCGGAGGAGCAGGCCGGAGCCGACCGGGTGGAGGCCTTCATCGCCGCCGGCAAGCCGGTGGTGGGGCGCGGTGCGGGTGGCGCCGCCTTCGTGAACACCCACGTCGCTCCGTTGACCGCGGTGACGGGAACCCGAGGGTCCAACGGCATCGCCATCGTCCACACACCGTTCGAGAGTGTGCTGGAGGGCACGCAGGGCACGGCGTTCGGGTACCCGTTCGCGTGGTTCCCCGACCCCGCGCCCGGTGTCACGGTCGAGCAGCGCTACGCGGAGGACCACACCTTCATCTCGGGCCACTGGCGCAGCACTCCCGGGCAGTCGATCCAGGATGCCGCGGGCCAGGCGTCGGCCGTCTCGCTCACGGGTCCGTCCGGCACGCGTGCCTTCGTGTTCGGCACCTCGCCGACCTTCCGCGCCCACCCGGTCGGCGCGTTCAGCGACATCGCCCGCGCGGTGTTCTGGGCCGCGGACGCGCCGGTGGTCGTCGAGCCGACGCCGACGCCGGAACCCACCGTGGCGCCGACGCCGGAGCCGACGGTCGCCCCGACGCCCGAGCCGACGGTGGCCCCGACGCCCGAGCCCACCCCGGAGCCGACCGTCGCCCCGACGGCCGAGCCGACCGAGGCACCCACGGCCACGCCGACGCTCGCGCCGACCGCCTCGACGCCGCCGGTTCCCGGCTCCGGGTCGGGACCGCTCGCGCAGACCGGTACCGCCGACGTGTCATCGCTGGGCTGGCTCGCGCTCGCCGCCGGCATGGTCGGTGTCGGGCTGGTCGTGATCGGCCGGACGCGCTCGAAGACCTCGACGCGCTGATCCCGCTCCGGGGAGGGGCACCCGCCCCTCCCCGGAGTCCCCCACCCTGGAGCTCCACCCATGACCCACCCCGAAGACCCCTCGCAGACCTCGGATGCCACGGACTCCCGCTCGGCATCCCCCCGCCCTCCCCGCCGAGCGGCGCTCGCCGTGGGTTCGGCCCTCGTCCTCGGCGGCATCGCCCTGGCTATCTGGGCGGTGACCACGACGGGTTTGACCGCTCCGGAGGCGCAGCCGACGTCTGTGAGCACAGCCACTGTGGCCTCGACGTCTCCCGTGGCCGAAACGTCACCGGCATCGCCGCCCGCGTCAGCGGCATCCACTCCCCCGACGGTCTCGACGGGAGGCCCGGTGATCTCGGAACTCTCCGTCGAACCGACGGTCGCCGCCTGTCCTGACGACCGCGAAAGCACCGTGCCGCTGACGTTCTCGTGGACCAGCGAGGGCGCCGAGCGGGCGTGGATCGGCATCGCGACCAGCGACGCCTCGGTGCAACCCGCGGCCGAGGTCGGCCTCAGCTCAGCCGGTTTCTCCGGTCTGGTCTTCGCGTGCAGCGACGCCGACCAGGTGTTCACCCTCACGGTGCAGGGTGCCGGCGAAACCGTGAGCGAGACCATCGCGATCACGCGCGAGCTCGACTGATCCCTCGCGGTGCCCCTGAGCCGGGCCCGAGGTGGACGAGCCTGGCGAAACCACCGGTCCGTGCGTGAGCGGTGCTGTCTGCCCCGGGCCCTTCGACGGGCTCAGGGTCCTCCCGCGCGTGCGGTGCTGTCTGTCCCGGGCCCTTCGACGGGCTCAGGGTCCTCCCGTGCGTGCGGTGCTGTCTGTCCCGGGCCCTTCGACGGGCTCAGGGCCCTCCCGCGGCGGAGAGCCGGGCCCGGGGTGGCTGAGCCTGTCGAAGCCACCGGTCCACCGCGTCACACACCGTCGAGCATCTCCTTCGACCGCGCCGTCTGCTCGCGCAGCGCCTCAGCCAGAGCGACGACCGCCGGGATGCGCAGCGAGTCGGCGCGCACGATCATCCAGTACGGCAGTCGCTCGCCGACCACCTCGGGCAGCAGTCGCACGAGGTCGTCGTGACGGTCGGCGGCGAAGCACGGCAGCATCCCGATCCCGGCGCCGGCGCGGGTGGCCTCGACCTGCACGAGCACGTTCGTCGAGGTGACCCCGTCGCGCATCCGCGGCACGACGCGGCGCGGAAGGTCGAGCGCCTCCACCTGCAGCATCGCGTCGACGAAGTAGACGAGTCGATGGCGCTGCAGTTCCTGCATGTCCCGCGGGCTCCCGTGCGTCGACAGGTACGCGCGGGAGGCGTACATGCCGAGCGTGTACGACCCGAGCTCGACGCTCGACCCCCGCATGGTCTGCGGCTGCCCCACCACCACCTCGAGATCGAGTCCCGGCCGGTGCAGAGAAGCGCGGCGCTGGGCGGCGACGATCTCGACCGACAGGTCCGGATGCCGATCCCGCAGCCGCGCGATCGCGGGGGCGGCGATGAAGGCGCTGAAGCCGTCGGTCGCCGACATGCGCACGACGCCCGACACCGGATCGGGCTCCTCTCCCCCCGCCGCGAGCTGCGACAGAGCCGCCTCGATGCGGCCGGCCGTCTCCGCGGCGTGCTTCCCGAGCGCCGTGAGCTCCCACCCGCGCCCGGACTGCGCGACCACCCGCCCGCCGAGCGCCTCCTCGAGCGCACCGATCCGACGCGCCACGGTGGTGTGATCGACGCCCCGCAGCTGGGCGGCGGCGGTGTAGCGGCCGGTGCGCGCTACCGCGAGGAGCATGAGCAGGTCGTCGGCGCGGACGTTGGCGGCATCCATTCTGCAATTCTGCACACCCGCGT
Source organism: Microbacterium sp. 22296 (assembly GCF_052045385.1). Taxonomy (NCBI): domain Bacteria; kingdom Bacillati; phylum Actinomycetota; class Actinomycetes; order Micrococcales; family Microbacteriaceae; genus Microbacterium; species Microbacterium sp. 22296. The sequence goes on along the minus strand of NZ_JBQEOS010000005.1, from coordinate 66,642 downwards.
CGTGCAACTGGGCATTGCCGCACTGGTGGCATCCCCTCACACTGGCATGCGGATGTCACCGCCGACACCGAAGGAGCGTCATGGATTCCCCCACCCGCGCGCGTCAGAGCGCTGAGCCCCCCACGAACCGGATCCGCAGGGTCGTCGCTGCGTCCATGGCCGGCACGGTCGTGGAGTGGTACGAGTTCTTCCTCTACGCCACCGCCGCCAGCCTCGTGTTCGGCACGTTCTTCTTCCCGTCGTCGGGCTCCCCCCTCGACGGCATCATCGCCGCTTTCGTCACTTACGCCGTCGGGTTCATCGCCCGGCCCCTCGGGGGCATCGTCTTCGGACAGATCGGCGACCGTTTTGGCCGGAAGCCCACGCTGCAGGCGACGATCATCATCGTCGGTGCCGCGACCTTCCTCATGGGATGCCTCCCCGGCTTCGCCTCGGTCGGTTATTGGGCGCCGGCGATGCTCGTCGCCCTGCGCTTCATCCAGGGCTTCGCCGTCGGCGGGGAGTGGGGAGGAGCCGTGCTGCTCGTCGCCGAGCAGAGCCCCGACCGTCGCCGCGCGTTCTGGTCGAGCTGGCCGCAGGCCGCGGTGCCGGTCGGCAACCTGCTGGCCACCCTCGTGCTGCTCATCACCTCGTTCGTGCTCAGCCCCGCCGCGTTCCTCGATTGGGGCTGACGCATCGCGTTCTGGCTCTCCGCCGTGATCGTGCTGGTCGGCTTCTGGATCCGCCGTCACGTCGAGGAAGCGCCCATCTTCCTCGAGGCCAAGGCGCAGGTCGAGCAGGAGAAGGCGACCTCGTTCGGCGTCGTCGAGGTGCTGCGTCGCTACCCGAAGGGTGTTGTGCAGGCCATGGGCGTCCGCTTCGCGGAGAACATCGTCTACTACATCGTCGTCAGCTTCTCGATCGTGTACCTGAAGGTCGTGCACTCCTACGACACCAGCCAGTTGCTCCTCGCGCTGCTCATCGCCCACGTCGTGCACTTCGCCGTGATCCCGCCGCTCGGCCGGCTCGCCGACCGTGTCGGCCGTCGTCCGGTGTACCTGGCGGGCGCGATCCTCAGCGCCACCTGGGCGTTCTTCGCCTTCCCGATGTTCGACACGCTCAACCCCGTGATGATCGTGCTCGCTGTGACGATCGGCTTGGTGTTCCACGCCGGCATGTACGCCCCGCAGCCCGCCGTCATGGCCGAGCTGTTCCCCACCCGCATGCGCTACTCGGGCGTCTCGCTCGGCGCCCAGGTCACCGCGATCCTGGCGGGTTCGCTCGCCCCGATCCTCGCGACGCAGTGGCTGCGTGACTTCGGCTCATGGCTGCCGATCGCGCTCTACATCGTCGTGGCGTGCATCGTCACCTCGATCGCCGTGCTGTCGTTGAAGGAGACGCGCGGCGTCTCGCTGCGAGACATCGACGCCGCCGACGCGGCGCGCACGGCCGAGCGCGTGGGAGCGAAGGGATCCGCATGAGCATCGACCTGACCGGCCGTCGCGCCCTCGTGACCGGGGGAGCGAGCGGCATCGGCGAAGCGATCGCGCGCGCTTTCGCGAGCGCGGGGGCCGAGGTCACCGTCGCGGACCTGAACGCCGAGGGCGCGGAACGCGTGGCCGCCGACCTCGGCGGTCGCCCGTGGGTCGTCGACCTGTCCGACACGGCGGCGCTTCGAGAGCTCAGCCTCGATGTCGACATCCTCGTCAACAACGCCGGCATCCAGCACGTCAGCCCCATCGAGCAGTTCGATCCCGAGCGTTTCTCGTTCATGCTCCGGCTCATGCTCGAGGCGCCGTTCCTGCTGATCCGCGCGGCGCTGCCGGGCATGTACGAGCGCGGTTTCGGGCGGGTGCTGAACGTCTCGAGCGTGCACGGCATCCGCGCCTCGGCCTTCAAATCGGCCTACGTCACCGCCAAGCACGGCCTCGAGGGCCTCTCGAAGACGACAGCGCTCGAGGGCGGACCGCACGGCGTGACGAGCGTGTGCATCGACCCCGGATACGTGCGCTCGCCGCTGGTCGAGAAGCAGATCGCCGACCAGGCCCGCGCGCACGGCATCGCCGAGGACGAGGTGCTCGAGACGATCCTGCTGCAGGATGCCGCGATCAAACGCCTCGTCGAACCGACCGAGGTCGCGTCGCTCGCATTGTGGCTGGCGGGACCGGATGCCGCGATGGTCACCGGCGCGAGCTACACGATGGACGGCGGGTGGTCGGCGCACTGACCCGTCGCGCGTGTCAGGACCCGAGCACGTCGAACACGATGGTGACGAGCCACCACGCGCCGATCGCCACGCCGACCAGCACTGTCACCCACGAGAAGCCCCGTCGCAGGCGACGCCCCGGCGGTGCGACGCCGACCGGGGGAGGGGTGAGCAAGGCTGCCGGAGCGGTAGACGCCCCCGGCAGACCGGATGCCACCGCCCCCGCGGTCGGGGCTGCGGCCAGACGTTCGTCACGCCACCGCGCCCACTGCGCGAGCTTGTCGTCGAGCGCGCCCACGGTCGACATCACCCACTGCCAGGTCGCGGGATCGAGCGTCGACAGGTCGCGACGGGAGTACAGGAACAGCCACTCGTCGACGATCTCGATGTCGAGCTGCGCGGCGTTGTCGATGAAGCGGGCCATGACATCGGGCGTGAACAGGTAGAGGGCGTCGCGCTCGTACCCTTCGGGGCAGTACAGCGCGAAGTGCTGGTCGAAGTCGCCCTCGAGGCTGAGGCGCTGCCCTCGGCCGAAGGCGACCGGCAGGTTGGAGCCGCCGAACAGCCCGTTGTTGCCCACGGCATCCAGCACGATGTGGGGGAGCGGCGTGTCGAGGCGCAGCGCGGCGTAACCCCACCGGTGGGTCTGCTTGTTCTTGCCCGAGCCGGTCTCGTAGCGGTAGTTGGCCACTTCGACGAACCGCGGATGCTCCCGGCGCATCAGATCGTGCGTGCCCCGGTCGTTGCCGATGCTGAAGATCATGCCGGGGAGCGGGGGGTTCGCGTACCCCGGATGCCAGGTCATGCCATTCGCGCGGGCGAAGCGGTCGAGCCGGTACCGGCGGACGGCCGAGCCGCGGGCCCCGCGCACGATCGCGACCGCGACGAGCGCGACGATGGCGAGGATCACGAGGAACGGCAGCGCGGCGATGGCGCTGCCGCTGCTCTCGGTGAACATCGTGACGACGATCGAGAAGAAGAGCGGGACGCCGACGAGGGCGAACGCGAGTCCCACGACCACGAGGATCACCACCGACAGCGTGCGGCCCCGCAGCACTCCCCGCTTCCGCAGTTCGGCGGTGAACGCGCCCACCGCCGCCTTGTCGACGGGCTCGGTCAGCGGCGCGGTGTCGAGTCCTGCAGGTGTCGTCATGTGTCGCCTCCCCGCCTTCGACCGTAGCGGGGGCGTCCGACATCGGGGAGGCCAGCGCGCGAGTGTTCCCGTTCCGTGGTGCCGGGCCCTGAGCGTCGTTGTTCCATGCGGGTGCTCGCGTGCTGCGGCGCCCAGTCCCGAGAAACGTTGTCCTGCGCGAGAAACGCTGTGACGCGACGTTTCTCCCGGCGGCGGGCGTTTCTCGGGGCGGGGCGGGGGTGCCGATGCCGACGCCGACGCGTCCCCGGACGGCGGATGCCGGGACTCCGGCGACCGCGTCGTCGTTCCGGACCGCGAGAAACGCCGTTCTGCGCGAGAAACGCTGCGACGTGGCGTTTCTCCCAGCGGTGAGCGTTTCTCCGTGCGGGCCTGGGCGCCGAAGCGGACCGCGACGCCGATGCCGGCGCCGGGGCATCCCCGGACGGCGGATGCCACGGCATCTGCGACCGCGTCGTCGTTCCCGACCGCGAGAAACGCCGTTCTGTGCGAGAAACGCCGTGACGTGACATTTCTTGCGGCGATCAGCGTTTCTCGGCGCGGCGCGACCGCGCTGTTGTGCCCGACCGCGACAAACGCTGTCCTGCGCGAGAAACGCTGCGACGTGACGTTTCTTCCGGCGATCAGCGTTTCTCGGCGCAGGCGCAGGCGCGGGCGCAGGCGCAGGCGCAGGCGCGGGCGCCGATGCCGGACGCCGGAGCGTCCGCAGACGGTGGATGCCACGGCACCCGCGACCGCGCTTCCGGCCGCGATTCCGCCCCACCCATGGCATCCGCTAGACTACGAAGGTTGTCCGGCGACGCCCATGCGCGTGTGAGCCCGCGATGACGTGCAACACACCCTCCTGCTGCCGGGAAATGCCCGTCAGCCGTTCTAGTCCGAAGGAGGTGGGTTAGTGACGCACCAGTACGAACTCATGGTCATCTTCGATCCCGAGGTCGACGAGCGCCAGGTCGCTCCGAAGCTCGACGGATTCCTCAAGGTCATCACGGCCGATGGGGGAACCATCGACAAGGTCGACATCTGGGGCCGCCGTCGTCTCGCCTACGAGATCCGCAAGAAGAACGAGGGCATCTACGCCGTCGTTAATTTCGTCGCGACCAGCGAGGCCACGAACGAGCTCGACCGTCAGCTGAAGCTGAACGAGCAGATCATGCGCACCAAGGTCCTGCGCGCCGAAGAAGCGATCGCTCAGGTCGCCGCCGAGGCCAAGCGCTCCGAGGAGAAGGCCGCCCGCAAGGCCGCCGCTCCCCGCAAGGTCGAGTCCGCCGAGAAGGCTGCGAAGTAACGACGATGGCCGGCGAAACCGTCATCACCGTCGTGGGCAACCTCACCGCCGACCCCGAGCTGCGTTACACGCAGAACGGACTGCCGGTGGCGAACTTCACGATCGCGTCGACCCCCCGCACGTTCGACCGTCAGGCGAACGAGTGGAAGGACGGCGAGGCGCTCTTCCTGCGCGCCTCGGTGTGGCGCGAGTTCGCCGAGCACGTCGCCGGTTCGCTGACGAAGGGCAGCCGTGTCATCGCGACCGGTCGCCTCAAGCAGCGTTCGTACCAGGACCGTGAGGGAAACAACCGCACCTCCATCGAACTCGAAGTCGATGAGATCGGTCCCTCGCTCCGCTACGCGACCGCCCAGGTCACCCGTGCCGCTTCCGGCGGCGGGGGTGGCGGCGGTGGCGGTCAGCGCCCGCAGGTGCAGCAGTCGAACGACGAGCCGTGGTCGACGCCCGGCTCGAACAACGGCGGCGGCAACAGCAACAGCGGCGCCGACGCGTGGAGCACTCCCGGTTCCTACGGAGACGACACCCCGTTCTGATCTTCGCTGCGCCTCACGGCGCGACGACCCCTGAAATTCCGGATGCCATGCCCCGGTCCGCGTGACCGCCTCGGCATCCGAACCACACGAAAGAAGGAAGCATGGCTGGCAAGGCCACTGGCGACCGCCGCAAGCCGCGGAAGGGCGCGAAGAACGCAGCCCCCGCGAAGGCGATCCGCGTCGGCGTCATCGACTACAAGGACGTCGCAACCCTCCGCAAGTTCATCTCGGAGCGCGGGAAGATCCGCGCCCGTCGTATCACCGGTGTCTCCGTGCAGGAGCAGCGCCTGATCGCCCGCGCCATCAAGAACGCGCGCGAGATGGCTCTCCTGCCCTACGCCGGCGCCGGCCGCTAAGGAGCACCCGATGGCAAAGCTGATTCTCACGAATGAGGTCACCGGGCTCGGTAGCGCCGGTGACGTTGTCGAGGTCAAGAACGGGTACGCCCGTAACTACCTCATCCCGCAGGGCTTCGCCGTGGCCTGGAGCCGCGGTGGCGAGAAGCAGGTCGCGTCGATCCGCGCGGCCCGCGATTCCCGCGCGATCCACGACCACGAGGACGCCGTGGCCCTGAAGAACTCGCTCGAGTCGAACACCGTCAAGCTGGCCGTCAAGGCCGGCAACGAGGGTCGCCTCTTCGGTTCGGTCAAGACCGCCGATGTCGCCGACGCCGTCAAGGCTGCCGGTCTGGGCGAGCTCGACAAGCGCAAGATCCAGATCACCTCCGCGATCAAGTCGGTCGGCGAGCACGAGGCGACCGTTCGTCTGCGTGACGACGTCACCGCCGTGATCACCCTCCAGGTGGTCGCCGCGAAGTAATTCGCAGCACTCTCGAGAACGGCCCCGTTCCTGCTCCGGCAGGGCGGGGCCGTTCCGCGTTCCGCGGGCGGGGCGGTTTGCGGCGGCCTTCCCGGGGTTCGGGGCACGTTTCGCGCCTTTGGGGCGTGTGTTGTCCGCCCCGATGCGCGGAACGCGCCCCGAACCCCGGGGGAGCGGTGGATGCGAAACGCGGAACGCGCCCCGAACCGGGGGAGCTGTGGATGCCACGCGCGGAACGCGCCCCGAACCGGGGACGCGGCAGCTGTGCAACGCTCCGCCGCGTGTCGTCGAGTTTCCGCGCCGCCGCCCGCAGCACCGCCGAGTAGGTACGATTTGCTCCACACAGCACTCCGGGGATGACCCCGATACGTCCACGAGGAGACATCGTGACCGCTTTCGCACGTCTGCGCCGCGCCGCCGCCCTGACCGCCGTGGCCGCCGTCACGTTCGTCTCGCTCACCGCCTGCGCCTTCGCCCCGACGGGCTCCGACGCGGGCGCCGCCCCCGCGTCCGAGGGCGCGCTGCAGACCGTCACCGCCGGCAAGCTCACCATCGCCACCGGCGAGCCCGCGTTCTCGCCGTGGGTCGAGAACGACGACCCCGCCTCGGGCGAGGGCTTCGAAGCCGCGGTGGCGGACGCCGTGGCATCCCAGCTCGGATTCTCGAAGGACGACGTCGTGTGGGTGCGCTCCACCTTCGAGAGCGCCATCGCTCCCGGCCCCAAGGACTGGGACCTCAACCTGCAGCAGTTCTCCGTCACCGAGGAGCGCAAGAACGCCGTCGACTTCTCGTCGCCGTACTACACGACCACGCAGGCCGTCGTGACGACCGGATCATCGCCCGCCGCGTCGGCCACCTCGGTCGCCGAGCTGAAGAACATCCCCGTCGGCGTCATGACCGCCACCACGAGCTACAAGGTCGCCTCCGCCCAGCTCGGCACCGCGAACCTCAGCGTCTTCAACTCCAACGATGACGCCGTCGCCGCCCTTCAGGCGGGCCAGGTCGACGCGATCGTGGTCGACCTCCCCACCGCGTTCTACCTCGCCGGTGCCGTGCTCGACGACGGCAAGGTCGTCGGCCAGTTCCCCGACTCCTCGGACGGTGGCGACGAACTCGCCATCGTGCTGCCCAAGGGGTCGGCGCTGACGGCCCCCGTCACCGAGGCCGTCGACGCGCTCCGCGAGGACGGCACGCTCGACGAACTGCAGCAGACGTGGCTCGGCGGCACCACGGCCGCTCCCGTGCTGAAGTAACAGCCGTGGCATCCACCCCCCTCGACGCCGCATGGCGTCCGAGCGAGCTCGAACTCGGTCGGCGCGTCACACGGCGTCGGCAGTCGACGAAGTCGGTGCTAATCGCTCTTGTGAGCTCGGTCGTCTTCGTCGTCGTGGTGGGGTGGGCCATCCTCTCCAGCCCCGGCTGGGAAGACGTGCGCCGCAGCTTCTTCGACGTCGACATCGCGATCGCGAGCTTCCCGTCAATCCTCGTCGGGCTCTGGCTGAACATTCAGGTGCTGCTCGTCGCGGCGGTCGCCGTGGCGATCCTCGGCACCACGCTGGCGGTGCTGCGGTCGCTGCGCGGTCCGGTGTTCTTCCCGCTGCGCGCCCTGGCCACGGTGTACACCGATCTGTTCCGTGGCATCCCTCTGCTGATCGTGCTGTATCTGGTGGGCTTCGGGATCCCCGCCCTCGGCTTCTTCGGACGGGTGCCGGTGGTGTTGTGGGGCACCATCGCGATCGTGCTGACCTACTCGGCGTACATCGCCGAGGTGCTGCGCGCGGGTATGGAGGCCGTGCACCCCTCGCAACGCGTCGCCGCCCGCTCGATGGGCCTCACGCACGGGCAGACGCTGCGCATCGTCGTCATCCCGCAGGGCGTCCGCAAGGTCGTGCCGGCGCTCATGAACGACTTCGTCTCGATGCAGAAGGACGTCGGTCTGATCTCGGTCCTCGGAGCCGTGGATGCCATCCGCGCGGCGCAGATCGCCGCGGCGGAGTACTACAACTTCACGCCGTACGTCGTGGCGGCGCTGCTGTTCGTGGCGATGGCGTTGCCGATGATCCGCCTCACCGATTACGTGTCGGCGCGTCTGGCGAAGCGCGAGCAGATGGGTGGGGTCGTGTGAGCGTGCTCGACGTCCGCGGCGTTCGCAAGGCCTTCGGCGACCACGTCGTGCTCGACGGCATCGACCTTGCGATCGACCAGCACGAGGTCGTCGTGCTCATCGGCGCCTCGGGGTCGGGCAAGTCGACGCTGCTGCGCACCATCAACCTCATCGAGCGCGTCGACGACGGCCAGATCCTGCTCAACGGCGACGACCTCACCGACCCCACTCGTGATCAGGATGCCGCACGCGCCCGTATCGGCGTCGTGTTCCAGCACTTCAACCTCTTCCCGCACCTGCGCGTGATCGACAACGTGACCCTCGGCGTGCGAAAAGTGCACCGGATTCCGAAACCCGAGGCGTACGCCCGCGGAACCGAACTGCTCGAGCAGCTCGGCCTCGGGGCGAAGGCGCGGGAATTCCCCGACCGTCTTTCGGGTGGGCAGCAGCAGCGCGTCGCGATCGTGCGCGCCGTGATGAGCGATCCCGAGTTGCTGCTGCTGGACGAGATCACCTCGGCGCTGGATCCGCAGCTCGTCGGCGAGGTCCTCGACCTGGTACGGGTGCTGCGCGACCGCGGGTCGACCATGCTCATGGCGACGCACGAGATGTCGTTCGCACGCGAGGTGGCCGACCGGATCGTCTTCATGAAGAACGGGCGCATCGTCGAGCAGGGCACGCCCGCGCAGGTGCTCGATGCGCCGCAGCATCCCGACACCGTCGCGTTCCTCGAGCGCGAGCGTCGCGGCGGCGCGCTGTAGCCGCCGGGAGGGAGGCTTCGACAGGCTCAGCCACCCCGCCTCGGTGCACCGGCGGGGGCCTTGAACTCGTCGAACCGGCCCCGCCATCGAGCCGCGTTGCGCGCGGAGGTCCCTGAGCGTGTCGAAAGGACCGGGACTCGCATGGAGGTCCCTTCACGGGTCGAGGGGCGTGACCCGCAAGCCCGAGGTCCCCGCGTCCGTCGAGGGGGAGCGAGCCCCGGACGCTGTTCGTCGCTTCCGGGCGCGCCACGACACCGGACGCCGCCCCCAACAGCCGGCATCCGGTGTCGCCAGCCGGGGAGGGGCCACCCCCTCCCCGGAGTCAGTGCGTCAGGCGGCCGCGCGGCGACGACGCAGCAGAGTCGCGCCACCCAGCAGGATCGCCACCAGACCCGCCAGGCCGAGGCCGGCGGTCGCCGCCCCGTCGGTTCCCGTGACGGCGAGCGTCCCGACGGTGCCCGTGGCCGTGCGCGAAGCGACGGGCGCCGCCGCCGCGTACGGCGTGGACGAGGCCGACGCGGTGGAGCCCATCACCGGCGTGGAGGTGCCGGAGGTGCCGGGGGTGCCGGGGGTTCCGGGCGTGCCGGGGGTGCCGGGTGTTCCCGGAGTGCCCGGTGTTCCCGGGGTGCCGGGAGTTCCGGGCGTGCCGGGTGTTCCCGGGGTGCCGGGCGTTCCGGGGTGACCGGGCGTTCCGGGGGTGCCGGGGGTGCCGGGCGTTCCCGGCGTTCCAGGTGTTCCGGGAGTTCCGGGAGTTCCGGGCGTTCCGGGGTGACCGGGCGTTCCGGGGGTGCCGGGCGTTCCCGGCGTTCCAGGTGTTCCGGGAGTGCCGGGCGTTCCGGGGTGACCGGGCGTACCCGGCGTACCCGGCGTACCCGTGTGCGAGCCGCCGGTGTTGCTGTCCCCGATCACCGACACGGCGTTTCCGCCGATGGTGACGGGCAACGAGATGGGGACGATCAGCTGGTTGCCGCCGAGGATGCTGCCGCTTCCGTCGGTGGAGATCCCGCCCAGTAGGCCGCCGGAGGTGCCGCCGGTGGTGGTGGCATCCGTGGTGGTGCTGTCACCGATCACCGAGACGGCGTTGCCGCCGATGGTGACGGGCAGGCTGATCGGGGCGACGAGCTGGTTGCCGCCGAGCAGGCTGTCGGTGCCGTCGGTGGTGATCTCGCCGCCGAGACCCGAGCCGCCCGTGCCGCCGCCTGTCGTGGCGCCTTCGGTCTCGCTGTCGCCGATCACCGACACGGCGTTCCCGCCGATGGTGACGGGCAGGCTGATCGGCGCGACGAGCTGGTTGCCGCCGAGCAGGCTGTCCGACCCGTCGGTCGTGACCTCACCGCTATGCCCGGAGCCGGAGTGCCCGGGACCGCCGTGCCCGGAACCGGGGTGCCCGGATCCCGGGTGTCCGGATGCCGGGTGCTCCGCAACGGAGCCGCTCGATCCGCCGGAGGTGGCATCCGTGGTGGTGCTGTCGCCGATCACTGACACGGCGTTTCCGCCGATCGTGACGGGCAGCGAGATCGGGACGACGAGCTGGTTGCCACCGAGGATGCTGTCGCTTCCGTCGGTGGTCACGTCGCCGATGCCCGAACCGCCCGAGCCGCCCGTGGTGGTGGCATCCGTCGATGTGCTGTCGCCGATCACCGACACGGCGTTTCCGCCGATGGTGACGGGCACCTCGATCGGCACGATGGCCTGGTTGCCGCCGAGGACGCTGTCGCTTCCATCGGTCGTGACGTCAGCGCCCGTAGCGTCCGAGCCGCCGGTGGTCGTGGCATCCGTCGATGTGCTGTCGCCGATCACCGACACGGCGTTGCCGCCGACGGTGACGGGCACGTCGACCGACACGAGGCCTTGGTTGCCGCCGAGCAGGCTGTCCGACCCGTCCGTGGACACGTCGCCGCCCTGGTTCGAGCCGCCGTCGTGGTGCCCGGAGTCGGAGCCGGATGATCCGCCGGTGGTGGTGGCATCCGTGGTGTGACTGTCTCCGATCACCGAGACGGTGTTGCCGCCCACGGTGACGGGCAGATCGACCGAGACGAGGGCCTGGTCGCCCGAGAGCAGTCCGTCTGCTCCCGAGGTGTCTGCGGCGTTGGCGATGCCGCATCCGAGGACGGCCAGGCCGCCTCCGATGAGCGCGCCCCAGAGGGCACGCGAGGGGAAGGTACGCATGAGAGTTTCTCCTGTAGATGAGTGAGGGTGCGCGAACGCGCGGGGTCGTGTGCCGTGCGATGCACGGCGCGACCGACCTCAGTCAGGAGAAGCGTCGGTGTCGTAGACGGGGATGCCGGGGAGGTCGTCGTCGACGTCGCCCCCGCGGGCGAGAAGGGTCAGCGCGAACGAGAGCGCGCCGTGGTCGGCGGTGGCGGCGGTCGTTCCTGTCGCTCCGGATCCCGCGGATGCCGAAGATCCGGCGCCGGTGCTCAGTGCGAGCGCCACGTGCGCCGGGTCGTCGGAGTCGATCGGCGCAGAAGGCACGTCGGTGGAGGAGGGGAGGGATGCCGGGGCGACGGCATCGAAGAAGCGTGCGACCCGGTCGACCGATGCCGTCGCGCGTGCGATCGCCGCGGCGGGCGAGACGACGGGCGCCGGGGGAGCCGCCGGAACTGCGAGCGCCGGAACGAGCGTGTCAGGCGCAGCCGGGGCGGGGGTATCCGAGGGGATTGCCGGCGGCGTCACGGAGGGAACCGTGACGCCGGGTGCAGGGGAGAGCACCTCGCCGCCGTCGCCGGGGAGCGACGGGACAACCGGAGCGATCTCGGGCGCCGAACCGACGACGACCGGGAGGGTTTCATCGACGGTGCCGGCCACGCCGGTGACGACGCCGCCCACGCCGGTCTGCTCGATGACTCCGCCGACGAGGGGGAGGGCCTCTGCGGTGTCGACGATCGGGTCGACGACGGCGCCCACGACGCCCGCGGAGGCGACGTCGGTGACGACGTCTGCCACGGTGCCGATCGTGCCGCTCACGAGGCCGTTCGCGGTGTCGACGAGGGCCGGGACCGAGTCGGCGACGGGGGTGACGACGCCCGCGACGGGGGCGGCGACCTGCGTGACGGGGGTGACGACCCTCGCGACGGGGGCGGTGACGGTCTGGGCGACGGGCGCGACCGTGTCGGTGACGACGTCCACGGCCGGTTCGACGATGGAGGTGGCGACCGGTTCCACGATGGCGCTGGTGACCGGCTCGACGGTCTGTGCGACCGGCTCGACCGCCTGCGCGACCGGCTCGACGGTCTGCGCCACCGGCTTCCTGTCGCTGGTCGTCGGCTCCGAGACGGCCTCCGCGACCGGCTCCACAACGGCAGTCGCGACCGGCTCGACGATGTCGCCGGCGGTATCGGTCACGCCGTTGACCGTCGACCCGACGGCACCGAGCAGACCCGAGCCGGAGTCGTCGGCGGAGGCCGACGTCGCGCTGGCGAAGAGGGAAAGGACGGCGATGCCGAGGGACACCAGGACACCGAGCAGGAGCACGCGCAGAGTGCGCGGCATCCCTGTCTTCAGCGTGGCATCCATGATTCGCCCCCCAAGGTGAATCGTCGGTGACTCCTGGGCGGCGACGTTACGCCTCCGTCGGCGAGGGCGAAAGAGGGAGGGTGAATTCTGAGTAGTGCCTACGTAACGAGCGGGTGACGGGGCGACACGCCGCGGTGTCGGAAGATTTGACATCGGATGCCGTCCGTCGGTAGGCCGACGTGGAGTTATCCCCCGAGTTGTACACATGCGTTTGTCAAGTCGAGGAACCTTCAACGCCTACTTCAACCGTGATTTCCCCACACAACCTGTGGAGAAATAAAAGCCAGATCAAGACGTATATATTGGTCCGAATCCACAACCATCCACCGACTTGTCCACAGGAGTTGTGCACAGAGACTGCGGCGTTTCCCGCACACTCTCCACAGAGTTATCCACAGGCACATTTGCGTGGGTCGAAGGTGGTATCTACCGTGGGGGCAGCCCATCGGGCATCCCTGTCACCCTGCGGCGCGCGTCAATGTCGGAGGTCGGTGATCGGGTGCTCCCGAGGTCGTTCCACCTCTCGCCGCCGCATCCTTTCGCGCGCGCGTGAGGGGGGCGCAGGGGCGGCCCGAGAGCAGAGGAGAGCCCGTGTCGATCGCAGACATCGCCGAGGAGCGTCTCGGAAAAGCACCGCGTCCCGAGCGCACACCCCCGCACGACATCCTCGCCGAGCAGAGCGCGCTGGGCGGCATGCTGCTGTCGAAGGACGCCGTCGCCGATGTGATCGAGACGCTCCGTGGCGGCGACTTCTACGTACCGAAGCACGAGCTGATCTTCGAGGCCATCCTCACGCTGTACTCGCACGGTGAGCCGACCGACGTCGTCGCCGTGACCGACGAGCTCATCAAGACCGGCGAGCTGCAGCGCGCCGGGGGAGCGGACTACCTGCACACGCTCACCTCGATCGTGCCGACCGCGGCCAATGCCGGCTACTACGCCTCGATCGTGTCCGAGCGCGCGCTGCTGCGCCGTCTCGTCGAGGCCGGCACGCGCATCGTTCAGATGGGTTACGCCGGCGAGGGCGACCCCATCGAGCTCGTCAACAGTGCGCAGGCAGAGATCTACAACGTCTCGGGCGATGACAGCGCTGAGGACTACATCCCCCTGACGGTGGCGGTGGATGCCGCTGTCGACGAGATCGAAGCCGCCCGCGGCCGCGACGGGTCGATGACGGGCATCCCCACCGGCTTCGCCGGACTCGATCAGCTCACCAACGGCCTGCACCCGGGCCAGATGATAGTGCTCGCCGCGCGTCCCGCCATGGGTAAGTCGACGCTCGCGCTCGACTTCGCGCGCGCGGCCGCGATCCGCTCGAACGCGCCCTGCATCTTCTTCTCGCTCGAGATGGGTCGCAGCGAGATCGCCATGCGCCTGCTCAGCGCCGAGGGCGCCATTCCGCTGCAGAGCATGCGCAAGGGCACGCTCGACTCCCGCGACTGGACGACCGTCGCCGCCACCCGCGGTCGTATCAACGACGCGCCCCTCTACATCGACGACAGCCCCAACATGACGCTGGTCGAGATCCGCGCCAAGTGCCGACGCCTGAAGCAGCGCGAGGGTCTGAAGATGGTCGTCATCGACTACCTGCAGCTGCTCACCAGCGGTAAGCGCGTCGAGTCGCGTCAGCAGGAGGTCAGTGAGTTCTCGCGCGCGCTGAAGCTGATGGCGAAGGAGCTGCAGGTGCCCGTCATCGCCCTGTCGCAGCTGAACCGTGGCGCCGAGCAGCGCGCTGACAAGAAGCCGGCCCTAAGTGACCTGCGTGAGTCGGGCTCGATCGAGCAGGATGCCGACATGGTGGTGCTGCTGCACCGCGAGGCCGCGTACGAGAAGGACTCACCCCGTGCGGGCGAGGCGGACCTGATCGTGGCGAAGCACCGTAACGGGCCGACCGACACGATCACGGTGGCGTTCCAGGGGCACTATTCGCGGTTCGCGGATATGGCGCCGGGGATGTAACTCCGAGGCCTACGGCTTCCAGAACCCCAGCGTGCACAGCAGCACGGTCTCGTCGTCGGCACCCGCCGGCGGGTCGATGGCCGGCGGGAAGACACCCCACTGACGCCACTCGTCGGCGTGTGGGGTGACGTGTTCGTTCATCCCCTCGATGAGCTCGGAGGAGAGATGGAACGGGATGCCGAACTCCTTGGCGATCGACCACGCCTGGAAGGCGCGGTACGTCGCGAGGTGCGCGAAGCCCTCGTCAGCCGGGTAGTCGCCGTAGGTGAAGTGGAAGGTGTCGGCGAAGTCACCCGCGCGGACCGCCGCCTGGGCTTTGTCGTTGAGGGCGTCGTACGAGGCGATCGGATCGTCGCCCCGCAGGTCGACATCGGCGAACGGGTCGCCGTCGGCGGCCGCCCGCCCGGCGATCACGTCGGGCACCCACGCTTCGTCGTAGGCGTGGCGGCCCAGGATGCCGAGCAGGGTGGGCGACTTGAGCTGGCTCCACTCCTTCGGCACGGATGCTGAGAAGTCAGCCGAATCGAGCTGATCGACGACCTCGCGGAGCGCGGCGTCGGCGTGGAGGAACAGAGTGGCGGGGCTCATGGTGGGGGAGGGTACTCCCGGGGTGGCGGTGGGGGCCAGAGGGGCCTTTTCGATTCGAGCCTTACTCCCGCTGGAGTCCGGCATCCGGTCCTCCGTGCCTGTGACCGGTCATCGCGTCCGACTACGGATCCGGAAGCTTGATCGGCTCGCCGTCGGAGCTGTACGACTCGAGCGGCTCTCTGGGAAGTGTTAAGCCGCCGGTTCGCTGAGGCGCTCGCCGAGCCGGTGGGACATCAGGGCGAGATGCGTGCGCCTCGAGCTTGAAGCGCTTTCCTAACCCTCCGCCGTGTCCGCTACGACGAGTACGCGCGTCAGTGGCACGACTGACCGCCATGATTCCGGCAATTGCGAGTAATGCTCCAGCACCATGGTGACGATGTCCTCGCCTGAGAGTAGCCGGAGGCCAGGACGTTGGCGCTCGATAGCTAGCGCATCACGTGAGTACCCGCCAAGGGTGACGAAGAGCAACAGCTCTCCCTGACCTTGCGTGCCGATCAGCTGCTGCACATCCGGCGCCCCGACCGTGCCCGTGTGATGCTTGCACTGGACCTTGATCAGAGGTGGTTCCACCCCAAGTGGATCACGGTGCGCGATGACGTCGACACCGCCGTCCTGGGAGTACTGAGTGACCCGGGCCTGGTACCCGACAGCGCGGAGCAGCGCAGCGGTGAACTCCTCGAAGTCCTGATGGCTCAGTTGCTTGTGAAGGGTCTCTAGGACGAAGTCACGTGTATGCCGTTCGATTCGTGATGCGCGAGGCTCGTCTATCTCGTCGTCACTTACCGTCTGGTCGGCCACCAGGTCGATGGTCTTCGCGAGAGCATCTAGAGATTCCTCTGCGCTGTTCAGCACCGCTAGGAACTCGTCGGCATGGCGCCGGACGCGGAAGACAGCGAGAACCGAGCCGATTTCATACAACGCTGCTTGCGTGAATAATGTTCGAGGAAGGCCGACGCGCTTCCATGCCACGTGTCGCCTGTGACGGTGAGCTGACGCCGAAGGCTCGAAGTAGTAGTCGCTGGCAATCACACCTAGGTTGATCGTCGAGTTCGGCTTGTACGGCGCAACAACGACATCGCCGATCTGCATTTCGTCGCGGAAGCGAGTGAGCACACCCGCTTGCCCGGCGATCGATCGCACCTTCGCATCGGGCTCGACCGCGGTGAGGGCGGCCTTCATCCCTTCACGCCCCGCCGCGATATCGGTCAAATCAGAGAGATTGTCCCACCCGAGGCTGATGAAGCCTCCGTCGACAAGCTCTGTGGTCAATGCGTTGTTGTGCACACCCCACAAATTCACTTCGCGGATCCTCCTCCCGTGGCGCATATGCCTGACCCAGACTTCAGGTACTCGTACAACATCGCAGGCAGCGCCTTTCCCAGCTCGGCGAACAGGCCGCTGTCGTTGAACAGATCGTCGATGAACGCGGGCGTCTCGTTCCGCACGCCGAGGAGGGCCCTCGCGAACGCCTTCGGCAGCGCCGGTGACTCAGCGAACTGCTGCGGGCTGTTGACGGCGGCCTGGTTCGCGAGGTCGACGTCGAGGGCGAGCTGGCCGACGATGTGATTCATCTGGAGATCGATGACGCCAACCCCGTACTTGTCGCCCAGGCGCTCGTTGAGCTTGTGGATGATCTCCTCGAGCGCGGACCGGTGCTTCTCGTGTATCGCGCCCGAGCCGATCGCGGAGATCGGGTCCAGCCCTGGTCCTTGCTCCAACTTCAGCGCCACCGATTCGCCGGCGCTGATCTTGTAGCCGACGAGCGAGACATCCGAGATGTCGACCGGTTCGAGGATCGTCGCGGTTGACAGCTGCGCGAGGATGCGGCGGAAAAAGTAGTGCCGGCGAGGCAGGTCGGTGTCTTCGAGGTTGCGGGCCTGGGAGATGAAGTCGTAGAACTTCACGAAGTTGCCCACGTCGGCCTTGAACAGCCGCAGTTCGTCTTGCTCGCTCTTGTCATCGTTCAGGACCGCGGCGACCCATCGCTTCTGGAACCGGTCCACCGCCGGCGCCGTCGCTGCCGATACCTTCGAGTTCGCATTCACCCCACCCGCGAGGGCCGCGTCGAACGCCTGCTCGACCTCCGACATGTCGTAGATCCCCGCGCCGTCGAGCTTCGAAACGAGGTCGTAGATCAGGTTCGGGTCTGTCGTCGCCGTCAGCGTCGCTTTCCGGTAGTACGGCAGGAACGCCTCCAGCACCTCGACAGGGTCGTTGACGAAGTCGAGGACGAACGTCTTGTCCTTGCCCGGGTACGTGCGGTTCAGCCGCGACAGGGTCTGCACGGCTTGCACCCCGCCGAGCTTCTTGTCGACGTACATCGCGACAAGGCGGGGCTGGTCGAACCCGGTCTGGAACTTCTCCGCCACGATCATCACGTTGTACGTCGCCGGCTTGAACGCCTCCGCCAGATCCGACTGCACGCCCGGGTTCTGCGTGCGCTCGGTCAGCCCCTCACCGACGTCGTCCGGGTCCTCGACCGTGCCGGAGAACGCGACCAGCGACCGCACCCCCAGCACCCCAGCATCCTGGACGTATTTATCGAGGTACTTCTTCCAGCGGACCGCCTCCATCCGCGACCCAGTGACGACCATCGCTTTCGCCTTGCCGTCCAGCAGCGGCTGCACGAACGCGCGGAAGTGGTCGACGACGATCTTCGCCTTTTGGCTGATGTTCGTCGGATGCAACCGCACGTACCGCACCAGCGCCTTCACGGCGGTCGACTCATCGACCTCCCCGGCACCGTCATAATCCCCATCAGGATGCTGCAGCTTCCACGCCACCTTGTACGGCGTGTAGTTCTGCAGCACATCGACGATGAACCCCTCCTCGATCGCTTGCTGCATCGAATACAGATCGAACGGCTCCGGCAGATCACCACCCTCCGGGGCCCGCCCGAACAGCTCGAGTGTCTTCGCCTTCGGCGTCGCCGTGAACGCGAAGTACGAGATGTTCGGAGCGGATGCCGTCACCTCCATCGCCCACTGCAGGTACGCGTCCGAATCCATCGGCGCCCCTTCCGCGACCGCCGCCTGCTCCGCCGGCGATAGAACCTTCGTCAACGCGCCCGCCGTCGACCCGGTCTGCGACGAATGTGCTTCGTCCGCGATCACCGCGAAGCGGCGGTTCTTCAGTTCGGGCAGGGTCTGGATCGCGCTGATCAGCGCTTCGAACGACTGGATCGTCACGATCACGATGTTCTTGCCACCGTTCAACGCCGCCGCGAGCTGCTTCGACTTCGACTCACCCGCGTCCTTCGTGATCGACTGCACCACCCCGGCATGCTTCTCGAACTGCGCGATCGCGTCCTGCAGCTGTTTGTCCAGCACCGTGCGGTCCGTCACCACCACGACCGTGTCGAACACCCGCTCGTTCGCGGCGTCATGCAGCTGCGACAGACGGTGCGCCAGCCATGAGATCGAGTTCGTCTTGCCCGACCCCGCCGAATGTTGCACCAAGTACCGGTTCCCCGGCGCCTCCGCCCGCGCCGCCTCCACCAGCCGGGTCACCGCACGCCACTGGTGGTACCGAGGGAACAGCACCTTCTCCGCGCGAGTCTTCTTGCCCGTATCGGGGTCGACATCGACCTCGACCTGCAGGTGCACGAACGACCCCAGCAGCTGCAGCCAGGTGTCGCGCTGCAGGATCTCCTCCCAGAAGTATGCAGACGCCGACCCGTCCGCGTTCAGCGGGTTCCCCGCCCCCTCATCGGCGCCCTTGTTGAATGGCAGGAAACGCGTCTTCGGCCCCGCGAGCTTCGTGGTCATCCGTACCTCGGAGTTCGAGACCACGAAATGCACCAGCGACCGCTTCGCGAACGCGAACAACGGCTCGCCCGACGGATTCCGGTCAAACTGATACTGCGTCACCGCGTTGCCGATCGACTGCGTGAAGTCTGTCTTCAACTCGACCGTCGCGACCGGGATGCCGTTGACGAACAGCACCAGATCCAATGCCTTGTTCGGATGCCTGACCGAGTAATGCACTTGGCGCATCACCCGCACCCGCACGTTCGCGTACGCTGCGAGCGTGTCAGGGTTGTTCGTCGTCGCCGGCCGGAACTGCGCCAACCGGAACTTCACCGCACCGCCATGCAGCGGCACCATCGAGAAGCCCTCATGTAGGATCCGGATCGTCCCGCCGTTCTTCAACGGATCGTTGTCGAGAGCCTTCGCAAGACGGTTCAGGATGCTGCGTCCCGCCGCCTCACGCTGAGCCTCGGTATCGCCGGGACGCACCACCTTCGCAAACTCCGTCGGCTGCGAATCCGCGAGCCAGCCGAGCACGTCCTCGGGGAACAGCGCGAGCTCGCGGTCGTAACCGGCGTCGGTGGGGGAGTAGAGCCAGCCGTTTGCGGCGAGATGCTCGGCGATCTCGTTCTCCAGCACCGACTCCAGATGCGCACCAGCAACACCACTCACGTCGCCACCCCCACGTCGATCTTGCCCGTCACCGCCGCCGAGATCAGCGCAGCACGGCGCTCATGCGCCAATTCAACCCCGCGACGTGCAGCGTCGATCGACCTGTCAATCTGAGCGCATCGCTCAGTCAAATACGAGTCGATCCCGTCCTGCTCCTCCCGTGGAGGTACCGGCAATACGAATCGACGGAGGCTGGACTGGGGGAGATTATTCGCGAGGCCATCGGCGCCGCTCACGCTGGACTCGACCTGCTCACGATAGATCCTCGAGTTGAGGAGCCAATAGAGATAGCTAGAGGTCGTCCGCGCACTCGGGATGAGTCGGAAGGTCTTGTCCGAAAGGATCAGCTGGTATGGGCTCTCTTTCACGAGAGCCGCTGAGCCAAGTAGCCGGATACTCCCACTCGCGCGGTTGACCAGAAGGTCGCCTGAGCGGACGAGTAACGAGGGATGAAAATCGAAGTCGTCGGGGAGCAGTTTGTGTTCCGTTGGCCGGTAGACCCCGCCGTTCACGCATCCAGACTTCAGCACTCCGAACTGGCCCTCGCCCTCGGCAAGACCACCCTCGGCTTGAGGACTCACGCCTTGCTCAATTCGCCGTAGCAAGTAGCGAAGGGGCATTGAGTCCCAATGAACCGGAATCGTTCCGAACCACCGATCATCGCTATCATCGGGGCTGTCTCCAAGACCCGACGTCAGCACAGACGTGATCGTGGCAGCGCGGCGTTCGGTGAGGAGTGCGATGAGTTCCTCGTTCTTCGCGATGAACGCGTCGATCTGCGCCGTCTCCCGATCCAGATAATCCGCAATCGCCCGTTGCACCTCGACTCTCGGGTGAGGAACGCGATAACTAGCGGCGTAAGACTCCGGCACGCGCTTGAGCCCACCCGCACCGCTCATCTTTGCCTCGCCGGGTTCGCGGAAGTCCTCAGATTGCAGAACCCAAGCGAGATACATCGAGTCCAGCTCGCGGGAGGGGCGCATCACGGTGATCTCGGTGGTCGCGAATGCGTACCCGCCAGGCAATCCCGTCGCTCGGAGGCCCTTGCCGTTCTCGAAGCATGGCGTGACCTTGGCATATGCGACATCGCCGTCCGCGATGAACGAGTAGCCCTGCGCAAGCTCGGCTGTGCGGCGCATTCTGGTGGAGTCAACAGCACCGAACTCCGAGATCGCCTCCATCGGGAGATAACACGACTCGTCGCCGGTCATCGCCGTCGGACGAGGGTTGAAGCGCACCAAGTACCGCAGCGGGACCTGCGGTGCGGCCAGAAGCTCGGACTGAACACTCACTGCTCTACCTCTACGAGTATTGCCCGGAGTTGGTCCATGACGGCGTCGAGGTCGCGGTCGATCTCTTCGAGTGGACGGGGTGGGATGTACCGGTAGAAGTGGCGGGTGAAGGGGATCTCCCCGCCTTCCTTGGTCTTGGAGTGGTCGACCCACGCGTCGGGCGCGTACGGCAGGACTTCGCGGGAGACGTAGGCGTCGACATCCTCGTCCCACGGCACGTTTTCGGTGTCGCGAAGCGATGCATCCGGCTCCGGGTTGCCCTTGACGTCGGCGCAGATGTCTGCAGTGTCGTCCTGCTCGCCGAGCTCGGTCGTCACGGTCTTGAGCAGCGGCGCGGCGAGGGCGAGGCCTTCGGCTTTCGCGGCATCCTTCAGCACCTTCTGGAACGCGGCGCGGTTCTTCCACACCGTGTCGGCACTGAGGCGATCAAGCGCAGCGCGCAGGGCTGCGGCATTCGTCTTACTAAGCTTCTGGATCGCCTTCACCTCGAACACGGCGTCGACACGTTGGGGCGTCGCCTGCCAGTTGAGCTTGAGGGGGCGTTCGACGGTGATGGTGCGGTAGAGGAAGTCTTCGTTACGGAGGATCTTCGATTGCTCGCCGTCCTCGAACCCGGCGTACAGGCGGACGATGGTCTCGATGTTCTGTGGGGACAGTTCGTTGCGCTTGGAGCCGAGGCCCTTGCGCAGCTTGGTGAACATCTCGCGACCGTCGATGAGCTGAACCCGGCCCTTGCGGTCCTCGTCTTTACGGTTCGTCAGCACCCAGATGTAGGTAGAGATGCCGGTGTTGTAGAACATGTCCTTCGGCAGCCCGATGATCGCCTCGACAAGGTCGTTGTCGAGCAGCCACTTGCGGATGTTCGACTCGCCACCGCCGGCGCCGCCGGAGAACAGTGGTGATCCGTTAAGGACGATCGCCATACGGGAGCCGCCCTCTTCGGGTTTGCGCATCTTCGACACCAGGTGGAGCAGGAACAGCATCGCGCCATCGCTGACAGCGGGAGTGCCGGGGCCGAAGCGGCCGTTGAAGCCGAGCTTGCTGTGCTCGCCATCGACGTACGTGCGCTGGTCTTTCCAGTCGACACCGAATGGCGGGTTGGACAGGCCGTAGTCGAACTTCTTGTCGTCGAACGCGTCTTCGGTGAGGGTGTCGCCGAGGGCGATGTTGTCAACGTCCTGCCCCTTGATGACCATGTCGGCCTTGCAGATCGCGTACGACTGGTCGTTGTAGTCCTGCCCGTAGAGGCTGAGCTGGATGCCCGGGTTCATCCTGCGCAGGTACTCGTCCGCGACCGACAGCATCCCGCCCGTGCCGGCGGTGGGGTCGTAGATCGACCGCACCACGCCCGGCTTCGACAAGGCGTCGTCGTCGAGGGCAAACAGCAGCTGCACCATCAGCGCGATCACTTCACGCGGCGTGTAGTGGTCACCGGCGGTCTCGTTGGAGCGCTCGTTCGCCCACCGGATCAGCTCTTCGAAAACGAGACCCATCTGGATGTTGCTGACGGTGCGGGGGTGGAAGTCGACCTGCGCGAACTTCTCCGTCACGACGAACAGCTTGTTCTTCTCCGCCAGCTTGTTCAGCGTCTTGTCGAACTCGAACCGCTCGAAGATGTCCCGCACGTTCGACGAGAACCCCGCCAAGTACGAAGAGAGGTTCGCGCGGAGATCCTGGGCGTCGGCGACGAGATTCGCGAAGTCGAACGGCGACGTGTTGTAGAACTGGTGCCCCGCGGCCTCCGTCAGCTTCATCTGCTGCAGCATCTCGGGCGCCGTCGCGACGGTCGGGGCGACGTTCAGCACCTCGGCCTTCGTGTCAGCGAGGACTGCATCGAGGCGTTTCAGCACCGTGAACGGGAGAACGACCGACCCGTACTCGGACGGCTTGAACGGGCCGCGCAGAGACTCGGCAATGTTCCAGATGAAGTTGACGTGGTTAAGCAACCGGGTTCGCTCCTCGTTGTCGATTCCGCCTAGCCATCGAGCCAGCGCCACACATCTATCCTGGCTGACAGGTGCTGACCTGAGAACCAACCGGGCGGCCGCCATCTTGATGCCGGCCTATACCGAATCAGTCCACTCGCGCACGTGCGTCGCCTCAGTTTTAGGCGCATCATGCAAGTAGGGAGGCGTTGCCGGCGTCCGCTGACTGATGGAAGATCCGAGGGCCGACGGAGTGGGGGCATGTCGATGAGGCAACCCTGGGTAGGCGCGACGCTGATACGGCGCTCGTTGCGCCTAGACGCCCATCTGGTGTGCGCGACAAGCGCAGAAGGGCCGCCCTCATCAGCCAATTGCTACGCGCAGAGAAAGAGGGGCCACTCGTGGATCATGTGACTATCTTCCTGGACGAGTCCACCGTGTCTATCTGTCGCACTCACGAGCCCTGCAATGAAAGAGCCCGTAGTGGATCGATCTGCGATGTGCGAGTGCTTGTTGGTGTCGGCGCGTGCGTCGTCGAGTCCGATCTTGACGCAGACGCGAGTCGCGCTCGACTCGCCCGCGTCCGTGAACGCATCGGGGTCCGGACTGGCGTTGCGTCCGCCCGCCGCATGGCAACCTTCGTCCGAGACGGATGGCACGCGACCGAAGACCTGCCGGAGTTTGCAGACCCGCTACTTGAGGAGATCGACACAGACGGGATGTTCAAGGGCCACGTCAGATTTGCCGTCCTCAAAGCGCCACCGTCCGATGTTGACGGTCTCTACAACTACCTGTTCGGCCGACTGCTGACTCACGTCCTGATGCGATACAAATCGGCAGGCCGGGTCGACGTGATCTTCGAGCAAGGAGGCGGCAAGACTCTCGCGGACTACCAGCAACTGGTGAATCCTCGGTTGACCAACGTGTTAGTGACGATGCAGCCGAAAGGCGACAATCTACTCGCCCTCGCCGATTATCTTCTCTTTGCCACCATGCGTTACGCTGCCCGCGCCGAACAACTGTGCCCTGGCGAAGCCTGCGCTGACTCGCATCTTCCGCCCGTTGCAGCGGCCGCTAACTTCGACGCTTTTGGCTCGCCCGTGGCGGTCGGTCATGTTCAGCAAGACGATCGTTGGCACAAGATGTACTTCGGATTTCTGCGGGCGATGTCGTCCGTGGTGCGGCTCCGTCCGCCAGCAGATGCGCTCGTCGAGTGAACTATGATGGGTCACGCCTCCAGGGAAGACTCGTCGACTGCAGTCAGTCGTGCAGGGTAGGCCATCATGGTTTTATTTGCTTCCCTGGGGGTCCTGCATGATTTTGTGGCCGACATTCTCTTCGCGTATTGGGCTATATAGCGAGGACGCGCGCGCCGTGACGCAATGGCAGGACTGGGCTCGGCCTTATCACTCCGATGTGAGCTTTCGCTCAGGTCGGCGGTGGCGCACGACTAAACGAGCGATTGGTCGGCTCGACATCGCGCTCAAGCTCGCGAAGGGGATTCTCGCTGCCGGGTGGGTTCCGCAGGATTGTGTCCATGGCTTCGTCAGAGGTCGTTCTACGGTATCGGGAGCGGCTCCGCACGTAGGCGCGAAGGTCGTGCTGGCCGTAGACCTGAAGGACTTTTACGGTCAGATCAGCTTCGACCGCGTCGCCCCCGCGCTGGCAGAACAGTTCGACACCGAAGTTCTGGCCTGGATCGAAGGTGTCTGCTTTATCGACGGAACACTTCCTCTGGGATTTCGAACAAGTCCGTACCTGTCTAACCTCGCATTTCAAGAAACTGATCGCTCAATCGAGATGATTGCTTCCGCACGGGGTATCTCTTACACGCGCTGGGTAGATGATCTGTCTTTCTCACACGGCGAGCTGGACGACGCATTCCTTCGCGCAGTGCGCGAAGTCGTCGGAGCCGCCGGCTGGGCCTTGAACGACCGCAAGACACGATTCATGCGGCGATCTCCGTATGTGCTGGGACTCTACGTCGGTCACGACGTCGATGAGCCACGGCTGCCCAGATGGGTCAAGCGCAAGATCCTTCTGGAGAGCTACTACTTCGCAAAGCATGGCGATTCGCATTTCGAGTCTCCCGGCGTCTACCCGCGCCTGACTCTCCTCGGACTCTGCGCGTACGCGTTCTCAGTGGAGCCGGAACTGGCGGATAAGATCTACCCGCGTCTCGCCGCCGGGATTCGTCAGTCCGGTCGGCGAGCCCGGCAAGCTGGCGACGCGGTGGATTCTTCGTACCTGAACGAGGCAGAATTCGACCGGCTGATCGCAGCGCTCCCGGATGAGTAAGAGCTCCGAGAGGAGGTGCCTCGATGAAGCCACCTCCTCATGGTGTCGGCGACGGATCAAGCGAGCCATTTTTCTCGTTTGCGAGCCGAAAATGGACTACAGACCAAGTGCGCTTCTAAGGGCGTCGAGATCCGGATCGATGAGGTCATCTTCCGGTGCTTCCCCCTCGGTACCGTGCGAGCCGTCCGAAGATGGAGCTTCGAATGCGAACACCACGGCTCGATTCCCACTCAGCGACTCGGCGACGACGCGGTTGATCTCTTCGCTGGTCGACCCGCGGGTTCCAACTAGCCCGGCTGCGACCATTCGGGCGAAGCCAGCACCGTAAAGTGCTCGGTCTGCTAGACGCGCTTCGGTGACCAGGCGCACCCCACGTGGGGTACGAAACTCATCCAGATAGAGTTCGAGGAAGTCGTCAGCGACGTAGTAGCCGGGCATGAGTCGCGTTTCGTCCGAGCTAAATGCGCCATCCCGCTTGCAGAATTTGAAATAGGCAACAGACTCAGAGAACCGATAGTTCGTGACGCCGGTGGAGGATGTACGCGCTCGATCATGGGCCAGCTGAACCGACCTGAGCCGCTGTCGTTCAGCGTCGAACTGGCGGTCGGGGCGATAGACCCACCCGCCAGAACCTGCCTCCATCATCTTGTACTGAACCAGAATGAAGGATCCAATCGGGTGGTTGTAGTAGATGAGATCGGCGCCGGTCAGTTGCTCAAGAGGAGCCTTGTTGGCGTTTATGACTGTGAGGGCGCGATCTCCTTGTCGAAACGTCAACGCGGCGGCCGCGAGCTGTTCCTCGCGAGTCCAGTCCAGAAAGTTACGCGCATCGACGTTGATGACGTGATCCTCCAGCTGATGTGCGGCAGTGAGCCGCGCAAGGAATGGCGCGCGATCACCCTGATTAGCCTCCATGCTTCTGAGCGCTGGCCTGAAGCTCTCGCGAGCGCCGAAGATTTCCCCAGCAAGCATTACCGCGTCCCGCTCCTGTTGCAGCACGACACCGCGGCGGCCGGGCTCAATGACAGTCCCGTTCAGTTGCGACAACAGTGCGCGAACGGCCGGGCCGTCGGTCCCAGCGAGACCCTCAAGGGCATGGACTATCCGCCGCGACGTCACAGGTGGCAGGCGCCGACCGCGATTGATCGCCTCAGCAACAGTCTTCAGTTGGCTTCTAGATAGGTGCAGATTCGCAATGAGACGGTCTTCGTCAATGCATTCGGTAAGCGCGATGATCGCTCCTAACCGGATCTGCGTATCGACGGTGGTGATGCGGCGGCCTGCGGTCGCGATAGCGATCGCAACGATTGAACTTTGCCATTCGTATGTGTCGCCGAGAAAGTCCGACATCCTGATGCGGCCGGCTGGCAGAGACACAAGGCAAAGCCTTCGACCCGAGAATCCAGCGGCATTGGCTCTGGCGGCGAACGTGAAGTCGTCGCCGGCCTCTGCGCGCCTAAGGAGCGCGTCAAGCTCTGTCGAATCGGAAACCGGGTGTATAACGATCTCGCTCACCTGCGCACAGTATCGCCAGATCCGATGCGTCGTGCGCGGTATCGGCCGATTGCTTCCGCCTACTCGCTCGTTGTCATTTCAACTCGTGGTGGACCGCCCGCGAGGGCCCATCAGCGGGCGTTGCCCGAACAGAGTTGATGACCGCTCGCTCCGGTCGCGCGCTAAGCCCAATGAGCTCAGGTCGCGATCTTCGAGCTGGACGATCGTCAGCGCAATGCCCGTCGCATCTCCCAGATCGCGAATCCTTGCCCTCGAGTTTGGAGGCCGAGAATGCCGATGAGTCAGTGGGCTCGTCAGAAGCTCACCCGCAGTTGGTGGCTGTTCAGCGAGCTGCTCGAGCGTGTCGATGCGTGGAACGCAGCTGGCGAGTTCACCGCGAAAGTCCAAGTGCTCCCTGACAGGACCGCAATTGATTTTCTGACGTCTGCGGGGTTCCGACGCCTATTTCCGACTGGGCGCTGCTCGTCGGCGACGCTGTACACAACGCCCGTTCTGCCCTCGACGCCGAGATCTGGCACCTCGTATGCGTGGTCATGCGCGAGAAGCCGGAGTTGACTATAAAGGTGCGACGCCGCGATCGGGTTGGCGTCCAGTAAGGCCGGTAGGCGGCCGCGACGCGCAGCGGGTGCGCCGCAACCGCACTTGTCACTCGGCGGTGACCGACGCGCTCCACGTCACACCGAACCGGTCGGTCAGCATGCCGAACCCGGCGCTCCACGCCGATGCGGCGAGGGGTTCGACGATCGAGGCATCCGTCGACAGGGTGTCCCAGTAGCCCTGGAGCTCCTCGCGGGTGGGGGTGCTGATCGAGACGAACAGCGACTGGTCGGTGACCGTCGTGTTGGTCTCGCGGTGGGTGGACCCGGGGGCTGCGATGCCGCCCTCGGTGCGGCCGGGGATGTCGTAGCCCATGATGCGGAAGCCGTTCTCGGCGGCGACCAGGCCGAAGACGACCTTGTCGGCGCCGGGGATCTCGGCCGGCATGCCGAAGTCGGCGTAGGTGTTGACGACGAGGTGGCCGCCGAAGACGGACTGGTAGAACTCGAGCGCCTGACGGGCATCGCCGCGGAAGTTCAGGTGGGTGGTGGTCTGCACGGGCATGTCTGCTCCTCGATGAATGGGCCGGGGTTGGCTTCGTCCATCACGGTGTCATCCGTATAGGTCGGTTTCTGTCCTAGACCGCGACTACGGTGGGCGACATGGCCACCACGTCGCGACTGCTGACCCTGCTGTCGCTGCTGCAGGCCCGGCGCGATTGGCCCGGGTCGATGCTGGCATCGCGACTCGACGTCAGCGATCGCACCGTTCGGCGCGACATCGATCGCCTGCGCGAGATGGGGTACCGCATCGAGACGACGATGGGCCCCGACGGGGGCTACCGCCTCGACGCGGGTGCGGAGATGCCGCCGCTGTTGTTCGACGATGACCAGTCGCTCGCGGTCGCGATCGCTCTGCGCGCGGCTCCGGCATTGGGTGCCGACATCGGCGAGGCGGCGGTGCGCGCTCTCGCCACGATGCGTCAGGTGCTGCCGTCACGGCTGCGGCATCGCTTCGATGCTGTCGAGGTGACGACCGTCCGTGGCGCCGGAGAGTCGCTGGCCGCGGCTGTGCCGCTCGACGTGCTGCTCACGCTTGCGCAGGCGGTGCGCGACCGCGTGACGGTGCGCTTCGACTACCTGCCGCGGGGCGAGGGAGACCCCCAGCCTCGGCGGGTCGAGCCGCATCACATCGTGACCTCGCACGGTCGGTGGTACTTGCTCGGGTGGGATCTCGACCGGGACGACTGGCGGCTCTTCTCCGCTGACCGGGTGCGTCCTCGCGTGCCGCACGGTGCGCCCTTCGTGCCGCGGGTGGTGCCGGGCGGCGACGTCGACGCGTTTGTCTCGGCGCGGTTCAAAGGATCGGACACGAACGAGTGGCCCTGCCGGGGCACCGTGCTGCTGCACGCGCCCGCCCGCGACGTGCTGCCCTTCGCGGGCGACGGCACGGTCACCGCGGTCGACGACGAGCGGTGCACTCTCGAGGTGGGGTCGTGGTCGTGGGGCGCGCTCGCCGCGTCGTTCGGGCGGTTCGAGGTGGCGATGGAGGTCGTCGAGCCGCCGGAACTGGCCGAGGCGTTCGCGGTGCAGGCGGCGCGCTTCGCGGCGGCGGGCCCTTCCGCGGAGGAGTCCCGGCGAGGAAGCTAGCGGCATGACCCAGCCCCTCCGCTACGCGATCAACGTCACCCTCGACGGCTGCTGCTCGCACGAGGCGGGCCTGCCGCCAGATGCCGAGTCCATGGCGTTCTGGACCGACGAGCTGCGCCGCTCCGACACGCTCCTCTACGGTCGCGTCACCTACGAGCTCATGGAGGGCGCGTGGCGCCGACCCAAGTCGGGGGAGTGGCCCGACTGGATGGATGCCAGTGAGGTCGCGTTCTCGGAGGTGATGGATCCGATGCGGAAGGTCGTGGCATCCGGAACCCTCGACGCGGTCGACTGGAACGCCGAACTGATCAGCGGCGATGTGGTCGAGGCTGTCCGGGCTGTCAAGGAGCGGCCCGGGCGGGGGATCGCCCTGGGGGGCGTCGCGCTGCCGGCGATGCTGGCGAGGCACGGGCTTATCGATGAGTACACGTTCGTCGTGCACCCCGTGATCGCGGGGCGGGGGCCGCGACTGCTCGACGGCGTGGACCTGAAGCTGGAGCTGATCGAGCGGCGGGAGTTCCGCTCGGGTGCTGTCGTGCAGCGCTACCGGCCCGTCGCATAGGGAAGGGCCCCGCGCGAACTGATTGCGCGACGCCCTGGCATCCGGATCTCTGGAGGAACGCGCGATCGGTGTCGTCGCGCTTGTGGGGACCGCGTGTCCCCGGACGAAGAGTCGGATGCCGGGGATGAACGGTCGGACGCGATCGCCACGACGCCACGAGGATCGGACCATGACCACGACCGCACCCGTTCCGCTCGCTCCGACGGCCTCGATGAGGTACGGCGGACTCATCGTCGTGATGCTGTTGAGCTTCTTGCTCGTGACGGCGGAGTTCCTGCCGAACGGAGTGCTCACCGAGATGGCGCTCTCGCTCGGGGTCACGCCCGGACAGGCAGGGCAGACGGTCACCGTCACCGCTCTCGCCGGGCTTCTGGTGGCACCGACCGTCGGGCTCCTGCTGCCACGCCTCGACCGCCGCACGCTGCTGATGGGGGCCGCGGCGGCCGCCACGGTGTCGAACCTCGTCGTCGCGCTGGTTCCCAGCCTGGTCGCGATACTCATCGCGCGATTCCTACTGGGTGCGGCCATCAGCGCCTTCTGGGCCATGTCGATCACCGTCGCCGCGCGGCTGGCGAGCCCCGACCGGATCGGTCGGGCGGTCATGTTCGGGTCGGCCGGCGTCTCACTGGCCACGGTGGCGGGGGTACCGATCGGGGTGGCGTTGAGCGAAGCGCTCGATTGGCGCGTCGCGTTCCTGCTCATCGGTATCGCCATGGCCCTCGTGGGCATTGCCGTCCGCCTCGCGCTGCCTCCGGTCCCGCCCGCTGCGGCATCGAGCCTGCGACTTCTCGTCGACACCCTCCGCCGGCCCGGCGTGGGCGGCGGCATGGCCGGACACGTGCTCATCGTACTGGGGCACTTCGTCGCCTACACGTACGTGCGCCTCTCGCTGGAACGCATCCCCGACGTCGACGCCAGCACGATCGTGCTGCTGCTCGCGCTGTTCGGAGTGGGCGGCCTGGTCGGCAACGTCGTCGTCGGGGTCATCGTCGACCGGGCGTTCGGGCGGCTGGCGGTCGTCGGCCCGCTGGTGATCGCGCTCGCCATCGGGGTGGTCGTGCTGTTCCCCGCGACCGTCGCGGTGGCCGCGGCGGCCGCCGTGTGGGGCTTCTTCTTCTCGTCGTGGCTCATCTTTGTCAACACCTGGGTCGGACACCGGATGCCCGACCGCCTCGAAGCCGGCGGCAGTCTCACCGTCACCGGATTCCAGCTCGCGATCATAATCGCGGCCGGGGTCGGCGGCATCTTCGTCGACACGATCGGCGTCGTGACCGTGGACGTCATCGGCATCGTGCTGCTCGTGATCGGAGCCGCGTTATTCGGCCTGTCGCTCAGCGCGCGGCGCACGCAGGCGGCGGTCAGCCGGGCTGACGGCTAGGCCGCGGGGGCGGCCGAGGCGCAGAGGTTCGACTGACCGGATGCCGCCCGCGAGGCCGCGAGTGCAACCGGTCCCACGCACCCCCGGCCGCACTCGAGCCGCGATCCTGGCGTGGGCGCCCGGGCGCCGCTGGCGAGACCGCGAGCACGACCGCGCCCTGGACGCTCCGAGGCGCCGCCAGCTAGACCGCCGCTCGCGACCGGGCGTCGGAGCGCCACACCGATGGCGCGACCCCGGTGTGCCGACGGAAGGCACGGCTGAAGCCCTCGTCCGACGTGTAGCCGAGGGCCCGTGACGTTTCGGAGACGGGAGTTCCGGCATCCAGAAGCTCTTTCGCTCTCCGCATGCGCACCTCGGTCACGAACGAGGCGGGAGAGCTGCCGAACGCCTCACGGAAGCGTGCCGAGAACACCGAGCGCGACATCGCGCCGAGGGATGCCAGGCTGCCGAGCGTCCATTCGTGCCCGGGGTCGTCGACCACGGCGGCGACGATCCGAGCGAGGAACGGATCGTCGGCTCGCGGCGGCCACGCCGTCGAACGGTCGCCGGTCGCCCACGCGCGCAGCGCCGACAGGAGAACGGTCGTCACCATAAGTCGGCAGATCGTCTGGTCTCCGGAGCGGGGCCGGTCGGCATCCGGAAAAGGTGAGCCGAGGTGCGCGGCGAGGTGCGCCGCCGCGGGCTCGGCGGCAGCGAAGCCGCTGATGAACACGAACGGCGGCAGGGCACGCGTGTCGACGGTGGGCGTGATCGTCAACGGGATGACGGTCACCTCGGCGCTCGACTGCGACAGCAGCCGAGGAGCGCCGCACCCGAGGGTGAGGAACGCGTCGCCGGCCAGCAGGGTGCGCGTTCCTCGGGAGGCTTCGGCGGCGCCCGAGGCGGCATCCACATCACACGCCGAACCCGGAGACGTGCGCCCCGTGATCTCTCCGGCGCGCACGAAGACGAGCGTGGCCTTGCCCGGTTCGAGGGGAAGCGCGTCACCCGCGCCCAGGGAGAGACGGCGCGTGTCGCCGGGCCTCACGTCCAGCGAAGCCAGAGCGCGTTCGAGTGCGGGCTCGGTCGTCACAGGGGCGGGAACCGTCGGGGAGCGGATCGTATTCCGAGTGGGGATCCGGCTAACCCGACGTTTCGCCCTCGGGGCCGTCGCGATCGCTCGTCCGCGAGGTCGCGACAATCGCCACCCCCACGGCGAGCACGGCCGCATTCGACCAGAAGATCGCCACGAGCCCAAACGGCCCGGCGACCAGCCCGACGCTCACGGGGATCAACACCTGCAGCACGCGGTTGGCGGTCAGGCGCAGGCCGAGCGCGGCGCCGTGCACCGCGGGCGGGGTGATCGCGGTGGTCCAGGCCATCGTCAGGGGTTGGGGGAGGCCGAGGGCGATGCCGAGCGCGATCATCACGGGGATCGCGCCCCAGGGGTTCGCGAAGGGCAGGGCGACGAGACTCGCGACGCCCAGGAGCATCGCCAGGACGAGCAGGGCGCGGCGCCCGAATCGCGCGACGATGCGGGCGAGACCGAGTCGGCTTACGACCGAGACGATCGCGCGCAGGGCGAGCAGCAGGCCGACGGTGACCGGGGCGATGCCCTTGTCGACCGCCCACAGCGGCACGAAGGTGTAAAGCAGGTCGACCGTCACCAGCACAGCCCCGCTGACCGCAAGGGCGCGCCACAGCTCGGGCGCCTTCATCGCCGCCGAGAGCGGAGCGCGCGGGGCCTTCGCGGCGGTGGTGCGGCGGTGCGTGTCGCCGCGACGGAGGAAGAGGATCAGCGGTAGGGCCAGCACCGTGAAGGCGAGGCAGACGGCGAAGCCCGCCGTGGTGTCGGGCTGATCGCGCGCGGCGAGGGTCGCGGCGACGGTGACGGCCGGGGGACCGATCAGCTGACCGATGGATGCCGCGGCGCTGAGGGTGCCGAAGCCGCTGTCCATCGAGCCTCCGCGACTCGCGTGCGCGACGAAGGTCTGCTGGCCGATCATCACGCAGAGGTGTCCCAGCCCGATGGTCAAGGTCGCGGCGAACAGGAGCACGACGCTCGACGGCAGGGCGAGCACGACGATCGCACCGGCCGAGGCGATGAAAAGGCCGGCGAAGGCGACGGTGCTGCCACCGAAGCGGTCGCAGATGCGGCCCGCGGGAAGGGCCGCGACGATCGTCGGAACGGCGAAGGATGCCGCGAGCGCGGCGAGCAGCAGCGGATCGCCGCCCAGCTCGAGCGCGCGGTAGCCGACCATCAGCCGGACGCCGACCCACGAGGCCTGCGACAGCGCCGCCTGGGTGCTGAGCGCAGCCCGCCAGGCGGGGCCGGTCACGGCCGGAGGGGGATCTCGTCGGTGCCGCCGAGCATGCGGGTGAGGCCGTCGATGTCTTCGCGGACGGCGTGGTACCGCTCGGAGTCGAGGTGGTAGACCGCGAGCTGGAGTGTGTAGCAGATGGCCATCGGCACGAAGAGGGTGCGGTACTCGCTGTCGGCGCTGCGGAGGGCCGCGATGAGGTGGTCGGGAGCGGGCCGGAACTGGGCACCCGGCACGTCGGTGATCAGCAGGCTGCGTCCGCGTCGGCGCTGCGCCTCGGCGATGAGGGCGGGGAGCATCCGCGGGGTCTCGCGCAGAGCGAAGCCGATCAGCATGCTGGTGGAGTCGAACGGCACGAAGCGCTCGGCGAGGTCTTTCGCCTGGGGCGAGAGGGTGACCACGACCATCCCCAGGCGCCGGAACCGGCGGGCCAGCAGTTCTTGCAGCGAGCGGGCGTCGCCGTTCGCGAAGATGTAGACGACCCCGGCGCCGGCGATGTCGCGGGCGGCCGCGTCGATCGCGGACTGGGGGACGAACTCCGACAGCCGCTCGAGGCCGGCTCGCTCGTCGGCGACGAAGGATGCCAGGTCGGCCCCGGACTCCTGCCGCATCGGCGCTCCCGAGAGCGCGGGGTTCACCTCGTCGGCGCGGAGGTCGCGACGCAGGTCGGGGTACCCGCGGTAGCCCAGCTTCTGCGCGAGACGCACCACGGTGGACTCGTGCGTGCCGGCCTGAGCGGCCACGTCGGCCGCCGTCGTCGACGATGTCGCGGCGCTCAGCAGCACCGTCATGACCTTCTGCTCCGTGGTGCTCAAGGCGGCGGTGTTGCGAGTCGCGACGGCGCGGAAGCTCATGGTCTCTCCTTCGAGGCACGACGCCGATCAAGCGGGTCGGGTTGTTGACAAGTCTGGACCATCCTGCAATCCTGTGCAAGTGCGCAAGTTGCGTCAGCGGCCTTGCACACACTCCTAGCACAAAACCCGCAGAGAGGCGGATGACGATGGCGTCTGATGTGGTGCAAACCTCGTCCCCGACGAGGGCACGGCAATACCTGGAGTGGTCTGTCGTGGCGATCGGTGCCGTCACCGGCATCGCGGTCATGGTGTCGGGCTTCGGCTACGGCCTGACCAACGTGACCGGGGTGGGCGCAGGCTTCTTCCCGGTCGTCGCGGGAGCCACGATCGCCCTCGGCGCGGTCCTCTGGGCGCTGCAGTTGCTCGGCGCGGGTCGCGCGCAACGCCGGGATGCCGACCGGTCGGAGTTCGCGGCGCGGACCCCCTTCGAGGGCAACCGCGTCGACCCGCCCACCGACACCGCGATCGGCGTGCTCGTCGTCGACGGGATCGATGAGGAAGACGACGACATCGCCCTCCCCGACCGTCGCGGAGTGCTGCGCGTCGCCATCGTGGCGGGATCGCTCGTGCTCGCAGCGATCCTCCTCCCGGTGCTCGGGTACCTCCTCACCATGACGCTGCTGCTCTTCAGCGTGATGACGCTCGTCAGCGCTCGCCGCTGGTGGGTCGCCCTCCTCATCGCGGTCGGCGTCGCCGTCGTCAGCCGGTTCGTCTTCGCCGACCTGCTCGGCACCGCCCTCCCGCACTCGAGCATCACCGTGCTCCGGATGATCGGCCTCTGACATGGAATTCGGTGCTCTCTTCCAAGGACTCCTCACGGTCCTCACCCCCGAGAACCTGCTCTTCGCCCTCCTCGGCTGCGTGCTCGGCATGCTCGTCGGCGTGCTGCCCGGCTTCGGGCCCGCCGCCGCGGTGTCGCTGCTCATCCCGGTGACCTTCGGGCTCTCGCCCACGACGGCGATCATCATGCTCGCCGCCATCCTCTACGGCGCCGCCTTCGGCGGCACGATCACCGCCGTCCTGCTGCGGATCCCCGGCGAAGCCTCGTCGGTGGCCACGACCCTCGACGGGTACGAACTCGCCAAGCGCGGCCGCGGCGGCCCGGCCCTCGTGATCGCGGCCGTGGGGTCGTTCATCGGCGGGCTGGTCGGAGTCGTCGGATTCGTGCTCGTCGCCCCCTTCGCGCGGATCGCGCTGGAGTTCGGCGCCCCCGAGCTGTTCCTCGTGTCGTTCCTCGGGCTGCTGCTCATCACGAGCTTCGCGGGCAGCAACCCCGCCAAGGCGCTCATCAGCGCCGGCGTCGGCCTCGCGATCGCGACGGTCGGCCTCGACCCGGGCGTCGGGATCGTGCGCTTCGGGTTCGACATGCCCCAGCTTTTCGACGGCATCGGCCTCGTCGCGATCGTGATGGGCGCCTTCGGGCTCAGCGAGATCCTCGCCCAGGCCCAGCGCGGCCCCGCAGGTATCGCCAAGCCGCTCTCGATCGGACGGCTCTACCCCACTCGGGACGACTTCCGCCGCTCGTGGAAGCCCTTCTTCCGCGGCTCAATCATCGGCTTTTTCATGGGCCTGCTCCCCGGCTCGCCCGGAGCGGCGACGTCGCTGGCCTCGTACGCCGCCGAGAAGCGCTTCTCGAAGAAGCACCGCTCCGAGTTCGGCCGGGGCGCCATGGAGGGCGTCGCCGGGCCCGAATCCGCCAACAACGCCCTCGCGGTCTCGTCGATGATCCCGCTGTTCACCCTCGGCATCCCGACGTCGGCGACGGTCGCCATCATGGCGGGCGCGTTCACCGTCAACGGCCTCATCCCCGGACCGCTGCTGTTCCGCGACAACCCCGAGGTCGCCTGGGCCATCATCGCCAGCTTCCTGGTGGGCAACGTCATCCTGCTGATCCTCAACGTGCCCCTCGTGCGCGTCTGGATCGCCGTGCTCCGCCTGCCGTTCGCCTACCTGATGGCCGCGATCCTCGCGTTCATGTTCCTCGGCACGTACTCGATCAACGGCAGCACCTTCGAGATCTTCGTCATGGTCGCGGCGGGCGTGATCGGCTACGTCTTCCACCTGCTGCGCGTGCCGCTGACGCCGCTCGTGCTCGCGATCATCCTCGGCCCGATGCTCGAGGAGAACTTCCAGCGGTCGCTCGCCCTGTCGCGCGGTGACTGGGGAGTGTTCACAAGCAGCCCGATCGCCACCGGCCTCCTCGTGGTCTGCGCCCTCGCCGTCGCGCTCGGAGCGAGCCGCCCCGCGCTCGCCGCCTTCGTGCGGTCACGGTCGCGGTCCCGTTCCCGCGCACGGGTCGACGCCTAGTCCCGTCCCCGCACCCTCGTCATCCCGACACATTCAGCATCCCCGCACATTCGTCATCCCCACCAGAAGGAGAAAACAGCATGCGAATCCGCTCCCTGACCCTCGGCGCCGTTGCAGCCCTGGCTGCCGTGGCCCTCGTCGGATGCTCGTCCGCCACCGGATCGACCTCGAGCGGCGACGGCGCCGACGAGGCCTGGCCCGCCGCCGGAACCGACATCGAATGGATCGTCCCCTCGGCGGCCGGTGCCGGCAACGACATCCTGGCCCGCATCGTTGCGCCGGCCATGCAGGAATCCCTCGACGCCAACATCCAGGTCGTGAACCTCGAGGGCGGCAGCCAGGTCGTCGGCCTCAGCAAGCTCGCCACCTCGGCACCCGACGGCACGACGTTCGGCTACACGAATATCCCGTCCATCCTCGGTCGCTACCTCGACCCGTCGAAGAACGCCACCTTCGATCGCGAGAGCTTCCTGCCGGTCGGTTCGTTCGCCACCAACTCGGTCGTGATCGGCGTGGCCGCGAACAGCCCGTACAAGACCATCGACGACCTGTTCGACGCCGTTCAAGACGACCCCGGCACGATCACGGCGGGCACGGACTCGCGCGCCGGCGACGACCACGTCAACCTGCGGATCCTCGAGAACGAACTCGACCTGGGGTTCAACATCGTCCACTACAACAGCGGTGCCGACAAGGTGGCCGCGGTCATGTCGGGCGAGGTGAACTTCGCGCTCGGCGGGGTCTCGAGCTTCTACGGTCCGTACAAGTCCGGCGACATCCGCCTGCTCGCGATCGTCGAAGACGAGCAGAGCGAACTCATGCCCGACGTGCCCACGCTGTCCGGCGAGGGCTACGAGGTCGCGCCGATGAACAGCCGCTTCACCCTGTCGGTGCCGGCGGAGACGCCCGAGAACATCCGCTCCTCGCTGGAGGCCGCCCTCAAAGTCGCCGCCGAAGACCCCGCGGTCATCGAGAAGCTCACCAACGCGGCCACCGTCGCATCCTGGATGCCGGGAGCCGAGGTCGCGAAGCTCTGGGAAGAGCGCGAAGCGACGATCTCCCCGATCATCGACGAACTGCTGCAGGTGTCGCCGTGACCTCGGCCGTGGCGACGAACGTCATCGAGCGCGCTTCCCTCAGCGCCTCCGAGCGCGAGCGCCTCGCGCCCCTGGCCGCCTCGGCGGTCGTCGACTCGATGCAGCGCCTCGGATCTCCGGATGCCGGCATCTCACCGACGTGGGTGGGTGCGCGCCTGGTGGGACCGGCGCTGACCGTGCTCACGGCGGCGGGCGACAACCAGATCGTCCACGCCGCGCTCGACGTCGTCCAACCGGGCGAGGTCATCGTGCTCAACGGCTTCGGTGACACCACGAGGGCGCTGATCGGCGACCTCATCGCCGAGCGGGCGCTGAGTCTCGGGGTGGCGGGCTTCGTCGTCGACGGATGCGTGCGCGACGTCGACGCCATCCGCGAGCTCGGGCTCCCCGTCTTCGCCCGCGGGGTGACTCCGGCCGGTCCCTACAAGAACGGTCCCGGGGTGATCGGCGGCGCAGTCGCGATCGGGGGAGTGGCCGTGCTCACGGGCGACGTTGTGGTCGCCGACGCCGACGGCGTCGTGTTCATCCCGCGCGCACAGCTCGACACGATCGTCGACCTGGCGGAGCACAAGCTCGAGAGCGAGGCCCGGAAGCGGGCGAGCATCCGGGCGTCCGTGATCTGAGCCCCACCGGGGCCGGCGTCACTCCAAAAGAGGAAGGGCCTCGCGCGAACGGCATCCACCGTTCGTGCGAGGCCCTTCGACATAGGTCAGTCCTGAAGGAACGGGTAGTCCGTGTACCCGCGCTCGTCGCCGCCGTACACGGTGGCCTGCTCCACCTCGTTCTCGTCGGCGCCCTTCTCCCAGCGCGCCACGAGGTCGGGGTTGGCGATCGCGGGGCGACCCACCGCGACCAGGTCGGCGATTCCGTCGTCGACGACCGACACGGCCTCGTCGCGCGTGGTGACGCTCGAGAAGCCGGAGTTCACGATGACCGTGCCACCGAACGCGCGGCGGAGGTCCTGGATCAGCTCACCCGCGGGGTCGGCGTGCAGCACGCTCAGGTAGGCGAGGCCCAGGGGCGCCAGGCCGGCGATCAGCGCCTCGTAGGTGGCGCGCGTCTCGGCGTCATCCTTCTCCCACACGTCCTGAATGTTGTGGGCGGGCGAGATGCGGATGCCGACGCGACCGGCGCCGATCTCGGCCACGACGGCCTCGGCCACCTCGACGACGAAGCGGGCGCGGGCCTCGGGCGATCCGCCGTAGCCGTCGGTGCGCTGGTTCGAGGCGGGGGAGAGGAACTCGTGCAGCAGGTACCCGTTGGCGCCGTGCAGTTCGACGCCGTCGAAACCGGCATCCACTGCCTTGCGGGCGGCGGCGACGAACTCGTCGCGGACGGTGGCAAGCTCGGCGGTCTCGAGTGCGTGGGGGGTGGCGTAGGCGACCTTGGTGCCGTCGGCCAGGCGGGTCTCGCCCTCGATCGCGATGGCCGAGGGGGCGACGATGCGGTCGGTTCCGGTGATGTCGGGGTGCGTGACGCGTCCGCCGTTCATGAGCTGCATGAAGACGGTGCCGCCCTCGGCGTGCACGGCATCCGCGACCTTCGCCCAGCCCGCGGCCTGCGCGTCGGTGACGATGCCCGGCTGACCGGGGTACGCACGCGACTCGGCGCTCGGGAACACACCCTCGGTGACCAGCAGGCCGATGCCCGCGCGCTGCGCGTAGTACTTCGCGACGATGGGTCCGGGGACGCCGTTGGCGTCGGCGCGGAGGCGGGTCATCGGGGCGAGCGACACGCGATTGCGGACGTCGACATCGCCGACGGTGGTGGGGCTGAACAGGCTCACGGGA
Source organism: Microbacterium sp. 22296 (assembly GCF_052045385.1). Lineage (NCBI taxonomy): Bacteria > Bacillati > Actinomycetota > Actinomycetes > Micrococcales > Microbacteriaceae > Microbacterium > Microbacterium sp. 22296. Next base: position 27,814 of record NZ_JBQEOS010000005.1, on the reverse strand, counting down.
GTCCTTTCGTGGGGAACGGGGGCCACGCCAAGCCAACGAGAGGCGGCGGCTGCCTATTCCACAGGGGCGAGGTGACGCGGCCGGGAGGCTTGACGGCGGGGCCGGGCGGACTCGTGGGGGCGTGGACCGGCGCCCGGACTCGCGTCGGGCGGAGGGGACGGATGCCACGACGGTGGCGAGGCGGCCAGAGGTCGCCGTGGGAGCCCGAAACTGCCTCTGGTCAGGAACGATGTCGGCGAGGAAGATGAGCAGCGTCGCAGCGTCGCCCACCCGAAAGAACGGTCCTCCGATGGCATCCCTCTTCGAAACGTCCCTCGACGATCGCGCCACGACCTTGCGCGAAGCGCTCGGTTCGCGTGTCGTCTTCGCCCACGAGCCCGAGTACGACGTCGTGCGGGCGCCCTGGAACCCCACCGCCGACCAGCGGCCGTTCGCCGTCGCCACCCCCGAGTCGGCCGACGACGTCGTCGCGATCGTGCGCGCGGCGACGGCCGCCGGTCTGCGCGTCGCGGCGCAGTCCACCGGGCACGCGGCCCCGGGGCTCTGCGAGACCGACCTCTCCGACGGGGTGCTGGTGCGGCTCGGCGCGCTGCGCGGGGTCACCGTGCACCCCGAGACCCGCACCGCGACCGTGCTGGGCGGGTCGCACTGGAACGACGTCCTGGATGCCACCGCCCCGCACGGCCTCACCGCCCTTCACGGCAGCGCGGGCGACGTCTCGGTCGTCGGGTATTCGCTCAACGGAGGTGTCTCGTTCTACGCGCGGGCACACGGGCTCGGCATCAACGCCTTGAGGTCGGTGCAGATCGTCACCGCCGACGGCACGCTCGTGCGCGCGAGCGCCGACGAGAACACCGACCTGTTCTGGGCCGTGCGCGGAGGGTCGGGGTCGTTCGGCGTCGTCGTCTCGATCGAGATCGACCTGCTGCCCTACGCGGACGTGTTCGCCGGGATGCTGCTGTGGGACGCCTCGCACACGGAGGCGGTGAGCCGCGCGTGGGCGGAGTGGACGGCATCCGCTCCCGAATCCGTCACCTCGACCCTGCGGGTACTGCACCTGCCGCCCCTACCCGAACTGCCGCCCTTCCTCTCGGGACGCTCGCTCGTCGTGATCGATGGAGCCGTGCTCGAGACCGACGCCCGCGCCGACGAACTGCTGCAACCCCTCCGCGACCTCGCGCCCGAGATCGACACGTTCGGGCGGATCCCCTCGCCCGGACTCGTGCACGTTCACATGGACCCGCCGCAGCCGACGCCCGCGGTGACCCGCCACCGGATCCTCGAGACGCTGACCGACGAGGCCGTCACGGCGTTCGTCGCGGCATCCGCGGATCCGGCGCTCTTCGTCTCGGAGCTGCGACACGTGGGCGGGGCGGCCTCCCGACCGGTGCCGGCGGGTGGGGCGGTGTCGGCGATCGCGGGCGACTACATCGTGCACGGGATCGCGGTGCCTCCCGTGCCCGAGGCGGTCCCGGCGGCGCGCGCCGCGGCCGACACCTTCATCGGGCGCTTCGTGCCGTGGGCGAGCGAGGCACTGGTGCTGACGTTCCTCGACGGCGGCTCGGACCGCGCCCCGGGCTTCGGGGCGTCGCTCGATCGGCTGCGCGCGCTGAAGACGGAGTGGGACCCGCGGAACGTGTTCGCGGCGGCGAACCCGGTCGTGCCGGCGGGCGGCTGAGCGGGGGCGGTCGCGCGACCCGGCCCGGGTCAGAGGGCGGGCAGCACGGTCTCAGTGAGGTATTCGCGCAGCCGCGGGACATCCCGCGCGAGGGTGCGCCAGACCCGGTGCGGGTTGAGGTCGTCGTCCCGATGCGCCGCGAAATTGCGCATGTCGATGATCTGCCGCCACGGCTGGTCATTGAAACGCTCGCGGACGGGCGCGGGGATCTTGGCGACGGCCTCACCGATGCGGATCAGTCCCATCTCGGCAGCCCACTGCGCGTGCACATCAGTCATGAAGTGGTCCTCGCCGCGCGCGACGATCTGCGCGATCACCTCGCACACCGCGATGACACGCGCCGCGGCATCCCGAGTCCTCTGAGGATCGGCGGTCACAGCGCTACAGCTTCGCGCAGCACTCTCTCGCGGAACTCACCACGAAGAGTGTCGGATGCCACGACATCCACCTCGACGTGGAGGAGGTCGGCGAGGGCGAGACGCAAGCCGATCTCATCCAGAAGGCCGGCCTCGGGGGTGAAGTCCACGAGCAGGTCGACGTCGGAGGTTGCCGTCTCCTCGCCTCGCGCGATGGACCCGAAGATGCGCGGAGCCGTGGCGTGATGCTCGGCGACGATCCGGTGAATCTCGTCGCGGTGTCGGAAAAGCCGCTCGTTCAGGGTGCCAACCAGCGCACTACGGATGCGGTTGAGAACCTCCGCGCTGGGCTGACGCCGGCCGTTCTCGTACGCCGAGATGTTGGGCTGCGGCACACGCGCGGCGCGAGCGAGCTCGGCCTGGCTCATGCCCGCCGCCTCCCGGCCCGCTCGAATGTTCACGGGACCAGTGTACGAGAGGGGTTATCGGGGTCGATATATGCCTTCTGCTCGGACGGTCTGAGGTCGCGCCGGGGGCTTCTGGGAGGGCGAGGACGTCGCCCGGGTCGGGGGCGGCGCAATGGCCGCTGCTCTGCCTGTCGCACCGGGCGCGAGGCATTCACCCGGCACCTCTCATCCTCGTTCACCCAGAAGGGGCGGGCCAGAGGAGTAGGACTGACGTACCGCGACGCTGGGCAGGCGGATCCATCGAGCTCGGAGGAGAGAGATGCCACACACGTGTACACGACCTCGCGGCGGGAGAACGGACCGGTCAATCGGGGCGCCCATCGAAGGGCCGCCCCGATGACGCCGTCCACGTATCGCACCTCCCTGAGACTTCGGCTGTCGATCCTCTTCTCTCCGGTGCGGCTGATCCTCTGCGTGGCATCGTTCGCGTGGTTCGTGGTGGTGAGCGCGCTGTACATGGGTCGCGGGCAGGGCGCCGAGTGGTGGGGGCCTCTGTCGGTGATCCCTCTGCTGACCTTCACGGCCTGGACCGTCGCGACGGACATGCGGCATCGACGAGAAGAAGCGGAGCAACGTCCGACGGCGGACGGGGACGGAGAGAGCTGATCTCGAGAGACCAAGGGAAACGGATGCCACCCCCACCGGCACCCGCTCCCCTCGACGGCCCCGGAGCTACCGCCGCACCTCCACCCCCACCGGCTTGCTCACCGTGGTCCCGGAGGCGTTCGTGAACTCAACCCGGTAGGTGTGCGTCCCGACGCCGGCTCCGGTCACCGCGCCGCGCGCGGTCTGCGGGAGCGGCGTGCGCGCGGTGAGCGTCCCCTCGGCCACGACCGTGTCGCCCTCGAGGAACCGATAGCTGGTCGCGTTGGTTCCCGACCGCAGGGTCGCGGTGAGGGTGAAGGTGCCGTCACGGTCGCGGTTGTCGTGGGTCAGCACGGGAGTCGCGGGCAGGGCTTTCGTCACCTTCACCGTCGTGCTCGAGGTCTTGGTCACGCCCTTCGCATTGACCAGTTCGCCGGTGTAGACGTAGGTGCCGTTCTTCTTGCCCGAGACCGCGACCTTCGCCGACTGCGGAGCCGTGCCGCGGTACTCCAGCGGAACCGTGGCGATGAGTGAGCCGTTCTCGTACAGGCGGAAGGCCGTGGCGTTCTGTCCTTTCAGCAGGGTCATCCGCACGGTGTAGTCACCGGTGGAGAACAGGTTGTCGTGCCAGAGCGTCGCCATACCGGGCTTCGCGGTCGCGCCATCGGGCACGGTCACGGGCGCCGACCAGTCCGACCGCGGCGACTCCCCGACGGCGTTGACCGCGATGACGGCGAAGCGCGCCGTCGTACCGGGTGTCATGCCGGTGACGGATGCCGTGAGCGATGCGGTCGTGGCCACCGCGGCATCCACTCCCTCCCGGTAGACGCGGTACTCGGTGACGGGCGAACCTCCGTCGGCGGCGGGGGCGGTCCACGAGACCGTGGCGCCTCCGGTCTGCGCGGTGGCGGTCACCGCCGTGGGTGCTCCGGGGGCTTCGTCGGCCTGCCACATCGTGGGGAGGAGGGGTGTGACGCGGATGCTGTCGATCGTCGCCGTGCCTCCCTCGGACCACGCGGTGATGTCGTCGGCGCCGGCGTTCGGGAACACCTGGTGGGTGATCGTGGTGCGCCCACCCGCGGCGAAGAGCTCGACCGAGGCGCGGTCGAGATAGGCCTCGAGCGTGACGGTGCCGTCGACGAGGGCGACCGGGGCGTCTTCGACCGAGGCGAAGGCGGGGTGGAAGCCCACGTTGCCCGAGTCGCGACGGTCGACGAACACGCGTCCCGTGGTGGTGTCATAGCCGATGCGGGTGCCCGAGGTGTCGTCGCCGAAGACGGTGATGCCCGCCTGCTCGGCATCCCCCGGCCGCAAGGTGACGTCGACCTTGACGACATCACCGGCGAGCCGCAGGTCGGTCTCGCCGTCGACCGTCACGTTCGTGCGGGTCTGGGCGTTCGCGGCATCCATTCGTCCTTCGATCTGGGGGACGACTCTCTGGGTGAGGCGCGGGCCCTCGGCGGTCGACGTGAGGGCGACCTCGCGGGGGAGGGCCATCGAGCTCCGCCACGGGGAGGTGGGGATGTCGTTGGCGTAATCCCAGTTGTTCATCCACCCCTGCATGACCCGGGTGTCCTTGTCGGGCGTGCCGGAGTAGGTCACCGTGGCGTAGTAGTCGCGGCCCCAGTCCAGCCAGTCGTAGCTCTCGAGCCGCGTGGGCGCGGCCTGATCGGCGAACATCACCTGGTCGAGCAGGATGTGACCCCACCCGGAGCGGTTGTTGTCGATGACCCGGATGCTGGCCTGCCGCCCCTCGAACTCCGAGACGTTCCAGCTGGCCCAGTCGAGGTTCTCGCTGTTCGACCCGGTCGCCGAGCGGACGACCTCACCGTCGACGACGAGGTTGACGCTCGTCTCGTCGCTGCGCACCTGTGCGGGGGTGTCACCGACCACGACGTGGTCGAAAGTGAGGTGCCCCCACCCGCCGGTCGCCTCGTCGCGGATGCGGATCTGCGCCTGCCGGTCGGCGTACTCCGACACGTCCCACGACACCCAGTTCAGGGCGCCGGCTTCGGGTCCGGTCTGCGAGCGGACCACCTCGCCGTCGACCACGAGCTCGGCCTGCAGGGTACCGTCGGTGCGCTTGCCGCCGCCGATGAGGAACGACACGTAATCGCCGTTCAGCGTGAATGCGGGGGAGAGCATCTCGCCGGTGTTGTCGTCGCCGCGCGGACCGCCCTCCCACGTGTTGATGCGCTTCGCGCCGAGGTAGTAGTCACCGCCGGCGGCGGACGGGTTGCGGGCCGGGTCGGTGGCGAAGTCGCCGGTGAGCTGCCATCCCGTGTCGGCGAGGGTCTGTCCGTCGGCGGTCTCGAAGTCGAACACGGTCGTGCCCGCGGGCGGGTCGTTCGCGAGCTGCGAGCCGTCGATATGCGGGTGGTTGCCGCCGCCGACGAGCAGGTCGATGTACGGGGCCGACACGGTGAACGTTGGGGAGTCGAGTGTGCCGACCGGCCAGTCGCCGTCGTGGAACCCGTTGACGAGCCCCGCGCCGACATAACCGGTGACCGGGCTCTGCCCGTCGAGGGCACCGGATGCCGGGGACAGGCCCCACGGCCCGTCCTTCCAATTGCCCGGCTCGTTGCCGAGCATCCACCCGTCGAAGGTGCCGTCGTCGAAGCCGGCGAAGACGTCGCCCGTGGGGGTGGCCTGCATGCCCTCGGTGCTCTCGCTGGTGAACGTCGTGCCGTCGAACTCGCCGACGAAGTACTGCCCGCCGCTGCCGCCCCCGACCGCTCCCGGGTTGAGGTTGACCACCATGACCCACTTGGTGGTGTTCGGGTCGCCATCGACAGGGAGCTCGAACAGGTCGGGGCATTCCCAGATGCCGCCGGTGGAGTTGGCGGGGCCGAAGTCGGACAGGTAGTCCCAGTCGCGCAGGTTCGCGCTCTTGTAGAGCACCACCTTGTGGTCGAGCGCCTCGACGGCGGCCATGACCCAGTACGCGCCGCCGGGTCCGTCGTACCAGAACACCTTCGGGTCGCGGAAGTTCGCGGAGTTGCGGTCGAGCACCGGGTTCTGGTCGTACTTCGTCCAGGTGTAGCCGTCGTCGAGGCTGTACGCCAGCGACTGCGCCTGCAGCCCCGCGCGAGTCGGGTGGGCCGGCTCGTAGGCGCTCGTGTAGATCGCGATGAGGGGGGCGTTCGTGCCGTCGCCGAACCCGGACGTGTTCTTTTCATCGACCACGACGGAGCCCGAGAAGATGCTCTCGATGGGCCGGCCCTGCTCGTCGAACGTCTGCGGGATGGCGAGCGGCTGCTCGGTCCAGGTCAGCAGATCGGTGCTGGTGGCGTGGCCCCAGCTCATGTTCCCCCACCGGTCGCCCTGCGGGTTGTGCTGGAAGTAGAGGTGGTAGACGCCCTTGTGGAACACCATGCCGTTGGGGTCGTTCATCCAGTTGCGCTCGGGCGAGAAATGTACGAGCGGGCGGTAGGGCTCGTCGCCGGGGGCGGGCTCCGCGGCGGTGGATGCTAGGGATGCCGCGGGGGCGGGCGTCGCGTCGGCGGACACCGCGGGGGTGGAGGCGGCGAGGGTGACCGCGGTCGAGGGCCCGGCGACGGCGGATGCCCCGGATGCCGGCACCGCGGGCAGGGGGCCAGCGTAGGCCGGCGTGATCGCCGTGGCACCGAGGGTTGCCGCCAGGGCGACGGTGGTCGCCGCGGCGATCGCTCGGAATCGGTTTGTGGGCAGGCAGATTTTCACACGCGCTCCTTTGTGCGTGCCGCCGTGAGGCAGCGACTGACATCGATGTCAGTCCATTGCGCACGAAGCTAAGCGGTGGGCGTCGAGTGAGTCAACGGTTAACGCCGTTAACCTAGTTAACCAGGGGAAAATCCGTCGAGAAGGGCCTCGGCGAGACCTGATTCGGCGCCGTGCTACGGCATCCAGAACCCCAGCGCGCAAAGCAGACGCGTCTCGTCGTCGGCATCCGCCGGCGGGTCGATGGCCGGAGGGAACACGCCCCACTGTCGCCACTCGTCCGCGTGCGGGGTGACGTGCTCGGTGAAGCCGTCGACCAGTTCGGGGGAGAGGTGGAAGGGGATGCCGAAGTGCTTCGCGATCGAGTACGCCTGGAACGCGCGATAGGTCGCGAGGTGAGCGAACCCCTCGGCGGCGGGATAGTCGCCGTACGTGAAGCGGAACGTCTCGGCGATGTCGCCCTTCTGAACCGCGGTGGTCGCGGTGTCGTTGAGGGCGTCGTACGCGGCGATCGGGTCGTCGCCCAGCAGATCGGCGTCGGCGAACGGGTCGCCGTCGGCTGCCGCTCGACCCGCGATCACGTCGGGGATCCACGCTTCGTCGTAGGCGTGCCGCCCGAGGATGTCGAGCAGGGTGGGTGACTCGTGCTGACTCCACTCCTTCGGCACCGAGGCCGAGAAGTCGGCGGGATCGAGGCGGTCGACGACCTCGCGCAGCGCGGCGTCGGAGCGGAGGAAGAGTTTGGCGGGGCTCATGGCGCTCACGGTACTCCGGGCCTCCGACGTCGACCAGGGGGATGCGGCGAACGGCGCGGGTCACTCGAACGAGACGAGGCCTGCCCGCGCCGCCCGGATGAGCAACTGCACACGGTCGCGCACGTTCCACTTCGACATCAGGCTGCTGAGGTGCGCCTTGACCGTGCCCTCCGAGACGTTCATCGCGCGGGCGATCTCGGCGTTCGACTTGCCCGTCGCCAGCATCTCCAGCGTCTCACGTTCGCGGTCGGTGGGCTCCTCGTGTTCCGCGAGTCCTCGCACCTCGGGCTGGGGCGCGTGCTTGATCGAGGCGATGAGCTTGCCCGTCACCTGGGGCGACAGCACCCCGTTCCCGGCGTGGATGCCCCGCACCGCCGCGACGATGTCGTCGGGGTCGGTGTCTTTGAGCAGGTAGCCCGACGCACCCGCGCGCAGCGCTGGGAGCACGGCATCCGTCGTCCCGAAGGTCGTCACGGCGATGACCCGGATCTGCGGCCACTGCGTGGTGATGCGCGCGATCGCCTCGACGCCGTTCATCGTGGGCATCTGCAGGTCCATGACGACCACGTCGGGCTGGAGCGTGCGTGCCTTCTCGACGGCATCCAGGCCGTTCTCGGCGTTGCCGACCACCGTCATCTCATCGTTCTCGAGGAAGATCGACAACGCTCGACGCACCAGCATCTCGTCGTCGGCGATGAGGACACGGATCTTCGCCATGGCCCGAGCTTATCCACCGACCGGGGGACTCGACCTCGACGAAAGTCGAAGGATGCCCCAGACGAACGGCCGATGGAAGCCCTTTCGGGACGCGACAGGATTCAAGAACATCGATACGGATCAGCACGAATCGGGGGGATGAGATGCCGGGAATCTGGAGCTACATGTGTCAGGTCATGGGGATCTGCTCCTGACGAGCGATCCGACCGATCGCGGGCGCGGGGTCGTCCGGGCCGCGCCCCGCGATCGATAATCGAGGCATGGCCGAACAGACCGTGCAGAGCGAATGGTGGCGCGGTCTCGCCGCCACCTGGCGATCCGATCGGCTCTCCCGGGTCGAGGCCATCGTCGTGCTGTTGCTGGTCGCCCTCGGCACGGCCGCCGGAATCGTCGTCGCCCTCTTCGCGCGCCCCGACGCCGTCGGCCCCGCCCTCTTCCAAGCGGCGTTGACGGCGTCGTTCGCGCTGTTCGTCTGGACGCCGTTCGGCGCGGTCGCGGTGCTCGTGGCATGCGTGCCCCTCTCCTACGCCTTCGCCAGCGAACGCGAGACACTGCTGGTGCTCGCCATCGCGCTCGGCCTGGTCGTCCGCACCGGCGCCCGGGTCGTCATCGCCCTGTTCGCCGCGGCGTTCCTCGTCGCGAGCGCCGCGATCGTGCTGGCCTCCGACCCGGGCGGATTCAACCTGCCCGCCGCCCTTCTCGCGGCCGTGGTATCCGGCGCGGTGGGGCTGGTCACGCGCATGGCGAGCGACCGCGGGCGACGACTGGAGGAGCGCCTCGCCGTGAGCGCACGCGCGCAACAGGATGCCGCGCGCGCCGAGCGCCAACGGATCGCCGACGAACTGCACGACGTGATCGCCCACGACCTCACCATCATCGCGATGCACGCGCAGGTGCTGGTGCGCACCGACGACGTCGGTACCCGGCAGCAATCGCAGGCGGCGATCAGCGAATCCGCCGCGCGAGCGCTCTCGGATCTGCGCCGCGTGGTCGCCGAGAACTCCGACCTGCTCGCCGGCGACCCCTTCGGAGCGACCGGACTGTCGGATGCCGTCGACGCGGCCGAACACGAACTCACCACCGCGGGACACCGGGTGGTCGTCGACTGCGCGGCGAGCGACGTGGTACTTCCGCGCGTGGTGGAACGCACCCTCGCCCGGGTGCTGCGCGAGTCGACCACCAACGTGCTCAAGCACGGCGGCGGAGGCGACGTGCGCATCGGATTCCGCGTCGACGACGACGCCGCGACCCTCACCCTGCGCAACAGCCTCGGCGGCGAACGGGTGGCGGGGCTCCCCTCGGGCGGGTACGGGACCGTGCGCATGGCCGAACGCGCGCGGCGCCTCGACGGCACCTTCACCGCCGGCCGGGACGGCGGCGACTGGCTCGTGACCGTGCGGATCCCGCTCGGCTGAGGCGGATTCGCCCCACCCCGACCCGGCCACGCCGACCCGGCCACGCCGACCCGGCCACGCCGACCCGGCCACCCCGACCCGGCCACGCCGACCCGCGCACGCCCCGCCGCGCACGGCCCGCCGCGCACGCCCCGCCGCGCACGCCCCGCCGCGCACGGCCCGGGGCCGCGGTGACGAACCGGCCGTGAGCCGCGCGCTGGTCTCCGGACGGCCGAGGCGAGCCGACGAAGGGCCAATCGGGTGTGGCCGTTCGTCGGTGTCGACGCCGCGGCCCCGGTGGAAACCTTCCTGATGCGCCGGACACCGACGACCGCCGGGGTCGCGGGCGGCGCCCACCGCAACGAAGGGTTCCCACGATGACAGAGCGCAACGTCTCCCTCCTCGAGGAGATCGCCGAGCAGGACCAGGCCCTCACCTCGGCCGGTCAGGGATGGACCACCACCATCACCTCGCTGACCTGTTACGGCGTCAGCTGGGTCGCCGGCAACAACGGCCAGATCTGTACGGCGACGGTCGAGTGCCAGAACAACTGCAACTGACACGACGGCCCCGGCGCGTGGTGGCCTCTGCCGCCACGCGCCCCCTCCGAAAGGCGAACGAATGAGCCCCGTAGCAACCATCGATCGCGTCGAGCGGATGCTGGAGAACGTCCTGTCAGCCGCCGACGAGTCCGAGCGGGCCACCGCGACGACGGTGGCCGCCGACCTGCTGAGCGCCCCCGCGCCCCGGTCCCTGTCGAACGACGAGCAGACCGCAGTGATCGACGCGCTGCGCGCGCCCGGTCCGACGGCGGGGCTCGTCGAGCTCGTCGACGCCGTCGCCCGCGCCCTCGCCGGTCCGGAATCGGCCGCGATGCTGCGGCATCCGATGATCGACCCCGACGGCCGGGTACCCCAGCAGCTGCGCACGCACCTGCGCGAACGCGCGGCGGACGCGATCGGACGCGTCGTCGTGCACCTCGTCGACGACTTCCGTGCAGTGACGCACGCCTCGGTCGACGCACCCGCGGGATTCGGTCCGTTCATCGACTGGGTGACCGGCCCCGGACGCGGGCGCCTCTTCACCGACCACGCCGACGCGCTCGCCGCGACACGGGCCGCCCTCGCGGCATCCGTCCACGCCCTGGGCGAGATGCTGGAGCGCGTCGAAGACGACCGCGAAGCCCTCGCCGCACTGACCGGCGGGTCGGACCGCGCACGGCTGAGCTCCCTCCGCGTCGGGGCCGGCGACACGCATGACTGCGGACGCGTGGTCACGGTGCTCGAGTTCGACGACGGCGCACGCGCCGTCTACAAGCCGCGATCGCTCGCCGGAGACGCCGCCTTCGTCGCCGTGCTGCAGTGGATGCGTCGCGAGGCCGGCATCGCCCTTCCCTGGGTGCGCACCATCGATCGCGGCGACTACGGCTACGCGGAGTTCGTCGACCGCATCGGCGACCTCTCCCGCACCCGGGCGCGCACCTACCTGCGCGACGTCGGCTCGCTGCTGGCAATCCTGCAGGCCCTGCGCGCCAACGACATGCATTTTGAGAACATCGTCATGGGCCCCGAAGGGCCGGTCGTCATCGACGGCGAGACCCTGCTCACGCCTGTGGCCCGGCACCTGCCCGACTACGCCGACGGTGCCGCATCCGACGTCGCCGGCCGCAGGATCTCGCGATCGGTGCTCGGAATCGGCATCCTGCCGACGGTCATCGGCGCCGCGAAAGACGATCCGGGACTCGACATCGGCGTGCTCGGCTTTCGCGGGGGACAGTGGAGTCCCTTCCGCAGCGTCGTCATCCGCGACGCCCAGTCCCTCGATGTGCACACGGCCCTCGCCCGCACCGAGGTCTCGGGAGACGCCCCGGCCGACACCTTCAGCGCCCTCGACGCCGCCGAGCAGCGTGACGCCGTACGCGCCGGGTACCGGGCGACGGCCCTCGCCCTCGCCCACCGGGCCGACGACCTCGCCGACGTCGTCGCGCACGCCTTCTCGAACGTCCGCGTGCGGCACGTGCCGGCGGCGTCCGCGCTCTACCGCCAGATCCTGACGCTCGCCCACCACCCGCAGGCGTGGAGCGACCGCCCGCTGCGCGCCGCCGTGCTCTCGCGGGTCGTCCTGCGCCGCGGGGACGCCGCCGATTCCGCCCTGCAGGCGTCGGAGGCCGCGCAGCTCGCCCGGGGCGACATCCCCCACTTCACCATCCGGGCGGACTCGACCGTGTTGACCGACGCTGACGGCCGAACGTTCCCCGCGTTGATCGAACGCTCGCCCATCGACAACGCCCGCGAGGGCATCGCCGCCCTCGCCGCCGAACTCGACGCGCAGGACCGTGCCATCGACCTGGCCTTCGTCTCCTCGCTCAGCACCGATGATGACGTGACGGCATGGCCGGACTCCCCCTCGTCCGGCGGCGGCGAGGAGGCGTCGGCAGTGGCGCGCGGCATCCTGGACGATCTGGTCGCCTCGGTCGTGCGCGGAACCGCGCCGCGCTTCCCCTCGACGTGGATCGATCCGCAGGTCACCGTGCCCGACCAGGCGCAGTGGGCGCCCGGCACGCTCGGCTACGACCTCTACGGCGGAGCCCCCGGCGTCGCCCTGGCCCTCGCGGCCGGAGCAGCGGTGTTCGGCGACGACCGCTACGCCGACGTCGCCCTGTCGGTGCTCGATCCCATCGCGCGCCAGTTCGCCGACGGCGTGATCGACGAGCTCCCCTTCGCCGTCGGGGGCCTCACCGGCGCCGGCAGCACCGCCTACGCGCTGTCGGTGGGTCACGCGCTCCTCGGTCCCGGCTCCTTCGCGCTGGACCGCGCCGCTCTCCTGCGGGTGCTCGGGCGCGGGGTCGGCGGCCCGGACCAGTCGTGGGACCTCGTCAGCGGAACGGTCGGGGCGCTCGCCGCCGCGCTGGCGGTCGACGACGGGACCGGGACCGGGACGGTGGATGCCATCGCTCGCCGCGTCCGCGCGCAGTCACCGCTCTTCGACACCGACACCGCCTACACCGGCTACGCGCACGGTGCGGTCGGTGCCGCGGCGGTGCTGCTGCGCGCGGGAGCGCGCCTGGACGACCACGCCCTCACCGCGACCGGCGCGCAGCTGCTCCGTCGCGTGATGGACACGCGCCGGGAGACCGGCTGGCCGCGCACTTTCGCCGCCCACGATCGCACCGCCGGCCATGCGTGGTGCCACGGATCGACCGGCGCGTTGCTCGCGGCCGCCGAAGCGCACACGATCGACGCGGACCTCGTCTCTCCGGCCGAGCTGGTCGAGCTGTCGCGTGACGTGCTCGCGGAGGGACTCGGCAACAACCCCACCCTCTGCCACGGCGACGCGGGCACCATCGACGTGCTCGCCTACGTCGGCGCCGTCTCCCCCGACCTCGTCGTCGACGGGCGCCTCGTCTCGCGCCTGGCTCCCGTTCTCGCCGCGGGAGCAGCGTCGGCCTTCGTCCGCGCCCGTTCGGGCAGACGCAACCGGTACGGCTTCGTGTCGTCCCTGATGATCGGCTCCGCCGGCACCGCGTGGGCGCTCATGCGCGCGCAGCGCCCGGACCTCCTCCCCAGCGTCCTCGGACTCCACAGCCCCCTTCTCGACGAGAAGGCGGAATCCATGCACACCCACGAAGAGAAGGAAGGCACACCATGACCAGCAACACGCACAACCGCACCGGCTTCATCGCGGAGGACGACCTCGTCCTGCTCTCGGAGAACGCCCAGGACGTCTCGGCCGGAACGACGACGGCTCCGTGCGCCGTCGCCGGCCTGACGATCGCCGCGACGGCCGCACTTCCGGGCTTCTGTCCGACCGGGGCGTGCACGACCCGCTGCACCAAGGGCTGAGACCCTCGGGCCTCCGCCGCCCCNGGCGGAGGCCCCCACCTCCCCCGAGAAAGGACCGCTCCATGCTCACGACGTACGCCATCGACATCGACGAAGCCCTGCGCCCCCTCGCCGGGCGTTTCGAGCGGTTCCACGCGGGGCTCCTGCGGACGTCGGGCGAGCGCGTGCTGCGACTCCTCGACGACCGGCGCGTCGATCTGCCGGGGCTCTCGCCCGCATCGGTCGTGGCGCGCCACCTGCGAGACCTCGCCGACGCGCTCGACAGCATCAGCATCCGCGCGCTGATCACGCACTTCGTCGACGCCCAGGATCGCGACGGGCGGGCCTACTCCGACCACGCCGACCGCCTCGACGACCCCGAGCAGCGCCGCGCGATCCTCGCGTCCTACCCCGAGCTCGCCCGCCTGCGCGATCTCACCGTCGCGCACCACGAGCGTGCGCTTGAGGAGTGCCTCGACAGCGCCGCTGCCTCGGCGGCGTTGATCGTGGGACGCGCGCCCGGCGACCTCACCGAGATCGCCCACGTCGGCGGAGACGCGCACCGCGGCGGCCGCAGCGTCCTGATGGTGCAGTGGGGCGAGCGACGCCTCGTCTACAAGCCGGCCCCCGCGCTCTCGAGCAGGGTCCTCCTGCGGGTGCGCGACATCGTCGACCCCTCGCACGACCTGCTCGGCCCCCTCGTGCCCGAGGTGCGGGCCGACGACGGCTCGTCGAGCTGGCACACCTACGTCGAGCGCGCCGAGGCCTTCACGCACGGCGACGCCGAGCGGTACCTCGCGCGCTTCGGCGCGGCGACCGCGCTGGCCACCGCCCTCGGGTCGACCGACCTGCACACGGAGAACGTCATCCCCGCCGCCGATGGGCCCATGGTCGTCGACGTCGAGACCTTCACCGGCCTACCCCGCGCCACCGGCGTGCAGGCCACCGCCCGCGAGGCCCTCGCGCAGCGCCTGGAGGAGAGCGTCTTCCGCACCCTGCTCGTACCCGGCCGCTTCGTCGGGGGGTCGCTCGACATCGACGTCTCCGCCCTCGGCTCGGTGGAGCGCACGGATGCCATCACCTATTCGTCGTTCGTCGTCACGGGCGCCGGCACCGACGCCATCGGGTTCGCGACGGCCGACGGCACGATGGACAGCGGCCACCGACTCCGCGACCCCGCGGGCGCCACCATCGACCCCCGCTCTCACGCGCGGGCGCTCACCGAGGGCTACACGCGCATGCGCGAGGTCGTCGTCGACGCGATGGACCGGATCGTCGACGCCGTTGCCGTCGAGCAGCCCCTGCGCGTGCGGATCGTGCCCCGCCCGACGCGCGTGTACGCGCGGTTCATCGAGGCCTCCACCCACCCCGTCTACCTGGGGTCCGCCGAGGCGCGCCGGCGGCTCTTCCACAAGCTCGGCCGCAGTCAACTGTCGCTCTCGGCGGCCGAGCAGGAGGCGCTCGTCGACGCGGAGGCCGAGGCGATGTGCGACCTCGACGTCCCCTACTTCGAGCAGGTGGACCGCACCGACGGCGCCGACCTGGTGTGCTGGCATCCGGACGGACTGCGCGGCATCCAGCAGGCCCCCACCGTCGTGCAGTCGGTGACGGCGCACCTGACGACCTTCGCCGCGGAATCCGGCGCGAACGACGAACGCGACATGCGCCTCTCGCTCGAGACCTCGACCGATGACGTGTGGCACGCGCCCCTCCGCGCCGCCGGACGCGCGGCCGCGTTCCCCGCCGCTCCGCTGCCCGACCCCTCCCATCACGTTCGCGGGGCTGACGGGCGCACCTGGCTCACCGCCATCACCGTGGGGGCGGGCCTGCGCCTGGCCCCGCTCACCCTTGCCTTCTTCGAGGGCGGCGGAGCGCTCGTGGCCGCCGCGCGGCATCCCGCGATCGCCCCCGCCGTCGTCGTCGAGGCCGCCGCGGGAGCCGTACGGCACGACCCGCCCGAGGACGACGCCGCCCCCCTGCTGCTGTCGCCGTTCATCGGATTCGTCGCCGAGGAGGTGACCCGCGCCGAGCTGCGTCGCAGCGGGCTCGACGTCGGCGGCGGCGTGCTGTCGGCCCGTCACCTCGACCGACTGCCCACCGCCTCGCTGGACGACTTCGACTACCTCGGCGGCTTCGGCGGCTATCTCGCCGCCCTCGCGAGGTACCCGCACACCGATCTCGACCCCGAACGCGCCCGGGTGGCCGTGCACGGATTCCTGGATGCCACGGGCGCGGCGCTCGCCGACCCGTCGGTGCCGGGGCTCGCTCACGGGCTGGCGGGACGCATCTCCGCGCTGACCGCCGCGCACCGCCTCGTCGGCGGCGACGAGCGCATCCGGCGGGTGGGGGAGGAGCTGTGCCACGCGTTCGACTCGTCTGCTCCCGAGCTGCGCACCGCCGAGGGGGCGCGGTCCTGGTGCCGCGGGTATCCCGGCATCCTCGCCGCGGTCGTCGATGCGGCGGTTGAGTTCGACATCGACCCCCGTTCGCCGCGCATCCTCGCCGAGGCGCGCACCGCGTTGACCGCTCCCCGCGCGGAATCCGAGGCGGTCGACCTCAGTCTGTGCCACGGCGTGGGAGGGGAAGCGCTCACCCTGCACCTGCTCTCGCGTCGACTCGACGATGCGTGGCTGTCGGAGGTGGCTCGGGATGCCGCCCATATCGGACGCGCCGCCGTCCGCGACGGCAGGTGGACGTCGGGCCTCGGGTGCGCCCCGCAGCACGAGGGGTTCCTGCTCGGCTCATCCGGGTGGTTCCTGGTGGAGTCGGTCCTGGCCGGAGCGCCGGCGCCCCGGATGCTGGACGTGATCGCGTGAGCCGCGCGCGCGTGCGCCCCGTGCGCCAGTTCCTCATGACGGAGTGCGGCCTGTGCTGCGCCGCGATGGTCATGAGCGCCTATGGCGCGCCCCGCCAGATCGCGAGCCTGCGCAAGGAAGTGGTCATCGGCCGCGACGGACTCACGTTGGCGGGCGTGGCCGCGGCCCTTCGCAGCCGCGGCATGCAGACGCGCGTCTATCGCGCCGCGCAGCACGCCGTGCCCGCCGTCACCCTGCCGGCGATCGCCTACTGGGACGCTCAGCACATGGTCGTGGTGGAACGCGTCCACCGCGGTTCGTGGACCATCGTCGACCCCTCGAGCGGCCGCTCGACCCTGTCGGAGGCCGAGGTCGCGCAGCATTACTCCGGCATCGTCGTCGAGGCGACGCCCGGTCCGGACTTCGTCGCCGTACCCGGGCGGCCGAGCGGAATCTGGAAGACGCTGTGGGCCATGTGCGCCGGCGCGCGGCGACCGTTCGCCGCCGTGCTGGGGCTGTCGCTGCTGTCGTACCTGCTCATGATCGCCCTGCCTCTGGCGACCGAGCAGGTGGTCGATCTCGCCACCGCTTCGTCGGAGCCGGACGCCCTGGCACCGATCTTCGTCGGGGTCGCCGTGGCGGCGGTGCTGTACCTGCTGCTCTCGCTCGCACGCAGCCTCATCGCCTCCACCGTCGTCGCGCGCATCGGGTTGGCTCTCGGGTCGACGACTTTCGGCAAACTGCTTCGCCTGCCGTACGCGTTCTTCGCGGCGCGCAGCAACGGCGAGCTGATGTACCGGTTGACGAGTCTCGCCGGCATCCGCGATCTGCTGTCGGGGCAGCTCACCAGTGCGCTGCTCGACGTGGGGGCGCTGGTCATCGTGACGGTGTTCGCGTTCGTGCGGGAGCCGACCCTCGGGGTCGTCGTGCTGGTGCTCATCATCGTCATGGCCGGCCTCACAGTGACGGGCGCGAAGGCGTCGCGCCGCATCACCGACGAAGAGATCTCGGCGAACGGCGTCGCCACGGGCATGCAGATCGAGGCCGTCGGCGCTATCGACGTGCTGCGGGTCGCCGGGGTGTCGGGGTCCTTCTTCGCCGAGTGGCGCGGCCACTTCGGCCGGGCCATCGCGCTGCTCGCGCAGCGGATGCGCCTGCAGGGAGCGATCTCGACCGCAACCTCGACGATCCAGGTGTTCGGGCCGTTCGCCGTCCTCGCGGTGGGCGTCTCCCTCGCCGACAGCGGCATCGTCGGTCTCGGCGCCGCGGTCGCCCTGCAGGCGCTCACCGCTACGGCCCTGGGGGCGGTGCAGTCCCTCAGCACCTCGGCGATGCAGGTCGCCCAGATGGGGGTCTACGTCGAGCGCCTCGCCGACATCCTCGACCAGCCCGACGACGCCGTCTTCGGTGACGAGCGCGCGGAACTGGACGGATCGGTGGAGTTCGTGGACGCCTCGTTCTCCTACCCCGGCGCGGCGACCGAGGCCCTGCGGGGCGTCTCGTTCCGAGTCGAGCCCGGGGAGCGGGTCGCCGTGGTCGGCCCCACGGGGTCCGGGAAGACGACCCTGGCTCAGATGCTCGTGGGGTTGCACGCGCCGACCGCCGGCGAGGTGCGCATCGGCGGTCGCGCGCTCCGCGACGTCTCCCCCGAGTCGCTGCAGCGGATCCTCGCCTGGGTGCCGCAGGACGTCCGCCTGAGCAGCCGGTCGGTGGCCAAGAACATCGACTTCGGCGCGGAGGATCCGCGCATGGAGGAGGTCGTCCGCGCAGCACGTGCGGCGGCTCTCGCGCCGACCGTCGAGGCGATGCCGCTCGGATACCACACCCACGTCGGCGACCTCGGCGGGGGACTGTCGGGCGGTCAGAAGCAGAGGGTGGCGCTGGCTCGCGCACTCGTGCGCTCCCCCCGGCTGCTCGTCCTCGACGAGGCGACGAGCGCCCTCGACACCATCACCGAGAGCCTGATCGTCGAGGCCCTCGAATCGCTCGAGTGCACGCAGATCATCATCGCGCACCGCCTATCGACCATCGCGCGAGCGGACCGCGTCATCGTCGTCGACGAGGGCCGGATCGTGCAGCAGGGCACACATGACGAACTCATCGCTCGTGAGGGCACGTATCGGGATCTCGTGCATGCGCAGGTCGAGGTGCGCGCATGAGGATCACCGCCGACGAACGCACAGAAGGAGGAAGAAGATGACGACACCCATCGTGGTGGCTGAGGGCCTGTCCAAGAGATTCGGCCGTCGAGACGCCGTCACCGACATGAGCTTCTCGCTGGTCCCCGGACGCGTGCTGGGCCTTCTCGGACCCAACGGGTCGGGGAAGTCGACCACCCTGAAGATGCTTCTCGGGTTGATGCGGCCGACCGCCGGCACAGCGCTCATCGACGGCACCTCGTACGCGCGGCTGCGGCATCCCGCCCGCATCATCGGAGCGGCACTCGAGAACACCGCGTTCTCGCCCGCGCGCTCCGGCCGTGACCACCTCCGCATGCTCGCGCCCTACTCCGGCGCATCGCATGCTGACGTGGATGCCGCTCTCGAGACGGTCGGCATCTCGGACGACGCTCATCGGGCCGTGAAGCAGTACTCCCTCGGCATGCGTCAGCGTCTGGCGCTCGCTGCGGCCCTGCTCGGCCGCCCGCGAGTGCTCGTGCTGGACGAGCCGGCGAACGGGCTCGACCCCATCGGCATCACGTGGCTGCGGCAGACGCTCAGCGCCCTGGCCCAGTCGGGTGTGGCGGTGCTGGTGTCGAGCCATCACCTCGCAGAGGTGGACCGGGTGGTGCAGGACGTCGTCCTGATGCACCGCTCGCGCACCGTCTTCGCCGGCACCCGCGAAGACCTTCTCCGCGGTGCCTCCGTCCTGACGTTGGCGACGGGAGAGAGGGAGGATGCCGTGCGCAACCTGCTCGGTGAGAGGTTCGACCTGCGTCCCCTGCCCGACGGCCGGTTCTGGGTCGGGGAGCGCGCCGAGACGCTCGAGGACATGTTGCGCACCCGCGGCATCGACAGGGGAGAGGCGTCGGTGATGGCCGCCGATCTCGAGTCGGCCTTCATGGTGCAGACCGCGACCACGACGGCGGTGGCGCAATGACCGCGTTCGCCACCTCCCTGCGGGTCGAGCAGCGCAAGGTCACCACCGTCCACCTCTGGTGGATCCTTCTGGCGGGCTTGACCGTGGTGTCGCTGGCCGCCCCCGCCGGGCTCGTCGTCATCGCCCGCTCCGCGCCGCAGTCGCCGCTGACCTTCGCCACCTCGACCGAGGTGCTGGTCGCGCTGAACATCATCGGCGCCCTGGGCTACATTGTCCCGCTCGGGATGGGGGTGCTCATCTACTCGAGCGACCTCGCGCGCCGCACCCTGGCGCTGACACTGCTCGGTGAGCCCCGGCGCCTGCGCGTCTACTCCGCGAAGCTCGTGGTCGCCGCAGCCTTCGGCGCCGTCGCCGGCGTCGTGACCGCGGTGACCGGTGCGCTCAGCGGTGTCCTGGCCTTCCAGGCCACGGGGGCGCTCCCCGGCGAGGCCTTCGCCGCCGCGGTGGTCGACCTGCTTCCCGTCATCCCCGTCTTCGCGCTGTGGAGCGCGCTCGGCGTGGGGTTGGGGGCCCTGGTCGGATCCCCCGTCGTCGCTATCGTCGGCGTCGTGGTGGTGACTCAGGTGGTCGAACCCGTCGCCCGGGTCCTGGCGGCGTCGTCCGGCATGCCCGACGCGGTGGCGTTCTTCCCCGGTGCGGCGCATGACGCGGCCATCGGCGGGACGCTGATGACGTTGGCATCCGGGGCCGAGCCGCCGTCGGCCCTGGTGGGTGCCGTGGTCCTGCTCGCCTACGCGACGGTGTTCGTGGGGGCCGGCGCGGTGCGCGCGCGGCGGTACGAGCTCACCTGAGCGGGTTCGCCGAAGGTCCACCGCACGTCTGGCCGATCGGCCGAAGCGGCCGTCCACTCGGCCGTCTACCGTGAGAACACCCACCGAGCAGAAGGAGAGATCGTGAACAAGTGGAAGAGCGTCGAGGCGATCGTCGTCGGCGTCTGTGCTGTCATCGCCGTCGTGCTGGGCCTGTTCGTGGCTCCGATGGTGCCCGGGTTCGTCCCGAATCTTCAGATCGTGGCGGTTCTGATCGGTGCGGCCCTGGCCGTGTACGCGTGGTGGCTGTGGCGTCGGGTCGGCGAGTCGGCGAAGGCGGACGCGTCCCCCGCCCCGTGATGCCCTGATCCTCGTGAGGGCCGCGCCCGGCATGTCGCCGGCGCGGCCCTCGCTCGTCCCCGCGACCGTACGATGGGGCTCCGCCCCCGCTTCGTAAGGACTGCGCGATGACCGAGAACCCCCTCGCCCACCGCCTCGACTACCGCCTCGATGAGCTCGGCGATGGCGCGCTCTCGGCATCCCCTCTCGCTCTTCTGCGGCGCTGGCTCGACGATGCGGCCGACCTGCCGGAGCCGAACGCGATGGTCGTGTCGACCGTCGATGCCGAAGCCCGGCCGACCGCGCGCACGGTGCTGCTGCGTGGGATCGACGACGACGGAGCGCTGTGGTTCTTCACCAACCGGCAGTCGCGCAAGGGTCAGGCCCTGGCCGCGAACCCCGCCGTGTCGGTCCTCTTCCCCTGGTACGCCCTGCAGCGCCAGGTCATCGTGCTCGGCACCGCGACACCCCTGCCGGCAGAGCGCGACGACGCGTACTTCGCCTCGCGCCCGCGCGGTTCGCAGCTGTCGGCGTGGGCGAGCCATCAGTCGGAGCCCGTGGCATCCCGAGCCGCCCTCGAGGAGCAGATGGCCGAAGTGTCCGCCCGCTTCGCCGACGACCAGCCCGTGCCGCGGCCCCCGCACTGGGGCGGGTACCGGGTCGAGGCGCGCGAGATCGAGTTCTGGCAGGGGCGCCCGTCGCGGTTGCATGACCGGATCGTGTTCTCGCGCGAGGGGGACGGGTGGGCGGGGGTGCGGCGGCAGCCGTGAGCAGGGCCGTCCGGTGCCGGCCCCGCCCGTCGGCGGCGCGACGGGGGTGTGGACGCCCGCGTCCACGACGGCGGAGCGCTCCCACGACCGACCTCACAGACGGGGACGATCGCGGCCAGATCCGGACGGATCATCGAGCGGGTGCGGGCAGGTACTCCGCCGCGAACTCCACGTCGCACATCGTCAGCAGGTGAGTCACGAGCCAGCCGTAACCGAGGAGTCCGTCGTCCGCATGCAGTCGGGCCAGCTTCCCGTCGGCTTCGACACGGACGAAACCCGCTGCATCCATCGACCATCGGCCCTCGCCGGTCACCGGCGTGGGCACTCCCTCGAGGCACCAACGCCCCTCCGCATTCTTCGTGACGCCGTCAGCGAGCACGACGCTCCGCAGTGTCGCGGTGCCGTCCTCGGCGAGCGTCAGCCTCGAACCGTCGTGGACGTACTCGGCCGGGAAACCGACCTCGGCGCTCAGCTTCTGCCATGAGCGGGAAGCGGACACGAGCCCGTCGATCTGGGTGTGGATGACGACGCCGACGACGACGACGGCGATGACCGCCCACCACGGGCGGCGCCACCGGGGATCGGGAACCCGGGCGGCGAGACGGTGAGCGACCACAGAGAGCGCGATGATCAGCACCACCCCGAGGAACTCCAGCAGCAGCACCACCGGATCCGTTTCGGCGAACACGCGTTCAGACTATCCGCGCGCGCCCGGTCGGCCCCCGAAGGATCGGACCACCCGGGGTGCCTTGGGAGGCCGCCGCACAAGGGGCAGGCTTGAGAGACGCGCGAACGGCTCCGGCCCGTACATTCGAAGGAGCGGCACCTGTGACGCGGACCGCGCGGACCACACGCGATCCGCGTCCCCCTTCGAAGGAATAAGACACCATGGCGAAGAAGAACGCGGAACAACCCGACCTCGACCAGAAGGCCTTCGTCGAAGCGACCTCCGAGGCGAAGTCCCGTTACGGCCGCTTCAACCTCGCCATCGTCGGGAGTTCCGGTGTCGGCAAGTCGTCGCTCGTGAACGCGGTGTTCGGCCGCGACTGGGCGAAGGTCGGCCGCGGCCTGCCGGTCACGCGGGGCGTGCAGTTCTACAGCGATGACTCCCTCGGTATCTGGGACGTCGAGGGCTTCGAGATCGGCTCGCCGGTGCCGCCCGACCAGCAGTTGCGCGACCACCTGAAGGCGATCGCCGCGCAGCCCGGCGATCACCAGATCTCCGTCGTCTGGT
Organism: Microbacterium sp. 22296; assembly: GCF_052045385.1. NCBI lineage: Bacteria > Bacillati > Actinomycetota > Actinomycetes > Micrococcales > Microbacteriaceae > Microbacterium > Microbacterium sp. 22296. The sequence continues at coordinate 5,356 of NZ_JBQEOS010000005.1, read as the reverse complement.
ACTGCGTGCAGGCCAACGACGACCGACTCACTCCCGCCGACATCGCCATGATCCGCGAACTCGACGCCCGGGGTCTGCCGGTGATCCTCGTTCTCACGAAGGTGGATTGGATCAAGAACCCCCTCACCGGTCAGCAGGGTGTCGCCAAAGACCTGCAGGCCTTCGTGGACTGGCTCAACGACCCGGTGGACGCGACGACGGGCGAGCGGCTGCGCATCCCGTACCGGCAGGTCATCCTCACCTCCACCCGCGACCGACACGGGAAGGGCAAGGGGCACGGCCTCGGTGACCTTGTCACGCAGACCCTCGAACTCGCGCCCGAGCGCGACAAGGATGCCTTTCGCATCGCACAGCGCCTCAACCTCCCGTGGAAGCGCGAGATGGCTCGCCCGATCATCGCGACGGCGGCCGCGGCAGCCGCGGGAGCGGCGACCGTTCCGCTTCCTGTCTCGGATGCTTTCACTCTTGCGCCGATCCAGCTCACGATGATGGGGCGCATCGCCGCCATCTACGACCTCGAGGTCAAGACGATGCTGTCGGCGGGTGCCCTCGCCCAGTTCGGGGTGCAGGTCGCGGGGCGCGCGCTGGCGACGAGCTTCCTGAAGCTCATCCCGGGCGCCGGGGTCGTCGTGAACGCCGCGGTGGCGGGTGCGCTGACCGCGGCGACCGGGGAGAGCTGGATGAAGATCTGCGAGCTCCTGCACACGGGCAAGATCGACGTACGCAAGCTCGACAAGGAGTGGGCCAAGTACGCGCCGAGCTTCATGGACGTCGCGCGGAAGCTGGTCGAGCGCCGCGTGGGCCGGAAGTAGCCGCCGCGCCACGACGCGATGTCCGCGCAGCACCGAGGCCGTGATGAGCGGAGGGCGAGGGGCGTGCGGAGGATGGATGCCGCCAACGCGTCCTCCCGTCGTCCCCCTGCCTCCGCTGGTCACGTTGCTCGCGCCGTGCGTAGCGAGCGGAGGAGATACGGCGAGCGAAGGATGGATGCCGCGGCTGAGGTCCTCTTTCCACGGGATCCCATCCCCTCCGAACCCGTCCGCGGTGCCCCGCCGCGCCCGCCGCCGCCCCGACCCCTCCCCGCCGTGGAACGCTAGATGCACCATGACCGACACCACCCCCGCCGAACGCCTCCGCGCCGCCCTCGAGCAGCCCGACGCATCGGGGCGGCTGCAGGCCGCGCTCGCCGCAGGAACCCGGCCCCACGACAGCTACATCGCCGAGCTCGTGGCGCGCTGCGCGGTCGAGACCGACTTCTTCGTGCGCGACATGCTCACGTGGGCTCTCACGCGGCACGACCCCGAGCGGGCGGTGGTGGCGCTGCTGCCCGAGGTGGGCTCCGACGTCCCTCAGGCTCGCAGCCAGGCTCTGCACACGCTGTCGAAGATCGGCGATCCCGCCGCGTTCGCCGTGATCACGCGGGCGGTGCTGCGCGACCGGCATCCGGAGGTGGCACGGGCGGCGTGGCGAACGGCATCCGGTCTCGTCCCCGACGACGCGCACGAGGCGCTCGCCGAGGAGCTCGCCACCCAGTTCGGCCGCGGCGACCACGACACCCAGCGCGGCCTGAGTCGGGCGTTCGCAGCGATCGGCCATCGCGCCGAGGCGGTCGTCGAGCACGCGGCGTCGTCGTCGTACGACGTCATCAGTGCGCACGCGCGGGCGACCCTGATCGTGATGCACGACCCCGACACCGAGTTCGCCGAAGCGGTCGTCGAGGCGCGCCGGGTGGTCGCGCAGCGGGCGCTGCCGGCGGAGGACTGAGGCGCCGACCCGTCCGCCCGCACCGGGTCAACCCCCACCCTTTTCAGGAACCTCCAGACCGAGAAGGAGTACCTTCTCGACAGGTCTGCGCGACTCCACGTGCTCAGGTCGGCTCCTACGGTGTCGTCGACGGGCGCACGGTCGCGCTCGCACACGACACGGGGAGGCGACCATCACCAGCACGATGACGGCACCCGTCGCACCCCCGAAGGCGGTCGCTCACGGTCCCCTCGATCGGGTCCGGCACCTGCCCTCGCTCACCGGCCTGCGCTGGGCCACGGCTCTGCTGATCTTCGGGCATCACCTCATGGCCGTGGAGTATTTCGGCGGCACCGCGGGCGATGTCTGGGCGTGGGCGTTCGAGGCCGGCAAGACCGGGGTGACGCTCTTCTTCATCCTCTCCGGATTCGTGCTCGCCTGGGGATACAAGCCGCAGCAGACCGCCCGCTCGTTCTGGTGGCACCGCGTCGCGCGCATCTACCCGCTGCATGTGGTCGGCGTCGTGCTCGCGCTGATCGCCGCGGCGACCCTCGTGCCCGAGATCCGCACCGACAGCGCGGCCCCTGTGGTCGCCAACGTCTTCCTCGTCAACGGCTGGGTGCCGGACTGGTGGCAGGCCGGCAACCCCGCGAGCTGGTCGCTCGTGTGCGAGGCCTTCTTCTACCTGAGCTTCCCCTTCCTCATCGTTCCTCTGGTGCGGGCATCGAACCGCGCCCTGACGACCGTGATCGTGGCATCCCTCGCGCTCGTCGCGCTGGCCCCGCAGATCGCCGCCTTCGCGCCGGGCGTGCTGTCGTCGGCATCCACCCCCCTCCTGCGCCTGCCGGAGTTCGTCATCGGCATGACCCTGGCCGTGATGATGAAGCGGGGGGAATGGATGCCGCTGCGCCTCGGCATCGCGGTGCCCCTGGCCGTCGCCGGCTACGCGCTGTCGGAGGCGCCGACGGTGCCCGGCACCGACATCCACCCGGGGCTCGCCGCCACCGTCGGGTTCTACGCGTTGCTGGTCGCCTCACTCGCGAACGCCGACGCGCGGGGACGCTCGACCTTCCTCGCCCGGCCGCTCTGGCAGGAGCTCGGACGCGTGTCCTTCGCTTTCTACCTCGTGCACCTGCTCGTCATCGCCTCGGTGTCGTCGGGGTGGCCCGACGGGCATCCCGAACTCCCGTGGCGGCAGGCCGTGCCGCTGGCGCTCGCCGCCTTCGGCATCGCCCTGGCGATCGCGTGGGCCATGCACAAGCTGGTCGAGATCCCCGCGCAGCGGTGGTTGCTGCGGTACGACCGGGACCGTGCGCGGCGCGGCTCGGCGCCTCAGGCTTCGGAGGCCGGCACAGCGCGATAGACGCGTCCGCTGCGCTCCGCGCCGCGGACACTCGTCTCGGCACGGCCTTCGCCCTTCGCGTCGGACGGCGGATGCCGGGACCCGGCCGCTCCCGCCTGACTGCGTCAGCCCGACGGCTTCCGCGCTCACGTCGCCGAACACAACGCAGGAGATTTCGGCGGCTGCACATGCGCAGCGGCGGAACCCCGTGCGCCCCATCCACGTGGCTGTCTTTTCTCCTGCGTTGTGTCGCGGGCGACGGCGCGCGGGGTGGTCGGCGCCTCCTTGAACTGCCGCAAGCCGCCTGGCTAGGCTCGCCGGATGTTCTCCGGACTCGCTGGACCGCACCTGCTCATCATCATCCTCACCTGGGGCCTGACCCTCGCCGTCGTCGGCGCCGTCGCCTACTTCGTGGTGCGGCTGGCCGTGCTGCATGCGCTCAAGGCGCACACGCGCTGGGTCGACGGCGGCAAGCACTAGCCCCGCCGATCCCCAGCACAGCGGGATGATCGAGAACGGGGAGAGCCGCGCCGATTCGGCCCGGTTCCCGTCCATCCCTGTTTTCGTCGGCGCCGGGGCACCCGCGACACGCCCGGCCCACCTGCTCTTCAGCAACGCTCCGATACGATGCCCCGTGCCCGAAACACAGCTTCTCCCTGACCGCGATGCCGCGCGGTCGACATCCATCGACCCGTTCGAGCTCGAGATCGCGCTGCGCGTCATCGACGCCGCCTCCTCGCTCGACCACGACGACCCCGCCTACATCGCCCTGCGCCGCCAGACCGGCAAGCTCTACAAGGACGTCAAGCGGCAGTCGCGCAAGGAGAAGCGCCAGCGCATCGCCGATGCCGACCGTGCGGTTGTCGCCGCCACCGCCACCGGCGCCCCCGACCGCATCGACGACGAGACCCGTGGCATCCCGCTGCAGGCGCGTACCGCCATGCCGTTCGCGGGCGAGCTGATCAAGGCCCGCGCCTGCTACATCTGCAAGCAGGACTACACCCTCGTCGACGCGTTCTATCACCAGCTCTGCCCCGACTGCGCGTCGATGAGCCACGAGAAGCGCGACGCCCGCACCGACCTCACCGGCCGACGCGCCCTGCTCACGGGCGGCCGCGCCAAGATCGGCATGTACATCGCCCTGCGACTGCTGCGCGACGGCGCGCACACCACGATCACCACGCGCTTCCCCCGCGACGCCGTGCGCCGTTTCTCGTCGCTCCCCGACAGCGCCGACTGGCTGCATCGCCTCAAGGTCGTGGGCATCGACCTGCGCGACCCGGCGCAGGTGATCGGTCTCGCCGAGTCGGTGGCATCCGATGGGCCCCTCGACATCCTCATCAACAACGCCGCCCAGACCGTGCGGCGCTCGCCGGGGGCCTACAAACCCCTGGTGGATGCCGAACTGGCACCGCTCCCCGACGGCCCGCTGCCCGAGCTCGTCACCTTCGGCCACACCAACGACGCGCACCCGCTCGCGCTCGCGCAGTCGGTGTCGGCGCACCCGATCCTCGCCTCGGCCGCCCGCACGGCCGACGAGCTGACCGCGGAGGCGATGGCGGCAGGATCCTCATCGCTCGAGCGACTGATGACCGGAACCGCGATCGACGCGGGCGGCCTCATCCCCGACGAGGACCGCATCAACAGCTGGACGCAGCACGTCGACCAGGTCGAGCCCCTCGAGATGCTCGAGGTGCAGCTGGCGAACATGACCGCGCCGTTCCTGCTGGTCAGTCGCCTGCGCCCGGCGATGGCGGCATCCACCGCGAAGCGGAAGTACATCGTCAACGTCTCGGCGATGGAGGGCGTGTTCGGTCGCGGATACAAGGGACCCGGCCACCCGCACACGAACATGGCCAAGGCGGCGCTGAACATGCTCACGCGCACGAGCGCCCGCGAGATGTTCGAGGCGGACGGCATCCTCATGACCGCCGTCGACACCGGCTGGATCACCGACGAACGCCCGCACTTCACCAAGGTGCGCCTGGCCGAGGAGGGCTTCCACGCCCCGCTCGACCTCGTCGACGGAGCCGCCCGCGTGTACGACCCGATCGTGCGCGGCGAGGCCGGCGAAGACCTGTTCGGCATCTTCTTGAAGGACTACCGCAAGAGCTCGTGGTGAGTCGGCGCCCGATCCCGGCAGCGTGAGGTCGGTGACTGGGGCGTGAGGTCCCTGAGCTCGTCGAAGGGTCCGGGGGCGTCGATGGTGCAGCCGCGTGAGGCATGAGGTCCCCGGACCTGTCGAAGGGTCCCGGGGGCTTCGACGGGCTC
>NZ_JBQEOS010000004.1:169056-438073 GCF_052045385.1 Microbacterium sp. 22296 | reverse complement strand
CCCTGGGGCGTGAGGTCCCTGAGCTCGTCGAAGGGGCCGGGGGCGAATCCCTGCGGCGTCGCGGCGAGCCGCGTCAGGCCGGCAGGAAGTACTCCCGCGCCAGCGGGGCGATCTCGATCGCGGATGCCGTCGCGGCGGTGACCCAGCGGAGCTCCGCGATCTCGGCATCCGGGATCGGCTGCTGCTCGCCGATGTCGACGCGGAACACGTCGGCGACCACCTCGAAGCCGGGCTCGTTCGCGGCGTTCGCGGTGAAGCGTCCGAGCGGCTCGAGGTGCTCGGGTGCGACGCGCAGGCCGACCTCCTCGGCGAGTTCGCGCGCGAGGGTCTCGGCGGGCGTCTCGTCGGGCTCGGGTTTGCCGCCGGGCTGCATGAACGCCGTCGTCCCGGCCTTCCGGACCACCAGCAGCCTGCCCTCGGCGTCCATGATCACCGCGGCCGAGACGTGGATGCGGCGCGGGGGGATGGCATCCGGGGTCACACCCGCACGGTAGCACTCGCGCCCGCCGCGCCGAGGAGGGACAGGACTGCCGCGTCGACGGTCAGCACGCACTCGGGACGTTCGTCGATCTCGCCTCACGGCGGGTGGCGTGACCCCCGGCGGGGCGAGAAATGCCGCGAAAGAGGTGCTGCCGTGCGCAATTCATCGTGCATCGTCGTCGTTTCCTTGCGTTTCACGGGCGTTTCACGGCATCCTCGACAAGGAGGTTGATCGCGTGATGACGAAGACGTTGGCGGCGGTAGCGGTGGTACTCGCCCTGGGGGCGCCCCTGGCCGCGCAGGGTGCGCCGGCGGGGGAGTCGACGGGTGACTCGCTGCTCATCACGGTGGACATCCCCGCCCGCACGGGCGCCCCGACGCCCCCGCCGACCGCGACCCCGTCACCCACGGTGGTCCCCACGCCCTCGACGTCGCCCGCTCCGACGTCGACCGGGAGCCCCGCGCCGGCAGCCCCGGGATCGGATGCCGCGAACCCCCGACCGGGCGCACTTCCGGCCACGGGCGGCGAGATCGCCGTGGGAGGTGCCGCGCTCGCACTCCTGGCGCTCGCCGCCGGACTCGCGATCCGCGCCCGTCGTCGCCGAAGCGTCTGACTCGGGCGCGGCGAACCCACTGATTCGCCGTCGAGGTTCCGCGGGGGCCGCACAGGTGCCGAGGAATACACTGGGTCCCATCCATTCCGCTCTTCCGGGACCCTCCGTGACCTCTTCCTCCGCACCGCGCGCCTTCGACGTTCGCCACCTTCAGCTGGCGCGCGCCGCCTTCGCGGCGCTCGCGGCCATCATGGTCACCTTCTCGTCCGACCACTCCGCCCCTCTCGGGCTCGGGGTGTTCAGCGGATTCGCCCTGGCCACGGGGCTCGTGTTCGCGCTCGCCGCGTGGTTGGTGTTCCGCCGCGAAGAGCGCATGGTCCCGGTACTCCTGGCATCCGTCTCGATCCTCGCCGGCCTCGTGTCCAGCGTCGGGGCGTGGCGCACGACGGGCGTCTTCTTCGGCGTCGTCATCGCGTGGGCGCTCGTATCGGGCCTCATCGAACTGCTGGGAGCCCTCCGCGACCGCAAGGCGGGGCGCACCGCGGGCGTGCGCGACGGCGTGCTCATCGGCATCCTGAGCATCGTGCTAGCGGTTGTGCTGCTGCTCACCCCGATGCAGTACGCGCTCGACTACGACATCACCGGCGCGGGATCGTTCACGCTGACCGGCATCACCATCGCCGTGGGACTCTTCGGCGGATACGCGGCGGTCGTCGCCGTGTTCCTCGCGATCGCCGGCTTCTCGCCGCGCCGCCCCGAGCCCGTTGCGGCCGTATCCCCTGAGGAGGCCGCGTCATGACCGACAAGCCCACCACGCGCAAAGACCTGATGAAGCCCGTCCAGCTGCTGGGGCTGGCGTTCGTCGCCGCCCTGTTCGCCGGCTTCGTCACCCTGATGTCGATGGGGTTCTTCCAGTCGCGCCCCGCCGACCAGATCCAGAACGCCCTGATCGTGGCGCTCGTCGCCGCTGGGGCGACCTTCATCGTGGTCCTCGTCAGCGTCGCGCTCATGCTGCTCGCCGTCGACCCCGCCAAGGTCACCGCGACCGTCGATCGTCCGCTGCTCCTGCCCAAGGACGCTCCGGATGCCACGACCCCCGGCGCTTCCGCGGCCGGCCCCGCTGCAGGGGCTGCGGCCACCGCGGCGTCGGAGCGGCCCGTGCGGCCGTCGGCCGAGGCGCCGGACGACGACGCGGCCACTCCGAAGGCCTGACGCGCGCTGCTCGCCGCTTGCCGCGCTCGCGCTGCTTGCCGCGCTCGCGCCGCTTGCCGCGCTCGCGCCGCACCTCGCCCCGCGGGTTCCGCGCTCAGTCCTGCCGCGGGTCGATCATGGTCATGCCGGCGGGTGAGGCGGTATCCATCGTCGGCAGCAGCCGGGCCGCTTCGCCGAGGCCCACGACCCGCTCGATGAGCTCCTGCGGGCGCAGGGCGCCGCTCTCGATGAGCGAGAGCATCTCGGGGTAGTCCACTGCAGCCATGCCGTGGCTGCCGAGGAGGTCGAGCTCCCACGCGATCACCCGGGCCATGGGCATCGCGCTCATGCCGTCGGGCGTGGGCAGCAGCCCGATCTGCACGTGCCGTCCCCGCCGACGCAGGCTCAGCACGGCGTCGCGCGCCGTCTGCGCGCTACCCACCGCGTCGACCGACACGTGGCTCCCGCCGCCGGTGATGTCGCTCACCCCGGCGGGGATGTCGGTGCCGTCGGCGATGAGCGTGTGCTCCGCGCCCAGCCGGCGCGCCGCGTCGAGGGCGGCGGGGGTGCGATCGACCGCGATGACCCGCGCGCCGAGGGCCGCGCCGATCATCACGGCGCTGAGACCCACGCCCCCGGCCCCCACCACCGTGACCCACTCGCCGGCCTGCACGCGCGCACGGCCGGTGAGAGCGCGATATGCCGTGGCGAAGCGGCATCCGAGGGCCGCGGCCGCCTCGAACGAGACGCCGTCGGGAATTCGGACCACGTTGGTGTCGGCGGCGCGCAGCACCACCCGCTCGGCGAACGACCCCCACTGCGTGAACCCGGGCTGCTGCTGGTCGGGGCACACCTGCGCGTTGCCGTCGCGGCACCACTCGCACACGCCGCAGCCCATCACGAACGGCACCGTGACGCGGTCGCCGGCCCGCCAGCGCTGCACTCCCGCGCCGACCTCGACGATGACGCCGGCCAACTCGTGGCCCGGCACGTGGGGGAGGGCGACGTCGTCATGCCCGACCCAGGCGTGCCAGTCGCTCTTGCACAGGCCAGTCGCGTGCACTTCGACGACGACGCCGCCGGCCGGCGCGCTCGGAACCTCGACGTCGCGCACCTCGAGGGGTTTCGCCAGGGTGTCCATGATCATCGCGCGCATGGCATCCATTGTCCCGCTCCGAGCATGACTCACCGTCGCCGCCCTCACGCGAGGAACCCGGATGCCGCCTGTGGAGGAGCCTGCGCGATCGGTCTTCGTGCCGCAGTCGTTTCGGGCAGCGGCTCGGTCGCATCGTGCTCACCGGCACCGGCACCGGCACCGGCACCGGCACCGGCACCGGCACCGGCACCCTTCGCCGCACGGCAACCCGCCCCGACCGTCGAGGGACGGCCGGGGCGGGTTGAGAGGGCGGGAACGAGGCGTTCGGGTCGCCTCGCCCGCCGGTCAGCTGCAGCTACGCGCCGTGAACGGCACGCTCTGCTCTCCCTGGGCACCGTCGGCCGACGTCGTCACCGTGACCGTGCCGGCCGTGATGGACGCCGCCCGCGTCGACTGCGCGACGGAAGCGGTCGCGCCGGGAGCCATCGCCGTCAGCGTCTTCCGACCCCACGGCGAGGCGAGCTCGACGGTCGCGGCCGTCTTCTCGTCGTTGCGCACCGTGGTGAACAGCGTCACCTTCCCGGCGACGCAGCGGGAAGTCACCGTGGTGGTGGCCTTCGGCAGGGCGATGCCCTCGGGAACGACGATCTCGGGGATCTTCAGGTACGAACCCGGAGTGGCGAACGTCAGTCGCAGGCCGGTCGCCATCACCTGCGTGAACGACAGGGTCGTCTCACGGCCGTTCGTCACCGTCGGCGCGGCGCCGGTGAGGGTGACCGGCTTCCACTCGTTGGCGCTCGTGCGGTACTCGGCCGACACACCCGTGACCGAACCCTCGATGTTGGTGAACTTCACCGTGTCGAGACGGTGGGTCCCGGTCGTCTCGAGGGTGAAGGTGGAGGAGTCCTTGAATCCGGCGTCGGTCCACGTCGACCACTGCGTGTTCTGTCGGCCGTCGCAGGCGTTGCCCGCGGGCATGGTCGCCCACTTCGTCTGCGAGAAGGATGCCGACACGGTGGCGTCGGTGCCGCGGCACACGTTGGGTGCCAGGGCATTGCCCCAGATCTCCACCTCGGAGATCGACTGCCACGTGTTGGCGTCGCTCGTGAGGCGCAGGCGGAGGGCGCTGGACGTCGGGAGCCCCTTCCCGTCGAGCATGGCGACGGGGGCTGCCGCGGCGGCATCCTGAGCCAGGGTCACCGCGACCGTGGAGTCCTGCCAGGTGCCGGCCGCGTCGCGGTACTGCACCTGGATACGCGACGGCCAGGTCGCGGTGGCCCCGTCCTTGTACGTGTAGACGGCGAGCGAGTCGAACGTGCGGTTCGTCCCCCAGTCGAACTGGAGCCAGCTGTTGCGCGGGTAACCGTTGCCGGTCCAGTCGTCCCAGCCCTTGCCGGTGCGGTTGCCGTCGGTGATCGTGCCGACGAGGTCGGTGCGGCTCGAGGCCGTGACCGTCGCCTCGGGGGCGATGTTCGCGATGCCCGGCGTCGTCACGGTGATCGTGCGCTGGAAGGAGCGCCCGACCGTGAAGTTCGCGTCGGCGGCGAGGGTGCCGGTCAGCTGCTGCGGTCCCAGCACGCTGGTGTCGATGGCGCTCCAGGTCACCGCGACGGCGGAGGCGGTGCCGTCGACGTCGACCGACACGGTGCTGGGCAGCTGCGGCGCCTGACCGCGGAGGACCGTCGTCGGCAGTGCCGTGGTGACCTTCCACGTGCCGTGGCCGAAGCCCTTGTCATCCCAGTACGACGCGTCCCACCCGGTGCCGTAGCGCGCGGGGTTCTCGGCCGCCGGGTTGTGCATCTCGAGGCGACCGTTCTCGCCCACCGTCAGCGGCAGCCAGACGTAGGTCGAGTCGGACTTGCCCTCGTTCCAGCGGTCGCCCATGTAGACGAACTTGCCGGGTTCGAGTTCGAAGACGTTCGTGGTCTGGGAACCGAAGGTGGAGCGGCGGACGTCGCCGATCGACAGCAGGCCGTCGCCACCGTCGGGGATGCTGCTGTAGTACGTGTTCTCATGCGCGTCGCCGGCCTGGACGCCGCGGATCCACGTGCCCATCAGGTTCTTCGTCGTGTAGTACGTCTGCGGGTTGGGGGCCCATCCGGTGGCGCCGGAGGTGACGACACTGTAGGTGCCGTCGCGCTCGAAGATCGCGGGGGCCTCGAGGTGGCCGCACTCCTTCACGATCTGGAAGTCCTCACCCCGCACGGGCGCCTCCGGGGTGCCGTCGGCGAAGATGTAGGGGTACCGACCGTCCTCGGAGTACTGGTTCACGTCGAGAGTGTCCGTGCCGGTGGTGTGGGTGACGTTCGTGTACGAGTCGTCGAGCTCGGCGACGTAGAGGCTGTAGTTCTCCTCCGACGAGTAAGAGATGTACGCCTTGCCGTCGTCGTCCTTGAACACGGTCATGTCGCGCGCCTGGCCGGGCACCGCGTACTGCGTGCACGCCTGGTAGTTCGTGCGGTTCGGCATGCGGAAGGCGCCCGTCATGCGGAAAGGTCCGACGGGGGAGTCCGACACGGCCACGGCGGCCATGGAGCGCGCGTAGGTGCTGCCGCCGGGCTCGATGCGCCCATCGGCGTGCCACCACATGACCCACTGGCCGGTCTTCTCGTTCTGCAGCACCTTGGGCCGCTCGAAGATCGCGGTGTAGTCGGAGTTGCGCGTGGAGTTCAGGTGGTAGGCGAGGGCGTCGATCTTCTCGGTACGCGGCTGGCCGTTCTCGTCGACCGTGTCGTACAGCTCCTCGAAGTAGGGGGTGAGCAGGTCGTCGCGCGTCGAGATGCTGCGCAGCGCGTCGCCCATGTTGGTCCAGTTCATGGCATCCGTCGACCGGTACACGGCGACGCCGGGGCTGTCCCAGTAGCCCTTCGTGCGGTCTTCGCCGTACCAGTAGTAGACGGTCTGGCCGTCCTCCTCGGTCGTGACGACCTGACCGCCGTGCGCCTGGATGTGACGTCCGTCGGTGTCGTACCACTTCGGCTGGAAGTAGTCGGGAGCGCTCGAGCCGGGGTCGGCGAGGGGCTGGAACGCGTCGTAGGTCACCGGTGGATCGATCCGCGTCACACCGTCGTTGGGGTCCGTCGGCACGCCCGTGGCGGCCGAAGCCGCGAGCGGGGATGCCAGGGCGGCGGCCAGGACGGCAGCCGTCGTGGCCGCGAGGATGCGGCGTGCGGTCAGGGGGCGTCGATGCGTCATCGCGTCTTTTCCGATCTGCGCCGCGACGATGCGGCACACGGGTGACCCGGAGGTCGGGAGATGTTGACGTCAACACACTACGACGCAGATCGCTCCGGCGTCCAGGCTTTTCTGCTGCGCGCTCGGCGGCGGCGGCTCGTGCGGGTCCGGGATGGGGGCGGCCGAAGAGCGGGTCCGGGGTGGTTCGGGGTGGGGGTGCCTGCCCGGTGTGGGCGCCCGCCCGGTGGGGTGTGCACAGTGGCGGATGCCGTGGGCGACACGCCGTGTCAGCCTCCGGCGTGCGGCGTGTCCAGGGAGCGGCCCGCCGTTGGGCACCCCGGCACCCTCGGACGCCCGCACCCCCGCGGCCCGGGCCCCCGGCCCCCGCCCTCTTCGGTCGGGCGCTACAGCGCGTCGACCACCCGCGACGCCAACCCGGCGTACGCCGCGGGGGTGAGCGCGAGCAGGCGCTCCTTCGCGGCGTCGCCGATGTCGAGGCCGCGGACGAACTCGGCCAGCTCGGGAGCGCCCACGCGGCGACCGCGCGTGAGGTCTTTCAGCAGCGCGTAAGGGTCGGTGATCTGCGAGCGACCGGCGGCGATCTCGGCGCGCACCACGGTCTGGATGGCCTCGGCGAGCACCTCCCAGTTCACGTCGAGGTCGGCCAGCAGCACGTCTTCGGCGAGCGAGATCTCGGTGAGACCGCGCTGCAGGTTGTCGAGGGCGAGCAGCGAGTGTCCGAACGCGACGCCGATGTTGCGCTGCGTCGTGGAGTCGGTGAGGTCGCGCTGCAGGCGGCTGGTGACGAGGGTGGAGGCCAGCGTGCTGAACAGCCCGCCGGCGATCTCGAGGTTCGCCTCGGCGTTCTCGAAGCGGATCGGGTTGATCTTGTGGGGCATCGTCGACGAGCCGGTCGCACCCTCGACGGGGATCTGCGTGAAGTACCCGAGCGAGATGTAGGTCCAGATGTCGGTGGCGAGGTTGTGCAGGATGCCGCCCGCGTGGCGCGCGCGGTCGTACAGCTCGACCTGCCAGTCGTGCGACTCGATCTGCGTCGTGACCGGGTTGAAGCCCAGCCCGAGCGACTCGATGAACGCCCGCGTCAGCTCGGGCCAGTCGACGTCGGGCTCGGCGGCGACGTGCGCCGACCAGGTACCCGTCGCGCCGGAGAACTTCGCGAGGTACTCCCCGGCATCCAGTTGACGGATGACGCGGTCGAGGCGCCACGCGAAGACGCCGATCTCTTTGCCCATCGTGGTGGGCGTGGCGGGCTGGCCGTGCGTGCGGGAGAGCATCGCGGCGTCGCGGTGCTGCACCGCCAGCTCGGACAGGGCGGCGGTGACCGCGCGGAGCTTGGGCAGCCAGACGCGCTCGACGGCGCGCTGCACCGTGAGGGCGTAGGCGGTGGAGTTGATGTCTTCGCTCGTGCACGCGAAGTGCGTCAGTTCGGCGAGGCCGGTCAGACCGAGGGTGTCGAGACGGTCGCGCACGAGGTACTCGACGGCCTTCACGTCGTGACGGGTCACGGCCTCTTTGGCGGAGAGCCAGGCGATCTCGTCGGCGCCGAAGTCCTCGTACAGGGCGCGCAGCTTCGCGCGGTCGGCCTCGGACACCGGCGAGGTGCCGAAGAGCGAGCGGTCGGTCAGAGCGAGCAACCATTCGACCTCGACCTCGACGCGGGCGCGGTTCAGGCCCGCCTCCGACAGGTAGTCGCCGATCGCGGACACGGTGGCGAAGTACCGACCGTCGAGCGGACTGAGGGGCTGCGGAGGCAGAGAGGACACGGGTCTCCCGAAGGTCGCGCGGAAAGGTCAGCCCGCGGAGCGGATGGCGGGCTCGAGCTGCCGGAACAGAGCGCGGCTGGCCCGTTCGATCATACCGAGCACCTCATCGAACATCGGGGCCCCCGCGTAGTAGGGGTCGGGCACGTCGAGGGTCTCGGCGTCGGGCAGGAACGACTGCAGCAGGGCGATCTTGTCGGCGTCGTCGTCGCTCTGCGCCCACCCGCGCAGCACGCGTTCGTGGCTGCGATCGAGAGCGACGACGAGGTCGTTGCGGGTGAAGTCGACGTACTGGAACTGCCGCGCGCGGTGCGCCGCCCCGTCGTAGCCCAGGCGGTCGAGGGCGGCGATCGTGCGGTGGTCGGCGCGCTCGCCGACGTGCCAGTCACCCGTCCCGGCGGACGTCGATGAGACGTGGGCGCCGAGGCCCGCGGTCTCGGCGAGACGTCGGAACACCACCTCGGCCATGGGGGACCGGCAGATGTTGCCGCTGCACACGAACACGACGCGGAAGGGCGCGTCGGCACTCGCGGTCATCCCTCCATCATGGCGGGGACGCGTCGCGTCCGCACCCGTCGATTCCGGGCGGGGCGGGCGGAGCTGGTCCGGAGCCTCGGGGCTTCTACGGGCTCCTCCCCTCCGACGGACTCAGCGACCTGGCTCGGGCTGGAGCTCGGCGGTCACTTCGCTACGCTCGGCGACAGGAGCGACCCGCCAGGCACCGGGGCTGCGACGCGATGGCGGGCTCAGCGCCGCTCGCGCTCCTCGCGTCGCGGGCGCAGGATGCCGCCGAGCACCGCGTTGATCACGCCGATGAGGAGTGCGGCGACCACCGTCAGCCAGAACTCGCCGGTGCGCAGCCCCCAGTCCCCGTTCTCGGTGATCACCGCCGTGAGCCACAGCAGGAACCCGTTGATGATCAGCGAGATCAACCCGAGGGTGAGGATGTAGAGCGGTATCGCCACGATCTTCACCACCGTGCCCACGATGGTGTTCACGAGCGCGAAGACCAGGCCCACCAGCAGCAGGGTGAGGAGCACCTGCAGCCACTCACCGGGCGGGAAGGGGATGAGGCGCACCTGCAGCGCGGGTAGCAGCGTGACGATCCAGATGGCGAAGGCGTTGACGGCAACGCGGACGACGAAGCGCATGACCACCACCCTGGCACGCGCGGCGAACCGTCATCAGGGTGTTGCGATCGCACCGGGGCTGTGGAGGAGGTCTGACGAAACCGGCAGGCCCGCGATTAGGCTCGCGGTGTGAGCGAACAGCCGGTCCTGCCCCGTATCCGCCCCGAGATCGCCGCTCTGCCGGCGTATCGACAGGGTCGTCAGGCCAGCCCCGACGCCTTCAAGCTCTCGAGCAACGAGAACCCCTTCGAGCCCCTCCCCGGCGTGCTCGAGGCGGTGGCCGCCGCGGGCGCCTTCAACAGGTACCCGGATGCCACGGCCGCGCGCCTGCGCGAGCGACTCGCGGCGCGCTACGGCGTCTCGCCCGACGAGGTGCACGTCGGCGCCGGCAGCGTCTCGTTGCTCGCTCAGCTGCTGCTGGCGACCTCGGGCCCGGGTGACGAGGTCGTGTACGCCTGGCGTTCGTTCGAGGCCTACCCGTCGCTGGTCGCGGTGACGGGGGCGGCGAGCGTGCAGGTGCCCCTCACCGCCGAGGCGCGGCACGACCTGCCGGCCATGGCCGCCGCCGTCACCGAGCGCACGCGCATGGTGATCGTCTGCAGCCCCAACAACCCCACGGGGACGACCGTCGGCTACGACGAGTTCGCGGCATTCATCGACGAGGTGCCGCGCGACGTGCTCGTCGTGCTCGACGAGGCTTACGCCGAGTTCGTCACCGACCCGGCCTCGGTCGAGGGCGGTCGCGTGCGCGCGGTGCTGGACCGCCCGAACATCGTCGTGCTCCGCACGTTCTCGAAGGCCTACGGCCTGGCGGGCCTGCGCATCGGGTACGCCATCGGCAACGAGTCCGTTCTCGACGCCGCCCGGAGCACCGCGATCCCGCTGTCGGTCACCGCTGCCGGCGAAGCGGCGGCCCTGTCGAGCCTGGATGCCGAGAGCGAGCTCCTGCACCGCGTGAAAGTCATCGCCGAGCGGCGCGACCGCCTGGTCGACCGACTCCGCGAGACCGGGTGGGACGTCCCCGACGCGCAGGGGAACTTCGTCTGGCTCGCAGCGGGGGAGCGCACGCTCGAGGTCGCGGCGGCGTTCGAGGAGGCGGGTCTCATCGTGCGCCCGTTCGCGGGCGACGGCATCCGCATCTCCATCGGCGAAGAGGAGTCGCTGGACCGCGTCGTCGAGGTCGCCGCGGCACAACGCTGACGCGCGGTCGTTGCCGGTGCGGCGCCCCGGTGGCTTCGACACGCTCAGCCACCTCGGGTGCGACGAGGGAGAGGTCCCGGAGCTCGTCGAAGGGACCGGGCACCGATTCGGCGCCGCGAGCGCGGCATCCGTTTGTCCGACGTCAACCGCGGATTCCGTCATCCGTTGTGCACCTCATGCGGTCGTGAGCATGGGTCGGGCGTTAGCGTGGGGGAATGACCCCGCTCGACGATCCCGCTCTCGTGCGCGTTCTGGCAGCCGACGGCACGCTGGCGCCCACGCCTGCGGCCGAGCGCTACCTGCCGCTCATCGACGCCCTGACCGACGCCGAACTCGAGACGTTCTATCGCGACATGGTCTCGATCCGCGCGTTCGATGTGCAGGCGACCAATCTGCAGCGGCAGGGCCAGCTCGCCCTGTGGCCGCCGTCGTTCGGGCAGGAGGCCGCCCAGGTGGGCTCCGCGCGCGCCGCCCGCGCGCAGGACCACATCTTCCCGTCGTACCGCGAGCACGTGGTCACCCGCATCCGCGGCGTCGACCCGATCGACATCATCCGGCTCATGCGCGGGCTCACCCACGGCGGGTGGGACCCGACCGACCCGAAGAACGGCAACACGCACATCTACACTCTCGTGCTCGGCGCGCAGACGCTTCACGCCACGGGCCTCGGCATGGGTCTGGTGTTCGACGGCAAGGCGGGATCGGGCGACCCCGAGCGCGACGAGGCCGTGATGGTCTACTACGGCGACGGGGCGTCCAGCCAGGGAGACGTCCACGAGGCGATGGTCTTCGCCGCGAGTTTCCAGACCCCCCAGGTGTTCTTCCTGCAGAACAACCAGTGGGCCATCTCCGTGCCGGTCGCGACGCAGTCGCGCTCGCCGCTGTACAAGCGCGGTGAGGGCTACGGCATCCCGAGCCTCCAGGTCGACGGCAACGACGTTCTCGCCAGCTACGCCGTGACGAAGACCGCCCTCGACGAGGCACGTGCCGGAGGCGGCCCCCGTGCGATCGAGGCGATGACGTACCGCATGGGTGCGCACACCACGAGCGACGACCCTACGAAGTACCGCACCTCCGATGAAGAGACGGCGTGGGCCGGGCGCGATCCCATCGCCCGCATGCGCACCTACCTCGAGGGGCGTGGCGCGCCGCAGCAGTTCTTCGACGACGCGGATGCCGAGGGTGCCGCCCTCGCCGACGACGTGCGCGTCCGCACGAACGCGCTCGGCACCATCCCGCGCGGCCTCATGTTCGAGAGCGTCTACTCCGAGGCGCACGCTCTCATCCAGGAGGAGCAGCGCTGGCTCGACGACTACGAGACGTCGATGGACGGAGGCGCCCAGTGACCGAGAACCTTCCGATCAGTCGCGCGCTGAACGCCGGCCTCCGCCGCGCGCTCGAGACGAACGACCGCGTCCTGCTCATGGGCGAGGACATCGGCCCGCTCGGCGGTGTGTTCCGTGTCACCGAGGGTCTGCAGAAGGACTTCGGGCCGCGCCGTGTCATCGACTCCCCGCTGGCGGAGTCGGGCATCGTCGGCACCGCGATCGGTCTCGCGATGGGCGGATTCCGTCCCGTGCTCGAGATCCAGTTCGACGGGTTCGTCTTCCCCGCGTTCGATCAGATCACTTCGCAGTTGGCGAAACTCACGAACCGCCATGAGGGCGCTCTGCAGATGCCCGTCGTCATCCGCATCCCTTACGGGGGGCACATCGGCGCGGTCGAGCACCACCAGGAGAGCCCCGAGGCGTACTTCACGCACACCCCGGGCCTGCGAGTGGTCAGCCCCTCGAACGCGAACGACGCGTACTGGATGATCCAGCAGGCGATCGACTCGCCCGACCCGGTCGTCTTCTTCGAGCCCAAGGCGAAGTACTGGCAGAAGGGTGAGGTCGACACCGAGGCCCCCGCGCTGCCGCTGCACGCCAGCCGCATCGTGCGCCGCGGTACCGACGTGACGCTCGTCGGGCACGGGGCCATGGTGACGACGCTGCTGCAGGCGGCCGCGCTCGCCGAGAGCGAGGGCACGAGCTGCGAGGTCATCGACCTGCGGTCGTTGTCCCCGGTCGACTACGGCCCGCTGCTCGACTCGGTGCGCCGCACCGGCCGCATGGTCTACGCGCAGGAGGCGCCGGGCTTCACCTCGCTCGGCTCCGAGATCGCCGCGACCGTCATGGAGAAGGCCTTCTTCGCGCTCGAGGCGCCCGTGCTGCGCGTCTCGGGTTTCGACGTGCCCTTCCCGCCCGCGAAGCTCGAAGGCACCTACCTGCCCGACGCCGACCGCATCCTCGAGGCCGTCGACCGGTCTCTGGCCTACTGACCCGCTGCCCTCCCGCCCACCGGAGCATTCCGTTGCGGCGACGCCGGTGCAATGCTGGCTCCCGAGCAAAGGACACACCGTGACCGATCAGACCTTCGTTCTCCCCGATGTCGGAGAAGGCCTCACCGAGGCCGAGATCGTGCAGTGGCGCGTCGCGCCGGGTGACACCGTCGCCGTCAACGACGTGATCGTCGAGATCGAGACCGCCAAGTCGCTCGTCGAGCTGCCCTCGCCCTACTCGGGCACGGTCGGCGAGCTGCTGGCGACCGAGGGGGCCACCGTCGAGGTCGGCGCCCCGATCATCACGATCGGCTCCGCGGATGCCGCATCCCCGGCGCCCTCGGCTCCGACCACGGTCCCCGAGCCCAGTGACCCGGGCGGTGCCGTGCTCGTCGGTTACGGCACGGGAGGCGCGGTGTCGTCGCGGCGCCGCACCCTTCGACAGGCTCAGGGACCGTCCATCGAGCGTCCGGTCGCGGCATCCGTCGGCGTCGTCGCCAAGCCCCCGATCCGCAAGCTCGCGCGCGACCTCGGCGTCGACCTGTCGGCGGTGACACCGAGTGGCACGGCCGGCGAGGTCACCCGCGACGACGTCGTCAAGCACGCCGAGCAGGCCAGTGTCTTCCGCAACATCGAGACGCCCGCGTGGGGCGACGTGCGCGAGGAGACGATCTCCGTTCCCGCCGCTGCTGCGCCGGCTCCCGTCGCGACGGCCGCACCCGTCGCCGACGCGCGCGAGGAGTCGATCCCGGTGCGCGGTGTGCGCAAGGCCACCGCCAACGCGATGACCTCGAGCGCGTATTCGGCCCCGCACGTGTCGGTGTGGGTCGACGTCGACGCGTCGCGCACCATGGAGCTCGTCAAGCGGCTCAAGGCCTCGGCCGACTTCGCCGACGTGAAGATCTCGCCGCTGCTGATCATGGCCCGCGCCGTGATCTGGGCCCTGCGCCGCACGCCCATGATCAACGCCGCCTGGGTCGACACCGAAGACGGAGCGCAGATCAGCGTGCGTCACTACGTCAACCTCGGCATCGCCGCCGCGACCCCGCGGGGTCTGCTCGTGCCGAACATCAAGGACGCGCAGGGCATGAACACGCGCGAGCTGGCCAAGGCGCTCGAGCACCTCACGCTCACCGCCCGCGAGGGCAAGACGAGCCTCGCCGACCAGTCCGGCGGCACGTTCACGATCACCAACATCGGCGTGTTCGGAGTGGATGCCGGTACCCCCATCATCAACCCCGGCGAGGCCGGCATCATCGCCCTCGGTGCGATCCGTCAGAAGCCCTGGGTCGTCGACGGCGAGGTGCGCCCCCGCTGGGTGACCACGGTGTCGGGTTCGTTCGATCACCGCGTGGTCGACGGCGACGGGATCTCGCGGTTCATCGCCGATGTGGCATCCGTGCTGGAGGAGCCGGCGCTGCTGCTCGACTGAGGCGAGGCGCCACGCGATTGCGTGGCCGGACTCGCGGGCGGGGGCCGGACGGGCCCCTTCGACGGCCATCATGACGCTGTGACGGGCTGTCTGTCGTGATGCTTCAGGCCGTGCGTGCCGCTCCGCTCGCGGCGAGAAGCGCCGCCATCACCGGCGCGAGCTGACGGCTCGCAGACCGCGGGTGCTCGAGGTGCCACTGGTACGCCCAGATCGGCAGCGAGCGGTGGCGCACGGCCTCGACGGTGCCGTCGACGGCGCGAGCCGTGGCATCCAGGCCCTCTCCCAGGCGATCCAGCGACTGGTGGTGGCTGCACAGGAGGTCGCCGGCCGCGGAGATCGGGTCGGGGCGGTCGAAGCGGACGGTGGTGGCGACGAACGGATCGCCCGTGCTGCTGCGGTGGCCCGGGATGTCCTGGTGCAGGGTGCCGCCGAGGGCGACGTTGACCAGCTGCATCCCGCGGCAGATGCCGAGCAGGGGGCGCCGGGCGGCGACGGTGTCGCGAATGACGGCCAGCTGGGCCTCGTCGGCGGCGACGTGGTAGGGCGTCTCGTGCGGACGCTGATCGGTCGACCCGTACGCCCGCGGATCGATGTCCTCCCCGCCGAGGATGACGACGACATCGGCGCGGCGGGCGGCGTCGAGCAGCGTGTCGAGGGGCTGCTCGGCCGCGGGGCGGAGATCGACGTCCCATCCGGCCGCGCGCAGGGCCGTCACGGCTCCGCCGTTCAGGGCGTCGAGGAGGTCCTGGTACTGCGGGGCGTGGGGACGCGAGTCGCGGATGTGGACGAGAGCGGCTGACGGCATCGGGTTCCTCGAGGAGAGCGGGATCGAGCTCCAGGATGCCAGGACGCGCCGGCCGACGACGCCCGTCCCGGTTGACGCGCTGCGGGGGGCGTATTCGCGCGACGGACTCGACGAGCGGACGGACCGGCGTTCTCGGTCGTGTTCTGCGGCGCCAGCGACGAGGAGTGTCAGTCGTCGTCGCCGTCGTCCCCGTCATCGTCGAAGTCGTCATCCGGGCCGTCGTCGTCATCGTCGTCATCGGTGGGCGAGACCGGCACTGGAGCCGGGGGGTCGACCGGCTGCGGGGCCGCCGGGGCTGCAGGTTGCTCAGGGGCTGCAGGTTGCTCGGGAGCTGCGGGCGCCTGCTCGGTGGGGACCACCGACGGGTCGACGACGGGCGTCGGCGACGGCGATGGCGTCGCCGGAGCGGGACCGCCGGTGAGGGTGCCTCCGGGGAGGACACGCTCGGTCACGGTGCGCGGCTCGAACGCGGCGGCGACGGCGGCGGTCGCACCGATCGCCCCGAGAGCGGAGACGGCGATGAGGGCGGTGCCGATCCACGCGCGACGAGACATTCGAGGACTCCATCCGTAGTGAGGTGATTCGAGCCTGTCGCTCGCCGGTAAGGGCGAGGGAAGCTGATCGTGAGAGCCTTCTTATTTCGGCGGGTCGGGCGGCATCCCCCCGGCATACTGAAGCGCATGGGAACGGCGCCCGCCTCTGCACCAGGTGGCGGGTGGACCGTTCGGACGCGCATCGTCGTGGTCATCACCGTCGTCGCCGCGATCGGCCTGATGTCGGTGGGCGCCGCCGTCTACCTGGTCGAGCGCACGCGGATCCTGGCGGCCGTGGACACGCGCCTGGAGGCGGCCCTGGAGTCGGCCCGAGCGCTGGTCGCCGCCGGGAACGGAGAAGCGGCCTGGCCGTCGTCGACCGAGGCGCTCGAGGCCACGGTCACGCGCATCAGCCCCGACGACAACACCGGTGCCCTCGGCGTCATCGACGGCGTCGCTGCCTTGATCCCGGGGGTGCCGCTCGACGTCGACCTGCAATCCGCGCCCGGCTTCGTACCCCACGTGACCTCGGTAACCCAGGGCGACCCCGTCATCGGCACGTACGCCGAGGAGGGGGTCGCGTGGCGCTACCTCGCCGCTCCGATCGCCGTCGAGGGATCACCGCCGCCCTCTGCGGTGATGTTCATCACGGCCTACGACCTCGAGGGCGAACTCGCCGAGATCGACGATGCCGCCCGCGTGTACCTCTTGGCCGCCGCGATCGCCCTCATCGTCATCGCGGCGAGCGCCGGGCTCGTCGCCGCGCGGTTGCTCCAGCCCCTGCGGCGTATGCGCGAGACGGCTGCCCGGGTGTCGGCGCGCTCGCTCGCCGAACGGCTGCCGGTCGAGGGAAACGACGACGTGAGCGCGCTCGCCGCCACGATGAACGACATGCTCGATCGCCTCGACAGCGCGCTCGGCGCGCAACGCACGCTCCTCAGCGACGTCGGGCACGAGCTGAAGACCCCGGTGACCATCGTCAGCGGCCACCTCGACGTGATGGACGTGGAAGACCCTTCCGACGTGCGATCCACCCGCGACCTCGCTCTGGACGAGCTGGCGCGGATGGGGCGTCTCGTCCAGGACCTCACCCAGGAAGCGGCCCTGCGCGGACCCAGCCCGCTCCGCCTGGAGTCGACCGACATGGCGGCCCTCGTCGAGCAGGTCGCCGTGAAGGTGCGCGGCATCGAGGGAGCGACGGTGCGGCTGGGACCGGTCGCCCCGGTTCACGCGCTGATCGACCGGGCGCGCATCACGCAGGCCCTGCTGCAACTGGCACAGAACGGCGTGAACCACGGCGGCGGCGATCTCGTCCTGGGTGTGCGGCGGCGGGGCGAGATGCTCGAACTCTTCGTCCGGGACCACGGGCCGGGCGTTCCCGTCGATCAACGCGAACGCGTCTTCGAACGCTTCCACCGGGGAGCGGCCGACGAGGGACGCGGCGGGACCGGTCTCGGTCTGAACATCGTGGCGGCCATCGCCGACAATCACGGCGGGACCGCCACCGTGGGAAGCCCGGCGAACGGCCCGGGGGCTGAGTTCGTCCTGACCGTGCCGCTCGTCTCCGACACCTCGCCCGTCACCGCGAGCGCCCCGACCGCATCGATCCCGATCCCCCCGCGCCCGCCGCTGCCCCGGCGCACCCCCGCACACGATCGCCCGGAGGACTGACGTGGCATCCATCCTCATCGTCGACGACGAAACCCGCATCTCGTCCTTCATCGACAAGGGCCTGCGATCGGCGGGCTACGCGACCCGCGTGACCGGCGACGGCCGCGAGGCGCTCGCGCTCGCCCTGTCGGGGGAGTTCGACCTCATCGTGCTCGACGTCAACCTGCCCGGGATGACGGGATTCGAGGTGCTGGAGGAGCTTCGCGGTTCGGGCTCCGCCGTCCCCGTCATCATGCTGACCGCCCGGGTCGAACTCGAGGACACCGTGGCGGGCCTGGAGGGGGGAGCCGACGACTACCTCGGGAAGCCGTTCCGGTTCGATGAGCTGGTGGCCCGCATCCGGCTGCGCATCCGACGGGAACCGGCGGCGAAGGGGATGGAACTGCAGCACCGCGACATCGTGCTGGACGTGCGCCAACGCACCGCCTCCGTCGCGGGTCGGGAGGTCGTGCTGTCTGCGCGCGAATTCGCGCTCGCGGAGGAACTCGTGCGTCACCCGGGGCAGGTGCTCAGCCGGGAGCAGCTTCTCAGCCGGGTCTGGGGCTTCGATTTCGACCCCGGATCCAACGTCGCCGACGTCTACATCGGCTACCTGCGCCAGAAGCTGGGTGCGGATCGGATCGAGACCGTGCGCGGGGCCGGCTACCGGCTGGTGTGAGCGCGGGGCGCGACCGCCGCGCAGCGGGGCCGGCTTCCGGCTGATGTGAGCAGCGCGGGGCGCGACCGCCGCGCGGCGGGGCCGGCGGCTCGCACGGGTGACGCGGTCGGCGCGCCTACCGGCTCGTCTGGGCGGCGCAGCGGGTCAGCCACCGTGCGGCGCGATCGTGCCACGCGGGCCGGAAGAGGTAGACCGCTCCCAGACGCAGTCGCGTGGATGCCTCGTAGGCGGCGATCCGCTCGGAGTCGACGTGCGCGCGGGTGGCGACCCCGTCGATCGCGCTCAGCGCCGCGAGCGCGCGCGGGGCGGACAGGCGCCCCTGCCCCTGCCGCCAGGCGACGTGGGCGCGCAGGTTCGCGAGGTCGAGGGCGGGCTCGGCGCAAGCGGCGGTGTCGAGGTCGATCAGGCCGGCCCGGCGCCCGTCCCACAGCACCTGTTTGTCGTGCAGGTCGCGGTGGGCGGGAGTCGACGCGTCGCCGACACCGGTGACGAGCGCGTCGGCCGCACGATCGAACGCCACCGCGACCGCCGACGCGACTCCGGCGCGGAGGGCGTGATCGCGCCACCGGAGCAGGACCTCCGCCTCGTCGGCCGCCGTATGGGGGGCGGCGTCGGCCGCGACCGGAGCGGCCAGCACGCGTTCCCAGCCCCGGGCCCAGCCGGCCCAGGCCGCGTGCACCACGGCATTCGGAGTACCGGGGTCGGCGCCCAGGTCGTGCAGGGTCCTGCCCGCCACGCGGGAGAGGTGCACGCAGCCGGCCGGATCCGCGAGGGTGACGTCGGGGGTCACGAACCCTCCGCGGAAGGCCTCCGCGCGGACGTGCGCCCGGGAGATCGCGGCGATCGACTCGCTGCGGACGACTTTCAGGTAGCCCGAGCCATCGTGGGCGCGCAGCACGACCCGGCGTCCGCGACGCCACGAGACGGTCGTCCCGCTCGCCCAGGCACGCGAGAGCGCGGGGAGGTGCTTGTCGCGCCCGCCGGGGAGCAGCTCCACCTCCCCGTTCCGCAGACGCCCGGCGCGCAGGCGCCCGTCGGCGTGCACGACCTCGAGGTCGCAGCCGCTCGACGACGGCCATGCCCGCCGAACCCTCCAGGGGCCGTGCTCATCGCGCACCTCGCGCGGAGGGAGCATCACCGCAGGTCCTCCGCCCGCTCCAGGCGTGCCGCCACGGCCGCGGGCCAGTCGGGTTCGCACCGACGGAAGGGTTCGATCGCCCGCTCCAGCGCGCACAGGGGGGTCCAGGCGCGCCAGTCGCCCTCGGTCGCGACGCCTCCCTCCGCCCGGTACGCGGCGAAGAGCGCGGTCGTCGTCGCGAGGTCGCCCGTGCGGAAGAACTCCTCGACGGCGAACCCGGCCAGATCCCGCGCCGGGTCGCCCGACCCGAGACGGTCGAGGTCGATCAGGCGGATCCGCCCACCGGGGCCGAGCAGCACCTGATCGGCACTGAAGTCGCCGTGCACGATCGCCCGGCGACGTGTGAAGGGGAGGCGTCGCACGAGGTCGTCGGCGCGTCGGGCGGTCGAAGGAAGCGCCGTGCGCAGGGCACGGGCGGCGTCGTGACCGCGGGCGGCGGGCGTGTCGACGACCCCGGCGTCGTCGAGGGTCACCGCGTGCAGGCGGGCCAACGCCGCACCCGCGGCCGCGGCGTGCGCCGACGACGGCGACGAGGCGAGATCTCCGTCGCCCCAGGATGCCGTCGCCCAAGCGTGCTCGGTCACGAGACGAGGCACGAGGGTGGGTACGCCCGCCCGCCCGAGCAGCTCGGCGGCGTGCAGGGCGCTCGACGCCCGTCCGGGGGCCGTCTTGGCGTACTCCGAACCGGTGCGGACGACGAGTCGACGCCCGGGGTTGTGGCGCACGATCTCGGCGCGTCGCCAAGACGGCTCATGCTTCTCGGCATCCCTCACGGCCCGGGCGAGGACGCGATCGCTGCGCGCGGGTCCCCCGACCGACCAGGGGATGCCCGGAAGGGCACGCACTGCGGCGTCGCGCCGCTCGGCCGAAGCCGGTTTGTCCGGCCCCGCCCAGGCACCCGCCCAGTGCGCACCCGCGGGCGTGGAGTAGGCGACGAGCACGCTCGTCCCCGGCTTGTACCGCAGATGACGCACGTGCACGGTCGTCCCGACGACGTCGGACAGGGATGCGGGATCCAGCAGCGTCCTCAGCCCGGGAAGGCTCGGGTCGCGGTCGGCGAGCTCGCGGACAGCCGTGTTCATGGTCGTCCCCCCGTCGTCGCGACGGCGCCCTCGTCGGAGGCTTGCCGTATCCAGGCGTGCACCCGTGAGTCGGCGCGATCGACGAGCTCGGCCGGGGTCCCGTCCTCGACGATGCGGCCGTCCTCCAGCCACAGCACGCGATCGGCCGACAGGGCCTGCGTCACGTCGTGCGTGATCGACAGGGTGGTGCGCTCCTTCGTCAGCGCGCGCAACGACTCGCCGACCTGGGCGCGCGCCTGCGGGTCGAGCCCGGTCGTCGCTTCGTCGAGCACGATGATCGGGCTGTCGCGCAGCAGCGCGCGGGCGATCGCGATCCGCTGGCGCTGGCCGCCGGACAGCGTGCCGCCCCGCGCCCCGAGCACGGTGTCGTAACCGTCGGGGAGGGCGGCGACGAAGTCGTGCGCGAAGGCGCGGCGCGCCGCATCCTCCACCTCGGCATCGGTCGCGTCCAGGCGGCCGTACCGGATGTTCTCTCGGACGGACGTCGCGAACAGCACCGACTCCTGCAGCAGCAGCGATACCGAAGCGCGGACGCTCGCGATCGTGGCGCGGGAGAGGTCGATACCGTCCAGGCGCACCCGCCCGGAGCGGGGGTCGGCCGCGCGCACGAGCAGCCCGGCGAGGGTCGATTTGCCCGCTCCGGACGGACCGAGGAGACACACGTGCTGGCCCGCGGGGATGCGGAGGGTCAGGTCCCGGAAGACGGCGCTGCCGCGACCGTCGTCGACCGAGACGGCCTCGAAGGCGACATCGCCGCGGAGCGCGGGAAGGGGGGCCGCGTCGGGGCCGTCGGCGATCTCGACGGGTTCCGCGAGCAGGTCGGCGACGCGCTCGCCGGATGCCGCGGCGCGGGCGATGCGGCCGGTGTACTTCGCGAGATCCTTCAGCGGGCGCATGGCGAGCTTGAGGTAGGCGACGAAGACGACGAGGTCGCCGGGGGTCATGCTGCCCGACAGCACCTGCCACCCCCCACCGAGGAGCACGGCCGCGGTGGCGAAACCGACGATGACGTCGGTGCGTCGCTCCAACCCGGCCGCGAGGCGGCGCGCGCGCACGCCCTGCGTGAGGGCCCGGTCGTTCCCGTCGGCGAAGGCGCCGGCCAGGCGCCGCTCCAGGCCGTAGGCCTGCACGACGCGGATGGCACCGAGGGCCTCGGACGCCGTGTCGGNTCGCCCTTTCGCGTCGTGCGCGACGCGTCGGTGATGCGGGTGGAGCTGCGCCTCGACGACACCGCGTACAGCGCCGCGGCGATCACCACGACGAGGGTGAGGAGGGGATCCATGAACGACATGACGACGACGAGGACGACGAGGGTGAGGACGTTGCCCACTAGGGGCAGCCCGGCGGTGACGGCGACCTCTTGCAGGCGGCCGATGTCGCTCACCAGTCGTTGCACGACATCGCCCGACGATGCGGTCGAGTGGTACCGGGCCGAGAGCGACTGCACGTGAGCGAACGCGCGGGCACGCAGCTCGGTGGCGACCCGCGAGCCGACCAGGGCGAAGGCGACCGTGCTCGCGTACGCGGCCACCGCCCGCAGGGCGATGAGTCCCAGCAGCAGCGTCGCGCAGGCGACGAGCAGTCCGAGGCTCGCCTGCGGGATCCCCGCCGCCGCCCCGGTCGAGGCGCCCAGGCTCACCGACACCGAGTCGACGACGAACTTCAGCGGCCACGGCTCGAGGACGCGGAAGACGACATCCGCCAGCAGGGCGACCATGCCCAGCACGATCAGCGACGCCTTGCCGCGGAGGTGCGGCCTCACGATCGCCAGGCTGCGCCGGAGGGCGCGGGGGGAGGCGGTCTTCTGACGCTTCACGACGCCACCGCCGTTCGCGCGCCGTCCACGATGCGCGCGAGGACCCCACCCCACCCGTGCTCGGCCACCGCCTGCTGGCGGGCCTGATCGGCCATCCGCCGACAGAGCGCGGTGTCGTCCACGAGCAGCTGCAGGGCGTCGGCCAGAGCGCGGGGGTCGCCGGGCGCGGTCAGCAGCCCCGAGCGCCCGTGCCGGACGAGCAAGGGCACCTGACCCACTTGGCTGCCCACGACGGGCAGGCCCGCGGCGAGGTACTCCGAGACCTTCAACGGTGAGAAGTAGTCGTCGGCGGCGCGGTACGGCGCGACGCCGACGTCGAGGCGTTGCAGCACCGCCGGTACGTCCTCCGGGGCCACGGCGCCGGTGAACTCGGCATCCACTCCGAGGCGTCGGGCGTGCGCCTCCAGCTCGGCGCGTTGGGGACCGTCTCCGACGACGAGCAGTCGCGCTCGGCGACCCCGCCGCGCGAGCTCGGCCATGGCATCCACGAGCACGTCCACTCCGTGCCACGGCTTGAGCGTGCCGACGAACCCGATGGTCGGTGGCACGTCGTCGCCCCGCCGCACGAGAGGCGGACGCACGCGGTCTGTGTTGACGCCGTTCGGGGCCACCAGCGGGCGCGAGGCTCCGTGCTCCCGCGCCCAGGCGGCCACCGGCTCGGAGACGCACGCCGCGACGTCCGCCCGCTGCAGCGCACGCCGGGCGATGGCGACCGCCGCCTCCTCGTCGATCAGCTCGCGGTGGCGGCGCTGCTCCTCCACCAGTGGTGCGTTGACCTCGACGACGACCGGAACGCCGAGGGCGTCGGCGACGTCGGCCCCACCCGCCGAGAAGAGCGAGAACCGTTCGTAGACGAGGTCGCACCCCTCGGCCACGATGGCGGTGGTCAGGGCGTCGACGGCGTCGCGGATGCCCTGCTCCCGCTGCTCTGCTCCCACCCCGCGCACGCGCTGCACGACGACCCGTAGGTCGGCGAGGTCGGAGGGGACGTGATCGCCCCGGCGGGTGGCGTACACCGTCACCTTGTCGCCGCGGGCGCGGAACGCCCGCACGATCTCCTGCACGTGGACGCTCGCGCCCTTCGTTCCGAAGACGGGGACGCCGGGGTCGGCGACGAGATAGGCCACGCGCATCACGCCGCCTCCTTCCGGTCGGTCGCGGCGTCGGCCGCGGTGAGCTCGGCGAGCCGCTCAGCCTGCGCCGCGGCGTCGAAGTGCTGCTCGACGAGCCGCCGCGCGCGGCGCGTGGTCGCCGCGACGGGGTAGTCGGGTCGGCTGACGCGGCGCAACCCCTCGGCCAGCGCGTCCACGTCGCCGGGGGCGCACAGCACGCCGGTGCGGCCGTCGTGGATGATCTCCGGGATGCCGGTGACCGCCGTCGACACGCACGGGATGCCGCTCGCCATCGCCTCCAGGAGCACCGTGGGCAGTCCGTCGGCGTTGCCGTCGTCGCCGACGAGGCACGGGGCGACGAACACGTCGGCCTCGCGGAGGCGAGCCGAGACCTCCCCCTGCGGCAGCGGACCCAGGAAGCGGATCGCCGGCGCGGCGGCCGCCTGCCGCCGCAGCGACGCGGAGAGCTCGCCGTCGCCGACGATGTCGAGCGTGGCATCCAGTCCCTCGACGCGCAGGCGCCCGACGGCCTCGATCAGCACGCCGAACCCCTTCTTCTCCACGAGCCGCCCCACGGCGAGCAGTCGGAGCGGTCCCCGTCGCGGCCCGCGCTCGACGAACGGGAAGCGCTCGAGATCGAGCCCGTTGTAGACGCGCACGAGGCGCTCCGCCGCGGGGAAGGATTCGCGGAGGTGGCGGAGGTTGAAGTCGCTCACGGTCACCGTGAACGCGGCATCCGACAGCTTCCGCCCGAGGTCGACCGGGTCGACGGAGGCGTGGAAGATGTCCTTCGCGTGGGCGGTGAAGGAGTACGGGATGCCGGCGAGCAACGCCGCCAATCGGGTCACGGTCGTCGCTGTCGACGCGAAATGCGCGTGGAGGTGGGTGATGCGTCGATCGAGGGCCTGACGTGCGACCTCGACGGCCTGCAGCGCGTCGTCAGCCTCCACGGCCAGCAGTTCCGGCAGATGCCGGGCGACGGCCGCGCCGAGGCGGGGGTCGGCCTGGGCGCGGCGCAGGCCGTCCCAGGCGGCCGAGAGGCGGCGCGGCACGGGGACGGCGCGGACGGGCGCCTGCACGCGGGCGAGTTCGGCGTGGTAGCGGGTGTCGTCGCTCGGGCGCAGCGCGAAGATCTCGAGGCGCTCGCCGCGCGCTTCGCGGGCGATGATCTCGGTGACGACGAAGGTCTCGGAGAAGCGCGGGTACACCTTCACGACGTAGCCGACCAGGGGAGAGGTGTCAGATGGCATGAGCGGTGAGTCCTTCCGTCGGTGCGAGGAGGTGGGCCGAGAGGTGGGCGGCCGCGGAGAGGCCGTCGAGCTGGATACCGCTACGGGGGCAGCGGGTTCGATGGGTCCGGCGGAAGAACGCGGCGATGGCCTCGCTGTCGAGGGGGTCGTCGCCGACCGTCTCGAATGCCCCGACGCGCTCCAGAGCGCGAGCACGGATGCGCTGCTCGTCGCGTCGGCCCGAACGGGGCACCACGAGAGCGGGAGTGGAGGTGCTCATGACCTCGCAGACCGTGTTGTACCCGCCCATCGTCACCGCCGCGGCGGCGCGCGCGAGCAGGTCGGGCAGGTCGGGCACGCTGTCGACGACCTCCGCGCCCGTCCACGTCGCCGCCGCCCGCACCCGATCGCGATCGGGCGCCGACATCTGGGGACCGGTGACGATGATGTGGCGGTGCCCGGCGGGCAGGTCGGCGCCGGCCGCGGCGACGGCAGTGTGCACGCCGTCGGACCCGCCGCCGACCGTGGTCAGCACGAAGGGACCGTCGATGGCGGGCGACGGACGGGTCGGACGCCCGTGCGCAAGGTATCCGGTGTAGCTGATGAGCGGCGCGAGTCCGGGGGGTGTCTCGCCGCTGAGCCGCAGATCGTGAACGGCTGGATCGCCGTACACCCAGATCGCGTCGAAGTGCTCCCGCACGGCGCGGGCTCCCCCCAACGCGCGGAACTCCGCCCGGGCGACCGCGGGGCGGTCGAGCACGTCGCGAAGACCGAGGACCGTCGTGCATGAGGGGTGGGTGGCGCGCAGGTCGCGCAGCGCGTTGCCCAACTCGCCGTGCACCCCGAACGGATGACGGTCCACCACGAACAGATCGGGTGCGAATGCCCGCAGCACCCCGGCGATGACGCCCGCCCGCATCGCGGTGACCCGCTGGATGTCGGTCGCGAGGTGCCGGGAGCGGTAGCCCGCCTCATCCACGGAGACACTGGGCACGACCACCCAGTCCCACCCGGGCGGGGCGGGGAACGCCGTCGCCGACGCCTGACCGGTGATGAGGATACCCGTGACCTCCTCCCCGATGACCCCCGGGACCGTCCGCGTGAGGGCGTGGGCGAGGGCGAGGTTGCGCCGCACGTGTCCGAGCCCGACGGAATCATGCGACGACAGGGCGATCCGGTGAACCACAGCAGCCTCCTGGGGTGGTGGGGCGCCGGTTGCGCCTCATCCGCGGGGTGTCCCGCGCCTTCCATGCTGGCCACGGCCCGTAAACCGCGATTAAGCCCCCCACGAGAGGGTTCTTAGAAAGGCGAATCGCCGCGGGTGAGGAGTGCCGCCGTCCGGGAGCCGTGCGGCCGCGTCCGCCACGAGGGAAGCGGCGCCCCCGCAGTGCGCGATCGTGCCGTGCATTCACGCCACGCGAATGGGCGGAGAAGCGACCGTGCGGCATCCGACGAATGCACGATAAGAGAACCCTGCGATTGCTGTTTCTTGTGCTTTTCTCGAGGAACAGCCGAACGGGGGAATGCGCCGAGAAAAAACTGTGGATTGGCTCAGCGTGCGTTGGCTTCCCCCTCACCCGACGTCGCGAGGGGATCCCTAACGTCAGAAATGCGGGCGGAAGAGCCGTCCACTTGACCTAGGAGAACCTCTCGTGTCCAGCAAGCAGTCCTCGGCCGCCCGTCGTCGCCGCCTCGTCCTCCCCGTCGTCCTCGCCGGGAGCGTCGCCTCGCTCATCCTGGCCCTCGGCCTCTCGCCGACCGTCGCCGCGTTCACCGCCTCGATCCAGAACACCGTCAACACGGCCGCCACCGGCGTGCTGAGCATGCAGGAGTCGAACAGCGACGGCACGGTGCGCTGCAACAGCACCGACGGCGGCTCGATCTCGACCAACTCCGCCACCTGCTCGACCATCAACAAGTACGGCGGCAGCACCACGATGGTGCCCGGCCAGACGATCACCACCAACATCTCCATCAGCAACACCGGCACGGTCGCCGCCAAGACCTTCAGCCTCACCCCGGGCGCCTGCTCGCAGGCGGCGAACGGCACCGTCAACGGTCTCGCCACCGACCTGTGCACCAAGATGACCCTCGTCATCACCTCCGGCGCGTCGACGATCTACTCCGGTCCGCTTTCGGGCTTCACCGCTCCGGTCGACGTGCTCGCCAAGACCACCACCACGTCGCTCGCGGCCGGTGCGACCCTGCCGTTCACCTTCGCGGTGACCCTGCCCGCCAGCGCCGACAACACCTACCAGGGGCTCAAGGCCTCGCAGGTGCTCACCTGGACGTTCAACTCCTGATCCGCGAGAGCCGCCCCTCATGACCAGCACCGTGGTGACCACGCCCCGAGGAGACCGCCGAGCCCCGCTCGCGGCCGCGATCATCATCGCGCTCCTCGCGGCCGTGGTCGCCACGGTGCTGTCGGTGACGGGGGCCCGACTGTTCGTGATCGAAACGGCGAGCATGGCCGAGACCGCGCCCGTCGGAACGCTGGTCGTCGCTCACCCGCAAGACGGCTACGCCGTCGGTGACGTCGTGACATTCGTCGTCGACGGGCGCACCGTCACGCACCGGATCGTCGGCGAGCAGGACGGCCGTTTCATCACGCAGGGCGACCTGAACGGATCGCCCGACGCGTGGCAGCTGCAACCCGAGCAGATCGTCGGCGCCGTGGTCGCGATCGTCCCCGGCCTCGGATTCCTCCTGAAGGCCGCGCCCGTGCTGTTCCTGGCCGGCATCGTCATCGAGGCCTCCGCCCGCCTCATCGGCGGAAAGCGCCGCGGATGGCGTGTCGGACTGAGGATGACGGGGTGGTCCCTCGCCGTCACGGGGATGTCGCTGTGGCTGCGCCCGTGGTTCAACGTGCAGATGATGGATTTCCGCGCCGCCGACGACGGTTCCGGGGCCCTGATGCACATCGTCAACACCGGCCTCTTCCCGGTACTCGCGGGAGCGACCCGTCTGGTCAGCGGCGAGGACGGCGTCATCCTGTCCACCGACCAGCTGCCGTCGGGCGCGTTCGCTCTCTCGCCGACGCCCGACCCCGACTGGCCGGTCCGGGTGATGCTCATCCTGTTCTGCCTCGTCCCCTTCCTCGCCTCCCTGCTGCTGCGCGCCGACGAACCGCTCCCCGTCGCGGGCGGGTTGCGCGCTCGCCCCGACCGCCGCGCGCGCGGGTGGGTGCTGATGCCCATCGCCATCGCCACGATCGTCGCCGTCGTCGTGCTGACCTCGGTCTCGGCCTCGCACGCGGCCTTCACCGCCGCGGTGAAGAACGACACGAACACGACCGCGACGAATCCGTACTTCACCTGTCGCGGTGCCATGCAGAGCGTGGGGCGCAGCAATACGTACGCCGCCTACTCGGTCGAAGGCACGGGGGTGCTGGGCCTGAACCTGCTGCCCACCGAGACCGACATCTCCGGCAACGCGCGCACCGGGGGTTACCGCAAGCTGCTGGCGACGACGACCACAAGCGTCGGCTGCTCGCGCGACCAGCCGAAGAAGGCCGTCGTCTTCGACGGGTCCCAGTGCCTGTACATCCCGGGTCAGCAGACCAACCCGAACGTGTTCACGGTCGAGGCCTGGTTCTCCACGACCTCGAAGACCTCGGGGAAGATCCTGGGCTTCGGGGACGGGGCGAACAGCGACAACGTCACCTGGGATCGACACATCTGGATCGACACGTCGGGTCGGCTGAACTTCGGGCTCTACCCCTACCAGTTGATCGTCATGTCGACGCCGGAGGGACGTTCCTACGCCGACGGCGCGTGGCATCACGTGGCCGGCACGCTCTCGAGCGCCGGCGCCGCCTTCTACGTCGACGGTGCCCTGGTGGCCACTTCGACCACCACCACCGGTCAGCCCTACTCCGGATACTGGCGCGTCGGCTGCGGCAACCTCACCAACTGGACGTCCAGTCCCTCGGGCTTCTTCACCGGCAGCATCCAGTACGCCGCCGTCTACAACCGAGCCCTCACGGCCGCTGAGATCGCGACGCACGCCGCAGCGGGGCGATGAGCATCGATCGTCGATCCCGTCGAATCGATTACCCCGCATGACAGCCCGTTACCGGTCGTAACGACTCGGTTTGGGTCACTCGCGAGCGCATGTTTGCGTGAAGGCATGACTTCTCGCACCTCACGCCTGGCCACGATCCTCGGCGCCTCCACCGCAGCCCTCCTCCTCGCCCTCACCGGGTGCGCCGGGGGAGCGGCATCCTCCGACGACTCCTCGCGCATCGTCCTCGGCGCCGACGACGGCAACGAGGCGCACTGGACGGTGCTGAAGCAGAAGCTGGCCGACGAAGGCATCGACCTCGAGGTGCGCACGATCAACGACGGCGTGCAGCTCAACCAGGGCGTGCAGGACGGCGAGCTGGACGTGAACCTCTTCCAGCACCTGATCTACCTGTCGCAGTTCAACGTCGAGAACAACGGCTCGCTCGTGCCGGTCGGCGCGACCGCCGTGTACCCGCTCGCTCTCTACTCCGAGCAGTACACCGACGTGAAGGACCTGCCCGAGGGCGCGAAGATCGCGATCCCCAACAACCCGACCAACCTCGCGCGCGGCCTGCTCAACCTCCAGAAGGCGGGCCTGCTCACGCTCAAGGACGGCGGGACCGCCCTGTCGACCCCCGCCGACATCGAGACCTCGAAGGTCGAGCTGCTCCCGGTCGACACCAATCAGACGGTCACCGCACTCAAGGACGGCAGTGCCCAGGCCGCGATCGTCAACAACACGCAGGCGCAGAAGGGCGGGCTCGGCGACGAGCTCATCATCTTCAAGGAAGACCTCGACAACCCGCAGCTCGCGCCTTACATCAACGCCTTCGTCACGCGCGACGACAAGAAGGACGACCCCCGCTGGGAGAAGCTCATCGCGGCCTACCACTCGCCCGAGGTCGAGGCGGCGGTCACCGAGCTGAACCAGGGCAACCTGCAGTTCAAGACCGAGTGGACCGGCGCGCAGCTGACCGAGGAGCTCACGAGCCTCGAGGATGCCGTCAAGGCGCAGAACGGATGACCGCGGTCATCGAGCTGCGGGGCGTCACCAAGGACTTCCGCACCGATCGCCGCTCCTCCACGACCGCCGTCGACGACGTCTCGGTGAGCGTGGAGGAGGGGTCGATCGTCGGCGTCATCGGCTACTCCGGCGCCGGAAAGTCCACCCTCGTGCGGCTGCTCAACGGCCTCGAGAAGCCCACGTCCGGCACCGTCGAGGTGCTCGGCGTGAACGTGGGGGATGCCACCGAAGCGACACTGCGTGACCTGCGGCGCCGCGTCGGCATGATCTTCCAGCAGTTCAACCTCTTCACCTCGCGCACGGTCGCGGCCAACGTCGCCTATCCGCTCAAAGTGGCGGGGTGGAAGAAGGCCGACCGCGACAAGCGCGTCGCCGAACTGCTCGAGTTCGTCGGCATCGGCGACAAGGCCACGCAGTACCCACGGCGCCTGTCGGGCGGGCAGAAGCAGCGCGTCGGCATCGCCCGCGCGATCGCGACGGACCCGCAGATCCTCCTGGCCGACGAGGCGACGAGCGCCCTCGATCCGCAGACCACGGCCGAAGTGCTCGACCTGCTGCGCGAGATCAACCGGCGCCTGGGCATCACGATCGTCGTCATCACGCACCAGATCTCGATCGTGCACGAGCTGTGCGACCAGGTCATCGTGATGGACGGCGGCCGCGTGGTCGACAGCGGCGACACGTACCGCGTGTTCGCTCACCCGCGCGCCGAGCTCACCAAGCGCTTCGTCGCCGCGGTGACGCAGGGCGTGCCCTCGGGCGAGGCGCTCTCGGCGCTCGCCGCGGGCGGTGGCGACCTCGTCAGCGTCGAGGTCAACGAATTCTCGAGCGAAGACGTCTCGGCGGTGTTCCACCGTCACGGGACACGGCACTCCGTGGTCTACGGCGGGGTGACCGACGTGCTCGGCAAGCAGCTCGGCACCCTCACCTACCGTGTGCACGCCGAGGATCTGGCCCCGATCGTCGCCGAGCTGCGCGCGCGCACCGACGTCGTCGTTCCCACGGCGGAGGGGCGCTCGTGAACAAGTGGGACACCCTCACCCCCGTGCTGCTGCAGTCCATCGGCGAGACCGTCTACATGGTGGCGGTGTCGCTGCTCATCGCGGGCGTCGCGGGACTCGCCATCGGCGCGCTGCTGTACGCCACCCGGCCCGGCAACCTCTTCGAGAACCGCGTCGTCTTCTTCGTCGCGAACCTCGTGATCAACGTCATCCGCCCCATCCCGTTCATCATCTTCCTCACCGCCGTCGCCCCGGTCACCCGAGCCGTGACGGGGACGACCCTGGGGACGGATGCCGCGATCGTGCCGATCACGATCATGGCCACGGTCGTGATCGCCCGCGTCGTCGAGCAGAACCTCGTCGCCGTCGACCCCGGTACCGTCGAGGCGGCGCGCGCGGTCGGTGCGCGGCGGGTCGGGGTGCTGTTCGGTGTCGTGATTCCCGAGGCGCTGGCGCCGCTGATCCTCGGCTACACGTTCATGTTCATCGCGGTCGTCGACATGTCGGCGATGGCGGGATACATCGGCGGCGGCGGCCTGGGCAACTTCGCCATCATCTACGGCTACCAGCAGTTCAACGCCCAGGCGACGTGGGTGACGGTGGCGATCATCGTCGTGATCGTGCAGGCCGGTCAGCTGCTCGGCAACGCTCTCGCGCACCGCATCCTGCGGCGCTGACGCGCGGCGCCACCTTCACCGAGTGTCCAGAACACCCGGACGATTCTCGGATCCGTCCGGGTGTTTTGGGCACTCGAGCTCGAGCTCGAGCTGGAGGCGGGCAGGACCGCGCTGGCCCCGCCTATCCTCGGAGGATGAGCCTCACCCGCACCCTCGCCCGCTGGCTGCTCGGTGCGGCGCTCGTCTTCACCGGTACCGCGCACCTCACGTTCGCGCGCGACGACTTCGTCGCTCAAGTGCCGTCGTGGCTCCCGCTCCCGGTCGACGTCACGGTCGTGGCATCCGGGGTCGTCGAGATCGCGCTCGGCCTCGCCCTCCTCGTCCTCCGCCGCTATCGCGTGGCCGTCGGGTGGATCGTCGCGGCCTTCTTCGTCGCGATCTTCCCCGGGAACATCGAGCAGTTCGTCCGGGGCACGGATGCCTTCGGCCTCGACACCGACCTCGCCCGCGGCATCCGTCTGCTCTTCCAGCCTCTGCTGGTGATCTGGGCGCTGTGGTCGACCGGCGCGTGGAAGGCCTGGCGAACGCGGCGACGGGCCTCGGCCGGGGGCTGAGCCCCGTTCGGCAGTCTGTCGAGGAGTGGATGCCGCACGCGTCGGTGTCAGCCGCGCGCTGGCTCCTCGCGCAGCACGTCGACCAGCACGTCGAGGCCGCGGTGCGCGTCGGCGTCGCCGATGACGGCGGGCGGCACGATGTGGATGCGGTTCTCGGCGACGAAGCCCAGCACGCCCCGCTCGAGCATCGCGGCCTTGATCGCGCCGACGCGGGCGGTGGCCACCGGCTCGCGGGTCGCCGGGTCGGCGACGAGCTCGACGGCCCAGAACACGCCGCGGCCGCGCACCTCGCCCACCAGCGGCGACTCCTCGGCCAGGGTGCGCAGCCGCGGTCCGATGACCTCGTCGCCGATGCGCCGGGCGTTCTCGATCACGCCCTCGTCGGCCATCGCCTCCTGCGCAGCCACGATCGACGCCGCGGCGAGCGGGTGGCCGGAGTACGTCAGGCCCCCCGGGAAGACCTGGTCGTCGAACACCTGGGCGACGGCATCCGAGATCACCACTCCGCCGACGGGGACGTAGCCGGAGTTGACGCCCTTGGCGAAGGTGATGAGGTCGGGGCGCACGTCGAAGGCGTCGAACGCGAACCACTCGCCGGCGCGCGCGAAGCCGGCCATGACCTCGTCGAGGATGAGGAGGATGCCGTAGCGGTCGGCGATCTCGCGCACGCCCGCCAGGTATCCGGGCGGGGGCACCAGGATGCCGGCGGTGCCCGGGATCGTCTCGAACAGGAACGCCGCGATGGTGTCGGGCCCCTCGGCTTGCACGGTGCGTTCGAGGTGGCGGAGCGCCCGCTCGCACTCCTGCTCGGGGGTCTCGGCCCAGAACTCGGAGCGATACAGGTACGGACCGAAGACGTGAACGTGGCCGCGCGAGTACTCGTTCGGCATCCGTCGCCAGTCGCCCGTGGCGACGATGGCCGCCCCCGTGTTGCCGTGGTACGAGCGGTAGTGCGACACGATCTTGTCACGACCGGTGGTCAGGCGCGCCATACGGATGGCGTTCTCGTTGGCATCCGCGCCGCCGTTGGTGAAGAAGACCTTCGAGAAGCCGTGGGGTGCCCGTTTCAGCACGAGCTCGGCGGCGTGCGCGCGCATCTCGTGCGCGTGGGCCGGGGCGACGGTGGTCAGCTGCGCCGCTTGCTCCTGGATCGCGGCGACCACGCGGGGGTGCTGGTGGCCGATGTTGACGTTGACCAGCATGCTCGAGAAGTCGAGGTAGCGGCGGCCGTCGGCATCCCACACCTCGACACCTGAACCCCCGGCGAAGGGGAGCGGGGCCAGCGCCCCCTGCGCCGACCACGAGTGGAAGACGCTGGCGCGGTCGC
The DNA here is from genome assembly GCF_052045385.1 of Microbacterium sp. 22296. NCBI lineage: Bacteria > Bacillati > Actinomycetota > Actinomycetes > Micrococcales > Microbacteriaceae > Microbacterium > Microbacterium sp. 22296. The sequence goes on along the minus strand of NZ_JBQEOS010000004.1, from coordinate 405,084 downwards.
GCTCGCTGATCTCGGCGTTACGGGTGGTCGTGAGGGGAGTCGACATGTCACCAGTGTGCGTCGGGCTCCGGGCGAGCGGGGAGCGCGGATCTGTCGGTAATCTCGGGTGACGATCGACAGTTTGGCCAGTCATGCCCGCCTCCCTTCGCGTTCTCCTCGACGACGGTTCGTTCCCCCTGCGTGCGCTCACAGCTCTCGACGATGACGCGCTCGACCGTCCCGTCTCGTGGGTGCACAGCTCCGACCTGATCGATCCGACGCCTTGGCTGGAGTCCGGCAATCTTCTGCTTACCAACGGGGCGCAGTTCTCGGCGGAACCGGATGCCGACGAGGTCACCGCCTACTGCCGGCGTCTGCGCGAGCACGGCGTCGTCGGCCTCGGCTTCGCGACCGGCATCCTCCACGATCGTGTCCCCGACGCCGTCGTGCGGGCGGGGGATGCCGCGGAACTGCCCGTGGTCGAGATCGGGGAGCGGGCGCCGTTCATCGGCATCATCCGCTTCGTCGCCGACATCATCGCGGCCGACCGCGCGACCCGGTTCTCGTGGCTGCTCGACGCTCAGCGGGCGGTGGCGCGCGCGGCGGTGCGCGACGACGGTCTGCGCGAGATCCTGCACACCCTGTCGCGGTTGCTCGGCGCCTGGGTCGACCTGTACGACGCGGTGGGCGGACGCCTGTCACTGCCGGGTCTGCGCTCGGCGCCCGACGGCGTCGAGGCGGACATCGGCCGAGAGGTGCGCAGGCTGCTGGAACGCCGGACGGCGGCGAGCCTCACCGTGCCGTCGGCGGGAGGGGCACTGCTTCAGACCATCGGGCAGAGCTCTCGGCTGCGCGGTGTGCTGGCGGTCGGAGCGGCCGAACCGCTCGACCCCGCGGGTCGCGACCTCGTCGGCACGGTCGTGGCGCTGGCGAGCGTCGCCCTGGAGCAGCAGCGCCAGGTGCAGACCTCGCTCAGGGGCGTCCGCGCGGGGGTGCTCGACGTGCTCCTCGCGGGCGACGACGCCACCGCGCGGCGGGTGGCCGCGGTGGCGCTGGGCGGGCTCCCGGCCGAGCCGTACGTCCTCGGCGTCGTGCGTCACGCCGCCGCCACTCCCGGCGTGCTCGACGAGCTCGACCTCGTCTCGAGCGACCCCCGCCGGCTGTTCCCCGCGGGACGCGGTGACGACGTCGTCGTGCTGTTCGCGGACGGGGCGGTCGCAGCACTCCGCGCCCTGGTCGAACGACGCGGACTCGCCTTCGGCACAGCGCGCCACGAGCGAGGCACCGAGGTCGCCGACACCCTTCGTCGTGCCGCTCAGGCCGCCCGGGAGGCCGTTCCGGGCACGACACGCGCGTACGACGAACTCGCCGGGCGCGGGCTGGTGGGCGCGCTGCGCGAGCGCGGCGGCGATGTGCTCGCCCGCTCGCTCCTGCACCCGCTCGACGCGCTCCCCGCCGCCGAGCGTCGACGGCTGCGGGAGTCGGCGCGCGCGTGGCTCGACGCCAACGGCGCCTGGGATCCGGCCGCGCGGGGGCTCGGCATCCACCGGCACACCCTCCGGGCGCGGATGACGCAGCTCGAGCAGCTGCTGCGGCGCGACCTGTCGACGTTCGCCGCGCGCGCCGAGTTGTGGGCCGCTCTGGAGCTCGACGACGATCGCGGGTGATCTGGCGCGTCACCGGTCGGATCGGCGCGTTCGGCGGGCTCGCACTCGGCGGGCGCTCACACCCCACGCGCCCGCACGGCGTGATTCCGCGCGGCGAGGGGCGGATCGCGCAACCATCCATCGGACCCGCACGCGCGACGACGAACGACGGATGCCACGCCCTCGGCGCCGTTGAAGCGCCGGGTCGCGGCATCCGGTGTGCGACCGCGGTCAGGTGTTCTGGGGAAAGCCGAGGTTGATGCCGCCGTGGGTGGCGGGGTCGAGCCAGCGGCTGGTGACGGCCTTCTCGCGGGTGAAGAAGTCGAAGCCGTGGACGCCGTAGGCCTTCGCATCGCCGAACAGGCTCTTCTTCCACCCGCCGAACGAGTGGTAGGCGACCGGGACGGGAATCGGCACGTTGATGCCGATCATGCCGACCTGCACCTCGTTCTGGAAGCGGCGGGCGGCGCCTCCGTCGTTGGTGAAGATGGCGGTGCCGTTGCCGAACTCTCCGCTGTTGATCAGCTCCAGGCCCTCTTCGTAGGTCTTCACGCGGACGACGGAGAGGACGGGTCCGAAGATCTCCTCGGTGTAGGCGCGGGAGGTCGTGGGGACGGCGTCCAGGAGGGTGGGGCCGAAGAAGAAGCCGTCCTCGTGGCCGTCGACGGCGTGTCCGCGGCCGTCGACGACGACGGTCGCCCCGTCGGCTTCGGCGATATCGACGTAGGACGAGACCTTGTCGCGATGCTGTCCACTGATGAGCGGACCCATGTCCGGCTCGTTCTCGTCGGCGCCGTTGCCGATGCGGAGCTTGTGGATGCGATCGGTGACCTTCGCGACCAGTTCGTCGGCGACGGGTTCGACCGCGAGCACGACCGAGATCGCCATGCACCGCTCCCCGGCGGCGCCGAAGCCGGCGTTGACGGCGGAGTCGGCGACGAGGTCGAGGTCGGCATCCGGGAGCACCAGCATGTGGTTCTTCGCTCCGCCGAGGGCCTGCACGCGCTTGCCGTTCTTCGCGGCGGTCTCGTAGATGTACTGGGCGATGGGGGTCGACCCGACGAACGAGATCGACTGCACGACGGGGCTGTTGAGCAGACCGTCGACGGCGACCTTGTCGCCCTGCAGCACCGTGAACGCGCCCTCGGGAAGGCCCGCCTCCTTCCACAGCTGAGCGAGCCAGAGGGATGCCGAGGGGTCCTTCTCGCTGGGTTTGAGGATGACGGCGTTGCCCGCCGCGAGGGCGATGGGGAAGAACCACATCGGCACCATCGCCGGGAAGTTGAACGGGCTGATCACACCGACGACACCGAGCGGCTGCTTCAGCGAGTACACGTCGACGCCGTTCGAGGCGTTCTCGCTGAACGCGCCCTTGAGGAGATGGGGGAACCCGGTGGCGAGCTCGACGACCTCCTGGCCGCGGGCGATCTCGCCCATGGCATCCGATCGCACTTTTCCGTGCTCGGAGGTGAGGATCTCGGCCAGCTCGCCCTTGCGGGCGTTCAGCAGCTCGCGGAACGCGAACAACACGCCCTGCCGCTTCGCGATCGAGAACCCCGACCACACCGCGAAGCCGCGCTCGGCTGAGGCGATGGCGGCGTCGACCTCCGCCTCGTCGGCCAACGCCACGTGCGCCTGGACGGCGCCGGTGGCGGGGTTGTAGACGGGGGCGGTGCGCCCGGATGCCGACGGGGCGGCGGCGCCGTCGAACCAGTGCGCGATGACAGGGAGGTCGGTGTCGGTCATGGGTCCAGTAAACGGCGCGGATGCCGCGACCGCTCCCGACAGAATGGCCAGGTAGATGGCGGCGGGGGGCCAGATCGGCAGGCGGGCGTGTGCGGCCGCGCTTCATGCTGTCGGGTCATGGGCGCAGTACGCGGGTGATCTCGCGTCGGTGCCCGAGGCCAAGACGGCGGACGATGTTGCCCACGTGGAAGTCGACCGTTCTGCGTGACGCCGCCTTGCGAATCGCGACTCAACGGTTACGGCGACGCTTTCGTCCGAGCCGGCCCTCACGAGAGCAGCGCGGGTTAGCGTTGCGGATATGACCCTGAATCATGTTCGACGCGGGAACGGCTCGCCATTGCTGCTGGTGCACGGACTGGGCGCCGGCTGGCGATCCTGGACTCCGATCCTCGACGACCTGGCGCGGCAACGTGAGGTCATCGCCGTCGACCTGCCCGGGTTCGGTGACACCCCGCCACTGTCGGGCGACGTCTCGATCGCCACGCTGACCGACTCCGTCGTGGACTTCATCCGCGACCAGGGCCTAGACGGTGTCTCGACCGTCGGACAGTCGATGGGCGGCCGGATCGTGCTCGAGCTCGCGCGGAGGGGAGTCGGCGGGGACGCCGTCGCTCTGGACCCCGGCGGGTTCTGGAGTTCGCGCGAGCTCGCCGTTTTCGCCGCCACGCTGCGGCCGTCGATCGTACTGGTCCGAGCGCTGCGCGGCATGCTGCCAGCCCTGCTCGGCACCCCCGTCGGACGGACGTTGCTCCTGGCGCAACTGTCGGCGCGACCCTGGGCCCTCTCGCAGAAAACCGTGTTGCCGGACGTGCGTGGACTGGCGGATTCCCCGGCGACCGGAGCCGCCATGGACGCCCTCACCAAAGGCCCCCCGCAGCAGGGCGCCCCAGCGGGCACGGTACCCGGCCGGGTCACCATCGGGTGGGGGCGGCGCGACCTGGTGACCGTGCCCAAACAAGCAATGCGCGCCACACAGCGGTTCCCCGACGCCTCGCTGCACTGGTTCGACAAATGCGGCCATTTTCCGCAATGGGACGTTCCCCGCGAAGCGACGAAACTCATCCTCGACAACACGAACTGACGCCTTCGAACTCCTTTTCGTCCTCGTCATCGGGAACTGAGCGCGCGCCGCCGAGCGATCACAGAACACCGCCATGAAGCTCGCGACTTCACAACGAGGTCTGCGTGGTTAGCGCGTCCCGTGGCCGCTCTCCCGGACGATGAGGATCGGCGCGAGGGTACGCGAAGCGGTGTCCTTGCCGAGAATGCGGTCGAGGAGCAGGTGAAGAGCTTCGGCGCCCATCTTCTTATGAGGTGATCGAACGGACGTCAGTGGGAGCGGGAGCTCGCGAGCAATGGAAGGGCATCGAGTGCACCGTCGTGGACCTCACCACCAACCCCGCAGCTCTCGAATACGTCATGGACGAGCTGGGCTACTCCGCCGCCCCCGTCGTCGTGGCAAGCGATCGAGACCACTGGTCAGGGTTTCGTCCCGACCTCATCGACAAGCACGCCGCATGAGCGAGCGACACCACCAGCGACGACTACCGGGCCGGATATCTCGCCGGATACACCGGCCGACAGGGGGAAGTGGACCGGCTGGAGAACGACGCCGACCGGTTCTACCGCGCCGCTTACGGCAAGGAACGCCGCATCCCCGGGCACTACGTCACACGCGCCGAGCTCGAGCAGCGGCGATCGCTGTCTGAGCCGCCGGTGGAAATCACCCGCCGCGACGCGCTCGCATCATGGGGCATCGACGTTCCTGAGGATGACGCCGCACCACCCCCCGAAGCCGTTCCAAGGACCGGCATCCCGTCGACGTCGACGGGGAGAACGAACCGCACGAGCAGGAGACGACAGATGAGCACCAGGATCATCACCGGCAACCTCACCGTCGAACCCGAAGCCGTGCAGGCGGGCCGCGTGCAGATCGTGAAGCTGCGCGTGTTCGAGAACACCGGCGAGTACCGCGCGGGGGAGTGGACCCCCCACGAGGCCCCGACAACGCACTTCGTGGAAGCAAAACACCGCGGCGCTGCGCGAGGCGGAAGCCGCTGTCGACGCGGCCACGGCATCCGGCGACGTCGAGCAGGTCGCCGCGTCCGCGCACGCGCTTATCGTTGCCGCGACCGCGCACGGCTGGCCCACCGCGACCGCCCTGGTGTTCAAGTACGAAAGGACCGGCCCCGTCGCTCACGTGTGGGGGCTGTGGCGCGTGGTCGACGTCGACGGGCGCGTGCTGCGAGTGGGAGGACGAACCCGGCGATATGACCGACGAGTCAGAAGAAGAACTTGTCGCGCTCGACCTCATCACCAACCGCGCCGCGACGCTGCACGCCACGGACTACGGCACGCCCACCGGCACCGCGGCGACCGTGCGGCACACCCTCACGCTCTGAGCGTGAGTCGTTACGCCTTCACGAGTGCCCGCCCTCCTATAAGTATCTAGCCCCCCTTGACATTGTGTGTCTAGGGGGGCTAAACTATAGTCATGGTCAAGCCGATGAAGTACCGCGAGCTGGTGAAGCTGCTCCGGGACGCCGGATTCAGTTCGGAGCAAGGAAAGGGCGATCACGAGAAGTGGTCGGCCCCCGGACTGTCGCGGCCCGTCATCATCACGCAGACGCGGGAAGTGTCGCCGGGGCTGACGCGCAAGGCGCTGGCGGCGATCGAAGAAGTGAAGGAGCAGGACAAATGACCACGATCGATGTCACCGCTACTCGGTGGGATGGCGGCTGGGAACTCGCGATCGACGGAGACCCCGTGACCCAGGTCCGCACTCTCGACCGCGCCGAACAACAGGTGCGCGACTACCTCGACACCCTCGACCCCGCCGTCGACCACAGAGACGTTAGCGTGAACCTCGTCCCCAATCTGGGCGACGGCGTTTCTGTCCACGTCAAGGAGGCCCGGGAGGCCACCGCAGCCGCCCAGGAGCACCAACTTGCCGCCGCGCGCCAGGCTCGCACGGTCGTGCGAGAGCTTCGCGCGCACGGGGTGAGCGTGACCGACACCGCCGCCCTTCTCGGCGTCAGCCGTGGTCGCATCAGTCAACTCGACAGCGAAAGCCGCGCAGCTGCCGCCTCCTAGCTCGTGACGGCGGGCCGACCCTGACCGGGCCGGCCCGCACGAGGGGACACCCCCTCGACCCCCCTCCAACGCGGGTCGAGGGTTCCCCGCTCGAGCGCGGTCAGCTGCGCGGTCGCGGCTTGTACTTCTTGCCCGCCCGAATGTTGACGTTCTCAATGACACCGACCACGGCCAGGCCGGCGGCCACGAGAAGGATGATCGCCCACCCGAGCACGTTCAGCCACGTGCCGGCGAACACCGCCGCCGTCTGCTCCGCCGCGATCGCGAAGAGCATGAACGACGCCCCGAACCACACCATGCCCTTGGACACCAACGCCGCTTGAGCGAGCTTCGACCGATGCTTAGACATGCGCACACCATCCCACCGGGGGTCGGTGCTGTCCACCGGTTGCGCGAGCGGGGGATGACGCCGAAACGGGAGACGCCCCCGGATGCCTTGAGGGGCCGTCCGCATCGGGATTATCGACTTCGCCAGAGTCCCCACCTCGAACTCCCCGATGAGTTCTTGCGTTGACGTCGTGAACAGGATCCGCCGCTGGGAACATACCCCCTGGGGGTATTGTTCTGCTGAGGGAATCGAACTGCCCTCGTGCGATGACTACGTGCGCCTGCGGGGAATCAGTAAATGGCAGGAGGCCTCTGATGAACAACCACGACCACCACCACCACAGCGGCGACGGACATGCATCTGTGACGGATCGATCGTCGACCGGTGCCCGTGATGCGGTCGACGTCACGCCCGCAGAGGGGGTGTCCGCTCATGAACACGCGGACCACGGCGGTCATGCGGGTCATGGCGATCACGTCGGCTCGTTCCGGCGTCTGTTTTGGATCATGCTGATCCTGGCCGTCCCGGTCGTCGGTTTCTCAATGATGTTCTCGATGCTGGTGGGGTATTCGCTCCCGGACGCGGCATGGGTGGGTTGGGTTTCCCCGGTTCTGGGAACCGTAATGTACGCATGGGGTGGAGCGCCGTTCCTCACTGGAGCCCTGAGTGAGATCCGTGCCCGCAAGCCAGGGATGATGTTGCTGATCGCTCTCGCCATCACTGTGGCGTTTCTTGCGTCGTGGCACGCGAGCCTGGGTCTCGTCGATCACCAGCTCGACTTCTGGTGGGAGCTGGCGCTGCTGATCGTCATCATGCTGCTCGGGCACTGGATCGAGATGCGTTCCCTCGCTCAAACCACCTCCGCACTGGACTCCCTGGCCGCGCTGTTGCCCGATGAGGCCGAGAAGATCGACGGGAGCGATACCGTCACCGTAGCCCCCGCCGACCTACGCGTGGGGGACACCGTCATCGTCCGCCCTGGTGGTCGTGTGCCCGCAGATGGTCGAATCGTGCAGGGCTCAGCGAGCATGGACGAGTCGATGATTACCGGGGAATCTCGCCCTGTCCGTCGAGGGGACGGCGACCAGGTGGTCGCCGGGACGGTAGCCACCGACTCCGGCGTTCGCGTCCAGGTCACCGCCGTGGGGGAGGACACCGCTCTCGCCGGCATCCAGAAGCTTGTCACCGACGCTCAGAATTCGTCGTCCCGCGCGCAGCGGCTTGCTGACCGTGCGGCTGCGTGGTTGTTCTGGTTCGCGTTGGGTGCCGCGGTGATCACGGCGGTGGTGTGGGCTTTGGTGGGCTCACCCGATGACGCGGTGATCCGCACGATCACCGTTCTCGTGATTGCTTGTCCTCACGCCCTAGGGTTGGCGATCCCGCTGGTGGTGTCGATCGCGACCGAGCGAGCTGCGCGCGCAGGTGTTCTGGTGAAGGATCGTCTCGCGTTGGAGAGCATGCGAACGGTCAACACGGTGCTGTTCGATAAGACCGGCACCCTCACCATGGGCGCGCCCGCCGTCACCGCGATCGAGTCGACCGGCGCCTTCCAGGCGGACGAACTGTTGGCGTTGGCTGCCGCCGCCGAGACGGACTCGGAGCACCCGCTGGCCCGCGCAATCGTCACCGCTGCAAGGGCCAAGAACCTCACAGTCCCGGCCGCGGCCGACTTCGAATCCTCTCCCGCTGTGGGGGTGCGCGCCGAGGTGAACGGACGAGTCGTGCAGGTGGGCGGGCCCTCCCTGCTCGAGCGTGAGAATGGTCGCGAGCTCCCCGTCGCAGACGACTGGCGAGGCGAAGGCGCGATCATCCTGCATGTGCTCATTGACGGGTCTGTCGCCGGCGCGCTCCGCCTCGCAGACGAAATTCGTCCCGAGTCCCGCGCCACGGTGACCGCGCTGCATGAGCGGGGCGTGCAGGTGGTGATGATCACCGGCGACGCCGAGGCGGTGGCTGCGTCGGTGGCGGCCGACCTGGGAATTGATCGGTTCTTCGCCGGGGTGCGCCCCGAGGACAAGGCCTCCAAGGTGAAAGAGCTGCAAAGCGAAGGCCGCCGGGTGGCGATGGTCGGTGACGGCGTGAACGATGCCCCCGCTCTCGCGCAAGCCGACGTCGGTATCGCCATCGGCGCCGGAACCGATGTAGCGATCGCCTCCGCAGGCGTCATCCTTGCCAGCGACGACCCCCGGTCGGTGCTCTCGGTCATCGAGCTCTCCAAAGCGAGCTACCGGAAGATGAGGCAGAACCTCTGGTGGGCCGCCGGGTACAACCTCCTCTCCGTGCCGCTGGCCGCCGGAGTGCTCGCCCCCATCGGCTTCGTGCTGCCGATGTCCATAGGGGCGCTGCTGATGTCCCTGTCGACCATCGTCGTTGCCCTGAATGCGCAGCTGCTACGCCGGCTGAATCTCAGCCCCGAGTCCATCGTCAAGTGATCACGCCCCCGCCAGGGGGTCGATAACCTGATTCGAACAGGAGGTGAGCATGTCTCTGATTGCGGTCGCGCAGCAGGTCCGTGGACCGCGCACGCTCACCCGCACCCTCCTGCTGCTGGTCGCCGTGACCGCGGCGATCATCGTCGGCCTCCTGGCGATGCACTCCCTCAACACGCACGCCACCACCACCGGGCACGCCGGCACGGCCCCCGCGACCAGCGTCACAACCGATACCGCCGGCCACCACGACGTGCCCGCCGCGGTAAACCCCGCGGGGGCCGCCGCGGACACGTCCGGGTGTGCGGACTGCGGCGACGACCACGCGATGGCGTGGATGGCCTGTGTCCTGGCGCTCCTGGTCAGCGTGATCCTGCTCGCCCGCGTGCGCATCGGGTGGCGCACCCCCGCTCGCGACGATGAACTCCGCGTGGTGCGAGCCCGATGGCCCGCGTCCGCCCACACCGTCCTACCGCCCTCTCTTACTGTTCTCTGCATCAGTCGCACGTGATGACGCGTCCGCCCGCCTCGCACACGGGCAACGCACCTTCCGGCTCGACAATCGTCGCGCCGCATCACCGACTTTGGAGAACATCACCATGAAGACCCGCACCGCGGCGACCGCCGCGCTTACCCTCGCTACCGCGCTCATCCTCGCCGGCTGCGCCGTTGGCACCACCTCCGGCGGCGGCAGCATGCCGGGGATGGACCACGGCAGCAGCAGTAGCAGCGCTACCCCTGCGCAGTCCGCCGACGCCAACGAGGCCGACGTCATGTTCGCCAGCATGATGATCGAGCACCACACACAAGCGATCGAGATGTCCGACACCCTCCTGTCGAAAGACGGCATCGACGAGCGTGTGACCGCCCTGGCGGAGCAGATCAAAGCCGCGCAGGAACCCGAAATCGCTCAGATGGAAGGCTGGCTGGAGGACTGGGGCGCCAGCTCTTCCGGCATGGGCAGCATGGACCACGGCAGCGGCATGATGAGCGAAGACGACATGCAATCGCTCGAGCAGGCCACCGGAACCGACGCCGCCCGGCTGTTCCTCCAGCAGATGATCGAGCACCACCGCGGCGCCATCGACATGGCCCAGGAAGAGGCAACCAACGGCCAGAACAGCGACGCCGTTGCCCTTGCCAACACCATCATCGAGTCGCAGACCTCCGAAATCGCCACCATGGAGGAGCTTCTGGCCACTCTCTGACCACGCCCGGGGTGGGGNCCCCACCCCCCTGGTCAGATGAAACGCACACCCATGCACCACCACCCGACTTTCATCGCGCCCTCCTACCGCACCCGGGCGCTCTCCCTCCTCGCACTGATCGGCGCTGCGGCGCTCGCTTTCGCAGGCTGTACCGCCACCTCGCCACTGACGGGGGAGGGCCACCCCGAACTGCCGCTGACGCACGTGCACGGCATCGTCCAGGACCCCGCCAGCGACGGGTTTCTCCTGGGAACCCACGAGGGGATCTTCACCGTCACCCGCAACGGGGAGCTTGGCGCCCGTCTCGCGGACACGGATTTCGACGCCATGGGTCTTACCACCGTTGACGACACCCTCGTCGTTTCCGGACACCCCGGGCGAACCACCCCACCCGAACTCGGCTCACCCCACCTCGGCATCATCCGCAGCTCCGACAACGGCCAAACCTGGCAACCCACCGCCTACACCGGCGAGAAAGACTTCCACGCCCTCGCCGCGGGCGCAGATGGAACGCTCTACGGTGTCGCCACAGACGCCAATGAAGTGCTCGCCAGCACCGATCGCGGCGTCACGTGGCAGCCCACCGGGGCACCCGTCTACGCCATGTCACTGGCGGTTGATGCCGCAGGTCGAGTGATCGCCTCCACCCCAGACGGACTCCTCGTCAGTACTGACCGTGCCGCCACATTCGGCGCGTGGCCAGATTCGCCCCGCTTAGCCGGTCTCAGCGCCTCCCCCGACCGCTCCCGCGTGGTCGGCGTCGGCGCCAAAGGAAGGCTCTGGACAATCACCTCAGGGGCTCAGAACTGGGTCGAAGTGGGAGCCATCCACGGTGTCGCCCAAGGCGTCACCATCACCAACAGCGGCGACATCCTCGTCGTTGACGACAGCGGCCTCACCCTCATCCCCAGCGAGTAGCCAACGGTTAACGGGAGGCGAGCGTGCCTGCGGACGCCGCTGTCAACCCGCGCCTTCTGGCCGTGTTCGCGTACGCGACCTGCTGCTCTCACGCTGAACCCGACAACAGAAACCCTTTCTATGACGTTCTCAACTGATACCCGCTCTACGGCGGTCCTCACCCGAAAACAAGCCCGCCGTGCACGGCTTCATCCCGACAGCCAAAGCGCACACCCCGCGCTCGTTCTTCCGCCCAAACCCCCGCAACGACTGCGCTCGCGCACCAGACCTGTCGCCGCGCCGGTCCCAGCCGATGAATTCGCGGCAGCTCTTTCGATGTTTCCCCTGCTTCTAGTCAGCCCCAACGCTTCGCACGCACCCGCAGAACCAAGACGAACCCCGCCAGCTCGGCGGGACACCCCGAAACGCATGCGCGCAGCTGCATGGTCCGCCGGGGTTGTTGGGATCGTTGGTCTCTTGTCGGTGGCGATGACCACACCCGCTGAGGCGCTGCCACATACCCACGAAGACCCAGTCACAGCCCCGGCAAACGGTTCGACTTTGCCGCCGAACAATGTCCAGGCCTTCTCGTCTCCACCCGCTACGCGCACATGGAATACAACTCACGTCAGGTCGAGGTGGGCGACACCGTGCAGGTTGGCCAGTACATAGGCCGTACCGGAAACACGGGACGGTCCTTCGGCGACCATCTGCATTTTGAGATTCTGCAGAATGGGTCCCAGGCTGTCGACCCATTGCCCTGGCTACGCATGCACGCCACTTGCTGACCGTCGTACAGGAGGCGCGCGTTTGCGCATGCCTCTCCAGCCGGACGGACGGAGAACGAGCCAATGACGTGTATCGACGGACACGCTGTAGTCACTCGAGGTGGTGCAAAATCGATTGGTTTCGCATCATCAAAAAAAGTACACCGCATGCTTAATTCAGCAAAACGTGTACTATCTCTGCATGCCCCCCGCGACCCTCACGGCTTCGGTGACGCACACCGCAGCGCTGTCCCGCCTCGGTCACGCGCTCTCCGACCCGACCCGAGCCGGCGTGCTGCTCGCGCTGCGAGAGGCCCCGGCGTACCCGTCCGACCTGGCCGACGCGCTCGGCGTCTCGCGGCAGGTCATGTCGAACCAGCTCGCGTGCCTTCGAGGGTGCGGACTGGTGGTAGCCGTGCCGGATGGTCGACGCACCTGGTACCGCCTCGCTGACTCCCACCTCGCACCCGCCCTCGATGAGCTGCTGCGCGTCGTCCTCTACGTCGAACCGGGCTGCTGCGCCGGAGAAAGCTGCACCTGCGCATGACCACCACCACCCCTCGCCCCACAGACGACCGCCGACACACTCTCCAGCGACGCATCAAGTGGATCGTCACCGCGACGATCGCCTACAACCTCATCGAGGCCATCGTCGCGATCACCGCCGGAACCGTCGCCTCCTCCGCGGCGCTGATCGGCTTCGGGCTGGACTCCACCATCGAGGTTCTTTCTGCGGCCGCTGTCGCCTGGCAGTTCACCCGCCGCGACCCCGAGCGGTGGGAAAAGGGCACGCTCCGCGTCATCGCCGTGGCGTTCTTCGCCCTCGCCGCGTACGTCACGGCAACGTCGGTGCTCGCGCTCGTGGGCCAGGTCGACGTGCAGCACTCCACGGTCGGAATTGTGCTCACCGCGCTCAGCGTCGTCATCATGCCGTTCCTCTCGCTGGCGGAGCGCCGCGCGGGCCGCGAGCTGGGATCAGCTACCGCTGTGGCCGACTCCAAGCAGACCCTCATCTGCACGTACCTGTCCGCCGCGGTTCTCATCGGCCTCATCGTCAACAGCCTGTTCGGCTGGTGGTGGGCCGACGCGATCGCCGGCCTCGTCATCGCCGGCTTCGCAATCCGAGAGGGCATCGAGGCGTGGCGCGGTGACGCCTGCGCCACCTCCGTGGGGATGCTCCTCGAGGAGGAGCACGACGACGACCATCACGACCACCAGCACTGACAGTGAAAGCTAAGACCAAACCCCTGCTCGTCACGGCCGCCACCCTCGTCGTCGTCGTTGTCGTCGGGCTGGTCGCGTTCCTCGTCAACCGGGCACAAGCGCCTGATCCTGCGGCCGCCGCAGTTGTGCGCGCCGACTCGCACGTACTCGATAACGCCGGGGCCGACGCGGTGACCGTTGTGGAGTTCCTGGACTTCGAGTGCGAAGCGTGCGGCGCCTACTACCCGGTCGTGGAGGAACTGCGACAGAAGTACGCCGGTCAGATCACCTATGTCGTCCGCTACTTCCCCCTGCCGGGTCACCTCAACTCCACCCACTCCGCGGTTGCCGCCGAAGCCGCTGCGCAACAGGGCCGGTTCGAGGAGATGTATCAACGGCTCTTCGAGACACAGGCTGAGTGGGGCGAGGCACAGGACTCCAAAGCAGACGTGTTCCGCAGCTATGCCGTCGAGCTTGAGCTCGACATGACCGCCTACGACGACAGCGTGGCCGACCCCGACACCGAACGGCGCGTGCGCGCGGACTTCAATGAAGGACGCGCACTTGGAGTCGGCAGTACCCCCACGTTCTTCGTGAACGGGCAACCACTCGTCATCGAACGATGGAACGACCTCGAAACGGCTATTCAATCCGCCCTCAGCCTCTAAGCGAATGTGGTGCAGAACCGATCGGTTTCGCACGCTGGGTCAACAGACGCGCTGGCTGATTGTGCCGCAGGGATGCGCCTGGCGGTCGGCTCGTTGACGAACCGGCCCGTCGACGGGGGAGAGCGGGACTAGGACGCAGGGGTGAGGCGCAGATCGAGCTGGACGCTGTGCGATCTGAGCATCGTGAAGGTGTTGCAGAAGTCGACGCCGAGGGCGAGGCACACATTCGGAATGAGGACACGTCGCTTGGCGCCGGCCTGAGGCTGTTCATGAGTGACGACGGTGTGGCCGTGCGCCGCCGCATGCGCGATCAGCTGATAGTCCGCGACGCTAAAGAACTCGCTCACGGCAGCGGAAGTGAAATCCTGCGCATTAGCCCATGCCGCGACGTCTGCTAGCTTCGTGGCCACCGCCGCGTCTGGCTCGAAGAATGCCTCGGGATGCGCTCGTGCCCAGTGGGTGAGCTCATCCGATCCACGGATCAGCTCGTCCCCAACAGCTCGGACACTCCCAATGGCTCCCATCTCCGCGGCGGCGTCCAGCCAGTCCCAAAACCCTGGAGCCAGGTCGAAGCCGTAGTAGCGGTTCTTGGCCTCGATGAACACGTTCGCGTCCAGTAGATACATCAGGCCACCCCCAACTCTTCGGCCAGCCGGTTGAATGTTTCCGGCTTCGCCGTTCCGAGCAGACGATATGCCTCGCTGTACGCGGTGCCGCCCTCGTGAGCGTCTTTGATCACGGCTTGGGCGAAGCGGCGGCCTAGCCGAATTGGCTGGGTGTAGTAGTAGCTGCCCCCGCCGTTTTCCTGCCGACGCTGAGACAGCTCCCGCACACGCTCACTTTCCGCGGTGTACAGGTCCCAGAACTCGTCAGCGGGAACCGCGTCAACTTCATGCAGACGCAGCAACACCACGAGTGTGCTCACGCGGTACACGCGCGCCAAACGCTCGAGTTCCTCGACCGTCACGCTGCCGCGGAAGTCGCTGAGCAGTTGTGCACGTGGCACGAGCACTTCCGCGGCGACCTGGTTGCACCAGCGTTCGTGCGTGTTCTGGGACGCGCGAGCCACGCCGGCGTCGGAGATGGCGGATTCGCCCAGCCAAACATGCGCCAACTCATGAATGATCGTGAAAATTTGAGCGGCCTTCGTGTCGGCAGCATTGACAAAGATCAGCGGCGCATAAGCGTCCACGAGCGTGAAGCCCCCGAACTCTTCGGGATCTAGAACGCGCCGGTTGTCGCCGCCAACTACTCCGTTCACGGATACCAGAACGCCTGCGGCCTCGATGAGGTCAATGAGACGACGGAAGGCGTCCTCCCAGGATGTGAAAGTTCGACGTTTCTCCATCGTGAAGCTGATGGTCTGTCGGATCTGACCAGCCACGCTGTGCGGAGCATCCTCGACTGTGGCGGACCCAACGAACCGGATTTTTTGAAAACCGTGGGATATGGCGAAGTCTCTGAACCAGTCCTGCCGACGTTGACACAGATAGATCGTGTCTCGTAGATCGACGGAGAGGTCGTCGACGGGCCTGTTTCTCCGGGTGCGGAAGTCGGGGATTGGTGTCTCCTCCGCAGGGGGCTCGGGGAGGAAGAGGTACCCCAGAGGAACATGCATCGCCGTCGCAAAAGACTGGAGCTGCTTCATCGTGGGAAGAACGTCACCTGCTACCCACTCGTCATAGCGCGGGAACCGATGTTTAAGGCCGCCCTCGGTCCACCGCGCTCTCCGCGCCGCCCACTTGAGCAAGCTCGGGCGAACGGGCACGCGAATCGTCACGGCGCTCACCTTCCCCCTATTTGCCTGCGCTCATCGTAGGCGGAACCAACGACACTCGCCCGATTTCGTCCCGACGGCTGCTTACATACTGCGCCCGGCATCGTGCAAAACCGATCGGTTTCGCACCACGGCAAGGCCCGTGGGCCACGCGCCGGAATCCTGCGGCTCCTCGCGATGTGTGGAGTTGCTCGCATGGTGACGGCGTTCTGTCATCGCTTGGTGTCGCTGGTCAGCTCCCAATGATGAGGACGCTGGCGGCAGCCTCGACAACGTCGTCGGTGATCGTTTCCAGCTCGTTGATTTTGAGGACGCGGCCGATCTGAGGGAAAAGTCGTTCGAGGAGGCGGAAGTTCCCGCGGGTGATGCGTTCGATGGCAGCGACGGCTTGGGCGTCGGTGAAGTCGTCGGGGTTGAGGGTGCGTCCGAGGCGTTTCCAGTGTCGGTCGAGGACGAAGAGGAGTTCGTCGCGGCCGAGGGCGCGGTAGCGGTGGGAGAAGCCGAGGCGGCTGTAGAGCTGGGGGTAGTGGCGAAAGCGTTGGTCGATACCGGGCATGCCGATCAGGATGATAGCGAGGTGGGTGCGGTCGTGTTTGTCGCGGAGCAGCTCGAGGGCGGTGGGGGTGAGTCGTTCGGCTTCGTCGACGATGAGTAGTTCGACCCATCGGCTGGTGTCGCCGTTGTTCGCGCCGGTGACTTTCCCCAGTGTGCGGAGGTGTTCATCGATGCAGATGCCGGCCTTGGCCTGCCATCTGCTGATCTCCTCCATGAGAACTTTGGGTCGCGGGAGGACTTCGGGTGTGTAGAAGACGGTGCGGGAGCGGTGCGCGAGCGCATAGTGTTTCGCGTCGTCCTCGCCCCTCGGGCCCCACGCGGTGATGTAAGGCTCGAGGGCGTCCCAGTTGGCGTAGCGACGCGCGGAGTTGGTCTTTCCCACTCCGGCGTCACCGTGGCAGATGCCGATCGTGCGCTCCTTCCTCACCGCGTTCGCGAACTCGGTGAAGCGACGGTGTTCCTTGGTGACGATGAAGTTTTGGCTCATCACTCCTCCTCGTAGGTACGGAGTCGTTTCCTGCGCGGGGCGGGGTCCGCAAGGCGAGGTTCTTCGCGGTGGGCGACGGTGGGGATGCGATCGTTGATGATGCGCCGGAGTTCGTGGCGGCGAGCACGGCGGGCGGCTTCGATGTCGCGGAGGCTGAGGCGGATGTTGGGGTGGGCTTCGTCGACGGCGACGCAGACGAAGGTGTCGTGGTCGTAGACGCGGATCTCGGAGACGTCGCGGGGGTCGTAGCGGATGGTGACGGCGTGTCCGACGAACGGGGCGAGAGTGGGCGCGAGGTAGCGCTGACCCTGAAAGTGGATGCCGTCTCGATGCACGGTCCGATGCGTGGGGACGGTGAGTAGCAGGCCGTCGAGCTGGTCGAGGGTGTCGGGCATGCGGGGCATCCAGCCGTCCGCGACCCATGCGTCTCGCGGGGAAACACCGAGCTCCCGGTGGGTGCGCTGGTTGTAGGTGGCGATGAAGGCGCCGATCGCCCGGTCCGCACCGGGGAGGTCGAGCACTGGCTGAGGGCTGCGGTTGCGGGGGCCGAGGTGGCCGGGGAGGGTCTGGAGGACTTCGGTATTGATGGTGCCGAAGAACCGCTCGATCTTGCCGCGCCCCTGGGGCCGTCCGACGGTCGAGAAGATGAGCCGCAGGTGCAGCTCGACGGCGGTGCGTTCGAGGTGGTGGCTGGTGAAGTCGGAGCCGTGATCGACGTGCAGCACGTCGGGGATCCCGCACATCGCCCATGCCGGGTCGGTCTTTCGCCAAATCGCCTGCCGCAACGCGAGAGCGGTGTTCAGTGACGAAGGCGCGCCGGTAAAGACCATGTAGCCGCAGATTGAGCGGGAGTAATCATCCATCACCGTCGTCAGCCAGGGGCGCTCGGGCTTCCCGTTCGCGCCGATGATGAGGATGTCGAGTTCAGTGTGGTCGGCCTGCCAGATCTGGTTCGGCCGTTCCGCGCGGCGGCGGAACACCAGCTCGTGGCGGTCGCGGTAGGAAGCGGGACCCTCTAACGCGAGGGTGACGAGCGCGGGGTCGAGGGCCTGCACGATCTGCCGGACGGTCGCGTAGCTCGGCGCCGGCCTGCTGTCGCGCAGGCACTCTTCGACGGTGAGGCGATGCAATGTCGCAATTGAGGGACGAGGCCGCGTCAGAGCGAGCCGCTCGATGGTGGTGACAGTTGCCGGGTGAGTGCGCCGCCTGCCCTTGTCTCTTCGTGCCGAGTCGTCGAGTCCCGCGAGCCCGTGTTTCTTGTAGAGCTGATGCCAGCGTTGCAGCGTCCGCGTGCTTATGCCGCTCTCGCGGGCGAGGGCCGCGAGGGGGACCTGATCTTCGACGTGAAGTCGGAGGATCCGCCACCGCTCCAGGCCGTCCATGAGTCGCTACATCACTGCGCTCTCGCGGGCCGCGTGGGCCTGCTGGTGGCGGTAAAGCGTTGCGCGACTCCACCCGACAAGTCGAGCGGCATCCTCGGCGGTGCGACCACGCGCTCGCGCGTCAGCGGCAATCGCGAGCTTGTCCGCGATCACAATCGGGTCCGACAGGGGCCGACCGAACCGGGTCCCGTTCGCGCGGGCAGCCGCGATGCCGGCGTTGACCCGTTCGACGATGAGCTCCCGCTCGTACTCCGCGAGCGTGGCCAGCATATTCAACATCAGCCGGCCCGTCGACGTCGACGGATCGATGCCATCCGAAATAGACCGCACCTGTACGCCGCGCTCGCGCAGCAGATTCACGGTGTTCAGCACGTCAATCA
This sequence comes from Microbacterium sp. 22296, assembly GCF_052045385.1. Taxonomy (NCBI): domain Bacteria; kingdom Bacillati; phylum Actinomycetota; class Actinomycetes; order Micrococcales; family Microbacteriaceae; genus Microbacterium; species Microbacterium sp. 22296. The sequence continues at coordinate 386,539 of NZ_JBQEOS010000004.1, read as the reverse complement.
GGGACCGTCCGAGACGATCGACTCGCCACACGACCACGGTGTCGCCGTCCTCGGCGTACTCGAGGAGCTTCTTCATCCCGGTCCGCTCGATCGCGGCCTTGCTCCCCGAGGTGACATCCGCGAAGACGTCACGCTTCTGCACCCCGGCGGTAACGAGCGCGTCGAGCTGCAGCTGCGCGTCCTGACTCGACGTACTCACACGCGTGTAACCCAGAAGCCTCACGAGGTCATTCTGACTCGAAAACACCCTCCACGTCCCCTCCTGAGACAAAACACGGCAAGACGTGTTTTCGAGACAATCAACGTTCTGAGAATCGGCATTCGCTGAGGGTGAAACGACGACCGGTCGGTGCGTCTCAGAAAGCTACAGCTATCTGAGACGCTCCCTTTCAAGTCGAGCCAGCTTCACGGCAGCTCCGGCGCCGCAAGAGTCGTAAACGGTGAAAGGTGACGACGGTCATAGTGCGCCGCCGAGAAGGATGCCGACGGTCGCTGCGGAGACGGAGACGACGAGCATCCCGAGTCCGTTCACGGCGGTAGCCGTCAGCCGGCCGCTTCGGGCGAGTCTGACGGTTTCGAAGCTGGCCGTGCTGAAGGTGGTGTAGCCGCCCATCACCCCAGTGCCGAGCACCGCGACCGAAACCGCACCGAGATGGCTCGCCGCTGCGACGATGACGCCGAGCAGCAGGGACCCGGTGATGTTGATCGTCAGGGTTCCGTCGGGGGAGGCGGAATCGCTGGACGGTGTTGATCAAGCCGTCAAGGAGAAACCGGGCGGCAGCGCGGACACCACCGCCGACAGCGATGAAAAAGACGGCAACGCACCCTGCACTGATTCGCGCACGAATTGAACGATGTCGAGCAGTGTGCCGTTTCACGGGTAGGGCCACCTTCGGCCCGCACCAGAGGAGGAATACTGTGCTCAAGCGAATCGCGACCATCACAACGACCGTGGCGGTCGCCGCCATCTTCCTTGCAGGATGCTCGACGGCTGCAAACCCGGCGAACTCGTCCGCGACGCCGACCGACAGCCCATCCGCGACGACGTCCGCGGACGCGGCTGCTCTCACCACGGCGTCGTCGCCGCTGGGGGAAATCATCACTGACGAGGCCGGGTACACCGTTTACACGTTCACCAGGGACACACCGAACTCGGGCATCAGCAACTGCTACGACGATTGCGCAATGACCTGGCCGGCTGTGTCAGCGTCCAGCACGTCTGCCGCAGACGGCGTGACGGGAGAGGTTGGCTCAATCACTCGCACCGACGGAACGACCCAGCTGACCATCAACGGGTGGCCCATCTATCGCTTCGCAAAGGACGCTGCACCGGGCCAGGTCAACGGGCAGGGAGTGAAGGACGCTTGGTACGTCCTCCTTCCCGACGGCACCACGAACATGGAAGCCGCGAGCACCTCCGCCCCGACACCGTGACGCGACGGCGGCCCATCCCGGCCCCCGCCGGGAACACGGCTGGGACGGATCGCCGGTTCCCGGTAATCATGAACGGAAGGTACGACCAGCACGTGCACAGCGACTGGACTGAGCCATCACGCGGAAGCACGTCGAGACAATGAGTGCAGCGCCCCGCCCTGCTGATGAGCTTCTCGCAGCGTTGTACGCAAGTCATGGCACGACGTTGCGGCGCTACGTGCAGAGCCTCACTCGCAATACCGCACTGACCGAGGACGTCGTGCAGGAGACGATGGTCCGTGCTTGGCAACGCCCGAATATCCTCGAACGCGACCACAACGCTGCTCGCGCGTGGCTTTTCACCGTCGCTCGCAATCTCGTTGTCGACGATGCCCGCTCCGCCCGGAGTCGGCATGAGGTGCCAGCGAAGGACGATGATGGCGGTACCATCCCCGATCGCACAGATGCGGTCCTGGACAGCATCCTGGTGGCGGACGCGCTGGCATCCTTGTCGATCGAGCATCGTCAGATCGTGGTGGATGCGTACTTCTTGGGACATCCGATCACGGAGATCGCGCGCCGCCGTTCGATTCCTGAGGGAACAGCGAAATCCCGATTGCACTACGGACTGCGCGGACTGCGACTGGCTCTACAGGAAAGGGGCGTCACGAGATGAACAGTGACCGCCACAACAGTTCGGCGCGGAAGGACGAATACGAAGATTGGGATGCGTCGTACGTACTCGGTGCACTCCCCACGGATCAGCGTCTCCAGTACGAGCAGCACCTCAGTGAGTGCTCGGCCTGCCGGGCGGCTGTGGCGGAGCTCGCGGGGATGCCCGGCATCGTCGGTCGTCTTTCTCTCGAAGAAGCGCTTGCGATCAGCGCATCGGACGAGGCCAAGGTCACACAGCCGCCGTCGGTTACGCTGCGCGCCGCTGCTCACCGTGTCCGAGCACGTCGACGTGTACGCCGACTTCTGGCGTCTTTCGCGGTTGCGACCACCGTAGCTGCCTCCATCTTCGGAGGTTTCGCTCTCGGCGCTGGCGTGACGGACACACCCGTAGCGGAAGCCAAGGTAGTTTTCGAGCCGATGAGCCCTACGAGCGAGCACCCCGCACTCACCGCGGGCATCCATGTCGAAGGGAAGCCTTGGGGTACACGGTTGGAGTGGAACTGCACCTACAGTGCAGACGCTCCTGCCGACGCTGAATACGAGCTCGTCGTCACCCAGACGGATGGCAGCACGACAACGGTGGCCACCTGGGCCGCTACGGGGTACCGTGCCGTCGATCTGGCAGCGTCGACGGGCATTGCCCGCGCGGAAATCAGGGGCGTCGACATCAGAGTTCGAGGGGCGGATTCGCCCCTCGTTCACGCTAATACCTGACGGAGGACCCGCTCACCCACGCCGTGGCGCGGCAGCTCCCTTCCGAGGTCACCGCAACGCCTCGGGCAGCTTTATGGACTGAGGTGACCGAAGGCGCCGGGCCCGCGGACGATGCGCAAGAACGTTGTCGCGGCAGGCCCGGGCCGGCCAGACCACATTGCGCGCAGCGGGCGAGTCAGAGGGGGTGCGAGCAGGGGAACGCGGACGAGGGTCCCGCCGGCGAGGTCACCATCAACCGTGCGCAGGCTCATCACCGCCGGTGCGATACCGGCGCGCGCGTTCGCTCGGATGATGCCCGTTGTGTCCAGCACCGCCGCCGGCGGAGAAAGGTGCAGCCCCGCATCAGCGAGCCAGGTTTCCAATGTGGCGCGTGTTCCAGAGCCTTCCTCGCGCAACAGCAGGGGGGTGTCGGCCAGTTCTCTCGCGGTGACGCCGGGAAGATATGCCCACGGATGGTGCGGCGCGACGACGGCTGCGAGCTCATCCACAGCGACCACCACCGAGGAGACGTCCGGCGCGTCGATGGGGGTCTCGACGAAGCCGAGATCTGCCGCACCGGAGCGGACCAGGTCCGTCACGGCGGCGGAGTTACCGGCGAGCAACCGCACGCTCACATCGGGTGCAGCGTCCCGGTGCACCAGCAGCCAACCGGGCATCAGCATCTCCGCGATCGTCTGTGACGCGGCCACGACGAGGGCACCACCAGGCTCCCTGAGCGCAACGATCCCCGCCTCCAACCGTCGGGACGCCTCCAGCACCGGAACAGCCAGCCCGAGAACCACCCGGCCCACATCGGTGAGCTGCGAACCGGATGCCGTCCGGTGCACGAGAGGCTGCCCGGTCGCCCGCTCCGCAACGCGCAAGCGCGCAGACACTGCCTGCTGCGTCACCCCCAGCGCCTCGGCGGCGCGGGTCAACGAACCGGTCTCCGCGATGCCCGCGAGAACCTCGAGAGTGTCCAGGTCCAAGGTCCGGTCCGTCAACCGCCGCGTCTTCACAAACACTCATTGTGCCCTGCCAAAACGATCGCCGTTCCGAAAGAAGCCGATGCCGCTCAGGCTGGAACCATGCCTTCCCTGCTTGCTGAGTCCGCACCCGCCCGCACGCGTGTCACGACGGATACCCGCAAGCGCTTCTTCCGCGAGTTGGAGGGACCGGCGCAGATCGTGTCGAACCTGACACCGAACTGGTTCGCATCCATCATGGGAACAGGGATCGTCGCCGTCGCCGCAGCCTCGCTCCCGCTGCAGTTCCCCGGCCTTCGCACCGCAGCGACCGTCGTGTGGGCGATCGCCGCTGTTCTGCTAGTTGCGCTCACAGTAGCCACGGGTCTGCACTGGACCCGGTACCGGCACGTCGCCAAGAACCACCACCTGCACCCGGTCATCTCGCACTTCTACGGCGCTCCGCCGATGGCGTTTCTCACTGTCGGTGCGGGCACCCTTCTCCTCGGAAAAGACTGGATCGGGTTACCCGCCGCGGTCGCCGTCGACTGGGTGCTCTGGGTCATCGGTACCGTCGGCGGGCTCCTCACCGCGGCGCTGGTGCCGTATCTGGCATTCACTCGACACGAGAACAAGCCCGACTCCGCGTTCGGCGGGTGGTTGATGCCGGTCGTCCCCCCCATGGTGTCCGCCTCCACCGGCGCACTGTTGCTGCCCTACACCCCCGCCGGACAAGCGCGAGAAACGCTGCTGTGGGCGTGCTACGGGTTCTTCGGGCTCAGCCTGATCGCCTCGCTGGTGGTCATCACCCTGATCTGGAACCGCCTCGCGCAGCACAAAATCGGTACCGCCGCGATGGTCCCGACCCTTTGGATCGTTCTCGGCCCCGTGGGGCAGTCGATCACCGCCGTGAACCTCCTCGCAACGAACGCCTCCACCGCCGTCGACGCGAGCACGACCCACGCGCTACTCATCGTCGCTCTCGTATACGGTTTCGCGATGCTCGGCTTCGCGCTGCTGTGGACCGTTATCGCCCTTGCCATCACCATCCGCACCGCCCGCGAGCACCTCCCGTTCAGCCTGACCTGGTGGTCTTTCACCTTCCCCGTCGGCACCTGCGTCACCGGGCTGAACGGCCTCGCCCTGCACTCCGGGCTCACCGCTGTTGGGGCCCTCGCCGTGATCTACTACGTCGGCCTGGTCGCGGCATGGATTACCGTCGCCGTTCGCACCTTCCACGGCTCCGTCATCCGCGGAACCCTCCTCGCACCGCCGCGTCCAGCATGAAAACTCTCGACGTGCCCGCAGACGTCCACACGCTCAACGCTCTCGCCGAAACCTGGCGGACAGCACCCGATGGCACACGGCGGTTCGTGCCCAACTTCGATCCACTCTCCGGCGGCACCACCAGCCGGGTTCTGGTTCTCATGCAATCCCCCGGCCCGCAGACGATCGCCGCCGGAGAAAACGCGGTCTGCAGTGAGGACAACCCCGGCCCAACCGCGCGCGCGTTTCGAGCAGCCCGCATCACCTCCGGGCTCGCTCGAAGCGACTACCTCCGGTGGAACCTCATCCCCTGGGCGACACGCAGCCCGGTCCGCGCATCGGAGATCGAGCTGGGCCGCCGTGCGCTGGGCGAACTACTCCCACTCCTCCCCGCGCTTGAGACAGTGGTCACCTACGGCGCCGTCGCCCTCAACGGGATCATGCGCCACCTCACACTCGATGACAACGCACGCCTCGTTCACGTCATAGCCGCTCCGCACCCCTCGCCCGCAAACGGCCATCACCGCTCCGAACAAGCAGAACGCTCCGTACGAGCACTCCGACTCGCTACGCGCCCACGAACCCCCTGAACGGCATCGCGAGATGCGCGAATCGCACCACGCCCAAGCAATCCAGCGCTCGCCTCACCGTCTTCGTCATCGGAAGCTGACCGGCGCCATCGAGCGATCAGAGAACGCCGCCATCAGGCGAGCAACCCCACACCTCGCGATGCGAAACCCCCGTGCAAAATCTAGCTCGGTGCGAAAGTGACGCGCACCTTTATGCACCACGGTCGGCCCGGCGTGGCCAGGTCCGTCCCCACCCCACGACCCACGCGAAGATGGCCGAGGCCGAAACCTCAGTTTGAGAACGATTATCAGCACCGTTAGTCTGGAGACATGACCCGTCGCCTGCTCACCCCCGTCGTCCTCGGTGCCGCCTCCGTCTTCGCGCTCGCCGGTTGCGCCGGCGGTGCCCCCGCCTCCACCGGCTCCGGCGGAGCAACCGGTGACAAGGTCGCGGTCGTGGCATCCACCGACGTCTACGGCTCGATCGCCGAGGCGATCGGCGGCGACTTCGTCGACGTCACCTCGGTCATCACGTCGTCGTCGCAGGATCCGCACGAGTACGAGGCGAGCGCGCAAGACCAGCTCACGCTGAAGAACGCCGGCCTCGTCATCGAGAACGGCGGCGGCTACGACTCGTTCATGGAGTCGCTCATCGACGCCAGCGGAACGACCGCCCCCGTCATCACGGCCGTGGAGTTCAACCACGACTACCCGGGCGCCGAATCGCACGACGAGGCCCACGCCGACGAGGCGAGCCCCGCGCCCGACGAGAGCGCCGACGCGCACGCCGAGGGCGACGGACACGACCACACCGAGGGCGACGGGCACGACCACATCGAGGGCTTCAACGAGCACGTCTGGTACGACCCGCACACCGTCGAAGACCTCGCGAAAGACCTCGCCGAGCACCTGGGCGAACTCGCCCCCGACCACGCGGCCGACTTCACGGCCAACGCCGATGCGTTCGTCGAGCGGATCGCGGGTCTCGAGGACTCCCTCGGCCAGATCGAGGCGACGGATGCCGGAGCGAAGGTCTTCGTGACGGAGCCGGTCCCCGTGTACCTGATCGACGCCGCCGGACTCGACAACGCGACCCCGAACGAGTTCAGCGAGTCGGTCGAGGAGGGCCAGGACGTGCCGCCCGCCACCCTGCTCGAGTCGCTGCAGCTGCTCGACTCGGGTGAGATCCGCGTCATGATCGTCAACCCGCAGACCGGCGGCGCCGAGACCACGCAGGTCGAAGACGAGGCGAAGGCGAAGAACATCCCGGTGATCGAGTTCACCGAAACGCTCCCCGAGGGTCAGACTTACATCTCGTGGATGCAGAGCAACATCACGGCGCTGGCCGACGCGCTGGCGTGAGCGCGGCCTCACCGCTGCGCGTGCGCGGCGCCGCCCTCGAGCGGGGCGGCCGTGAGCTGTGGGCCGGGCTCGACCTCGAGGTCGCGCCCGGTGAGCTCGTCGCGGTGCTCGGGCCCAGCGGGTCGGGCAAGACCACCCTGCTGCGGGCCATCCTCGGCCTCGAGCGCCTCAGCGCCGGGTCGATCGAGGCGCTCGGCACGCCCGTGCGTCGTGCCGGCAATCGCCGCATCGGCTACATCCCCCAACAGCGACCGCTCCCGCGGGAGACGCCGCTGCGCGGACGCGACATCGTCGGCCTGGGCGTCGACGGGCACCGCCTCGGCCCTCCGTTGTCGCGAAAGAAGGACCGCGCCCGCATCGACGAGCTCCTCGAGGCCGTGGGCGCGACCGAGTTCGGCGATCGGCCGGTCGGACTGCTCTCGGGCGGGGAGCAGCAGCGTCTCCGCGTGGGTCAGGCCCTCGCCGACGACCCCGCCCTGCTGCTGTGCGATGAGCCGCTGACCAGCCTGGATCTCGCCAATCAGCAGGCCGTGGTGCGCCTGATCGACCGGCACCGCCGCGAGCGGGCCGCCGCGGTGCTGCTGGTGACGCACGACGTCAACCCGGTGCTCTCCCGCGTGGACCGCATCCTCTACATCGCTCACGGTCGCTTCACGCTGGGCACCCCCGACGAGGTCCTGACCACCGAGACGCTCAGCGCCCTCTACGGCGCCCCCGTCTACGTCGTGCGCGCGGGCGGCCAGCTGATCGTCGTCGGAGCGCCGGATGCCGACGAGGCCCACCACCACCACCACGACGAGGATCACGCATGAACTGGTCCGACGTCGGCGACGCGCTCTTCGGCGGGGTGAGCCAGTACGGCGCCATCCTCGAGCTGGTGCAGAACTCCGTCTACGCGGGGGCCGTGCTGGGTCTCGTCGGCGGTCTGATCGGCGTCTTCGTGATGCAGCGCGACATGGCCTTCGCCGTGCACGGCATCAGCGAACTGTCGTTCGCGGGCGCCGCGGTGGCCCTGCTCATCGGCGTCGACGTCGTGTCGGGGTCGATCGTCGGTTCGCTCATCGCGGCAGCGCTCATCGGCGTGCTCGGCGCCCGCGCGCGCGACCGCAACTCGATCATCGGCGTGCTCATGCCGTTCGGTCTGGGTGTCGGCATCCTGTGCCTGTCGCTCTACAACGGGCGCAGCGCCACCCGTTTCAGCCTGCTGACCGGGCAGATCGTGTCGGTGCAGAGCGAGCAGCTCGGTTGGCTCGTCGTGATCGGCGTCGCGGTGCTCGCGGCCCTCCTGCTCATCTGGCGTCCGCTGCGCTTCGACTCGCTCGACCCGCAGTCCGCCGCCGCCCGCGGCGTTCCCACGACCGCGGTGTCGCTGGCGTTCATGCTGCTGCTCGGGCTGATCGTCGCGGTGGCCGTGCACATCATCGGGGCCCTGCTCGTGATGGCGCTGCTCGTCACCCCCGCGGCGGCCGCGATGCGCGTGGCATCCGGACCCCTGTCGGTTCCGATGCTGGCCGCGCTGTTCGGCTTCGTCTCAGCGGTGGGCGGTGTGCTGCTCGCCGTGGCCGGGACGCTGCCGGTGAGCCCGTACATCACGACCATCTCGTTCACGATCTACCTGGTCTGCCGGGTGGTCGGCGCGCGCCGCGAGCGCACCACCCGCGCGCTCTGACGGGGCGCGCTGCCGTGCGGGATCGCAGCGAGCCGTCGCGCCCGCGGTGGCGTAACGCCCAGCCGATTCACCGAACCCCTCGGTAGACTCCCCGGCATGGTTCAGCGCAACACGTGGCAGCGCGAGCGCGTGCGCGAAGCCCTGTCGGGAGCCGGCGGCTTCGTCAGCGCCCAGTCGCTGCACGCGACCCTGCGCGACGAGAACACCGGCATCGGACTGGCCACCGTGTACCGCACGCTCGCCGGTCTCGCGGCCAAGGGCGACGCCGACAGCCTGCAGAGTCCCGAGGGCGAGAACCTCTTCCGCGCGTGCGAGACCCGCGGTCATCACCATCACTTGATCTGCCGCTCGTGCGGCAAGGCCGTCGAGATCGCGGCGACCGACGTCGAGGACTGGGCGCAGCGCACCGCCGCCCAGCACGGCTTCAGCGAGGCCGAGCACGTCGTCGACATCTTCGGCATCTGCACCGATTGCGCCCGCGCCCGGGCTCGCGAGCGTGGCGACGAGTAGTCGCACCGCGCCGCCCACGCGCCGGCGTCCCGACGTCCCTCGCTCGGGCGCCTCCCGCACCCTCGTCGCGCTCGGCCTGGGTGTCGTCGTGGTCACCGCGCTGTTCCTCGTCGACGCGTTCGCCCCCACGTTCTTCGCGCAGCCGCTGCCCACCCGCGCGCAGGACGGCCTGACCCTCGCCCTCAGCGTGCTCATCGAGTCGCTGCCGTTCGTGGTGCTGGGCGTCGTGCTGTCGATCATCGTGCAGGTCTGGGTGCCGCCGGGGGCGATCGAAAGATGGATGCCGCGCGCGCCGTGGGCGCGCCGGGCGGTGCTGTCGCTGCTGGGCATGTTCATCCCCGTCTGCGAGTGCGGGAACGTGCCCTTCGCACGCGGACTGCTCATGCGCGGGTTCGGCGTGAGCGACACCCTCACCTTCCTCGTCGCGGCTCCGATCGTGAACCCGATCGTCATCATCTCCACGCACGCGGCGTTCGGCTTCAGCGACGGCATCCTCGTCGCGCGCCTGATCGGCGGCTACCTCGTCGCCAACCTCATCGGGTGGTTGTACAGCCGGCATCCCGATCCCGACAAGCTCCTCACGGAGCGCTTCCTCGCCACCTGCGAGATCGTCGTTCAGGAGCGCGGCAACCGCGGCCGGCGCACCCTCGCCCAGTTCGTCGTGGAACTGCGCTCGGTGATGCCGGCGCTCATCATCGGCTCCCTGCTGGCCGGGGCGGTGCAGGTCCTCGTGCCGCGGAGCGCCCTGCTGGCGATCGGATCCGACCCGGCGCTGTCGATCGCGGCGATGATGCTGCTGGCGATCGTGGTGTCGCTCTGCTCGAACGTCGACGCCTTCTTCGCCCTGTCGTTCGCCTCGACCTTCACGCCCGGGTCGATCGTGGCCTTCCTCGTGGTCGGCCCCATCATCGACCTCAAGATGATGGCGCTGCTGCGCACGACCTTCACCACGCGGGTGCTCGCCGGGATGACGGTGGTCGTCGTGCTCTTCGCCTTCGCGCTCGGAACGGTGGTGAACCTCCTTGTCTAGGACGCAAGCCCTCGCCACGCGCTGGCTCGGCGTGGGACTGGCCGCGTGCCTGTCGATCACGACCATCACGCTCTGGATCACGGGTCGCATGTCGCTGTACATCAACCCCGACTCGGCGTGGTTCGCCGTCGGCATGTCGGTCGTCCTGCTCGTCGGGGCGATCGCCTCGTTCGTCCTGCCTCTCGGGGCCGAGGCCGACCACGGTCACGATCATGAGCACGGCCACGCTCCCGCCGCGGCATCCGCCCGCCGCGAGGCCTTCGCGCACGCCGATCACGAGCACGCCGACCCGCTCGACGACCACGATCACGCAGCCCACGACCATCTCGCCGCGCGTCCGCGCCCGACCCCCGGCGGCATCGCGGCCTTCACCGGCGGGGTGCTCGCCTCGGGCGCGGTGATCGCCGTGCTGCTGACGCCGGCGGCGTCGCTGTCGACCGAGCTCGCCGTCTCGCGCGACGTGGGGGCGCCGCCGTTGTTCGCGGGCTCCGACGTGGTCACCCTGGCCGCCTCGGGCGACACCTCGCAGTTCGGCGTCGGCGACTGGTCGGCGGTGTTCGCCCACGCCACCAACCCCGAGACGTTCGACGGCAAGCCGGTCACCCTGACCGGGTTCATCACTCCGGGCGGCGACGGCGCGAGCTTCGATCTCACGCGCCTCGTCATCACGCACTGCGTCATCGACGCGCAGACGGCGCGCCTGCCGATAAGCGCGTCGGTCGACGCCCCCGCGACGGGGCAGTGGGTGACCGTCACCGGCACGGTGCGCTCCAGCGGCGACGGCGCGCTCGAGGTGCAGGCGGAGCAGGTGGCATCCATCGACGAACCGGCGGACCCGTATGAGTACTGAGTCCCGCCGTTCGCGCTCCCGCGCGCGGCGCGGTCGCGGGTTCGCGGTCGCCTTCGCCGCCGTCCTCGTCGGCCTCGTGGTCGTCGGCGGGATCGGCGGGGTCGTCGCCGTGGCGCAGGGCCCCCGCGTCACCGACGTGCAGGTCGACCCCGCGGCCGCGGTCGCGGCATCCGGATCCCGCGTGATCCTGACGACCACGCAGTCGCTCGAGACGGTGGACGCCTCGCAGGTGTCGGTGGAGCCGGCGACCCCGTTCACCGTCGACACCGCCGGGCGGAGCGTCGGCGTGCGCTTCACGCTGCCGCTGCGCGACGACACCGACTACCGCATCACGGTCGACGGCGTGAGCGGCCTGGGCGCGGGGCCGTCGTCGACACTGACCGAGACATTCCGCACGCCGCCCTTGCAGGCGTACCTGATGCAACGAGGGACCCCCGAGGGCGACACGATCTTCCGCACCGACCTGCAGGGCGAGGCCGGACTGCCGGTGTTCGTGCACCCCCACATCGAGGACTTCCGCGCCACCGCGAACCACCTCGTCATCTCGGTGCGCGACGGCGATACCGCCCGGGTGATCGTCACCGATTCCGACGGGCAGAACGCCCGCGACGTCGCCCTGCCCGGACCCGGTTTCGTCAGCAACCTGCAGTCGGCCGACCGCGGAGAGCGCGTGGGCTTCACCTTCTCGGATGCCGACCTGAGCGCCGCCGGAGGACGCGAGAGTCGACTGTTCACGATGTCGGCCGCAGACGACGCGCCCCCCACCGACGTGGGCCTGAACGGCGGCGACGCGCGCATCGCCGACTACCGTTTCGTGCCCGACACCGACAGCATGCTCGTGCTCACGTTCGACTCGCGCCTGCTGCTCACCGACGCCGAGGGCGGCAACGCCGCGCCGCTCGGCAGCGCGGTGTCGATCGACGGCATCGCCCGCGGCTCGTCGGTCGCGATCGTCGAACGTCTCGAGGGTCTCCGCGAGATCGACCTGACCGACGGGTCGGAACGCACGCTCGTGCAACCCGTCGATCCGCCGGGCCTCGCCGGGCGCGCCACCCCGGTGCCCGGAACGGATGCCGGCACGATCCGCTCGTTCGCCGACATCAGCGCCGACGGAGTCTCGCGCTCGACCACCGTGGCGCACGTCGACATCGACGGCGCGGTGCGGCCGCTGCTCGAGGTCCCGGGCGCCGACACGGTGCTGCAGACGTGCGTCTCGCCCAGCGGCCGGTACGCGGCGGTGCTCGTCGCCCCGCGGGCGGTCGACAACCCCTTCGACCGTTACCAGCTGCCCCTGCCCGAGCGGCTGCTGACCCACCTGGTGGAGGTCGACAGCGGTCAGGAGGTCGTCGCCCTGCAGGGCTTCGACCTGTCGTGGTGTCAGGTGCCCCCGCAGTGACGCGTCCGGCGACGCGCGACGATCTGTCGGCGCTGCCCGTCGAGGTCGCGCCGCGACTGCTGGGGGCGTTCCTGGAGACCATCGTCGGCGGCGAACGCGTGGTGGCACGACTCACCGAGGTCGAGGCCTATCACGGGCTCGGCACGGGCGACCGCCCCGATCCCGGCTCGCACGCGCGGATGGGGCCGACCGCGCGCAACGCCACCATGTGGGGCGAGCCGGGTCACCTCTACGTGTATTTGAGCCACGGCATCCACTCCTGCGTCAACGTCGTGTGCGGGCCCGCGGGGGTCGCCGGCGGTGTGCTCCTGCGCGGCGGCGAGATCGTCGACGGGGCCGACATCGCCGAGCGGCGACGACGCGAACGGCGCGGTGCCGTGCGGTCGGAGCGCGACCTGGCGCGCGGTCCGGGGCGTCTCGGCGACGCGGTGGGGCTGCGGCATCCCGCGCACGACGGGATCGACGCGGTCACGGGGGAGGTGCGGGCGGGGGCGAGGGCGCGGCTGCTGCTGCCGTCCGAGCCGCCGGCCTCGATCGCCACGGGCCCGCGCGTCGGCGTCGCAGGGGTGGCGGGAACGGACGCGTTCCCGTGGCGGTTCTGGATCGAGGGGGATGCCACGGTCTCGGCGTTCCGCTGGGGTCGCGGCGCGGCCGACGCAGCCGCGGGAGGTGGCTGAGCCTGTCGAAGCCGCCGGTGGTCGTGGGGTCCGGTCCCTTCGACGGGCTCAGGGACCTGCGTGAGGGGCTCAGACCTCGCCCTTCGACGGGCTCAGGGACCTGCGCGACGGGCTCAGACCCCGCCCTTTCGACGGGCTCAGGGACCTGCGTGAGGGGCTCAGACCTCGCCCTTCGACGGGCTCGGGGGACCTCGGTCGACTCGGTGGCGGCAGGGTCAAGGTCACACGCCGTGCTAGACTGACCCCTTGTCTGCGCGCACTCCAGCACGCAGTTCGCATCCCACCTCTTGATCGCGGCCTTTCGCCGCGCTCGGACGGGGTGCAGACAAGGGATCTTGGGTGGCACCGTCCGGTGTCACGGTACAGAAGGAGACATCACCATGGCAGCAGTGTGCCAGGTGACTGGAGCGGTTCCCGGCTTCGGTCACAACATCTCGCACTCGCACCGCCGGACGAAGCGCCGCTTCGACCCGAACGTGCAGAAGAAGACCTACTTCGTTCCGTCGCTGGGTCGCAACATCAAGCTCAACGTTTCGGCGAAGGGCATCAAGGTCATCGACGCTCGCGGCATCGAGTCCGTCGTCCGTGACCTGCAGGCGAAGGGCGTGAAGCTGTAATGGCGAAGAAGGCTCAGGACGTACGTCCGATCATCAAGCTGCGTTCCACGGCGGGCACGGGGTACACCTACGTGACGCGCAAGAACCGCCGCAACAACCCCGACCGCATCGTGCTGAAGAAGTACGACCCCGTGGTCCGCAAGCACGTCGACTTCCGAGAGGAGCGCTAAGCACATGGCTAAGAAGAGCAAGATCGCGCGCAACGAGCAGCGCAAGGTCGTCGTGGAGCGCTACGCCGCGAAGCGCGCCGAGCTGAAGAAGACCCTGGTCGACCCCAACGCGACCGACGAGGCCCGCGAGGCCGCCCGCGTGGGGCTGCAGAAGCTCCCCCGCAACGCGTCGCCCGCCCGCGTGCGCAGCCGCGACGTCATCGACGGCCGCCCCCGTGGCGTCCTCACGAAGTTCGGCGTCTCGCGCGTCCGCTTCCGCGACATGGCCCACCGTGGCGAACTGCCCGGTGTGACCAAGTCGAGCTGGTAAGCACCAGACACCCGCACGAAGGGCGGAGATTCCAAAAGGGGTCTCCGCCCTTCGGCGTTCCGGCCTGCGTATCAGGCGTCGACGGAACCGAGCATCTCCACGGCCTCGGCGCGACCGCTGACCCCGAGCTTCTGGTAGATCGAACGCACCTGGGTTTTGACGGTGTTGAGCGAGACGCCGCGCTCGCGGGCGATATCCGACAGGCTCAGCGATCGCAACAGCAGTTCGGCGGTGGCGTTCTCGGTCGGAGTCAGACGTGCCGCCGAGACGGGGGAGCGCGCCTCGGCATCCGGGGTCGCCACGCGCGCGAGCGCGGCGTGCAGATAGGGAAGGACGTCGGTGAGCTCGGGATCCGCCGCGGCCACGGCGTCGACGAGAGTCCGGGTCTCTCCGTGCGGGAGCATGAGGAACGGCGTCGCCGACGACCCGGTACGCGCGATGAGGTGGAGCGCGGCCTGCATGCTCTGGTGCGCGCGGCGGGTGAAACCGAGCCGGTTCAGGGCCAGCGCTCGGCGTATGAGCAGGGGGGTGAGGGTCCGCAGGCAGTGGTCCGTCTCGGAGGCCACGCACGCATCGGTCTCGAGCAGCAGCTCGCGCTCGCGGCCGAGGCGCAGCAACGCCGCGCTGCGCTGCATCGGAAAGCAGATGCCGTGCCCCTCGGGCGTGCCGAAGGGCTCGAGCGCGGTGATCGCCTCGCGGTACTCTCCCTGGGCGACGAGGATGTCGGAGAGCACGCTGACCAGGAAGAACCGCATCATGCGATGACTGCTGCGGCGTCGACTGCTGTGCAGAAGGTGTACAGCCTCGGCGCGGCTCGCTCCGATCTCGCCTCGGAACATCTTCGCCATCACCTCGAGCGACCGTGCGGAGTACTCCGCATAGAGATCCTCGGGCTGGGTGCGGCGCATCGTCGCGGCCGCCTCCCGCAGGCGGTCGGCGTCCAGCCGGGCCGCGGCGTTCAGCGCCTCGGCGAGCAGGAGGAGATAGGAGCGCTCCTGGTCGTCCCACCCCCGCGCCTCGAACAGGGTCTCCGCCTCTGCGTGCGTCTTCTGGGCGCTGTTGTACTCGCCGTTGAGGGCGTGGCCGAGAGCGCGAACCGACAGCGCGCGGTAGCGAGTCGCGTCGGTGTCGGCGAACAGCAGCGCCTCTGCACCGAACCGCGCCCCCATCTGGGGCCAGCCGACCGCACTGCAGTACTCGCCGACGGCGGCGTACAACTGCGCACGCGCACTCGACGAGAGCGATGCGGGGCGGGTCAGCCTCATCTCGTCGAAGTAACGAGAGATCGGGGCGGCGCCATCGGCCAGGGCATCACGCCGGGCGCGGGCGGCGAGAAGCGCCGCGAGTGACAGCGCCGTGGCGTCGGTCCAAAGGGCCGGCGCCTCGGGCAACTCCGTCTCGGCGAGCAGAGCGAGGTGGCGCGCGCACGGAACACCGTACCCGGGCGAGAGACGGAGGGCCGTCGTCGTCGCGGCGGCGCGAAGGGCCGCGCGAGCCTCGATCGAGGTGCGCGTTCCGGGCATCGTCCCTCCCACGTCGTGTCAGGGGTGATTTCGTCGAGGGCTTCGGGGCGCTCCAAACTGGTGCGCACATCATACGGTTGGTTCGTTTCACCAAAGTCCGGCGATGTCCGAGGCGTGTGGAACGTCGCGGAGTCGCTCCCGGAGATCGCCCGAAGATCCCGTCGTTTTCACCCCATCGGGCCCGAGCGCACGTTCGTGATCGCTGCTCGACCGGGTGATGCGACCACGACTCCGCGGGGCGCCGTGACCCGGGTCCGGCGATCCCACCCCACGACACGCCGCGCGGAAAGGGTCGAAATCCCGCAGAATCCGCGTGATTCCGCGGTTCGGTTGATACTGTCGAGGCGGTCTCCCGACCACCGAGGAGGATCCCTCCTCGTCCGAGCAATGAGAGACGGCTTTCGCCGCCGTCTGGAGGACAACCACATGGCCGACAAGTCCATCACCAAGACCGAGCTCGTCGCGAGCATCGCCAGCGCGACCGGGCAGAGCCAGTCCGCCGTGTCGGGCGTGCTCGACTCCCTCTTCTCCACCGTCTCCGAGGCGGTCGCCAAGGGCAGCAAGGTCTCGATCCCCGGCTGGATCGCCTTCGAGCAGGTCGCCACGTCCGCTCGCACGGGCCGCAACCCGCAGACGGGCGAGGAGATCTCGATCCCCGCCGGCAAGCGAGTCAAGGTCACCGCGGGCTCCAAGCTCAAGGCCGCCGTCAAGTAAGGCGACGTCGAACCATCGAAGGGGGATGCCCAGCGGCATCCCCCTTCGTCGTGCTCGCGCGACGTAGGCTGGACGGGTGAATCCCCGACTTCTGCGCGTCGCGGGGCCCGTCATCCTGATCGCGGTCTCGATCGTCGCCGTCGTCGCCGGTCTCGCCTTCGGCGGCGGAGCGGCCCCCGGGCGTCTGGCGGACGCCGGTCCCGTGGTGCGCTGGGGTCTGCCGATCGCCACGGTCGTGGTCAACCTCGCCGCGGCCACCATGGTCGGATCGCTCGTGCTCGCGCTGTTCGCCCTCCCCGCGGGGGAGCGACCGTTCGAGGTCGCGCTCGACACCGCCTCGATCGGCGCCGCCGTCTTCACGGTCGCCGCAGCGGTCACGGGGTACATGACGTTCCTCAACGTCCTCAACGCCACCCCCACCCTCGACGCCGTCTTCGGCCAGCAGCTCGGACGCTTCCTCGTCGAGAGTCCGCCCGGGCAGGCCTGGCTGATCACCACGATCGCCGGCGCGGTGCTCACGGTGCTCACCTTCGCCGTGCGCTCGTGGATCCCGACGCTCGTCGTGGCCGTCCTCGCCCTCGCCTCCCTCATCCCGATGGGCACGCAGGGTCACGCCGGCACCGAAGCCAGCCACGACGCGGCGGTCACCGCACTCGTCCTGCACATCATCGCCGCGGGCGTCTGGCTCGGCGGCCTCATCCTGCTCGTCGTCGTCAGGCCGGCGATGTCGCGTGGGCAGCTACAGACCACCCTGCTGCGGTACTCCTCGATCGCGCTCGTCGCCTTCCTCGTCGTCGCCGTCTCCGGCACGGTGCGCGCCTCGATCAGCCTCCTCGACGTGCAGAACCTGTGGTCGGCGTACGGCGCGCTCGTGCTCGTGAAGGTCGTCGCCCTCGTCGCGATGGGGGTGCTCGGCGCCTGGTACCGACGCCGTCTCATCGCGCGCATGGCCGACGAGACGGGGTCCGCGCGATTCTGGGGCGTCATCACCCTCGAACTCGTCTTCATGGGGATCGCGAGCGGTGTCGCCGCGGCACTCGCGCGCACGCCACCGCCCACCGAGGCGGCTTTGATCGGCACATCGCCGGCCGAAGTGCTCACGGGCGCACCGCTGCCGCCCGAGCTGACCCTCGAGCGCTGGTTCACGGCATGGAACATCGACCTGCTGTGGGCGTTGGTCGTCGCCTTCGGCCTGTTCTTCTACCTGGCCGGCGTCTGGCGCCTGCTCCGCCGCGGCGACTCGTGGCCGATCCACCGCACGGTGCTGTGGTGCCTCGGCATGTTCGGGGTGTTCTGGGTCACGTCGGGGCCGATCAACGTGTACCAGGACTACCTGTTCAGCATGCACATGATCGGGCACATGCTGCTGTCGATGGCGATCCCGCTGCTGCTGGTGTCGGGGGCGCCGGTGTCGCTCGCGGCCCGGGCGATCCGCAAGCGCGACGACGGCACGCGCGGCGGCCGCGAGTGGATCCTGTGGGCGGTGCACAACCCGGTCGCGAAGGTGTTGACGAACCCGTACGTCGCCGCGGGCCTGTTCATCGGCTCGCTCTGGGCCTTCTACTACACCGACCTCTTCCGCTGGTCCCTCTATGACCACGTGGGCCACATCTGGATGGTCGCGCACTTCCTCGTGACCGGATACCTGTTCGTGCTCAGCCTCATCGGGATCGACCCGGTGCCCTTCCGCCTGCCCTATCCGATGCGTCTGCTGGTGCTCATCGCGATCATGGCGATGCACGCGTTCTTCGGCATCGCGATCATGATGAACTCCGGTCTGATGGTGGCGGAGTGGTTCGGCGCGATGGGTCGCACCTGGGGCGCGACGCCCCTCGAGGATCAGTACGTGGGCGGCGGCGTGGCGTGGTCGGTCGGCGAGATCCCGACGCTGATCCTCGCGATCACGGTGGCGATCCAGTGGAGTCGCAGCGACGAGCGTCAGCAGAAGCGCCGCGACCGTCACGTGGACCGGGTCGGCGACGTCGAGCTCGACGCCTACAACGAGGAACTGGCGCGACTGGCCGACCGCGATGCGCGCGTCTCCGCGCGCGGCCGCAGCTGAGCGGACCGTCCTCGGGCGGTGCCGGGTGTGTTGCCCGCCGGCGCCGGGCGGTGCCGGGGCGCGTCGGGCGGTGCCGGGGGGTGCCGGGCGGCGTGTCGGGGGAGGGGTCCGCGGCTGTGCGTCGTGGCATCCGTCGGGGCGGCGGGTGGATGCGGGCGCGTGGAGGAGTCGCCGGTCGTGTGCCGCGGGCGGGGCGCCCGTGGCATCCATTCGATCGGTCAGTCGGATGAGCCGCCGACGAGAATGGATGCCGAGCCGTCGGGCTGCACGGTGATCTGACCGTCGACGGTGAAGTCGACGTCGTCCTCGACCGTGCGCACACTGCCGTCGAAGATCGAGCGGATGTCGACCTCGATGTGGGCGACCGCCTTGGCCGACGGGATGCGCCACCCCGCGCCGTCGGGCTCGACGGTGACCGTCGGCTGCTGGACGATCGACCACGAGGGCGCCTCGTCGATGCGGTTGCGCACGGTGAACCCGAACGGGCAGCCGGTCGGCTGCAGCACCTTCTGCTCGGCGCAGGCCGAGAGGAAGTCCTCGACCCGCTGCTGCACGATTCCGATGAACTCCTCGGTCGGCTGCGCTTGCACATCGACGGGGATGCCGGCCAGCGGTGCGTCGGCGAGCACGGCGACGCCGGGGGTCGAGGAGATCGCTGTGTCGACCGCGACCGAGTAGAGCCCCGGCGAGAAGACCAGGAGGGGCAGGGCGGCGGTGGGATCGACGTCGGTGCCGTCGATGGAGACCTGTCGCTTGTCGACCTCGAACCCGTTGACGGCGAAACGCATCGACCCCTGGACCGACAGGTCGATCACCGACAACGGGCTGCGGGCGAAGCGCCAGCGGGGGAGGAGGGCGCCGCCGGTGTCGCGCTGCACGTCGAACGTCGTGGTCCCGGCGTAGCCCCCGACGGAGTAGCTCGCGGTGACGCGCGTGCGGTCGCCGTCGACGCTCTCGCCGGTGATGACGGCATCCGTCACCGACTGGAGCGATTCGGGACGCAGGAGCGCCTCGGACGACGTCGCGGGCAGGCCGGCGGCCTCGAGCTCGGCGGAGTCGACGGCGACACCGGGGATGGCGAGGGCGTCGGCGGCTCGTCGCTCCTGCAGCAGCTCGAGATAGTGCAGCACGAAGGCGCGCGGGCTGTAGAACTCGCGATAGAGCGAGGCGGCGCCCGCGCCGAGCGCGGCGACGAACAGGACGCCGATGAGGACCATCGCGGGGATCTCGAATCGACGGCGCCCGCGCGCGCCGCGGACACCCTCGGGCGTCGCGGGGCCCCCGCCGGCGTTGCTCACGTACCCAGTCTAGGAAGCTCACCTGCGCAGACGCCGCGCGGCGCCCCGCGGCGTCGATGTCCCCCGGAATCCCGCGGATCGCCAGACGGCGTCACGCGGCGACGAGCGCCTGCACGACGGCGACGGCGGCGAGTTGCCCGCCGGCGATCGCCGCGGCGAGCGAGAACATCGGGCCGGGAGCATGGTCGGGCTGGGCGAGGTCGCCCACCGCGTAGACGCCCTCGACGCTCGTGCGGCCGAACGGGTCGACGCGCACGGCGCCCGATTCTTGGCGCTCCAGGCCGAGCGCGTCGACGATGTGTCCGCGTACGGTCCACGTGGGTGCGACGAAGGCACCCGCCACCTCGCGCGAGGAGCCGTCGATGAGGTGCAGGCGCAGTCCGTCCGTCGTGCCGGTGACCTCTCGCACGTCGGTGGGCGCGACGATGAAGACCCGGGATGCCACCGGCTCGAGCATGCGGGCGAGAGCGGCCGCGTGAGGCGTGGCGTTCACGACGGCGACGGGTCGGCCCGCGAACTCGTGCCCGTGGCAGAACGGACAGCTGGCGACGGTGTCCCCCCAGTGCTCCGCGAGTCCCGGGATCGGGGGGAGTTCGTCGACCACGCCCGTCGCGAGGATGACGGCGTTCGTGCGGAACTCACGGTCGTCCACGGTGACCGTCAGACCGTCGTCGTCGCGGATGACCTCGGCGACGGCGGCATCCCGGACCTCGACGCTGTCGTAGGCAGCGACCTCGGCTCGCCCGATTCTGCGCAGCTCGGCGGGGTCGCGGCCGTCGTTGGTGAGCAGGTTGTGCGCGTGACGGACCGTGCCGTTTCGGTACGAACCCGAGTCGAGCAACAGGGTGCGCCGGTGCATGCGCCCGAGGGTCAGCGCCGCCTGCAGGCCCGCGGCGCCGCCTCCGATGATGATCGCGTCGTACACGATGGACTCCTTCCGCTTGTGTTCCTCTCCATCGTGTGAGTTCATGTCGACATGAAGTCAAGGGACGAATCGATCGGCGAGGCGGCGGCGCGGTTCGGCCTCGACACCCACGTGCTGCGCTACTGGGAGGACGAGGGGCTGTTGCGTCCCGACCGCGACGGCGCGGGGCGGCGCCGGTACGGCGAAGACGACGCGGTGCGCATCGCGGTGATCCTGCGCAACAAGGCCGCGGGGCTCTCGCTCGAGCAGATCCGCGTGCTGCTCGACGACGACGCCCCCGACCGGCACCGGGTGCTGGAGGAGCACGTCGCCGAACTCGACCGCCGTGCGGCCGACATCGCGCAGGCGCGCGCGATGACCGAGCACGCGCTGCGCTGCCGGTCGCACGACATCACCCAGTGCCCGCGGTTCCGCAGCCACGTCGCCGACGTGCTGTCGGGCGAGGCGCGCTGGCTGCTCCTGCACACCGAGCCGACCGGCGGGACGGTCGGCACTTCGCCGCCCGCGCGCGACGGTGCGAACTAGCATGGGCCGGTGACCACGCCAGACCTCTCGTCCGAGCAGCAGGCGCTGTTCCGGTTGATCGAGGACACGCGCGAGCACGTCTTCGTCACGGGTCGTGCCGGAACGGGCAAGTCGACGCTGCTGCAGCACCTGGCCTACAACACCAAGAAGCAGATCGCCGTGTGCGCGCCGACGGGGGTGGCCGCGCTCAACGTCGAGGGGCAGACGATCC
This sequence comes from Microbacterium sp. 22296, assembly GCF_052045385.1. Taxonomy (NCBI): domain Bacteria; kingdom Bacillati; phylum Actinomycetota; class Actinomycetes; order Micrococcales; family Microbacteriaceae; genus Microbacterium; species Microbacterium sp. 22296. The sequence continues at coordinate 365,109 of NZ_JBQEOS010000004.1, read as the reverse complement.
ACTCGCTCTTCCGTCTGCCCATCGGGCTCATCGCGAACGGCGACATCGACCAGAACGACGCCACCCGCAAGATCCTCAACGCGATCGACACCCTCGTGATCGATGAGATCTCGATGGTCAACGCCGACCTGATGGATGCCATCGACCGCTCGCTCCGTCAGGCTCGCGGCCGGCGTTCCGAGCCGTTCGGCGGCACGCAGATCGTGATGTTCGGCGATCCGTACCAGCTGGCGCCCGTGCCGCCGCGCGGCGACGAGGCGCGGTACATCGCCGACCACTATCGCTCCTTCTGGTTCTTCGACGCGAAGGTCTGGTCGGGCGAGGCCGCCAGCGACGGGTTGATCGACATCGGCCGTCACGGCGCCGACCTGCACGTCAACGAGCTCGTCGAGATCCACCGGCAGTCCGACCCCGGCTTCAAGTCGCTGCTCAACGCGGTGCGGTACGGACGCGTCACGGCCGAGATGGCCGGCATCCTGAACACCGCGGGAGCGCGCACGCCCCCGCACCCGGCCGACGGCGAGCATCCCATCATCACCCTCGCCACGCGGAACGACCGCGTCAACACCATCAACCGCCGCCACCTCGAGGAACTCATCGGACGCACCCAGACCGCCAACGCCGAGATCTCGGGCGACTTCGGCCGCGGGGAGGCGAACTACCCCGCCGAGATGGAGCTCACGCTCAAAGTCGGTGCCCAGGTGATGTTCCTGCGCAACGACGGCGCCCAGTTCGGCGAAGCGCCCCGGTGGGTCAACGGCACGATCGGCACCGTGACACGCATCGCCGGCGACAGCGTGCGGGTCGAGGTCGACGGCATCCAGCACGACGTGGAACCGGCCGTGTGGGAGAGATACCGCTACGCGTACGACCCGGGCACGAAGAACCTCTCGCGCGAGATCGTCGCCGAGTTCACGCAGTTCCCCCTGCGCCTGGCCTGGGCCGTGACGATCCACAAGTCGCAGGGCAAGACGTACGACCGGGCGGTGGTCGACCTCGGCTCGGGAGCGTTCGCGCCGGGGCAGACCTACGTCGCCCTCAGTCGTCTGACCTCGCTCGACGGGCTGTACCTGACGCGCCCGCTTCGCCCCGGTGACATCCGGGTCGACGAAGACGTGCGCCGCTTCATGAAGCAGGCGTGGCTCGGCCGGCAGGACGCGGCGGCGGCGCGACAGGCGTGACGCCGGGCGGCTCGCCAGGCAGGACGCTGTGGGGATCCCGTGGGTCGTAGCCCCGGTGGTCTCGGCCGGCGGGACGCGGCAGCACGGTCAGCCGCAGCTCCGGGCGCCCCGGCGGGACGCGACAGCTCAGTCAGCCGCAGCTCCGGGCGCGTGGCGCGGCGCACGGCTCTCGTGAGCGGTCAGGCGATCCGGTGGGCCTTGGCGCGAGTGAGATCGGCGAACAGCTCGGTCGTGAAGCGGTACGCGACGAGCACCTCGGCGATCACCCGTTCCTTCTCGGCGTCATCCCAGGGGGCCGCGTCGAGCTGTTCGCGGTAGACGCTCTTGAACGCCTTGGGGTCGGCGATGTCGCCGAACAGCAGGAAGCCGATGCCGTTGGTCTCGAAGCCGAAGCGACGCTGCATGAGCCGACCGATCGACGGCCCGCCCGAGAGGTCGCCGAGCAAGCGCGTGTAGTGGTGTGCGACGAACCCTCCGGGCCACGTCGCGGCCACCCGGCGGATGCGCGACACATACGCCTGAGTGGTGGGCAACGGCCGGATCTCGTCCCGCCAGTGCGGACCGATCAGAAAGGCGAGGTCGGCCTCGAGGGCAGGCAGTCGCGAGAGCTTGTCGCCGAGGAAGACGGATGCCACCGGGTCGGTGCGCATGCGCGCCGACGCCTCTTCGAGGGCGGCGTAGAGGAACCAGTGCTGGGCGATGAGCGCGATGTAGTCGTCGCGGGTTCCGGCGCCCGTGAGCAGGTCGGTCATGAAGCCGTCGCACTCGTGGGGCGAGTGCGCGCTGCTGGAGCGCTCGCGCAGAGCCGCGGAGAACGGGAGGACGGCGTTCATGCGGCCATCATACGCAAACGGTTAGGTTTACCTAACCCCCTTTATTCCCGTGAGGCCGTGGCGCGGGCAGTCGTGATGCAGACGTGACGGGCCGCGCCCGCAAGCGGCGGGTTCGCGCAGGCACCGTGTGTTTGAATGCATCGGGAGCGCGCTTCGCCGCGCTCGGAAACGCTGGGGGTTCACATGGGGAGATGGCCTCGTTCCGCTGCCATCGCGACTGCGGGCGCGGGAGTGCTCGCCATCCTGTTGAGCGGCTGCACGGGCCCGAGCCCGGTGGCGATCGACGTCCCCGCACAGGTCGACGCCCCCCTCCCCGATGCCACGGTGACCGAGATGCGCGACGCCGTCACCGCGGCGATCACCGCCACCGGCGCGACCGGGGCCGTCGTCGGCGTCTGGGCGCCGTGGAGCGGCACGTGGGTGTCGGGCGTGGGCACCCAGAGTCCCGGTGGAGCGGAGGTGACCGCCGACCTGGAGTTCCGTGCGGCCGACGTCACCGGCGCCATGACCTGCGACGCCCTCTACCGGCTCGCGGCCGACGGCCGGTTCTCGCTGGACGATCCGGTGACCCAGTGGGTCAGCAACGTACCCGGTTACGAAGACATCTCCCTCAGGCAGCTCTGCGACGGAACCTCGGGACTCGCCTCGTACACGTCGAGTCTCGACGGTCTGGTGCTGAGCAACCCCGATCGTGTCTGGAACGCTCGAGAACTGATGGCCTACGGCATCTCGAAGCCGCGTCTGAACGACCCCGGGGTGGCGTTCGCCGCCTCGCCCACGAACTTCCTGCTCGCCGGCCTCGTGATCGAGCGCGTCACCGGCCAGTCGCTCAGCGAGGTCATCGCCGAGCGCGTGACGATGCCCCTCGACCTCTCGGCGACCTCCCTGCCGGCACCGGCGGCCGCTCCTCCCGGTGCGTCGTCGCTGACGGGGCACTGGTCCCAGCCCAACGCCGAGGGCGCGTTCGATTGCGCTGCGCCGCTGGAGTTCACCACGATGTCGTCGAGCTACGGCGCCGCAGCCTCGGGTGCCGTCACCGACATCCGCGACCTCGGGCGCTACGCGCAGGCGCTGGCCACCGGCGCTCTCCTGCCCGACGGCAGCGACCGTTTCGCCACTCCCGTGCCGGTCGCCTCCGACCAGCCCACCTGGTTCACCGCGGCGGGCGGCGCCTACCAAGCGGGGTCGCTCATCGGACAGTTCGGCTCGACGCCCGGCTACATCGTCGGGGCCTTCGCCGACCCCGCGACAGGAATGTCGGTCGCGGTCGCACTGAACAACTCCGCGGGCAACGAGAACACGGGAGCCTGGCTCGCGTGGCAGCTCGCGGCGATCGCCTCCAAGGCGCCGGCCGCACAGGGCCAGACCATGCCCGAAGCGGGGCTGCCCTGGACCGCCGACCAGATGCGCGACAACATCGCCGCCAACGCGATCTGCTCGGCCCCCGCCGGATGACCCCACGCGGCGGACAAGGGTCGGCCGCGGCTCTCGTCCTCGTGGGACTGGCCTGCCAGGAGGTCGGCGCGTCGTTCGCCGTGATGCTGTTTCCGCAGACGGGGCCCCTCGGCATCGTGATGTTGAGACTGGTGTTCTCGGCGCTGCTGCTGCTTCTGATCGCCCGCCCGGCTCTGCGCGGCCACACGGGGTACGCGTGGCGTTCCGTCGTCGGGTTCGGTGTGGTGCTGGCATCCATGAACGGACTGTTCTACCTCGCGCTGGCGCGACTGCCGCTCGGGGTGACCGTGACGATCGAGGTGCTGGGACCCCTGACCCTGTCCATCCTCACCGCCGCGGGCATCGCCCGCTGGCTCTGGGCGGGGCTGGCTCTGGCCGGCGTCATCGCTCTCGGCGCGGGCGGATGGGATCGGCTCGACCTGCTCGGCGTCGTGTTCGCGCTGGGGGCGGCCGTGAGCTGGGCGCTGTACATCCTCGCGTCGGCGCGTGTGGGGCGGGAGTTCCCCCGCCTCGACGGGCTCGCCCTGGCGATGGCCGTGGGCGCCGTCATCGCGCTGCCCGTCGGGATCTGGCAGGCGGGACCGGCGCTGCTGCGCGTCGACCTGCTCGCCCTGGGAGCGGCGGTGGCGCTGCTGTCGTCGACCATCCCCTACGCGCTGGAGCTCGTGGCGCTGCGGCGCCTGCCCGCCTCGGCGTTCGCGATCCTCATGAGCCTGGGACCCGCGACGGCGTCGATCGCGGGTTTCCTGCTGCTCGGTCAGCACCTGTCATGGCTCGAGGTCGCGGGCATCGCGCTGGTCATCGCGGCCAGCATCGGCGCGGTGCTGGCCGCCGCCCGCCGCGGCGCGGGGGCGCGGCATCCGGGACCTGACGCCGACGAACCGCTGAGCGAGCCGGTCGGATGAACGGATGCCACCGCGCCGCGATCGGCGCAAGGGGGCGTCGTCGCCGCACGACCGTGGCGAGGATGACGGCATGAGCGATGACGACGATCAGACCCGCAAGGACTTCGACGACGCGGTCAACATGACCGCGAGCGAACTGAAGAAGTGGCTCGACACCGACGAGTCGAGGGCGGTGGGGCAGAAGAAGGACGGCGGCGGGGAATCCACCGGTCACGAGAGCGGGCGGCACATCGTGCGCATCCTCGAGAAGAAGAAGGCCGACCTGACCGACGACGACCTGAAGCACATGCGCAAGGTGGTCGGCTACGTCAAGCGACACAGCGCGCAGAAGCCGAAGGGCGACACCACCGACACCGACTGGCGCTATTCGCTCATGAATTGGGGCCACGACCCCGAGAAGTAACCCGCGCGTCGGCCCCGGGCATAGGCGGCGGGAGTACAACGGAGTAATGCCCATCATCGACAGCGCGGTGTACGTCAGCGGTCGCCGCATCGAGAACCCCTCGAGTCTCGACCAGACCTTCGAGTACATGGAGGCCCACGGCGGGATGGCGTGGATCGGTCTGCTGCGCCCGTCGCCCGACGAGCTCGAGCGTGTCGCGGCCGAGTTCTCGCTGCATCCGCTCGCGGTCGAGGATGCGCTCACGGGGCATCAACGCGCGAAGCTCGAACGCTACGGCGACAACCTCTTCGCCGTGCTCCGTCCGGCGCGCTACATCGACGAGACCGAGACGGTCGAGTTCGGCGAGCTGCACGTGTTCATCGGCGCCGACTACGTCGTCACCGTGCGCCACGCCGAAGTGCCCGACCTCTCTCGCGTGCGCCGCCGGCTCGAGAAACAGCCCGACCTGCTCGCCCGCGGGCCCGAGGCCGTGCTCTACGCGATCCTCGACGAGGTCGTCGACCAGTACGACCCCGTCGCGCGGGGGATCCAGAACGACGTCGACGAGATCGAGGACGGCCTGTTCAGCTCGGGTGGGGCCGACCTCACGCAGCGGATCTACCAGCTCGCGCGCGAGGTCATCCACTTCCAGCGAGCGGTCGAGCCCCTGCGCGACATGCTCGAGTCGCTCCTCCGCGGCGCCGAGAAGTACGGCGTCGAGATCGAGCTGCAGCGGTCGCTCCGCGACGTGCTCGACCACGTGCTCCGCCAGTGCGAGAAGCTGACGGCGCTGCGCGCGATCCTCGACAACGCGCTCACCGTCAACGCCACCCTGGTCACGCGGCGGCAGACCGAGACCTCGCTCGAGCAGAACGAGCAGGTGAAGAAGATCTCGGGCTGGGCGGCCATCCTCTTCGGACCGTCCCTCGTCGGCGCGATCTACGGCATGAACTTCGAGAACATGCCCGAACTCGGATGGCAGTTCGGCTATCCGATGGCGATCGCGCTCATGGTGGCCGTGTCGGCCGGCCTGTGGCTGACCTTCAAGTGGAAGAAGTGGCTCTGAGTCGTGGCATCCGGATGCCGCCGATCTCGGCGCGCTTGCTGGACAGTCGATGCGCGAATCGAATGATGGGAAGGTGAACGACTCCACACCGCGCTCGGGCGACGCCGCCGAGCCGACCCACACCTCGACCGTCGAGCTCGAGGACAGCGGCTACCACAAGGGACTGTCGTCCCGTCAGGTGCAGATGATCGCGATCGGCGGTGCGATCGGAACAGGGCTGTTCCTCGGCGCCGGCGGCCGACTCGCCCAGGCCGGACCCGCGATCGTCATCTCGTACGCCGTGTGCGGCGTCTTCGCGTTCTTCATCCTGCGAGCGCTCGGCGAGCTGGTGCTGCACCGACCGAGCTCGGGATCGTTCGTGTCGTACGCGCGGGAGTTCTTCGGCGAGAAGGCGGCCTTTGTCTCGGGGTGGTTCTACTGGATCAACTGGGCGATGACGACGATCGTCGACATCACCGCCGCAGCGGTGTACATGAACTTCTTCGGCAAATACGTACCGTGGATCGGCGCGGTGCCCCAGTGGGCGTGGGCGCTCATCGCACTCATCGTGGTGCTCGCGGTCAACCTGGTCTCGGTCAAGGTGTTCGGCGAGCTGGAGTTCTGGTTCGCGCTCATCAAGGTCGCCGCCCTCGTGGCGTTCCTGCTCGTCGGCATCTACTTCGTCGTGTTCGGCACGCCGAACGGGTCGCCCGTCGGGTTCGCGCTCATCGCCGACAACGGCGGGTTCCTGCCGAACGGCATCCTCCCCGCCATCCTGCTCATGCAGGGCGTGGTCTTCGCGTACGCGTCGATCGAGCTGATCGGCACCGCCGCCGGTGAGACGAAGAACCCCGAGAAGGTCATGCCCCGGGCGATCAACTCGGTCGTGATCCGCGTGGCCGTGTTCTACGTCGGCTCGGTGCTGCTGCTCTCCCTGCTGCTGCCCTTCACCGCCTACTCGGCCGGAGAGAGCCCGTTCGTGACGTTCTTCGCGTCCATCGGCGTCCCGGGCGTCGACATCATCATGAACATGGTCGTGCTGACCGCGGCGCTGTCGTCGCTGAACGCGGGACTGTACTCGACGGGGCGCATCCTGCGGTCGATGGCCATCGCGGGGTCGGCGCCGCAGTTCGCGGCCCGCATGAACAAGGCGGGCGTGCCGTACGGCGGCATCGCGATCACCGCGACCGTGGCGCTGCTCGGGGTGGTGCTGAACTTCTTCGTTCCTGCCGAGGCGTTCGAGACGGTGCTCAGCGTGGCGTCGGTCGGCATTATCTCGACGTGGGCGACGATCATCATCTGCCAGATGCGTCTCAAGCAGCTCGCCGACCGGGGGGAGCTCGTCCGCCCGTCGTTCCGGCTGTTCGGGGCGCCGTACACGAACTGGATCACGTTGGTGTTCCTCGCCGGCGTCCTCGTGCTGGTCTTCGTCGATTCGCCCGCGACGCTGGTCGCCACCGTCATCGCGGTGATCGGCATCGTGATCGGCTGGTATGCCTGCCGCGGGCGCATCGCCGCGCTCGCCGCGGAGCGCGAGGGGTTCACCGGGACGCACCCGGTGGTGCCGAGTCCGTTCCCGAAGGCGTCCGACGCGAAGGACTGAGTCCTCGGCGCCGTGTGCGCCGACTCGCGGGGACCGAGTGTCCACGACACCCGGACGAGTTCCGATCACGTCCGGGCGTCGTGGACACTCAGCGGCTGGGGCGAGGCCGGAGCGGAAGGGGAGGAGCGCGGGTCAGGAGTCGAGTGGCCAGCCGCAGTACGCCTCCGCGAGATACGCGCGGCCGTGCTCGGACTCCACGACGGTGCGCAGCTCGCCGAGCTGGCGGCGGCGGTCGAAGTCGGTGGCATCCGGGGCCACGTGGAGCAGGCTCGTCATCCACCACGAGAAGTGCTGGGCCTTCCAGATCCGGCGGCTCGCCGTCTCGGGGTAGGCGTCGAGCAGGCGCTCGTCGCCCGCGAGGAGCAGGGCCTCCAGGGCGGCGGCGAGCAGGCGCACGTCGGCGATCGCGAGGTTCATGCCCTTCGCGCCGGTGGGTGGCACGGTGTGCGCGGCATCGCCGACGAGGGCGACCCGGCCGTGGCGCAGCTCGTGCGCGACGAAGCTGCGGAAGCGCAGCACGTCGCGCTGGAAGATCGGACCCTGCTTCAAGGTGGTACCGGGTACGCGCTTCTGCAGTTCATCCCACAGCTGCGCCTCGCTGAACGCGGCGGTGTCGGTGTCGGGATCGCACTGGAAGTACATCCGCTGCACCGTGTCGGAGCGCTGGCTGACCAGGGCGAAGCCGTCGGCGGAGTTGCTGTAGATCAGCTCCTCGCTGCTCGGCGGCGCCTCGCAGAGGATGCCGAACCAGGCGACGAAGGGGTACTCGCGGAAGGAGCCGTTGCGCGAGCCGCCCACGGCCGAGCGCACGACGCTGCGCGAGCCGTCGGAGCCGACGACGAACTCCGCCTCGATCTCGAACGCGGCGCCGTCGGCGTCGCGCGCCCGCACTCGCGGACGGTCGCCGGCGTCGACGCCCTCGGCGGTGACCCCGAAGCGCAGGTCCTGCCCCGCGGCAAGACGCGCGGCGATCAGGTCTTTCAGCACCTCGTGCTGCGGGTAGAGCCACACCGCGCGCCCGACGGTGGCAGCGAAGTCGATGCGGTGCCCCTCGCCCTCGAAGCGCAGCTCGATGCCGTCGTGGCGGCGCCCGACCGTGCGCGCGCGCGAGGCGTCGCCGATCGTGTCGAGGAGTTCGACGGTGCCCTGCTCGAGGATGCCCGCGCGGATGGTGCTCTCGATCTCGTCGCGGGAGCGCTGGTCGATGACCACGGATTCGATCCCGGCCCGGGCCAGTAGATGCGAGAGCATCAGCCCCGCGGGGCCGGCGCCGACGATGGCGACGCGGGTGCGGACGGTGGGGGTCATGGGCGTCTCCTTCGACGGCGGCTGCGGTCGATGCTGCCCGCCAGCCCTCCTCTGCGAGGCATAACTCCCGTTGAACGGGATACCGCGGCATCCCGTCTCGGCCGGACCCCGGGGCGTGAGGGGTCGAGATCTGTCGCCGCTCGGGCACTCGAAGCGACAAACCTTGACCCCTTACGCGAGACGCGCGGGGAGCCGGGGGAGCTCAGCGGCGGTAGCCCAGGGCGCGCTCCGTGTCGCGGGCCGAGCGGTGCAGCTCGACGAGGGCGAACTGGGTCTCGGCGTCGCGCGGCAGCACCACCGACAGGGCGGCGATGACGGCCCCGGTCTCGTCGCGCACGGGCACGGCGACGCCCGTCGACACCTCGTCGACATAGCCGGGGGCGACGACGCGGCCGAGGGTGCGGATCTCGGCGAGGGTGCGTCGCAGCTCCGCGGGGTCGACGATCGTCTCGGGTGTCACGGCGGCGAGCGGACCCGAGAGCACCCGTTCCTGCAGGTCGTGCGCGGCGAAGGCGAGCAGGACCAGCCCCGACGACGAGGCGTGCACGGGCAGGCGACCGGCGACCCGCGTGATGTTCGCTCCGGAGTCCGGAGCGCTGAGGCGCTCGAGGAAGAGCGCCTCGTCGTGTTCGAGGATCGCGAGCTGGGTGTGCTCGCGCACGCGCTGCTGCACGCGTTCCATGTACGGCAGAGCGGCCTGACGCAGGCGCAGGGCGTGGGACGAGCGCGTGGCCAGCTCCCACAGCCGCATCCCCACGCGCACGCGTCGCTCGTCATCGCGCTCGAGGAGCCCCGCATCCACGAGTTCGTTCACGATCCGGTGCGCCGACGAGCTCGGCAGGCCCGCCCGTCGGCCGATGTCGGCCGTCGTCTGGGCGGTGCGCGTGGGGGTGTAGGTCTCGAGGATGCGCACCAGCCGGTCGGTGACCGAGTCGCCCGAGGAGGAGTTCGCCATGGGGTCAGGATGCCATGACTCCCATTCAGCGGGAACACGCTGGCGTCCTCGCGGTGGGTGCCGGACGATGGAGGCGTCGAAGGAGACCCCATGCCACATCCCGCCGCCGCACCCGAGACTCTGCTCGCCGCCCCCGACCAGGCGACGCAGGGCCAGATCGTCGACGAGATCCGCGCCCGCCACGACGAGCTCGACGCCCGGGAGGCCGCCGGCGAGGACGTCGCCGCCACCGCTCACGACTTCCCCGCGTACCGCTCGAGCGTGCTGCGGCATCCGACGAAGAACCCGAAGCTCGTCGACCCCGAGACGATCGAGCTGTTCTCGCCCGCGTTCGGGCAGCGCGACGTCGCCGCGATCGAGTCCGACCTCACCCTCCAGCACGCGGGCGAACCGCTGGGCGAGCGCATGAGCGTGCAGGGCCGCCTGCTCGACTCCTGGGGGCGACCGGTGGCGAACCAGCTCATCGAGATCTGGCAGGCCAACGCCGCCGGGCGCTACATCCACCAGCGCGACCAGCATCCCGCCCCGCTGGATCCGAACTTCACCGGCGCCGGTCGCGCGGTCACGAACGAGAACGGCGAGTACCGCTTCACCACGATCAAGCCCGGCCCCTACCCCTGGAAGAACCACCGCAACGCGTGGCGTCCGGCGCACATCCACTTCTCGGTGTTCGGCTCGTCGTTCACACAGCGACTGGTGACGCAGATGTACTTCCCGGGCGACCCGCTGTTCGCGCTCGACCCGATCTACAACACCATCCACCGGCAGAAGGACCGCGACGCCCTCGTCGGCGTCTACGACCACGATCTGACCTCGCCCGAGTGGGCGACGGGCTACCGCTTCGACATCGTCGTCGACGGGCCGGATGCCACCTACTTCGAGGCGGAGGACGAGTGAGATGACGACGACATCCGACACGGCCGGCGAGGCCGCCGAGGCGCACGCGCGCGCGGTCCCGGCCAAGACCCATCGTGCGACCCCCGGCCAGACGGTCGGGCCGTTCTTCGCGTACGGCCTCGAGTACCCGAAGCAGCACCAGGTCGCCTTCCCCTACTCGCCGGGAGCGATGGTGCTCGGCGGCACCGTCTACGACGGCGCGGGAGCCCCGGTGCCCGACGCGCTGGTCGAGATCTTCGGGGCGGATGCCGACGGCTCAATGCCGCGGGCGCGGGGCGCGTTCCGCCGCGACGACCACACCTTCACCGGCTTCGGTCGCGCGTTCACCGACGACGAGGGGCACTTCGAATTCTGGACGCGCGAGCCCCGCGGCATCCGGGGGCGGGCGGGGTTCTACGCGGCGGTCGTATTCGCGCGGGGGCTGCCCGACAAGCTGCACACGCGCATCTACGTGCCGGGGGATGACGCGGCGCTCGCCGCCGACCCGCTGCTGTCGACACTGACGTCCGAGGAGCGCGCTACCCTCGTCGCGACGCGTGCCGCCGACGGCGGGCTGCGGCACGACATCCGGCTGCAGGGCGCGGGAGAGACGGTGTTCCTTGCCTTCTGAGCCCCTCGACCGAGGACTCCTCACGCCGGTCGCGGTCGGCCACGATGCCCTCGTGTCCGACACCTCTGTGCTCGACGCCCTCGTGCGGGCGGAGTGCGCGCTCGTCGCGGCCTACGTCGAGCGGGGCGTCGCACCGCGTGAGGCGGGCGCGGCGATCGACCACGCCTTCGGCCTCGACGCGAGGGGCGGGTCACCGTCGGCGACGCTCGACGTCGACGCGCTCGTCGCCGCGTCGGTCGCGGGCGGAAACCCCGTCATCCCGCTCGTGGAGATGATGAAGCAGCGGGTGCCGGTCGAGCACCGCGCGTGGGTGCACCGCGGGGCGACGAGCCAGGACATGCTGGACACGGCACTCATGGCGATCGCGCAGCGCGCGGTGGGAGAGGCGCGTTCGTGGCTGACGCGGACGGCGGAGACGTTGCGGCGGCTCGCCGCTCAACACGCCGACGACGTCGCGGCGGCGCGCACGCTCACGCAGCACGCGGTTCCCACGACGGTCGGCGCACGGGCCGCGGCGTGGGCGCGCGGGATCGAGCGGGCCGTGACGCGGATCGACGCGCTGGGGTACCCCGCACAGCTCGGCGGCGCGGGCGGCACGCTCGCCTCGTTCCTGGAGATCACCGGATCCGCGGATGCCGCGGCGGCCCTGCCCGCCGCTTTCGCCCGGGCGATGTCGCTCGACGCGCCCGACGCGCCGTGGCACGTCACCCGCTGGCCGGTGACCGAGCTGGGCGACGCGCTCGTGCAGGCGCTCGACGCGCTCGGCAAGTTTGCCGCCGACGTGGCGACGCTGAGCCGCACCGAGATCGCCGAGCTGTCGGAGGGCGTGGGCGGCGGGTCGTCGGCCATGCCGCAGAAGCAGAACCCCGCCGAGGCGGTGCTCATTCGCTCCGCCGCTCTGCGCGCGCCGCAGCTGGCGGCGACGCTGCACCTGGCGGCATCCCTCGCCGTCGACGAACGCCCCGACGGCGCCTGGCACGCCGAATGGCCGACCCTGCGCGAACTCCTGCGGCTGGCGCTGGGCGCGTCGGGGCACGCGGCCTCGCTCGCGTCGCACGTGCGGGTGGATGCCGCGGCCGCGGCCCGCAACGCCGGGCTGACCGGCGGGCGCCTCGTGAGCGAGCGCCTGCGGGGCGTGCTCGTGCCACTCATCGGGGCCGAGCGTTTCGCCGGACTGCTCGCGGGCGACGACGACCTCGCCGGAGCGCTGCGCGCGCTGCCCGAGGCCGAGGGTCTCGACGTCGACGCGCTGCTCGACCCCGCCGCTTACGTCGGGCTCGCGCCGCGGCTGGCACGGGGCGGCGCCGCGGGCGCGGGCGGTGCCGAGAACGCACACGATGGCCGCGGCCGCGCGGCATCCGACGGGAGCGGACACGGGGTGGACGAATGAGCGCGGTTCCGCTGATCTCGCTGACGGCGCCGGTCGGGCCGGAGGACGCGCCCCTCGTCGTGCTCGGCCCCTCTCTCGGAACCTCGACCATCCTGTGGGACGACGTGGTGCCGTTGCTCGCCGACGACTACCGCGTCTCGGCCTGGGACCTGCCCGGCCACGGCGCGGGCCCGCTCGCGCGGGAGGCGTTCACCGTCGCCGACCTCGCGGATGCCGTGGCCGCGGCCGTGCCCGACGACACGTTCCTCTACGCCGGCGTCTCGCTCGGCGGAGCCACCGGACTGGAACTCGCGCTGCGCCACGGCGACCGCGTGCGGGCGGCGGCCATCGTGGCATCCGGGGCCCAGCTCGGCGACCCCTCCGCGTGGGCCGAACGCGCCGCGCAGGCGCGGGCGCAGAGCACGTCGAGCCTCATCATCGCCTCGGCGCAGCGCTGGTTCGCCCCCGACTCGATCGCGCGACGCCCCGACCTCACCGGACGCCTGCTGCACGCGCTGCAGGATGCCGACGACGACAGCTACGCCCGCTGCTGCGAGGCGCTCGCCGCGTACGACGTGCGGTCAGATCTCGGTCGCATCGACGTGCCGGTGCTCGCCGCCTGGGGGGCCTTCGACGCGGTCGCGCCCGAGGCCAAGGCCGTCGAGATCGCCGAGGGCGTGCGCGACGGCCGCACCGCGCGCATCGACGACGCGGGCCACCTGCCGCCCGCCGAGCAGCCCGAGATCGTGGCCTCACTGCTGCGGTCGTTCTTCGCATCCGCTTCTCGAGAGGACGCCTGATGCCCACCGATCAGGAACGCCACGACCGGGGCATGGCCGTGCGCCGCGCCGTTCTGTCGGACGCCCACGTCGACCGCGCCCTCGCGTCGACCACCGACCTGACCGCCGACTGGCAGGACTTCATCACCCGCGTGGCCTGGGGCGACATCTGGTCGCGCCCCGGTCTCGACCGCCGATCGCGCTCGGTCGCGGTGCTCAGCTCGCTCATCGCGCACGGGCACCACGAGGAGCTCGCGATGCACTTGCGGGCGGCCCTGCGCAACGGTCTGAGCGTCGAGGAGATCCGCGAGGTGATCCTGCAGTCCGCGATCTACTCGGGCGTGCCGGCGGCGAATACGGCGTTCCGGATCGCCTCCGAGGTGTTCGGGCAGGACGGTCCCGTGCGGGGAGGGGAGTCCGGCGACGTGCGGGGCGGCGGGTCCGGCGACGTGCGGGACGCTGCCGCGCGGGGCGCGGAGTCCGGCGGCGGACCGGGCGGCGGGTGACCGGCGGATAGGGTGAGCCGGTGAGCGAGAGCGCGGGGTCGGAGTTCGTCCAGTCGCTCGCGCGCGGTCTCGCAGTGATCCGGGCGTTCGACGCCGACCACGCGACCCTGACGCTGAGCGACGTCGCCCGGCGGGCCGACCTTCCGCGGGCGGCGGCGCGACGGTTCCTCCAGACCCTGCACACGCTCGGCTACGTGCGCAGCGACGGGCGCGACTTCGCCCTCACGCCGCGGGTGCTCGAGCTGGGCTTCAGCTACCTGTCGGCGCTGTCGCTGCCGGCCATCGCGCAGCCGCACCTCGAGCGGCTGTCGAGGGACATCGACGAGAGCGTCTCGGCGGCGGTGCGCGACGGCCACGACATCGTCTACGTCGCCCGCGTCCCCACGCGACGCATCATGAGCGTGGGCATCACGATCGGCACGCGCTTCCCGGCGTACGCCACCAGCATGGGTCGCGTGCTGCTGGCCGCGGAGCCCGCTGACCGCGTCGCGGAGCTCATCGGAGCCGCGCGGCCCGAGGCGCTGACCCCGCGCACCCGGACCGACGTCGACGAGCTGACCGCTGAGCTCGTGCGCATCCGAGAGCAGGGCTGGGCCCTCGTCGACGAGGAGCTCGAGCAGGGGCTGCGTTCGCTCGCGGTGCCCGTCCACGGGCGCGATGGGAGCGTTGTGGCCGCCGTCAACGTGTCGGCGAGCGCGCGCGGCGACGTCGACGAGTGGCGCGATCGGTGTCTCGCTCCGCTGAAAGCCGCGGCGGCGGCGATCGACGCGGAGCTCCGCCTGGTCTGAGCGCGACGTCAGCGCGGGGCCGGGCTCGTGGGATCGAGGGCGTCGTCGTACACGCCGATCAGCTGATCCAGGAAGCGCTGCACGGTGGCGCGCTCCGCGGCATCCATGTCGTGCACCACGCGCTCGATGCCGTCGATCAGCGGCGTGACGAGGTCGCGGGCGCGGTCGCGGGAGTGATCGACGGCCGTGACGACGAGCTTGCGGCCGTCGTGGGGGTGGCGCTCACGGCGGATGTGCCCGGCGTTCTCGAGGCGGTGCAGCACGAGTGTCATCGCGGCGGTCGAGATGCCCAGGCGCCGGGCCAGTTCGGTGGGGGTGGCGGCGCCGGTGGAGATGAGATGGTCCATCGCCTCGAGTCCGGGGGCGTCGACGGCGAGGGCCTCGGCGACGTGTCGCTCGAACTGCTGCTGGCGCAGGGTGACGCGTTGCACGCGCGCGCGGATGTCGTCGTCGCCCATCGGGGCCTCGCTGCGGCGCACGCGTTCGCGGTCGCGGCGGTCGTCGCGTGCGGCGGAGGAGTCTTCGAGCGCGGGCACTCCTCCACGATAGTCGTGGAGATTGCTAATCTCATTGATAATCAACGAAGCGGGGAAGATATGTCGATGTTCCGAGGGCGGGTGCTCATCTGCGGGGCGAGCATCGCGGGTCCGGCGCTGGCGTATTGGCTGAACCGGTACGGCTACGAGACGGTCATCGTCGAGCGTGCCCGAGGCCTCCGCGCGGGCGGACAGAACGTCGACGTGCGCGGCGCCGGCCGCGAGGTGCTGCGGCGGATGGACCTCGAGTCCGCGGTGCGCGCGGCGACCACGGGCGAGGTGGGCACGCGGTTCGTCGGACGCGACGGGCGGACCGTGGCGGAGTTCCCCGCGGGCCGCGGCGACTCCGACGGCGCCACCGCCGAGCTCGAGATCCTGCGCGGCGATCTCGCCGAGATGCTCGTCGCGCGCACCGACGGGCGCACCGAGTACCGCTTCGGCGACCGGGTCACCGGGGTGGAACAGGATGCCGACGGCGTCGTCGTGCGCTTCGAGCGGGCGCCCGAAGAGCGATTCGCACTCGTCGTCGCCGCCGACGGCATCGGCTCGCGAACCCGCGGGCTCGTCTTCGGCGACGAGCCGCAGATCCGTTCGTTGGGGCTCGAGACGACGTACGGGACGATCCCCCGTACGGACGCGGACGATGACTGGTGGCGCTGGTACTCCGCGCCGGGGGGTCGGTCGATCACCCTGCGCCCGGATCCGCACGGCACGATCCGCGCGACGATGTCGGTGGTCGCCGACCGCGGGCGCGCCCGGGTGGACCGCGGCGATGTCGACGCGCAGCGCCGCAGACTGCGCGAGACGTTCGCCGACGCGGGCTGGGAGGCAGCGCGCGTGCTCGACGGCTTCGATCGCGCGGAGGAGCTGTACACCGACGCGATCGGTCAGGTGCGGGCTCCGCGTTGGTCGAGCGGCCGGGTCGCGTTGGTGGGGGACGCCGCGTACTGCGCCTCGCCGGTCAGCGGCATGGGGACGAGCCTCGCCCTCGCGGGGGCCTACGTGCTGGCGGGGGAGCTCGCAGCCCACGTCGACCACCACGACGCGTTCCGCGGGTACGAGCGCGTGATGCGGCCCTATGTCGCGCAGGCGCAGAAGCTGCCCCCGGGCACCCCGCGGCTGGCGAACCCCACCTCGCGTCTCGGTGTGGGGGTGTTCCGCGGGGTGCTGCGGGTGGCATCCACCCCTGTCGTGGCGCGTCTCGCGGGCGGTCTGTTCACCCCTCCGGCCGATGCCATCGACCTGCCGGATTACGCGCACCTGGGGTGATCGCGGGTCTTGCCCTCGCCGGTGGTCGGAGATAAGGTGTGCGTTGAGCGAACGTGCGTTCGCAGAGCGAACACAGGAAGCTTCCATGATCGACAAGACCGTTCCCGACCTCGCGGCCGCCGTCGCGGGCATCCCCGATGGGGCCACCGTGATGATCGGGGGCTTCGGCCGCGCCGGTCAGCCCGTCGAACTCATCGACGCGCTCATCGCGCACGGCGCCCGCGACCTGACCGTCGTGAACAACAACGCCGGCAACGGTGACACGGGTCTGGCCGCTCTGCTCGCCGCCGGCCAGGTGCGCAAGATGATCTGCTCGTTCCCGCGCCAGAGCGACTCGTGGGTGTTCGACCGGCTGTACCGCGAGGGCGAGGTCGAGCTCGAGCTCGTGCCCCAGGGCAACCTCGCCGAGCGCATCCGTGCCGCGGGCGCGGGCATCGGCGGGTTCTTCACCCCCACCGGGTTCGGCACCCAGCTGGCCGAGGGCAAGGAGACGCGGCGCATCGACGGGCGCGACTACGTGCTCGAATACCCGATCCGCGCCGACGTCGCCCTCATCAGCGCCCGAGCCGCCGACCGTTGGGGCAACCTCGTCTACCGGGAGACGGCCCGCAACTTCGGGCCGATCATGGCCGCCGCGGCATCCACCACCGTCGTGCAGGTCGACGAGATCGTTCCCCTCGGCCGGCTCGACCCCGAGGCCGTCGTCACCCCGGGGCTGTACGTCGACCGTGTCGTCGCGGTCGGTGAGCGCCCCTGGCTGCGCGACGGGGAGTTCGTCGGCGGCGTCGACATCGAGGGCCGGCCCCTCGCGGACGGGGAAGCGTCATGACCGCCCTCGCCCAGACGGCCCGCGCCACCGGCTCGGCGCCCGACACCGACGCACGCACCGACGAAGGGGCACCGCAGTGACCACCCGTATCTCCCGCGCGCAGCTCGCCGCGCGCGTGGCATCCGACATCCCCGAGGGCGCCGTGGTCAACCTCGGCATCGGGGCGCCCACCCTCGTCGCCGATTACCTGCCCGCCGGGCTCGAGATCGTGCTGCACACCGAGAACGGCATGCTCGGCATGGGTCCCGCGCCCGAGCGTGGACGCGTCGACCCCGACCTCATCAACGCCGGCAAGCAGCCCGTCACCGCGCTCGCCGGAGCCGCGTACTTCCACCACGCCGACTCGTTCGCGATGATGCGCGGCGGTCACCTCGACGTGTGCGTGCTGGGGGCGTTCCAGGTGTCGGCGGGCGGTGACCTGGCCAACTGGTCCACGGGAGAGCCCGGGGCGATCCCCGCGGTCGGCGGCGCGATGGACCTCGCTATCGGCGCGAAGGACGTCTACGTCATGACCGATCTGCTGACCAAGGGCGGCGAGCCCAAGCTCGTCGCGGCCTGCAGCTACCCGCTGACGGGCGTCGGCTGCGTCTCGCGCGTCTACACCGACCACGGCGTCTTCGACGTCACCGCCTCCGGCTTCCGCGTCCGCGAGCTGTTCGGCGACAACACCCACGAGGAGATCGAGTCCCTGCTCGGTCTGAGCCTGGAGGCCTGAGACATGCCCGCATCCTTCGTCTACGACGCCGTCCGCACCCCGTTCGCCCGGCACGGCAAAGCCTTCGCGGAAGTGCGCCCCGACGACCTCGCCGCGACCGTCATGGCATCTCTCGTCGAACGCACCGGCATCGACCCCGCGCGCATCGAGGACGTCATCTTCGGCGACGCCAATCAGGCCGGCGAGGACAACCGCAACGTGGCGCGCTTCGGCGCCCTGCTCGCGGGCTTCCCCTCGTCGGTGCCCGGGACGACCATCAACCGCCTGTGCGGATCGTCTCTGGATGCCGTGATCCAGGGCTCGCGCGCGATCGAGGCCGGAGACGCCGAGGTGATCCTCGCGGGCGGCGTCGAGTCGATGACCCGCGCACCCTTCGTCGTGGAGAAGAGCCCGCGGCCCTTCCCCGCGGCGAACCAGACGATGTGGAACACCTCGCTCGGCTGGCGCATGACCAACCCTCGCCTGAGGTCGGAGTGGACGATCTCGAACGGCGAGAGCGCCGAGAAGCTCGCCGAGATCTACGACATCTCGCGCTCCGAGCAGGACCAGTTCGCGGCGCGCAGCCATCGTCTCGCGGCCGCCGCGTGGGCCGAGGGGCGCTTCGACGACGAGATCGTGCAGGTCGAGGGGCACGCGCTCGCTCGCGACGAGGGCATCCGCGACGACTCCACCGCCGAGGTGCTCGCGGGGCTGCGGCCCGCGTTCCGCGCCGGGGGGTCGGTCACGGCGGGCAACTCCTCGCCGATCAACGACGGCGCGTCGGCGGTGCTGCTGGGGGCGGAAGGCATCCTGGATGCCGAACCCCTCGCCCGCATCGCCGGCCGCGCCGCATTCGGCAACGACCCCGACGTGTTCGGCGTCGCCCCCGTCGAGGCCGCCAACCGCGCGCTCGCCCGCGCCGGCCGGACGTGGGCCGACGTGTCGTTCGTCGAGCTGAACGAGGCGTTCGCCTCGCAGACCCTCGCGTGCGCGAAGCTGTGGACCGAGCTCGACCCCGCGCTGCTCAACGAGAACGGCGGGGCGATCGCGATCGGTCACCCGCTCGGCGCCTCCGGCGGGCGCATCATCGCGCGCGCGGCGCACGAGCTGAGGCGTCGCGGCGGCGGGGTCGCGGTCGCGGCGATCTGCATCGGCGTGGGGCAGGGGCTCGCGGTGGTGCTGGAGCGCTGACGCGGCGGCATGAGGCGGCGGTGGGGCCGTGGCGGTGGGGTCGCCTCGGTGGGGTCGCGGTGGTGGGTTCGCGGTGGTGGGTTCGCGGCGGTGGGGCGGTGGCGGTGGGGCGGTGGCCGCGAGGGGGCGTGGCGGTGGGGCGGTGGCCGCGAGGGGGCGTGGCGGTGGGGCTGCGGCGGTGAGGCCGTGTCCCAGTTTTGGCTGTGTGGGAGCGCTCCACGCCGCCACTTGTGGGACACGCACCGTGCAAAGTGGGACGAAGGGGCAGCCGGTGGACGCCGCGACGTTTTCGCCGCCGCTGCGTCCGGCCGCTGCGTCCGGCCATGACCATGTCCCACTTTTGGCTGTGTGGGAGCGCTCCACGCCGCCACTTGTGGGACGCGCGCCATTCAAAGTGGGACGAAGGGGCAGCCGGTGGACGCCGCGACGCTTTCGCCGCCGCGGCGTCCGGCCGTGACCATGTCCCGAATATGGCTGTATGGGAGCGCTCCACGCCGCCACTTGTGGGACACGCACCGTTCAAAGTGGGACGAGGGGGGCACCGACCGACGCCGGGGCACGCGTCGCGGCGGACTGATGCGCGGCATCACAACCTCTTATGTCCGAAAGAGGCATAAGAGGGTAGCGTCGTAGCGAACCCCCACAGAGAGTGAGCGACGATGCTTCTCGAGAGAGATCTCATCCAGTCCGTCGGATTCCGCAACGTCCGCGAGGGCGGCGAGATCACCGGCTTCCAGTTCCGCGTCCGGATGCCGTCGTACCGCGGTATGGCCGCTTCTCTCATCGACGGCATCGCCGTGAGCATCCCGGGCCTGGTCGAGGTCGGCCCCGACGTGCCGCTGTGGACGCTGCAGGGAACGCAGTACTCGCTCGCCGAGCTGTGGGACGGCGACGGCGTGCGCTGGCCGCTCGAGGACGCCGCGATCGTCACGGTCCCGCTGGCCGGGGGCCTCCCTGACGGCGTGCATGAGCTGACGATCGAGCTGCGCCTGCGCATGTCGTACATCCCGCAGGAGCACCAGCCCAGCACCTACCGCGTCACCAAGAGCGTCACGCTCGCGCCCGAGGCATCCGGAGCCCCCTTCCGCTACGGCGTCTCGCTCTACAGCTACATGACCGACTTCGGCACGGTCATGGACCTCGAGACCGCCATGGCCTCGATCGCCGACCTCGGCGCGACGGGGATCGAGATCCTCGGCGAAGCGCACGTGCCGAACTACCCGAACCCCTCCGATGAGTGGGTCGCGCAGTGGTTCGCCCTGCTCCAGGAGTACGGCCTCGAGCCGACGAACATGGGCTCGTGGATCGACACGCGCCTGCACTCGAGCGGCCCGAACGGCCGCGACATGACGGTCGAGGAGGGTGTCGCGGCTCTCCAGCGCGACCTGCGCCTCGCGAAGCGCCTCGGGTTCCGCTTCGTCCGGCCCAAGATCGGCGTCGTCTCCGGCGACCTCATCCCCCACCCCATCTGGACCGAGGTCGTCGAGGCCTCGCTACCACTGGCCGAAGAGCTCGACGTGGTCATCTGCCCCGAGATCCACTCGCCGACCCCCATCAAGCACGAGGTCGTCGACGACTACATCGCCCTCATCCACCGCACCGGCACGAAGCACTTCGGCCTGCTGCTGGACACCGGGATCTTCCAGGACCGACCCATCCCGCTCAAGCCGGGCGAGCTGCCCGGCCGGCGTCCGGCCTTCCTCGACGGCATCCACGTCGACCCGAACGACGTCTTCGACGTGATCGAGAACGTCGTGTTCATCCAGGCGAAGTTCCACGACATCGACGAGAACCTCCACGATCAGCAGATCCCCTGGGAGCCCGTGCTCACGGCTCTGAAAGACGCGGGCTACACCGGCTACCTCTCGAGCGAGTACGAGGGCGAACGTGAACCCTGGCGCTCGATCGAGCAGGTACGCCGCCAGCATTCGCTCATGCGCCAGATCGCCGACCGGCTCTGAGGAGACGACATGCCCAACGGACTCATCCACGACGACAGCCTCCGCGCGCACCCCGACGGTCTCGCGCTCCGGTTGACGATCCCCTGGTACCGCAGCCTGTGGCTGTCGTCGGTGACCTCGCTCTCGCTCACCGTCGACGGCGAACAGGTGGATGCCGGCGACCTCCGCGTCGCGTTCGGCGACGCCTCGTACCGGCTCGACGAACTGCCGGAACAGAGCGAACGGCTCTGGTTCCTGCAGGAGCACCCGCTGCTCGTCGCGCGCCGCGACGAGCCGGTCGCCCTCGGGGAGACCCACAACGTCGTGCTGCACGGCGAGCTGCGCCTGCCCTACATGCAGATCGCGCCCGGCAAGGACGGCGGACCCGGCATGTACGTGCCGAACGTCGTGCACGACGTGAAGACCCTCACCGTCGTCGACGCGGATGCCGAGATCCCGGCGCTCGTGTCGGACGTCACGCCTCCGCCGCCCGCAACCGACGACGACCCGTTCCAGCTCGGCCTCACGCTGTACTCGGCCAGCGCCGAGTTCCGTGCAGGGCACTTCGACTTCGACGGCCTGCTCGACCGTGTCGCGGAGCTGGGGATCGGCCCGGGCATCGAGATCGTGGCATCCCAGATGGTGCCGACCTACCCGGTCGTCGGCGACGACTTCGTGCGCACGTGGCGCGCGGCGTTCGACCGGCATGGATTCGTGGAGAGTTCGTTCGGCGCGAACCTCGACATGGGGCGCCGCCGCGACCGCGACATGACCCCCGACGAGGAGTTCGCCTTCTCGGCCCTCATGTTCGAGGGGGCGAAGAAGCTCGGCTTCCCGCTCGTGCGCATACAGAGCGCCAAGCCCGAGCTGCTGCGCCGGCTCCTGCCGATCGCCGAAGACCTCGAGCTGAAGCTCGCGTACGAGATCCACGCGCCCATGGGCCCGAACTCCGACGCGATCCTGCGCGTGCGCGAGACCTACGCCGAGCTCGACTCGCCGCTGCTGGGCTTCGTCGCCGACTTCTCCTCGACGATGCACGCGATGTCGCCGACGTTGCTGCGGGCCGTGCGCCGCGCGGGCCTCGACGACGAGGCGGTCGCGACGCTGCAGAAGATCTGGGCGACGGATGCCACGATGCAGGCGCGTCAGCAGGAGTTCCTCGGCTACCTCCGCGGGCGGGACTTCGACCCCGGTCGGCTGGGCTCGTTCGCTCACCTCGCCTTCAACATGCACGGCCACGTCGACCCGCGCGAGTGGGCGGACATCATGCCGCAGATCCTCCATGTGCACGCGAAGTTCTACGACATCGACGAAGCAGGCCGAGAGCCCGCGATCGACTACCCCGAGCTCGTGCGCGTGTTCGTCGAGGGCGGCTACCGCGGGTTCTGGTCGAGCGAGTGGGAGGGGCACGCCTTCGCCGAGCTCGGCGAGGTCGACCCGCTGCTGCTGGTGCGGCGTCAGCACGACCTCATCCGCGCGTCGATGCGGGCGGTCCCGGTGTCCTGACCGGCATGCGGCGTCACCGCGGGGCTCCCGTGTCCGGGACCGATCGGATGCGGTGCGCACCCTCGCGCGTGGATGTCAGTCCGACGAGATGGCGAGGTGCAGCGTGCGCGCAAGGCGCTGAAGGAGGTCGGGCCACGCGTAAACCTCGTGGGGGTTTGCGGTCGCGATAACACCCAGGCCGAGATAGCGCACGCACACGCTGTAGAAGACCTCGAAGGCCCAGTGGGCGTCCTCCGTCGACAGCTCGACGTGGTGTTCGTCGGCGGCCGCGAGCAGCGCGCGGAGGAAGACCGCCTGACCTGCGTCACCGGAGCGCCGTCCGCGCTCGAGGATGCGGGCATCCTCCACGCCCAAGAGGAAGAACGGCGACAGCAGGTCACGGTTCTCGCGCAGGATCGCCGCGTACGCGGTGACGATCTCTCCCGTGGCGTGCCCGAAGCTCGCGGCCCCGACGCCGGCGGCGCCGACGCGCTCCTCGGTTTCGAGGTCGAGGCGATCGAACTCCTGACTCTGGATCACCGCCAGCAGCTCCGCCTTGCTGGAAACCCGGCCGTAGATCGACCCGATGGACACCGCGGCCCTCGAGCTCACCTCCGCGAGCGAGAACTGGCCGGTTCCGCGCTCGTGCAGGAGCTCGAGCACCGCGGCGCACACCTTCGCGAAGGAGTCGCGGCTGCGCTGCTGCTTGGGCTCGGAGAGGCCGCTCACGCCCGGTCGCGCACCCATCGCTCTCCCACCCGTCGATCCCCGTCGCCCCTCACGCCGTCAGCTCCACGAGGAAGACGGACTGCGGCACCAGGGCGAGGTCCATCTGGAGGGTACCCTCCGCCGACACGGCAACCGGGCGCGGCCCCTCGACCTCGCCGGTCAGCGAGGTGATCGTGGCCTGCACGGTGGCATCCGTCCAGGGGAGGTTCTGCAGCTCGATGCGCGCCGATTCGACTCCCGCGGATGCCAGCTCCGCGCGCTGCGGCGGCAGGGTGAGCCCCAGCTCGATGCGCTGCTCGCCGATCGGGATGCGGAAGGTGAAACGGTCCTGGTCGCGCGGAGCGAGGGCGCTGTCGGGGGCGACGTAGTTCGCCAGCAGGACGCGCACGGTGTCGCCGTCGCGGCCGGCGGCGCAGGCGAGGCCCGATTCGTCGCCGCCCGACACGGCTAGGCGCCGCCCCGTGAGCGCGCGTCCGGCCAGGGCGAGCGCGCGGGAGCGCTCATCGCGTCGCCCGTCGACGTCGCCGACGCCGCCCGGGTCGACGAAGCCGTAGTGCGGGTCGCGGCCGCTGTCGGCGCGGAAGAAGAAGGCGTGGTCGATCAGGGTGTCCTGCAGGGCGATGGACGTGGCGGCCTGGAACGCGCCCTTCTCGGCGGCGGGGGCGGTGCTGCTCGGGACCGCGAGGTAGTTCCAATAGCTGAGGGTCAGCGCGGTCTCGGTGAACCCGTTGTCGTCGAGCAGCGTCCGCAGCTCGCGGGCCACGTAGCGGTAGTCGAGCGGATCGCGGCTGCCGTCGGTGAACCAGAGGAACGAGAAGAAGTCCAGGGGAAGGTCGTTCTCGCGGACGAAGGCGAGGAAGCCCTCGCGGTACGGGGCGTCTTCTTCGAGGGGGAAGGCCGTCGCGGGTCCGCCGACCGTCAGGGACGGGTCCACGCGCTGCACGGCCTCGCAGAACGCGCGGTACATTGCGAAGAACTCCTCGGGTCGCCCCGCGAAGTGGAGCGGCCCGAAGTCGGGCTGGTCGCCGAACTCGTAGAGGCGGACCGGTTTCACGGGTCCGCCCGCCCACCCCTGGGAGTAGTGGCGCACGATGCGTTCGACGACCCGGCCGTACAGCTCGACGTCCTCGGCGGGGAGCTTGTTCTTCGGGATCGAGCTGGCCACCGTGAGCATGACCTCGGCGCCGATGGCGTGCACCGCCTCGATCCACTCATCTGTGGCCGCGAAGTTGTAGCTCGCGGGGTCGTCGACGTCGGCGCTCCAGTCGGGGAACAGGCTCGTGGGGTTGTCCCGCGTGTCGAGGCGCGAGACCCAGTCGAACGAGCGGACGACCGTCACCCCCGCCTCGCGCCAGAGCGGCGTCATGTCGGGGAAGTCGGGGTGGCCGTCCACGGGTCCGGGAACCCCGCCGACGCCGTTCAGGGGACGGAAGGCGCTCTCCGCCGCGGCGTCGACGATGAGGGTTCGGGTGCGGGAAGGGTGCGACACGGTCGTCTCCTCGGGTCTCAGTAGGGCATCCGCAGGAGGCGGTTCGCGTACTCGTTCGCGATCGGCTCGTCGTGGCGGAGGTGATCGATGCGCGCGCGATAGGTCTCGTCGGTGATGGAGTCGAACTCCTCGAGCATCGACTCGATCGAGCGCTCGTGCACGGCGCGTACGCGCGGGAGGCGGCGCTTCATGAACTCGAGCTGGGCGTCGAGCAGGGACTGGTCCTTCGCGAGCTCCTGGGCCAGCACGACGCCGTCCTCGATGCTCATCGCCGCTCCCGATCCGAGGTACGGGGTCATGGTGTGCGCCGCGTCGCCCAGGATCATCACGCGTCCGCGGAACCAGGGATAGGGCACCCAGACGGTCGAATACGGCGTGTAGGCGACGTTCTCGGCGTGACGGAGGTCGTCGAGCGCGTCGGAGAGAAACGTCGACCCGCGGGTGAGGTCGACCGCGCGATCGTGCATGATCTCCGCCATCTTGCTGGCGTCGTAGCGCGGGCGGCCCTCCTCGGCCACGGTGAGCACCATGTACATGAGGTCTTCCGACAGCGGCGTGAGCATGATCTTGCCGCCGTAGCCCTGGCAGATGATGGGCTGCATGATCTTGCGGCGGTTGGGAAGGCCCGCGCGCCACGCCACCCCGCCGACCGGCCGGGGAGCGAACTTCTCCCCGAAGTAGTCGCGGCGGATCTGCGAGTGCAGGCCGTCGAAGCCGAGCACGAGGTCGTACTCGGCCTGGTCGCCGCCATCGAAGGTGACCGTCGCGGTGTCGTCGTCCTGCGAGATGTCGGTGACGGTCGTACTCATCCGGAAGGTACAGCCGTTGTCGCGCGCGTGGCGTGCGGCGAGCTCGAGGAAGGCGATGCGCGACATCGTCACGCAGCCCGGAAGCCCCTCGTCGCGCGTGCCGTAGCTCATGGTGCTGAGGAGGGTGCCGTCGGCGTCGTAGTTGTCGATCCCCGGCGCGGGGTGGCCGATCTCGAGGACGTCCTCCAGCATGCCGATATCGCGCACGGCCCGGAGGCCGTTGATGCGCAGCCCGAAGCCGACGCCCGCGACGCTGATCTCGGGCTTGTCGTCGATGACGTCGACCTTCGCGCCGATCCGGGCGAGTGCCGAGGCCGTGCTGAGACCCCCGATCCCGGCGCCGACGATCAGGATCCTCAACGGGTGTGCCATGGCGTGCTCCTCTCTGAGCAGACATCGGCGCGAGCGAGGCCGATTGCAGAATCAGTACGTTGGTTCTGATTTGGAATCTAGCCCTCGGGTGCCGATGCCGGCCATCGATGGGCGCGGCGGCATCCGGATGCCGTCCATCACGATCGCTGATGCCACGACCCCAGCCGGGGTCGACGTCTCGGATCCGCTCGGGCGGCGTCAGTGCGGCGCGTGCCCCGCGGCGATCCGGCGGCCGGCCTCGGCGAACAGGCCCCGCATCCATTCGTGTTCGGGATCGCGGTTGTGCGAGGGATGCCACCACAGCGCGCTCACGATCGGGGTCGCCGCGAAGGGCAGCGGCACGACGCGGATGCCGCCGATGCGCAGCAGGTGCGGCGCGAGGGCTGACTGCACGAGACCGACCCGCCGGGTGCCGCTGACGAAGTGCCCCACCGAGAGGAAGCTCTCGAGGACGACTTCGATGTGCGGCTCGACGCCCAGCTGCTGGATCTGGCGCGCCGCCGAGGTGAACGCGGAGCGGGACTGGAACGTCAGCACCCACGGCATGTCCGCCAGGTTGCGCATGGTCAGTTCCTCGCCGACCTCGTCGTTGTCGTCGGCGACGACGGCCAGCCAGTCGTCCTGCCAGAGGTCGATGTACGGCAACTCCGACACCGGGCCATGCGGGATGACCATCGCGTCGGCGGAGCGCAGGCGATTGGCGGCGTCCTCGACGATGCCGGGGTTGTGCAGCATGTACCGGAAGCGCACCCCCGGCGCCTGTTCGGCGGCGAGCTGCGAGACGACGGTGCCGACGGTGACGAAGCCGTAGTCCGAGCCGTAGATCGAGAACTCGCGCGTCGACTCGGCGGGCGACCACGATGCCTGGCTCTCGAACACGCGTCGGGCGGCCTCCAGCGCCGTGCTCGTGTGGTCGGTCAGGCGCACCGCGAACGGGGTGAGCTCGTAGGTGTTCCCGCGTCGAGCGAGGATCTGGTCGTTGAAGTGCGTGCGGAGCCGCGCGAGCGAGGCGCTGAGGGCCGGCTGGCTCAAATGCAGGCGCTCCGCGGCGCGCGTCACGCTCCGCTCGGTCAGGAGGGCGTCGAGCGCGACGAGGAGGTTGAGGTCGAGGCGTGACAGGGTCGCATGATCGGTCACCACGGCGTGATCCTTCGCTCGGATAGCTTTCCCGCACTGTATCAATGTCGTCTATTCGTCGGCTAGGGCGCATCGGCTGAGACGATGCCCAGAACGCCGAGCCGCCTTATGTGCCACATCGTGAAGACTTATGTGCTTTTTCGGCGCATCCCGCAGATACTGAATCACACAGCACTGGCGCTCCCACCGAAGGGTTCGCCGACAACGTCGTCAGAAAGGCTGGCCATGACTCAGCAACGCCGTGTCACGCGGATCGCAGGTCTTCTCGCTCTTCCCGTAACCGCCGCCCTCGTCCTCGCCGGTTGTTCCGGCTCCGGCGCGGGCGACGCGGGCGGTGACTCCAACTCGTTCACCTTCACGTTCGCCACCTCCAACAACCTCGAGAGCCCGTACGAGACGCTCGCGAAGGACTACATGGAGCAGCACTCCGGCGTCACGATCACGACGAACCCCACGCCGAACGACAAGTACGGCGAGACCATCCGCACGCAGCTGCAGGCCGGCAACGCCTCGGACGTCATCCAGACCACCCCCGGCTCCGGCGACGCGCGCGGCATCATCCCGCTCGCGGAGGCCGGCTTCCTCGAGCCGCTCGGCGACACCGCGACCGGGCTCATCATCCCCGGCAGCGAGTCGGTCTACACGATCGACGACAAGGTCTACGGTCAGCCGCTCGACTTCACGATCGGCTCGGTCGTCGCCAGCCTCGGCACCCTCAAGATGAAGGGGCTCACCGAGTTCCCCACGACCATGAGCGAGCTGAACACGGCCTGCTCGTCACTGCAGGGTCAGGGCGCGTCGCTCCTGGCGCTGGCCGGCGCCGCCGGTCCCAACGTCGGCCTGACGATCCAGGGCATCTCCGCCACCCGCGTCTACTCCGAGACGCCCGACTGGAACGAACAGCGCGCCGCGGGCGAGGTCACCTTCGCCGACAGCCAGGGATGGAAGGACGCGCTGCAGACCTTCGTCGATCTGAAGGACGCGGGCTGCTTCCAGCCCGGTGCCGAGGGCGGCGGCTTCGACGCCATCACGAACGGTCTCGCGCAGGGCACCTCGGTCGGCAGCTTCATCCCCTCGGGTGCCGCTGTCGAGATCGCCAAAGCCGCTCCGGCCGAGGCGGAGTTCGCCGTCGAGCCCTTCCCGGCGGCCACGAGCGGCCAGGAGATGATCCTGGGCAGCTCCAACTACACGCTCTCGATCAACGCGAAGGCCAAGAACAAGCAGGGCGCCGAGGACTTCCTCGCCTGGATGGCGGAGCCGGCCCAGCAGCAGCGCTACTACGAACTCTCCGGCGAACTCCCGGTCTCGGCCTTCGACTCGCTCGATCTGTCGGGCACCATCTACGAGCCGGTCGCCGACCTGCTCAAGGAGAAGAAGTACACGCCGCTGCCGAACAACGTCTGGCCCAACCCCTCGGTCTACGAGGCGCTGCAGACGGGCGGCCAGGGCCTGCTCACCGGTCAGACGAGCATCGACCAGGTGCTGCAGAGCATGGATGCGGCCTGGGGCAACTGAGTGAATCCGCCGCCCGGGCCCTGAACCGGGCGGCGGAGCCGCACCCCATCGAGGATGACGAGGACGTTATGAGCACCACATTCCGAGCCGGCGAGGTCGCCGGGACCGAGACCGAGCGCGTCGTCCTCCCCCGGCGTCGGGGCCGTCGTGCTTCGGCCCCCACTCCCCGGCGGAAGGGCCTGCTGAAGTTCGGCCACTGGTGGTGGGCCCTGCCCGGCATCGCCTTCGTCATCGGCATCCACTACGTCGCCACCGGCGTCGGCGGCTTCTTCGCCTTCACGAACTGGACCGGCATCGGTGCCTTCCAGCTCATCGGTCTCGACAACTTCGTGCGCATCTTCCAGGATCCGACGAAGCTCGGCGCCCTGTGGAACACCCTGTTCCTGGCCTTCGGTTCGGTGATCCTGAGCAACGTGCTGGGCCTCGGCATCGCCCTCGGGCTGAACCGCGGGCTCAAGTCGCGGTACATCCTGCGCACGCTCTTCTTCATGCCGGTCGTGCTCAGCCCGCTAGCCACGTCGTACATCTGGAAGTTCATCTTCGACTACAACGGTCCGCTCAATCTCATCCTGCGGGGCCTCGGGATGGACTCGGTGGCGCGAGCCTGGATCGCCGATCCCACCTGGGCCATCTGGACGATCCTCATCGTGCTCGTCTGGCAGAACATCGGCTTCGCGATGGTCATCTACATGGCGGGACTCGCGGCGGTGCCCGTGGAGATCGAGGAGGCCGCCGCCATCGACGGTGCGAACCTCTGGCAGCGCTTCTGGCACGTGACGCTCCCGTCGATCCGGCCGGCGGTGGCCATCGCCACGACGCTGGGTCTCGTGAACGGTCTTCGCGTGTTCGACCAGATCATGGCGCTCACCGGCGGCGGCCCGGCCGCCGCGACCGAGACGTTGGCGACACAGGTCTACAAGCAGTCCTTCGCCCTCGGGAACTTCGGCTACGGCGCCGCCCTCGCGCTGCTGCTGACCCTGATCATCCTGGCCTTCGCCGTCGTTCAGCAGCGCCTGACCGCCGGCCGTTCGGAGGAGAGCTGACATGTTCCGCTACACGAAACTGACAGGTCTTCGCGAGTTCCTCTTCTGGCTCGCCGCCCTGGTCTTCCTGCTGCCGTTCTACTTCCTCGTCACGACCGCCCTGAAGTCGGATCGCGAGGTCATCACGTCGTCGACCCTGGCGCCCCCGGCCGCACCGGACTTCGGCAACTTCCTCAAGGTGCTCACTGCGACGGGCAACTCCAACGTCGTGATGGGCCTGGTGAACAGTATCGTCATCACCGCCGGAAGCATCGTGCTGATGGTTCTTCTGGGCTCGTTGACGGGGTACGTGATCGCCCGCAGCACGCGCCGCTGGAGCCGAGCGGTGTACTACCTCTTCCTCGTCGCGATCGTGCTGCCGACGCAGCTCGGCACCGTGCCGCTTTACATCGGCGCCCGGTCGATCGGGCTCACCGGCTCGGCGTGGGGCATGATCATCCTCTACACCGGCATGCTGCTGCCACTCGCCATCTTCCTGTACGCCGGCTTCTTCCGCGGTCTCGGCACCGAGTACGAGGAAGCGGCAACGATCGACGGCGCCACCCGCACGCAGATCTTCTTCCGGATCGTGCTGCCGCTCATGTCGCCGGCGACGGGAACGGTGGCGATCCTGGCGGGACTCATCGTCTGGAACGACTTCTTCACCTCGCTGATCTTCCTCGGCGGCTCGGCCAATCAGACCCTGCCGGTCGCCATGTACTACTACATCGGCTCCCTGGTCTCGGCCTGGAACCAGATCTTCGCGATCGTCATCGTCTCGATGATCCCGATCCTCGCCTTCTACCTCTTCGCCCAGAAGCGCTTCATCCAGGGCTTCGCGGGCGGCTTGAAGGGGTAGGGCCTCCCCCCAGACGCCGGAACACCGGCCTCACGGGCTGAGCCTGCCCAGATGGATGCCGCGGAGCGCGGCATCCGTCGATCGTCGTGCCCCCGTCCCTCGAAAGGACCCCTCATGTACCAGCTCGCCCCCAACATCGAACTCCTCTTCACCGAGGCCGGGGACTACCACGACCGCGTGCGCGCGGCGGCGGCGGCGGGATTCGACGCCGTCGAGATGTGGGGTCCCACCGGCGTCGATGCCCCCGCCACGCCGAAGGACCTGCCCGCGCTCAAGGCGGCGCTCGAGGAGACCGGCGTGCAGCTCACGGCGCAGCTCGCCGAGCCGCGCACGCAGTTCATGATCCCGCCGTGGGACCACTCGGAGTTCTTCCGCAAGCTCGACGAGGGCGTCTCGATCGCTCACGACCTCGGCTGCCCCCGCATCGTCGTCGGCAGCGGTACGGGCTTCGGCGGCTGGAAGCGGCAGGTGCAGCTCGACAAGCTCGTCGAGATCTATCAGAAGGCGATCGCGCAGATCGACGGGTCGGGCGTCGGCCTGGTGCTCGAGCCGGTCAACGTCCGCGTCGACCACCCGGGCTCGCTCCTCGATCGCACCGCCGAGGCCGTGTACGTCGCTCGCGGCGTCGCGTCGGCGCAGTTCGGGGTGCTCTACGACATCTACCACTCGGCCGTCGAGGGCGAGGACATGGAAGCGGAGCTGGCGAACGCCGGCGATCTCATCCACTACGTGCAGCTCGCCGACGCGCCCGGCCGCGGCGAGCCCGGAACCGGGAACCTCGACTGGACCGAGCGCTTCCGGCTGCTGCGCGACGGCGGCTACGACGGGCCCGTGGGTCTGGAGTACTACCCGACCACCGCCTCGGCGGCATCGGTCGCCCATGTCGTCGAGATCGCGCGCGCCGCATGAACGCCCGGCGCTACCCCGCAGCGGTCGACGTCGTCATCGTCGGCAGCGGCCCGACCGGGTCGGCCTACGCGCGCATCCTCTCGGAGCGGGCGCCGGGCACCACGATCGCGATGTTCGAGGTGGGCCCGACCGTGTCGGACCCGCCCGGCGCGCACGTGAAGAACATCGCCGATCCGGCCGAACGCGCCCGCGCCCAGGTGGCGTCGGAGGGGCCGGGGGAGCGCGGCGAGAAGGTCGCCAGTCCGGGAGCTGCGAGGGCCGGAGTGCGCGGAGCGCGACCGGGGACCTTCCTGCTCGAGGAGGGGTACGCCTTCGACGGCGAGGACGGCATGCCCGTGGCGGCGATGTCGAGCAACGTGGGCGGGATGGCCGCACACTGGACGGGCGCCTGCCCGCGTCCCAACGACAGCGAGCGCATCGCGTTCGTCGACGACCTGGACGAGCTGCTCGACGAGGCCGATCGTCTGCTGGGCGTCACCACCGACGCGTTCGATGCGGCGCCGTTCGGTGCGATCGTGCGCGAGCGACTCTCGGCCGCGGTCGACGCCGGTCGCGTCGAACGGACCAAGGTGCAGCGGATGCCGCTCGCGGTGCACCGCCGCGAAGACGGACGCCTCGTGTGGTCGGGCTCGGACATCGTGCTCGGCGAGGTCACGCGGAGCAATCCGGCATTCTCGCTGTTCGACGAGTCGCTCGCCGTGCGGGTGATCCTCGAGGGCGGGCGTGCGGCCGGGGTCGTCGTGCGCGACCTGCGCTCGGGTGCGGAGCACGAGGTCCGCGCGCGGTACGTCGTGGTCGCCGCCGACGCCCTGCGAACTCCGCAGCTGCTGTGGGCGTCGGGCGTGCGGCCGGAGGCCCTCGGGCGCTACCTCAACGACCAGGCGCAGGTCGTCTACGCCGCGCGTCTGCGCGACACCCCGCCGCTCGTCGAGGACGCGCCGACCACGGGTCTCGCCGAGTACAGCGGGGTGAGCTGGGTGCCGTTCACCGACGACATGCCCTTCCACGGCCAGATCATGCAGCTGGACGCGTCTCCGATCCCGCTCGCCGAGGACGACCCGGTCGTTCCCGGGTCGATCGTCGGGCTCGGGCTGTTCTGCGCGAAGGATCTGCGGGCCGATGATCGCGTCGCCTTCGACGACGAGCACGTCGACGGGTACGGGATGCCGGCTCCTCGCATCCACTACCGCCTCACCGACCGCGATCAGGAGGTCGTGGAGCGCGCCCGCCGCGAGATCACGCGGCTTGCCGAGGCGGTCGGCGACCCGGTCGGCGACCGGCCCTTCACGCTGCCGCTCGGCTCGTCGCTGCACTATCAGGGCTCGACCCGGATGGGACTCATGGACGACGGCACGAGCGTGTGCGACGTCGACAGCGAGGTCTGGGGCGTGCCCGACCTGTTCGTCGCGGGCAACGGCGTCATCCCGACCGCGACCGCGTGCAACCCGACGGTGACCTCCGTCGCCTTGGCCGTGCGCGGGGCGCGCAAGATCGCGTCCCTGCTCGCGCGGGAGCGGTCCGCCGCCGTCTCGGCATCCGCCTGATCCTTGCTTATGCAGTAATCAGACATTAGAGTGTAGAAATCAAGACAAAGTGGTCTGCGGCCCCGGCCGCACCGACGAGGAGGTCCCGGTGATTCCGGATCGCATCATCGAACAGGGCACGCTGCGTGCCCGTGACGGGCGGGTCGCCGTCGAGGTCCGGCTGCCCTGGTACCGGGCCCTTCCGGCATCCTGCATCTCCGGCGCCACGCTGACCGTCGACGGCGCCGAGGCGCCCGCCGCGTCACTGCGGTGGGAGCTGAACGGCGTCGAGTCCACCTTCGACGAGATGAAGACGAACACGAGGTCGTGGTGGTTCCCCACCGACTCCGCCGTGCTCTCGGGAGACCTCGCGGTGGATGCCGGGGAGCACGAGGTGCGCGTCGACCTCGAGCTGTACATCCCGTACATCATCATCGCCGACGACCAGGTGCTGCACATCGAGGAGCACGACACCAAGACGATGACCGTCCGCCAGAACGAGGAGGTCGACGCATGACCGCGCAGAAGGGGACGCCTATCCAGGGCGTCACGCTCTACAGCTTCACCAGGGCCTTCCACGGCCGCGAGTACGACCTCGACCAGCTCATCCGCAAGACCGCAGCCGAGGGTTTCGGCCCGGGGCTGGAGATCATCGGGTTCTCGAGCTTCCGCGGCTTCCCCGAGATCGACGACCACTTCGCCGGCCGGTTCTCCGACCTCATCGACGAGGTGGGGCTCGTCCGCACCTCGCTCGCGGTGAACGCCGACATCGGCCTGCGCCCCGACGCGCTCATGAACCAGGACGAGCTCCTCGCCTACATGCGCAAGCAGATCGCGGCGGCGGCGAAGCTCGGCTTCCCCATCGCCCGCGTACAGATCTCGATCACGCCCGAGTCGATGGAGGCCCTCGCCCCCATCGCCGAGGAATACGGTGTCACGCTCGCCCTCGAGGTGCACGCCGACCAGTACGCCTCGCACCCGCGCATCCTGGCGCTGCGCGACCGCTACGAGAAGGTCGGCTCGCCTTTCCTCGCCTTCACGATGGACTGGGGCGCCACCGTCACCGGCTTCGCGCCATCGCTCATCGAGGCGTATCGCCGACGCGGCGCGTCGGAGGAGCTGCTCGCCGCGGTCGTCGCCCTGTGGGACGAGTACTACGAGCAGGGTCCGCCCGCCGACCAGGCCGACCACGGCCAGCGTTTCGGCCGGTTCATCGGCCTCGCGCACCAGCACGGTCGGCCCGACCTGGGCATCGACTTCGGCATCAACGGTACGGGGCTGTTCGGTCCGGCTCGGGTGGACGACTGGCTCGAGATCATGCCCTGGGTGCGCCACGTGCACGGGAAGTTCTTCGGCATCGACGAGAACGGGAACGAGCCCTCGGTGCCCGTCGCCGACCTGATCACCCTGCTGGTGGACAACGGCTACAGCGGCGCCGTGTCCAGCGAGTACGAGGGCTGGCACTGGAACCACTGGCAGAGCCCGTTCGAGATCATCCGCGGCGAGCAGGCGATCCAGCGCACCGCCGCCGAGGCCGCAGGGTCTCGCATGATCACGGATGTCGCCGAGGCCCGCCGCGTCCTCGACACCCACCTCGCGCACGCCGTGCGCGCCTGACCCTTCGACGAGCTCACGGACCACCCTTCGACAGGCTCAGGGACCGCCGTCCGAGGTGGCTGAGCCCGTCGAAGCCACCGGCACCACCCTCCTACACGACACCCGAGGACCGAAATGACGCACGACGCCAACGGCATCGCCGGAACCGGCATCCAGCTCGGCACGACGCTCTACTCGATGACGAGCGAGTTCGCCGCCGGCTTGTACACCCCCGAGACCCTCATCGAAGAGGTGCACGACCAGGGAATCGGCCCGGGGGTCGAGTTCAACTTCGCGCAACTGCTGCGCTCGTACCCCGACGTCGACGCCGACTTCGTGAAGCTGTGGTTCGACTCGCTCGAGAAATACGGGCTCGAGGCCAGTGCCGTGGGCACGAACCTCGACATGGGTCGGCGCAAGGACCGCGACATGACGCCCGACGAGGAGCACGACTTCTTCGCCCGTCAGCTGAAATCGGCGCACACGCTCGGCTTCAAGAGGGTCGTCATCCGCTCCGCCGGTAAAGAGCTGCTGCGGAGCCTGTTGCCCCTCGCCGAGAAGTACGACCAGAAGCTCGGCTACGAGATCCACGCCCCCTCGGGTCCCAACGACCCCAAGGTGCTCGAGATCCGCGAGGTCTACGAGGAGCTCGGCAGCGACCGTCTCGGGTTCACCGCCGACTTCTCCTCGACCATGCACGCGCTCTCGCCGACGCTGCTGCGCACGCTCGGGCAGATGGGCATGGACGAGAAGCACTTCCCCGTCATGGAGGAGATCTGGCACGAGCCCACCCCGATGCACGTGCGCAACCAGAAATTCGAGGACTACCTCTCGAGCGAAGGCGTCGATCCGCTCCGCTTCGGGCCGTTCACCCGGCTGGCGTTCAACATGCACGGCCTCGTCGCGCCGGAGGAGTGGCTCGACATCATGCCGCAGATCTTCCACGTGCACGCGAAGTTCTACGACATCGGCCCGGACGGCCAGGAACCCGCGATGGACATCCCGCGCATCGTGAAGCAGTTCGTCGAGGGCGGATACCGGGGCTACCTCTCCAGCGAGTGGGAGGGGCACGCCTTCAGCGACCTCGGCGAGAGCGACCCCATCGACCTCGTCAAGAAGCAGCACGCGCTCATGCGCACGGCCATCGAAGACA
Source organism: Microbacterium sp. 22296 (assembly GCF_052045385.1). Lineage (NCBI taxonomy): Bacteria > Bacillati > Actinomycetota > Actinomycetes > Micrococcales > Microbacteriaceae > Microbacterium > Microbacterium sp. 22296. Next base: position 329,436 of record NZ_JBQEOS010000004.1, on the reverse strand, counting down.
CCGTCGCGGCGCGTCAGCCCGCGTGAATCCCAACCATCACGAAGGAGTGACAATGTCGAACGCCACCGCCGAAGCATCCGTCTCCGAGCTCGTCGCCGAGGTCGCGCGTCTGCGCGAGAAGGTCGAGGCCGCCCACGCCCTCGCGCAGCGCGCCGAGGACCGCGGGCAGGTCGAGAACCTCTTCAACCGCTACATGTATCTGCACAACGCCTTCGAGGACGAGCAGATCATCCCGATGTGGGTGAAGGAGGGCACCGAGGGCATCCGCGCGCGCTACACCAACGCCGGTCAGTACACGACCTGGCAGAGCGTGACCGACTACCACCGCGGCCGCCCGCACCCCGAGGGCAAACTCATCCTCCACGCCACGAACACCCCCGTGATCGAGGTCGCCGCCGACGGCGAGACCGCCAAGGGCGTGTGGATGATGGCGGGCACCGAGTCGGGCCTGACCGATCCGCAGGTCGCCGAGGCGTTCCCCGACATGTACTCACCCGAGGAAGTGCTCGGCAAGAAGGTCTGGGCGCACTGGGTGTGGTGCAAGTACGCCATCGACTTCCTCAAGCAGGACGGTGAGTGGAAGTTCTGGAAGTTCCGCTGCTACGAGCTCGCCCGCGCGCCCTTCGAGGAGAACTGGGTGGCGTTCGGCCTGAAGAACCAGGGCGCGTTCGATCTCGACCTCATGTACTTCGGCGACGACGGCAAGCCCGTCTTCATGCCCCCGGCCGACGAGCCGGTGCCCTCGAAGAACCACCCGTACAGCCCCGAGACCACGCAGAAGCTCGAGCCCGTGCCGCCGGTGGCGCACGACCGCTTCACCGACACGTTCGCCTAGGAGTCCCCATGGCCACCCACAACTCGCTGTTCGCCGAGAAGGACGTCCGCCGCACCGATGACGGCCTCGCCGTCTCGGTGCAGCTGCCCTGGTACCGCAGCCTCTGGCTGTCGGCCGTCGACGACGTCGCCGTGACGGTGAACGGCGTCGCCGTGCCGAAGGACGACCTGCGCTTCTCGCTCGATGGTCGCGCCTACCGCCTGGAGGAACTGCCCGAGCAGTCCGAGACGCTGTGGTTCGTGGCCGACCGCCCCGACGTGCTCATCCACCTCGACACCCCGCCCGCCGCGGGCGAGAAGGTCACGGTCGAGGTCGTGCTGACCATGCGCCTGCTCTACATGCAGATCATGCCGGGCGCCGACGGCGGCCCCGGGCGCTACGTCACCAACCGGGTTCCGGTCGACCGCGAGCTGGTGCTGTCGTGACCTCGGCTCGGCCCCTGCGCGTCGCCATGATCGGCTACGGCTTCATGGGCGCCGCGCACTCCGTGGGCTGGCGTCAGGCGCCGCGCATGTTCGACCTGCCGCGCGTTGTCGAGATGGCGGTCGTCGTCGGCCGGAACGCGGATGCCGTGGCATCCGCCGCCGCGAAATGGGGCTGGGCCGAGTCGGCCACCGACTGGCGCGAGGTCGTCGCGCGCGACGACATCGACATCGTCGACATCGTCACCCCCGGCGATTCGCACGCCGAGATCGCGATCGCGGCGCTCGAAGCCGGAAAGCACGTGCTGTGCGAGAAGCCGTTGGCCAACACCGTGGCGGAGGCCGAGGCGATGGCCGAGGCGGCCGGACGCGCCCGCGCGCGCGGCATCCGGTCGATGGTGGGGTTCACCTATCGCCGCGTGCCGGCCGTCACGCTGCTGCGCGACATGATCGCCGAGGGTGCCGTCGGCACCGTGCAGCAGGTGCGCGCAGCGTATCGACAGGACTGGCTCGTCGACCCCGAGATGCCGCTCATGTGGCGCCTGCAGAAGGAGCACGCCGGTTCCGGTGCGCTCGGCGACATCGGCGCGCACATCGTCGACATGACGCAGTTCGTCACCGGCCTCGGCGTCGAGCGGGTGTCGGGCACGCTCGGCACGATCGTCGCGGAGCGTCCGCTGCCCCGCGACGGGTCGATGGGCCTGGCCGCGACCGCCGGTGCCGTCGAGAGAGGTGCCGTCACGGTCGACGACGTCGCCATCTTCACCGGCCGCCTCGCGAACGGCGCTCTCGCGTCGTTCGAGGCGACGCGCTTCGCGACCGGACGCAAGAACGCCCTCACCATCGAAGTGTCGGGGGATCGCGGGGCCCTCGCGTTCGACCTCGAAGACCTCAACAGCCTGCGTTTCTACGACCGCACCGCCCCCGAGGGGCGCCAGGGCTTCACCCAGGTTCTCGTCACCGAGCCGCAGCATCCGTACGTCTCGGCGTGGTGGCCGGCCGGACACGTGCTCGGCTACGAGCACGGCTTCACCCACCAGGTCGTCGACCTCGTCGGCGCGATCGACGCCGGCATCGACCCGTACCCCTCGTTCGACGAGGGCCTTCGCGTCCAGCGGGTGCTGGACGCCGTCGAACGCAGCAGTGCCGCCGAGTCCGCGTGGACCCGCGTGGGCACCCCTGTTCCCGCACTCTGAAAAGGATTCCCTCCATGGCTCGTCCCGTCACCCTGTTCACCGGCCAGTGGGCCGATCTGCCGTTCGAGGAGGTCGCTCGCCTCGCCGGGGAGTGGGGCTACGACGGTCTCGAGATCGCCTGCTGGGGCGACCACATCGACGTCTCGCGCTGGGACGACGCCGACTACGTGCGCTCGCGCCTCGACATCCTGGAGAAGAACGGCCTGAAGGTCTGGACGATCTCCAACCACCTCGTCGGCCAGGCCGTGTGCGACGACCCCATCGACGAGCGGCATCACGACATCGTCCCCTCGCGGGTGTGGGGAGACGGGGACGCCGAGGGCGTCCGGCAGCGCGCGGCGGAGGAGCTGAAGAACACGGCGCGCTTCGCCGCGAAGCTCGGGGTGAAGACCGTCACGGGCTTCACCGGGTCGAGCATCTGGAAGTACGTGGCGATGTTCCCGCCCGCCTCCGACGCCATGATCGATCGCGGCTACGCGGACTTCGCCGAGCGGTGGCATCCGATCCTCGACGTGTTCGAGGAGGTCGGGGTGCGCTTCGCGCTCGAGGTGCACCCCTCCGAGATCGCCTACGACTACTGGACGGCGAAGAAGACGCTCGAAGCCATCGGGCACCGCGAGAGCTTCGGCTTCAACTTCGATCCCTCGCACTTCGTGTGGCAGCAGCTGGACTCGGTGGCCTTCGTGCTCGACTTCGCCGATCACATCTTCCACGTGCACTGCAAGGAGTCGACGACCAACCTCGACGGCCGCAACGGCGTGCTCGGGTCGCACCTGTCGTGGGACAACCCGCGCCGCGGGTGGACCTTCGTCTCGACCGGTCACGGCGACGTACCGTGGGAGCCGCTCTTTCGCGCACTGAACGCCATCGGCTACGACGGACCCACGAGCGTGGAGTGGGAGGACGCCGGCATGGACCGCCTCGTCGGCGGCCCCGAGGCCCTCGCCTTCGTGCGCACGCTCGGCGGGATCACGCCGCCGCACCAGCTGTTCGACGCCGCGTTCTCTCAGAAGGGCTGACCCATGAGCGACGTTCTGAACGTGCTGATCCTCTCAGGGCACATGACTATCGAGCACGACAACGCCCACCGCAGCTTCCGGCTGCACAACCAATGGATCACGACGCTGCTGGAGGACACCGGTCGATTCAAGGTGCGCGTCGTGGAAGACCCGCGGGGCCTGCCCGCGAGCGTGATCGACAAGTACGACGTGCTCATCGTCATCTTCGAGGGCCGCGACGGTTACCACGACATGGCGACCGGCTTCGGCGCGGAGACGGATGCCGCCATCCTGCGTTTCGTGCACGACGAGGGGAAGGGCATCGTCTGGTTCCACGGCTCCGCAGCGCAAGAGGACCGCTGGGGCTACCCCGAGGAATACAACGTCATGCGCGGAGCCAAGCTCAGCGCGTGGGAGACGGGGTTGCGCCCGCGTCCGTGGGGCGAGGCGCAGCTGCACACGGCCGAGCCGCGGCATCCGATCACCGAGGGCATCAACGCCGCCTGGACGGTGACCGGCGACGACATCCTCGTCGGCGTGCAGATGTACGAGGGCGCTCAGGTGCTGCTGACGACGTTCGACGACCTCGAGGCGTACGAGAACGCGCCGGTATGGCCGATGTCGCACTACCCCGTCGACATCCCCGAGGGCGGAATCGCGGCGTTGCCGGGGATCAACACCGAGCAGCCGCTGGCCTGGATCAACGAGTATGGGGCGGGGCGCTCGTTCACGATCACGATCGGCCACGACATCGACACGTTCCGGCGCATCGAGTTCATCCGCATGTTCCCGCGCGGGGTGGAGTGGGCGGCGACCGGCGGGGTCGCGCTCACGGGCCCCGACCGTCGCGGAGACCGCCGTATCAACCCCTGGCCGTACTACAACGGCGAGGGGTGATGGCGCGCGTGCGCTGCGGCGCTGCGGCGCGCCGGGGGCGCGAGAAACGCGATCCACGGCGAGAAACGCCGCAACGCGTTGTGTCTCGCCGCGGATGGCGTTTGTCGGTGAGGGGGCGGGGCGCGGCGTGCGACCGCGCGGTGCCCGACCGGGGGTGCGCAATGACGCGCAGAAACGCGATCGGCGGCGAGAAACGCCGCGCCGCGTTGTGTCTCGCTGCCGATGGCGTTTGTCGGTGAGGGGGCGGGCCGCCGCTTACGGCCGCGCGGTGCCCGACCGGGACGCGGCGTGCGGCCGCGCGGTGCCCGACCGGGGCCGCGGTGTACGGCCGCGGGGCGCCCGGCCGGGGGTGCGCAAATGACGGGCAGAAACGCGATCGGCGGCGAGAAACGCCGCGCCGCGCTGTTTCTCGCCGTCGATCGCGTTTGTCGATGAAGGGACAGCGAGCATGATCGGGATCGGGATCCTCGGGGCGGGCGGCATCGCGGAGCGCGCGATGGTGGAGCCCGCGCGGACGGTCGACGGCGTCGAGGTCGTCGCCATCGGCGCGCGCGACCCCGAGCGGGCGCGGGCGTTCGCCGACCGCCTCGACCTGCCGGTGTGGGGCGATTACGACGCGGTGCTCGCCGACCCGCGGGTCGATCTCGTGTACCTCGCGCTGCCGCCGATCGTCCACGCCGAGTGGGCGACCCGCGCGCTCGCGGCGGGCAAGCACGTGCTGTGCGAGAAGCCCCTCTCGGCGAACGGCGCGACAGCGCAGCAGATCGCGGATGCCGCGGATGCCGCGGCGCGGCGGGCCTTCGTCGGGTTCCACTTCCGCCTGCACGGCTTCATCCGCGACCTGCTCGACACGATCGCGTCGGGGGTGCTGGGCGAGGTGAAGCTGGTCGAGATCGACTTCAGCATCCCGCACTTCGTCGTGCAGCCGGGCAACATCCGTCTCGACGGTGACCTCGCGGGCGGCGCGGTGATGGACGTCGGCTGCTACGCCGTCGACCTGCTCCGTGCCGCCTTCGGCGAGCCCGAGGTCGTCTCGGCGAGGGCTCAGACGGACGACGCCGACCCCCGCATCGACCTGCAGACCGACGCCGCGCTGCGCCTGCCCGGTGGCATCCCGGCCCTGTTGCGGGCCTCGTTCCTCGGCGACGACACGGGCGCCATGTGGGTGCGGGTCGACGGCAGCGAGGCGTCGCTGCTCGCGACGAGCGTGATCGTGCCGCAGTGGGGCGCGACGCTGACGGTGACGTCGCCCGACGGTGAGGTGCTGCGCGAGGTCGCGGCCGACCCGACCGAGAACAGCTACGTCCGCCAGCTCGAGCACCTGCGCGACGTGCTCGCCGACGGATCGGAGAGCGTCCTCGACGCCCGCCGCGGCGTCGGCACGATGAGGGTGGTCGACGCGATCTACCGCGCGGCAGGGTTGCTGCCGCGCTGAGCCGGCGGCGTGCCCACCCCACGAGGACAGGGGATCACGCCGAAACAGGCCGCCTCGGCGCGGGGTCGTCCTGTTCTCGCGGAATCCCCTGTCAGGGAACGCGGTCGGGGTCGGATCCCGTCGCCGGCGGATTTCTGCAGCGACGGCATCCGACCCCTCGCGTCGAATCAGGCCGAGACCCGCGCCCCCTCGAGGAGCGGCTGCAGCACCTTCTGCACGTACCAGCCCGCGACCATCGTGCTCTCGGCCGGGTGCGGGCTCTGGTCCGACTCGACGACGATCCAGCCGCGGTAGCGGTGCTCCGCGAGGGCACCGACGAAGCCCTCGAAGTCGACGAGCGCGCGCTCGTCGCTCGGCTCGAAGAACCAGCGCAGGATCCTGCGCGCCCCGCCCTCGGTGCGGATGAACTGCTCGGCGTGCGGCGTCGATGCTTCCGCGTCGTCCACGGTCTCGCGCGCGTCCTTGAGCTGCACGTGGACCACCCGATCCGCGTACCGGCGATACAGCGCGACGGGGTCGATGCCCGCGATCGCGTACTCGGCGGTGTCGATCGCGAGACCGACCTTCGCCGGGTCCGTGGCGGCGAGCAGACGATGGATGCCATCGCCCAGGCGCAGCGCGGAGAGGAAGTCGACGTGCAGGCCCAGGGCGATGCCGTCGTTCGCGATGGCGGCGCCGACGGTGTTCCACAGGTCGGCGAGGACGCCGATCTGCTCGTCGGACAGGGCCCCCGTCTGCCATGCCGACGGCGCCGCGCGCACGACCAGGACGCTCCCGCCGAGGCGGCGGAGGGCGTCCGCGAACCAGCGGGCGGTGCGTACGATCTGCTCGACCGAGGAGGGATCGAGCGGGTCGGGCCCCCGGCCCATCTCGACCTCGAACCCGACGGAGGGGTCGTAGACGTAGCTGCTCACGGCGTCCAGCGCGCACGCCGACAGCACGTCGCGGAACCCCTCGAGCGAGCCGTACAGGTCGGCCAGCTGCTGCGGGGTGCCGAGCGGCTCCCACGCGCCGAAGCTCACGGCGGTGAGCTCCACTCCCGAGAACCCGCTGATGGATGCCGTCTTGAACGCCCGCTCGTGCTCGCGCTTGCGCACGAACGAGTCGATGTTGGTGTCCCACTGGTTGATGGCGTAGGCCCAGCGCACGTCGCTCATCGCGTCGCCTCCTCGGTGTAGATGCCGTCCAGCACGTTCTTGGCGTACCACCGCGAGATCGCGGTGCTCTCGGCGTAGTCGCCGCCGAGCTTGTCGGCCTTGTCGTGCTCGACGCTGATCCAGCCGGTGTACCCGTTGTCGCGGACCGCGCGCATCATCGCCTCGAAGTCGACGAGCCCCTCATCGGTGCCCATCTCGTAGAACCACTTCTCCGTCGTCTTCGCCGAGACCTCGGCATCCGGGAACATCCGGTAGTCGTCGTTCACGTCCTTGTGCCGGGTGTCCTTGAAGTGGAAGCCGGTCACGCGCTCGTGGTGCGCCGCGTACACGTCGACGGGGTCGACGTCGGCGATGCAGTGCTGCGCGGTGTCGACGAAGAACTTCACGTACCGCGGGTCGGCGTAGGAGTAGAACCGGTCGATCTGATCTCGCGTGCGGATGCCGGCGTAGAACTCGTGGTGGCAGGTGAGGTTCACGCCGTACTGCTGCGTGAGCTCGCCGACCTTCCCCCAGATGTCGGCGGCGTGCTTGAGGCCGTCATCCGGCACCCCGGCTTCGTCGAAGTACCGGGAGCCGGGCATGACGATGATGTTGTCGAGCTGGATGCCCGACCACATGTCCATCGTCCGCTGGAAGTCCTCGAGGATCGTCGCGTGCGTCGCCGCGACCTCCGGGGCGTAGCGGTCGGGGGAGTAGTACACGCCGTGGAAGGTGTTCACGATGCGCTCGAGGCCCTGCTCCTGCACGAACTCCTGGTAGTTCGCGACGGATCCGTACTGCTCGAAGATCTGCCAGATGCGGAAGTCGAAGGTGTCGATCGCGTCGAAGCCGACGGCGACGACCTGCTGAAGGAAGCGCTTCATCGCGAGCTTGGACTGCCACTGGTCGTAGGGACCGGCGGGGCCGTTGGCCCGCCAGTGGTCCATGTAGCTCCATTTGATGGGTCGGTCGGTCATCACGTGCTCCTTCTTTCGATGCGCGAGCGCGTGAGGTGCCAATATGTGTCGCTTCGAGCGTGCTTCAGGCGACACATTCTGGCGACTCACGCGGGAGGGGTCGAGCGGTCGGAGAGGGCGCCGGCGGCCAACGACAGATGACGCGAGGTCATCTCCCACGGGTCGTCGTCGAGCCACTCCTGGCCGCCCCACTCGCTGCAGAGCGTGCCGGTGAAGCCCGTCGCGTCGAGGGCGATGCCCACGTCGCGAAGGGGGTCGGAAAGTCGGTCGTCGGAATCGTCGAGATCCCAGAACTTCAAATGCGTCGCCCCGACCAGCGGAAGGACGGATGCCAGATCGGCGACGTGCGAGCGGCCGAAACGCACGAGCAGGTTCATGTACAGCGTGTGCACCGGGCCGGGGACCCCTCCGGCGCGCAGCAGGTCGATCACGGCGTCGTGCGTCGCGGGGTCGCGCCACTCGTCGCGCAGGCGTCGTACGAGGGCGGTGGGGATGCCGCCGCGGTCCAGCTGCTCGAGGTAGGTCACCGGCAGGGCGGGCATGAGCATGCTGATGTCGAGCAGCAGCCGCACGTGCGGGGTGTCGAGCTCGGCGATGCGGGCGTAGGCCTCCGGGCGCGCGGCGGGGGTCTCGTGGCCCTGCGCCTCCTCGAACAGCACGAGGTCGAGCTCCTCGAGCAGGGGGACGAGGTCGTCGAGCAGCGCCCCGGCCTGGCCGATCGGAAGACGCACGCCCGTGGCGCCGACCGCGGCCGCAGCGCGGAGCTGCGGCTCGAGGAAGGCCCGACGCTCGGCATCCGTCCGGCGTCGACCGCGGTCGAACTCGTCGATGCTCACCCCGACGATGCTCACGCGTCCGCCCGCCGCGGCGAGCCGACCGCGGAAGTGTTCGGCATCCGCCTCGGCGGGGGAGGGGAATCCGCGCCACATCTGCCCGAGCTCGATCTCGATCGCGGACGCGATGCCGCGCTCGACGAGGGAGAGGGCCAGGTCGTCGGCCGTGCGCTCGGCGCGGATGACCTCCGGGGTGAGGTTGAAGGCGCTCGCGGACAGGGTCCACCCCGTGGCAAGGCTCATGCCGCTTCCCCCACGTCGAGCGAGACGCCTCCCGCGGGGGTCGTGGTGCGCAGCGCGCGGGTGAAGGCGAACGGCAGCCGCAGGGGCGCATCGGGCCCGCCGGGCAGGTACGGGATCTCGAGGCGGAACGAGACGGAGACGTCGTGGATGCCGGGGGTCGCGGCATCCGGGATCTGCAGGACCACGCGGTCCTGCAGGTACCACCAGCCGTCCTCACTCGCGAGATCGGCGGCGATGACCTGGCGTCCCGCGAGGGAGATCGTGGGCTCGTGGCTCCGCCCGTCGATCTCGACGACGGGGTCGACCAGGCTCGCCAGGGGGAGGGAGCGGATCCACGGCAACGACAGGCGCACCTCGGTGTGCGCGCCGCGCACCCGCAGCGCGTCGTCACGCAGGGCCGAAAGGGTCATGGCGGGCACGTCCTCGTGTCACGGCGCACCGGACGGTACGCTTCCGCTTGTAACCTACCGACTAATGTCGTAAAAGGGAAGAAGTCAGCCGCTCAGCCCGTGCACCGCCGCCACCGTCGGACGCCCCTCCGCGAACCAGCGCGGCAGGGTCACCTCGAACAGCTGCTCCTGCGCGAGATCCACCCCGCCGCGCACCGGTTCGCGCGTGTCGTTCTCGCTGGTCTTGATCAGCAGATCGCGCGTGGCGAGCGGGAGCGAGAGCTCGTACACGCGGTGGCGCACCTCGGCGAGGAACAGTTCCCCCGTGGATGCCACGGCTCCGCCGACCACGATCACGCTCGGATTGAACATGTTCACCAGGGCGGCCACGGCCTCGCCGACCTGGCGCGCAGACGCCTGCACGAGCGAGATGGCGAGGGCGTCGCCCCGCGCCGCGGCGAGCGTGATGTTCTCCAGCGTCAGGTCGTTCCCGGCGGACACGGTGTCGGCGAGGGCTCCCGTGGCACCGCCGTCGATCGCGGCCTGCGCGTCGCGCACGAGTGCCCAGCCTCCGGCGACGGCCTCGAGGCAGCCGACCTTGCCGCAGCGGCAGACCTGCTCGGCCCCCGGCACGCGCACGTGTCCCATGTCGCCCGCCGCGCCGTTGGCGCCGCGGTGCAGGCGTCCGTGCGAGACGAGCCCCGCGCCGATGCCCGTGCCGACCTTGCAGTAGATGAGGTCGACGCCCTCGTCGCGGCGTCGCGCGCGCTCGCCGGCGGCGAGCAGATTGACGTCGTTGTCGACCCAGACGGGGGCGTCGTAACGCTGTTCGAACGTGGTGCGCACGTCGTAGCCGTTCCAGCCCGGCATGATGGGCGGGGCCACCGGGCGGCCCGTCTCGAAGTCGACGGGGCCGGGGAGCCCGACCACGACCGCCCACACGGGTGTCCCGTCTCCGGCGCCGAGCAGGTCGTCGACCATCGCTGTCGCCGTCGCGAGGGTCTCTTCGGGGCCGCTCGCGATGTCCCAGGAACGATGGGCCTCGTGGAGGATCTCGCCGTCCAGATCGGTCACGCCGACATGGATGTGCTGGCCGCCCAGGGCGCAGACGACGAGGCGACCCCGCTCGGCGCGGAAGCGCAGGGTGCGGGGGGCGCGTCCCCCGGAGGAGGGGGCGAACTCGGCGTCTTCGAGGAACCCCATCTCGACCGCGCGATCGACGCGCTGGGCGACGACTCCTCGGCCGAGGCCGGTGACGCGACCGATCTCGGGCCGGGTGACGGCCTCGCCGATGCGGACCATGTTGACGATGCGCAGCAGGCTCGTGACCTCGTCTGTCTGCGCGCCGAAGCGGAGGGTGGACACGTTCGCCATGCGTTGATCTTCACACAGGAGCGCTCGACCTCTGCCGAAATGGGAGCATCTATGGTTCATTAGTCCCTGACTTCCGCATTTTTCACGCTGAAGTGGGCAAGGGGGCCAGGATGACGTGGGGCGTGGGCATCATCGGGTCGGGGCCGGGCGTCGCGGCCCTGCACGCTCCGACCCTGGCTCGAACGGGCGACGACTTCCGGCTCGTGCACGTCAGCGACGCGGGAAGCGGGCGGGCGGCGTTGATCGCGGATCGCTTCGGCGCACGGTCGTCCACCGGCCTCGACGCCCTGCTCGCCGACCCGGATGTCGACGTCGTGGCCGTCTGCAGCCCACCCGCTCTCCACGCTGAGCACGCGCGGGCGACCCTGGCCGCGGGACGCCGGGCGATCTTCTGTGAGAAGCCGCTCGCCGACACCGCGGAGGAGGCCGACCGTCTCATCGCCGAGTGCGCGGCCGTCGGGGCGCTGCTCGTGGTCGGCACCAACCACCTCTTCGACCCCGCGTGGGCGCGGGCGACCCATCACCTCAGCGCCCTCGACGGGCGGATCTCGGCCGTGACGGTGACGCTGTGCCTGTCGCCCAACGACCGGTACCACGCGCTGACCATGGGTGAGCCCCTGCCGGCGGGTCCGCCGGTGCGACGCCCGCCCCTCGACCCCGACGACAGGGAGCTGAGCGCGGCGATCGTGCGGCAGCTGGTCGCGGGCCTCGGTGTGCACGACCTGCCCCTCGTGCGCGACCTCGTGTCGGCCCCCGCCGAGCTGGTGTGGGCGCGGCCGGTGGCGCCGGTGGGCTTCGACCTCGCCCTGCGGGCGAGTGGTGCGCTGGTGCGGTTCACGACCGTGATGCTCCCCGAGGGCGCCGATTCGCTGTGGCGCGTCAACGTCGTCACCGGGGGCGCGTGGGTCGAGGTGGACTTCCCCCCGCCCTTCGTGCACGTCGGAGGAGCCCGCACGACGGTCCGCGACGCCCGGGGCGTGCTGACCGTCTACCCGATCGACCGTCGCGACGGTTACGAGGCCGAGTGGCGGGCTCTCGCGGCACTGCTGCGCGGGGAGGCGGCGATGGAGTACGACGAACTCCGGGCCGACGCGGCGTTCGTGACGGCCATCGCCGACGCCGCGGCCGCGGCCGTGCGAGGGGGAGTGGCGCCGTGAGAGACGTACGGACCGACCTCGCCGCCTACCGCGTGGCGGTGGCCGAACTCGCTCCGCGCGTCCGGCTCGGCGGCGGTGGCGACGCGATCCGCGTGGTCGATGGTCGCGGCGCATGGTGGGAGGGATTCACGGGCGCGGCGGGGTTCGTGATCGACGAGCCCGAGCCGGCGCCCCCGGCCGTCCACGAGAGACTCGCGCTGCTCGCCGCTCCGGTCGTCGTCATGCGCCGACGCCTGCGTTCCGACGTCATCGCCGACGCCTCGGTCGGCTTCGTCGTCCCGCGGCACGTCGTCGTCGACGCGTGGGGTGGCCGGACGGATGCCGCCTCTCTCCTCCGCGATGCGGTCGGGTGGGCGCGCGTGCTCTCCGGTGGAGCGCTGTCGATCGTCGCCCGCGCCGACACGTCGGCCGCCACGACGATGGCCCTTCGCGGCCCGGACGCCGTCGGCGTGAGCGTCACGCGCGTGATCGGCGGTGGGGTGGGAGGCGCCCTGGCCGCCGCCGCTCTCGGCACGACGCGCGTCGAGGTGCGCGTGGACTCGGCATCCCCCCGGTGCGAGGTGGCGTTCGACGACGAGGGCGGTCGGCGCTCGGCGCCGGTTCGCCGGGAGTCGCCGGAGCGTCTCGCGCTGCGCCGGATCGTGGATGCCGTCGACTCGGGCGCTGCGCTGAACGACCTGGCGCAGCTCGCCGCGGACGACGCCGTCATCACGCATCGTTCCTGATGCCATCCGTCCTGAAGCCATCCTTCGCGCGGTATGTCCCACTTTCGGTCGGCTGGAGGCCTCCACAGCAACCCTTTTCGGGACGTGCACCGTAATAACAGGGACGCGGGGGGTCGAGTGGGAGGCCCGGAACGTCGAGGTATAAGACAGGCGGATACTCGGCATCCACAGGATCGGCTTCCCTGATACCGACTTCGGTCGGATAGTGGAGGAAGAGTCGGAACGAGCCGATTCACCGAAAGGATCGAAGATGATCAAGCTTCTCTCTCATCTGTCGTTCGTCGCGATCACGACTCCTGATGTCGAGGCGTCGGTGGACTTCTACGTCAACCAGGTGGGGCTGACCGAGGTCGCTCGCGAAGACGGCCGCGTGTACCTTCGCTGCTGGGGCGACTACTACGCGTACTCCGTCGTCGTGGCGCACGGCGACGAGCCGGCGCTCGAGACCATGGCCTGGCGCACCTCGTCGGCCGAGGCGCTCGAGGAGGCCGCCAAGCGCGTGCAGGCCGCCGGCATCGAGGGCGAGTGGGTCGAGGGTCGCGGCATCGGCCGCGCCTTCCGCTTCACCGGTCCGCAGGGGCACAACATGACCCTGCACTGGGACGTCGAGCGTCACCGCGCCGAGCCGCACACCGCGTCGATCTACCCCGACCGCCCCGAGAAGCGCAGCGGCGTCGCCGGCGCCCCGCGTCAGCTCGACCACGTCACGGTCGCCGCCAAGGACGTCGACGCCTTCGTGCAGTGGTACGTCGACACGCTCGGCTTCCGCTTCATGGCGCGCACCGTGCTGGACGAGGCGCCCATCTCGGTGTTCTCCGTGCTCACGACCAACGAGAAGTCGCACGACCTCGGCGTCGTGCTCGACGGGTCGAGCCGGGCCGGCCGCATCAACCACTACGCCTTCTGGGTCGACACCCGCGAAGAGCTGCTCATCGCCGCTGACACCCTCATGGAGAACGGCGTGCCGATCGAGTACGGTCCCAACATCCACGGCATCGGCGAGCAGACCTTCCTCTACTACCGCGAACCGTCGAGCCTGCGTATCGAGCTGAACACCGGCGGGTACCGCAACTACGTGCCCGACTGGGAGGCCAACACCTGGAAGCCCTCCCTCGGCTCGAACAACATGTACCGCAACGGCGCCATGCCGATGTCGATGACCGAGTCGTTCCCGCCCGCCGACGGCCCCAGCGCCACGGAAGAGGGCGTGCCCGACGAGATCAAGGACGCCCTGCTCAACCCGTACGCCGTCCAGGGCCGGGGCTGAGCGTCGATCCCGGTCGGGCGAGAGTGAGCACCACATGACGACCGCACCCTTCGCGCTCGCGCGCTACCGAGACGGGGATGCCGTGCGCATCGGCCTCGTGGCCGGCGACCGCATCCGCGCGCTCTCCGCCGACGAGCTGGGCGGGGGTCTGAACGCGTTCCTCGCCGATCCCGACTGGGATCGCCTCGCCGCACTCGTCGATGCGCCGGGGGAGTGGCATCCGGTCTCGGATGTCACCCTCACGGCGCCCGTCGAACCGCGCCAGGTGCTGCAGACCGGCGCCAACTACCGCGAGCACGTCATCGAGCTGGTCGCCGCGGGCCTGACGCAGAACACCGACCGCACGCCCGAAGAGGCGCGCGCGTTCGCCGCCGACATGATGGACGAGCGCGCCCGCAGCGGAGAGCCGTACTTCTTCATCGGCCTCACCGCGTGCGTGGTCGGCGACGACGTGCCGCTGGTGCTCCCCGCGTACAGCGAGGTGCACGACTGGGAGCTCGAGTTGGCCGTGGTCATCGGCCGCGAGGCGTTCCGCGTGTCGCGCGACGATGCCCTCGACCACGTCGCCGGATACACGATCGTCAACGACGTCACCACCCGCGACCTCGTGTTCCGTAAGGACATGAAGGAGATCGGCACCGACTGGTACCGGGCCAAGAACGCGCCCGGCTTCCTGCCGACCGGTCCCCTCCTCGTGCCCGCGCGCTTCGTCGACCCCGCCGACACGCCGGTGCGGCTCGAGCTCAACGGTCAGGTGATGCAGGATGCCAACACCTCCGACCTCCTGTTCGACGTTCCGGCGCTCGTCTCGGCGGCGTCGCAGACCCACCCCCTGCTCCCCGGCGACCTGCTGCTCACCGGCAGCCCCGCCGGCAACGGGCAGCACTGGAAGAGGTTCCTGCGCGACGGCGACGTGATGACGGGGACCATCGGGGCGCTCGGCACGCAGGTCGTGCGGTGCGTGGGGGAGGCGGTGTCGTGACCCTTCGACAGGCTCAGGGTCCCGACGCTGCGGCTCAGGAACCCGACGCTGCGGCGCAAGGTCCCGGCGCTGCGGCGCAAGGACCCGACGCTGCGGCGCAGGGACCCGACGCTGCGGGACAGGGATCCCTTCGCCAGGCTCAGGGTCCCGACGCGCGCGGACCCCTGCCCTCCGAGGACCCGGCCGACCTCGACCGGCAGAACCCCGAGGCCGAGATCGCCGCGCGCGCCGAGGCCTACCGCAATTGGGGGCGGTGGGGCGAAGACGACGTCCTGGGCACCCTCAACTTCATCGACGACGACATCCGCCGCTCCGCCGCCACCCTCGTGCGCGAAGGGCGGTCGATCTCGCTCTCGCAACCGTTCGACACCGACGGCCCCCAGAAGGGCTGGCGTCGACGCACCAACCCGGTGCACACGATGACCGACACGGGAACGGATGCCGAGAGAGGCAACCAGGGCTTCCCGCACGGCATCGGCGGGGCCGACGACGTCATCGCCATGCCCCTGCAGTGCTCGACGCAGTGGGACGGCCTCGGGCACATCTTCGACCACGGGTACGCCTGGAACGGCCGGCGCGCGGGCGACGTCGTCACCAGCGACGGCGACCTCGTCACCGGCATCGAGCACGCGGCATCCGTCATCGTCTCGCGCGGCGTCCTGCTCGACGTCGGCCGCCACCTCGCGCCCGACACCGGCGAGCTCGCCGACGGTCACGCGATCACCGTCGCCGACCTCGAGGCCTGCGCCGCCGCCGAGGGCGTCGAGGTGCGCCGCGGCGACATCGTGCTCGTGCGCACCGGTCATTACACGCGCGCTCGTCGCGAGGGCTGGGGCGACTACGCCGGCGGCCCCGCGCCGGGGCTCTCGCTCACCACCGCCGGGTGGCTGCACCGCACCGAGATCGCGGCCATCGCCACCGACACCTGGGGCTTCGAGGTGCGGCCGAACGAGTTCGACGTTCCGGCGTTCCAGCCGCTGCACCAGGTCGTCATCCCCAACATGGGTCTGACGATCGGCGAGATGTGGGATCTCGATGCGCTCGCCGAGGCGTGCGCGGCTGCGCGACGCTGGGAGTTCCTGCTCTCGGCCCCGCCCCTGCCCATCACCGGGGCCGTCGGTTCGCCCGTGAATCCCCTCGCCCTCCTCTAACCCCCACCCGTTCCAGAACAGAGAGGTTCTGACATGACCGCCGTTCAGAAAGTCGCGATCGCCGGAGCCGGCGTCGCGGGCCTGGCCACCGCCATCTTCCTCGCGAAGGCCGGGGTCGAGGTCGATCTCTACGACGCGCAGCCCGCCCTGAGCACGCGCGGCTCGGGCATCACGCTGCAGGGCAACGCCCTGCGCGTCTTCGACGACCTGGGCGTGTGGGACGAGGTCGCCGCCGCCGGCAAGTCGTTCGAGGGATTGAACCTGCGCGCTCCCGGACCCGGCGCCCCGGTCGTCGCGGCCCTGCCCGACCTGAAGACCGGCGGGCCCGACTACCCCTCGACGATGGGGATGTCGCGCCCCGACCTGGCGCGTATCCTGCTGGCCGCGGCCGAGCTTCACGGCGCCCGTGTGCACTTCGGCACGCGCGTGACCGGGGTGACGCAGACCGACGGCGGGGTCGAGGTCGAGGTCGACGGCGAGTCCGCCGGCGCGTTCGACCTGCTCGTCGGCGCCGACGGCCTGCACTCCGCGGTGCGCGAGCTGATCGGCATCCACGTCTCGCCCGAGCAGACCGGCATGGGCATCTGGCGCACCTTCGTGTCGCTGCCGCCCGACGTCGACCGCAGCGAGCTGTACTACGGCGGTCCGATGTACATCGCCGGCTACACGCCCACGGGCGACGACACGATGTACGCCTTCCTCGTCGAAGCGGCTCAGGACCGCTCGCACGTCTCGCCCGAGGAGGCGCGACGGATCATGGTCGAGCAGTCCCGCGCGTACGACGGCCCGTGGAACCACATCCGCGCCGACATCGAGGCCGGGGCCGACGCGAACTACACGTGGTTCACGCGCCACCTCGTCGAGGTTCCCTGGAACCGCGGCCGGGCCGTGGTCATCGGCGACGCCGCGCACAGCTGCCCCCCGACGATCGCCCAGGGCGCCGCCCAGGGCCTCGAAGACGCGGCGGTGCTCAGCGAGCTGCTGGTGGGGAGGGATGCCGTCGACCAGGCGCTGTGGGATGCGTTCCACGAGCGCCGGGTGGCGCGGGCGAGAGCGATCGTCGACGCCTCGGTGCAGCTCGGCCAGTGGCAGCTCGACGGCGTCCGCGACGCCGACATGGGCGGCCTGATGTTCGGCGTCGCGCAGCTCACGGCGGCCCGCGCGTGAGCGCCGTCGCGGGGCACGGCGTCACCGACGTCCACGCCCACCTGCTGATGCCGGGGCTGCACGCCGAGGTCGAACGCCGGGTGCCCGAAGACGTGCAGGCCGCGGCCGACCTCGAGCTGCGTCGCAACGGCCTGGCGAGCCTCCAGGCCTCGGGTCGCATGATCGGCGAGCGCTTCCCGCGCCTGACCTCGGTCGAGGCCCGCCTGGCCGCGATGGACGCCCAGGGCGTCGACACGCAGTGGGTCAGCCCCTCTCCGAACCACTTCTACCCGTGGGCGGGCGAGGGCCTGGCGACCTGGACGACCGGGGAGGCCAATCGTCTCGTCGCCGAGCACGTCGCCCAGGCGCCCGATCGACTGGTCGGCCTCGGTACCGTGCCGCTGCAGCACCCGCACCTCGTGGTCGACGCCCTCGACCACGCCGTGCTCGGGCGCGGGCTCGCGGGCGTGGAGATCTCCTCCTTCGCCGGCGACGTCGAACTCAGCGACGAGCGGCTCGAGGCGTTCTGGGCGCGGGCGGCGGAGCTGCGCGCCGTGGTGTTCCTGCACCCCTTCGGCTGCTCGCTCGACGAGCGGCTCGACCGCTTCTACCTCTCGAACACGGTGGGCCAGCCCACCGAGAACGCCGTCGCGCTGTCGCACCTCATCTTCTCGGGCGTGCTGGATCGGCATCCGGGGCTCCGTCTCGTCGCGGCGCACGGCGGGGGATACCTGCCGACGGCGATCGGCCGCTCCGACCGCGCGTGGAAGGTGCGCCCGGAAGCGCACGGCTGCACGCACGCGCCGTCGACGTACCTGTCGAAGCTGTGGTTCGACACCGTGGTGCACGACGAGCGGGCCCTGCGTTGGCTGGTCGAGGCGGCGGGGGCCGACCGCGTGCTGCTCGGCAGCGACTTCCCCTTCGACATGGGCCTCGACGACCCCGTCGGCTTCGTCCGCGGCGCGGGTCTCGCCGAGGCCGAGGTCGGCGGCATCCTGGGCGCGAACGCCGCCGAGCTGCTGCGCACGCGGGTGCACGCGTGAGGATCGCGCGCTGGGCCGACGGTGCCGACGTGGGCGAAGGGTTCGTCGACGGCGACGACGTGGTGCCCTTCCCCGACGGCCTGCGAGTCGCCGAGGTGCTCGCGCAGGGCCTCGACGCGGCGCACGCGCTCTTCGCGCGCCGTGACGCCGACGCGGCGCGGCCGCTGGCCGAGGTGCGCCTGCTCGCCCCGCTCGTACCCGCGTCGATCCGCGATTTCGTCGCCTTCGAGGAGCACGTCGAGGGCGTCAGCGCCTCGGTCGATGGCAAGAGCGAGGTCGTGCCCGAGTGGTACGAGGCCCCGACGTTCTACTTCACCAACCCGCACACCGTGCGCGCGACCGGTGACGTCGTGGCGATCCCCGAGACGCAGCGGCTCGACGTCGAGCTCGAGCTCGCGGTCGTGATCGGGGCGGTGCCCGGCTCCGACGGCGAGAACCTGGATGCCGAGACCGCGGCATCCCACATCTTCGGCTACACCGTCATGAACGACTGGTCGGCGCGCGATCTGCAGGCGCGCGAGATGAAGGTGCGCCTGGGGCCCGCGAAGGGCAAGGACTTCGCGATGACCCTCGGGCCGTGGATCGTCACGACCGACGAGCTCGAGCCGTACCTCGACGCCGACGGTTTCCTCGCCGTGCGGGCGGAGCTGCACGTCAACGGCGAGCTGATCGGTCACGACCTGGTGTCGAACATGGGCTGGCCCTTCCCCGAGCTCGTCGCGTACGCCGCGCGCAACTCCGTCGTGGTCCCGGGTGACGTACTCGGCTCGGGCACCGTCGGCAACGGCGGCTGCCTCGGCGAACTGTGGGGCCGTCGCGGCGCCCTCGACCCCCGTCCACTCGAACCCGGTGACGAGGTGCGCCTGGTCATCGAGGGTGTCGGCGAGATCGTCAACGTCGTCGGCTCGCGCGTGGCGGCCCCGCCCGTCGCTCGGGCGCGCACGCGGTCACGCGCGAGGTGAGCACCGGTGGTCTCCGCAGGGGCCACATCGACCCGCCGGCGCCGCGGGCCGCCAGGTGAGGCTCCGCGGCCGGTCTGCTCACGCGATGCGGCGGGCCGGGATGGCACCCGCCCCGCGCCGTCCGCCGCCGCTGCCACCAGGCCGTGCCCGCGCCCGTTCGCGACGGCCGTGAAGAGAGCGCAAAGGTTCGCCCATTTTTTCGTGAGCATCGTGACAAGGGTCCTCCGTCGCCGCCCCGACCCCTTGTCGCGGTGCCTAGGCTCCTTGAGCCGTGAAACGAAAACCCGTCGTCAGCTGCGGCACGGATGAAGCGCGCCTCGGTGCCGCTTCGTTCCGTTGACGCCGTCTCGAGCGGCGCCCGGGCTGTTTCGTTATACGGCCAGGGCGCGCTGCGCGGGAGCGGAACCGGGCAGTGGACGGAGGAGCAGGCGTGGAGCATTTCGGATCGGTGGTCGAGCGGCGCGGGGTGAGCCGCATCGCGAGCGCGATGCGTGGAGAACCTCGCGGGGGACGCTCATGAGCGAGCTGCGCAACCTCGGGTACGACGACCTCCTCAACTGCTTCATGGTCGGGCCCATCGTCGCCCTGACCCCCGAGCGGACCGTCACGGCGCTGGAGGACGTGCTGCGTTCTCCCCGCGGTGCGGTCCTGCATCGCCTGCGCACCCGTGGGGGAAGGTGGCGGCGCGTCGATCAGCGCGCCGCTGTCGCCGCCGCCGGACGCTCCGTCGAGCCGGTGGAGCCGGCCCTCGATCGCTCGGCGCTGGCCACCCGCGTCCTGGAGAGGCAGTTCCGACCCGGTGAGCTACCCGTGCGGCTGTTCGTCGCCGACGGGATGCTCGCGATGGAGTTCACGCACAGCCTGTTCGACGGCACCGGTGCGACGGCCATCGTGAATCTCGTCCTGGAGAAACTCGCCGCCCCCGGAGCGGATGCCGTTCCGGCCCTGCCGTGGGCGGAGAAGCCCCTGCGCACGGTGATGAAGAAGTTCGGGCTGAAGGGGATCGGCGGCATCCGGTCCGCTCGGGATGCGTTCCGCGCGCTGAACGCACAGACCGAGACCGGGTATCAGTTGCCCCTCACGCTGACCAAGGCCGAGTCGGTCGAGCGGACGCGGTTGGTGTCGATGATGCTGCCCGCCGACGTGGTGCAGGCGATCGCGCTCACGCCCGAGAGGGCCGATGACGGACGACGACCGGCGCGCCCGCCGCTGTCGGTGAAAGCCGCGAGCCTGGTCCTGCGGGGCCTGCGCGACAGCCTCCGGGAGGAGACTGACTTCCGCGTGGTGGTCCCCGTCGACGCCCGCCGCTGGGTGGCGAAGGGGTTCGCCGTCGAGGGGAACTTCGCGCCGTCCCTGCCCATGGGGCGCCTGCTGGCCGACGATTGGAGTGCGACGGCCCTGTCCGAGCGCATCTCGGCGACGACGAAGGCGGGGACCCCCGTCGCCTGGTTGCTCGCCACCGCGCTGAGCACGCTGAAGAACACCGTGCGTCACCCCGGCGCCGCCCGGCGCTCGCGGGGCGAGACGCCGCGGGTGCCCCTCGAGATCCACATCTCGCTGACGACGACCGAGGTCGCCCTCGCCGAGACGCTGATGCCGCGCGTGGATGACGACACCTTCGTCGGGGGGATGGCGGCGCACCTGCGCCTGCCCCTGGGTGTGTGGGCGGAGATCGCCCCCGTGCGGGACTGCCTGCACGTCGTCATCCGCGACGAGACGGGGCTCTTCGACCTCGACGGGTTCGAACATCGACTGCGCGGCACGATCGCTTCCGCCTCGGAGGGGAACCACCGTCCCGTTCCCCGCGTCGACCACTCTCCTCGGGGAGTGCGCCACGTCGGATCGCCCGTCCGGTCGACGGTCCGGTCGCCGGGGAGGTAGCCGGACCGGACGACGCAGCGGAGGGGCGCGGGGAGGTCGCGCCCGCGCCGGCATCGCCGGCGATCTCGGCGAGTCGTCGACATCGCAGGCGTGCGCTGGCTGCGCCTCCTGACGCACGCGCTGTCGCGGCACCGGGCGAGGTGAGACGGTCGGTCGAGCCCGGGGTCACTCCTTCGCGTGGACGATGAGGACGGGGCAGGATGCGGCTGCGGACCGAGAGGTGGGAGGGCGACGCGCACCCCCCAGTGCCGTCGCCCTCCCGCATCCCACGGATGCCGATGTACCGAACCCGAATCGTTGACACGGCTGGTGGGGTGCGTCGTGCTCACGTTAGGCACGACGCGCCGCGTCGTTCGGGACCTTCGTCCCCTCGAAGCACCCCGGGGGGACCTTGGTCCCCCCGGGGTGAGCTCGTCGGTCGCAATGTGGTGGCGAAGAGGGAGTCGCCATGATGTCGGATGGGTTCGTCAAGCAGGAAGTCGAAGAAGAGCTGCAGTGGGATCCGCAGGTGGATGACGCGGGGATAGGCGTGGCCGTCGAGGACGCGACGGTGCGTCTCAGCGGCGAGGTCGACAGCGAGTCGGAGAAGGAGGCGGTCCTCGCGTCGGCGTTGCGGGTTCGAGGAGTCAGGGCGGTGATCGATGAGATCGTCATCCGCCGCTCTCCCGGACACAGGGTGTCTCCGGCCGACGTGGCTCGAGAGGTCGATGCAACGCTGCGCTCCACGTCCGTCGTCCCCCGAACGGTGAAATCGAGGATCGAGGGCCACGATGTCGTGCTCACGGGGGAGGTGGACTGGGAGTTCCAGCGCCGGGCCGCTCGGCGAGCGGTGCAGCGAGTGCGCGGGGTACGCCGGGTCGTGAGCGAGCTCCGTCTCACCCCACGCGTCGTGGCGGATGACACGCAGACCCGGATCCGAGACGCCTTCCACCGTCACGCCGACATCGACGCGTCCGAGGTGCATGTCGACGTCGACGGCTCCCGCGTCATCTTGACCGGAACGGTGCGTTCCTGGGCGGAGAAGTGGGCGGCTGCGAATGCGGCGTGGGCGTCCCCGCATGTCAGCGAGGTCGACAACCGTCTCCTGGTCCAGTTGTCCTGACCGGTGAACGCCGGAAAGGTCTCATGATGGATCGCGTAGTGATCGGTGTCGACGGTTCCGCGGGTTCTTCCTCCGCGGCAGAGTGGCTCGTGGATCGTCTGGGCCGCACCCCCACCCTGATCGATCTGGTCTCCCTCCACCCGTGGGTATCGCGGGTCGCGGCCGATCGCGCGATTCAGGCCGACCTCGAGCACATCGAGCGAATGCTCGTCGGGGGCAGCGACACGTACTCCGTCGCCGTCCATCTCTCCAGCGAACGGCCGGCGAGGGTTCTCGCGGAGTTCGCCCGGGGGGCGGATCTCCTCGTCATCGGAGTCGACCCTCGACGTCCGATCCGCGCCGCCTTACGCGGATGGTTGCCCGTGCGTGTGTGCGCGAGGTCGCCCGTTCCGGTGTGCGTGATCCCCGCGGGATGGCAGCCGAGTGGCGACCCGATCACCGTGGGTGTGGACGTGGACGGATCGTCGGGAGCTGCCGTGCGGTGGGCGGTCCGCGAAGCGGAAGCCACGGCCCGCCGGCTCCGCCTGCTTCATGCGTGGCACCTGCCGGAGCCGGTGGATGCCGGGGCCGTGGCCCTGCTCGCCGACCCGGCCGCGATCCTCTCCGAACATCGCACCGCATTGGAGGCCGTGCGCCGTGGTGTGGTGGACGAGCATCCGCGAGTGCGGCTCGAAACCGATCTGGTACGCGCAGCGGCGCCCGCTGCTTTGTTGAGCTACGCCCCCTCGTCATCGCTCATCGTGCTGGGTTCGCACCGGCTCGGTGTCCTCCAGGGGGGCCTCATGGGCGGAACCGCCGCGGATCTCTTCTGGCGGGCGCGCTGCCCGATCGCCGTCATCCCTCCGGACGACGACGAATGATTCTCACGGCACGATGACCACGGGAGCACGAAGATCCAGGGCCACATCACGGGCAGTGGATCCGAAGAACCCGGCGGCGATGACACCTCGACGGTGACTGCCGATCACGGTGACGCACGCGTGGGTGCTTGCGACGGCGAGAGTGCTGACGGGGTTGTCGTGCACCATGGTGAGTTCGAGGGGGAGCCCCGGCCGGTAGCTGCGAACACGCGCAGCCACGGCGCCCAGGTCAGAGGCCGTGATCGCGTTGGTAGAGGGCTGCCTGCGTTCGTGATGTCATGCCCAGCTTGGTCAGCAGAGACGAGACGTAGTTCTTCACCGTCTTCTCCGCCAAGCCCAGCTGGGATCCGATCTGCCGGTTGGTCAAGCCGTCGGCGATCCCGGCCAGGACCTGCCGTTCGCGCAGCCCGAGGGCGCCGTAGCGTGCGTCGTCGGTGTCGCGCGCTCGAGCCCGATGGGAGTGCGTGAGGCGTGAGGCATGCAGGAGTTGTCGTCCGGCCGCGACAGCGGTGATGTCGTGCAGGAGTTGGCCCCCCGTCGCCGCTTTCAAGGTGTACGCCCCGGCACCGGCGAGGATGGCGGCGTCGACGGCGTGATCGTCGTCGAAGGCGGTCAGGATGATGCACGGGATCGCGGTTCGCGAGCGTATCTCGCGGCAAAGTTCGATGCCGTTCCCGTCGGGGAGCTGCAGATCCAGCACGACGACGTCCGGGCGGCAGGCTTCCACGCGTCCGAGCGTCTGGTGGGCCGTGGCCGCTTCGCCGACGACCTCCATACCCGGGGTGCGGTCGATGAGATCCACCAGTCCGCGGCGCACCAGTTCGTGATCATCTACGACGAAGACGCCGATCATGTTGTTCCTCTCTTGCGGTCGGTCACCCGTGGGATCCGCCGACGGATGAGGCGTGCGGGACGAGACCGCTCCGAGGCTGTTCGGTTTCCCGGCGGGGAGTGGACGCCGTTCTGAGTGCCCAGAGGATGGTCGCGAGATCGACGACTTCTTGCAGCCACGCGCCCGAGAGAGTCGGCAACATCCCTCCGGCCGCGATACGCATCAATATGACGCTCAATGAGATGCCGAGCAAGATGCTCTGCCGCGCGATACGCACCGTGCGGAGCGCGTGGGTACGCGCGCGGGGGATGTCGGCCCGGCACCTTCATGAGCGAGGGGGCTGGTGAGGTATCGGTCGGGGACGGGAGGATGCCATCTCTTCCGCGAGTATCGTCGTGCGATGCTTCTCCCGCGCGCGTTGGGATCGCACGGTGCCCGCATCGCCGAAGCGACGGCCCGTCACCGCGTTGACGTCCACGCGAATGACGTACAACT
Organism: Microbacterium sp. 22296; assembly: GCF_052045385.1. Taxonomy (NCBI): domain Bacteria; kingdom Bacillati; phylum Actinomycetota; class Actinomycetes; order Micrococcales; family Microbacteriaceae; genus Microbacterium; species Microbacterium sp. 22296. The sequence continues at coordinate 305,098 of NZ_JBQEOS010000004.1, read as the reverse complement.
TGGGGGCGGGGCTTGCCGAGAGGGGCATGTCGAGTCGTGCCCGGCGACGTTCCGCGTCCACCGTCACCTGGTGCGCACGTCCGAGCGCGACGACACTCCACCACTCCTCACCGTCTCGGGCGTCGGTCTCGAAAGCGACCCGCGGGTCCGTGGCGATCAGGCGGAGCTTGGCATCCGATGCGGTTTTGATGAACAGCCCCGGGCCCGAGACGGAGTAGTTGACCGGGAAGATCGCGGGATGACCGTCGTCTCCGTTGACGGCGAGACGCCCCAGCGACTGTCGGCGGAGCAAGCCCCAGCACACGCCGGGGGAAAGGTGCTCGACGGCGTGCTCGCCGGCGTGATGCTCGTTCTCTCCATCGGGTTCCATGCCTCCAGCACACCCCCACCCACCCTCGTCCCGCGGGACTTTGGTCCGGTGCCTAGCCGACCGCGGCGTCGAGCGGACGGGGGCGTACAGGTGCGAACCGACGACGACCAGGTCGGCGGTGCGGTCGCCTTCGAGCAGCGCCTCCGGTCATCCTCCTCGATGCGGCGCCGACAGATCGACCGCCGTAGCCCGGTGAGGGAGGCGGCGGGGCGGCCCCCGTGCGCAACCCGACGATCATGCCGGTGAAGCGGTCAGTTCCCCTGCGTGAGGGACAGCTGCACGGGGGCGACCCGTGAAGGCGACGCTAAGCGAAGTCCGCTGGGCGCTGACGTGACATTCGTCCCGTCGGCCGAACGCGAGACATCGCGACGCCGGCGGGGTAGCCTCGGAGCCACCCTCGAGAAGGGGAATGGCGATGAGCAACGATGAGGATCTCGTCGAGAACCCGGTGCAGGCATTCGAGGATGTGCTCGCGCAGCTGAACATCCACGCCGAGCGGATCCACGTGGTCGAAGAGCGTCTCCGTGCTCTGCTCGAGTCCACTCGGCTCGTGACCGCTCAACTCGACCTCCCCGTGGTTCTTCGTGAGGTCGTCGCCGCAGCCACGCGTCTGGTGGGAGTCCCGTACGGGGCGCTCGGAGTCATCGGTCCCGACGGATCATTGGTCGAGTTCATTCATGTCGGGGTGTCCGAGCAGACGGCGAGCGAGATCGGGCACCTCCCCAGAGGCCTCGGCCTTCTGGGAGCGGTGGTCCGAGGCGCTCACACGATCCGCCTGCCCGATCTGTCGCTGGACGATCGATCCGTGGGTTTTCCCGCTCACCACCCGCCGATGCGCGCTTTTCTCGGCGTTCCCGTCCGCACCCGCACAGAGGTCTACGGAAATCTGTATCTCACGAAGCCCGAGGCGGGAACGTTCTCGTCGGAGGACGAACGCATCATCGAGGCCCTCGCCTCCACAGCCGGCGTTGCCATCGAGAACGCCCGGCTGTACGAGCGTGCGCGTCGCCAGCGCCAGCTCAGTCTCGCGCTCTCACGCGTGACGACCGCGCTCCTCGACCCCGAGGAAGCCGACGCCTTGGAGATCGTCGCCGAGCAATGTGCGGCTGTCATCCCCTCCGTGGCCGTGACCATCGTGGTCCCCGATTCCGATCCCGACCTGATGAGGGTGCGAGTGGCCTGCGGTCCGCTCTCCGCGTCGCTGCGAGACATCACCTTTCCCCGATCGGATTCCCTGGCCGCTCGGGCGATGGCGCTGGGTGAGGTCGTCGCCGACGACGCGCCCGTCCGCGAGTTCGCCGATGGGGAACTCCAGCTCGGCCCGACCGCCGCGGTCACCCTGGTTGCGAACGGTGAGACCATCGGAGCGCTCTGCGTGTCCAAGGAGACGCATCGGCCACCGTTCACGGGTGAAGAGATCGACATCGTCGGAGACTTCGCGGCGCAAGCGGGTCTCGCCATCTCACTTGCCTGGGCGCGTGAGGATCAGGAACGGCTTCACCTGATCGAGGACCGCGCTCGCATCGCCCGCGACCTGCACGACAATGTCATCCAACGCCTGTTCGCAACGGGCCTCGCCCTCGAGCACGCCGCGGAGACCTCGACGGATCAGCGTGCGATCCTGCACGAGCACGTCGAGAACATCGATGCCGCGATCTCCGACATCCGCGCCGCCATCTCTGCGATGGGCCCGCCCCCGCACCCGGGGTACGAGCCGCTGCGCGATCGGATCTTCCGACTCGCGAACGAGATGACGCCGGCGTTGCGCACCCGTCCACTCGTCCACTTCGAGGGGCCCGTGGACAGCTACATCGTCGACCGGGTGCTGGACGATGTGATCGCGGTCTGCCGCGAGGGACTGAGCAACGTCGCTCGTCACGCCCGCGCCTCCCGGTGCGACCTCACCATCAGCGCGGACTCCTCCATGGTCCGAATCGTCATCGAGGACGACGGTGACGGGCTGAGCGGCTCAGCGGGACACTACGGCGGCATCGTCAACCTGCGAGCCCGCGCCCGCATGCGAGGGGGGTCGAGTGAGTTGTCCCCGAACTCGCGCGGCGGACTCACTCTGCGGTGGCAGATCCCGACGCCCTCGATCATGACCGCATCCCCGCAGGCGACGTCCGAACGGTCCGGCGACGGGACCTGAGGCCCGATCGCCTCAGGCGACCACCTGACGGGAACCGTCGGGTCGTGCGCCGAGAGGTTCGCGACGGAGGATGCCGCGACCGCGCAGGCCCGCGGGCTTCGTGCGGCCCCGGAGAGGTTTCTCCGCGCACCCGCCGATCCCGCGGCATCCGTAATGTTGAAAACCGACATAAGTCGGGTATGATCAAACCGACGTCGGGGCCCATCGGGTCCGTTCGCCCGGTGAGAGCCGGAGCGGCACACACGGTCGCGTCGATCGCCCGGTCGTACGGGCGCCCCACGCATGACTCTCTCTTCCGCACGTGTACGCGTGCTCGTCGCCGCCCTCCTCGCGGTGTCCTTCCTCGGTGCCCTCGACCACACCGTCGTCTCGACCTCGCTCGCCACCATCGCCGGTGACCTCGGCGCGCTCGAGCACATGAGCTGGATCATGGTCGGCTACACGCTCGCCGCGACCGTGATGCTCCCCGTGCTCGGCAAGCTCGGCGACGTCGTCGGACCGCGTCGGGTCTTCGTCGTCTCGCTCGTGCTGTTCCTCGTGGCCTCGCTCGCATGCGGGTTCGCGCCCGACCTGGGCTGGCTCATCGCCGCGCGCGTGCTGCAGGGACTCGGCTCGGCCGGCCTGCAGCTGATGTCCCAGACGATCGTCGCCCGCGTCACCAGCCCCCGCCAGCGTCCGCGCTACATGGCCGTCATCGGGGCGGCCTTCCCGGTCGCCATCGTGGTGGGCCCCGTGGTCGGCGGACTCATCACCGACTACTGGAGCTGGCCGTGGGTGTTCTGGATCAACCTCCCGGTCGGTCTCGTCGCCCTGGTGCTCGTGCTCGCGGCCGTCCCGCGGCTGCCGGGTGGCGCGCACCCGCGCTTCGACGTGCCGGGCTCGGTCGTGTTCACCGTCTCCCTCCTCGGGCTCATCCTCGCCGTGACGTGGATCGGCGACGACGCCCTGCGTCCCGCGGCGATCGCGTGCGCGGTCGTGGCCGTCGTCGGCATCCTGGTCCTGGTCGTCATCGAGCGTCGCGCCGCGGCGCCCATCCTGCCGCCCCGGATCCTGCGCGACCGCACGATCCTCGTCTGCCTCGGCCTCTCGCTCGTCGTCGGAGCGGGTCTGTTCTCGGTGGTCGCCTACGTGCCGACCTACGTGCAGATGGCGTACCGCACGACCGCGACGGTCTCGGGGCTCGTGCCCATCGCGACCGTGCTCGGCATGCTCGTGAGCAGCCTGCTGACCGGGTGGCTCGTCAGCCGGTCGGGGCGCTACCGGCTCTACCCGGTGGCCGGTACGGCGCTCGCGGCACTCGGCCTCACCGCGATGGCCCTCCTGCCCGCGGGGATGCCGTTGTGGGTGCCCATGGTGGTCATGGCGACGGTCGGGATCGGGACCGGGGCCTTCACCAACCTCATCTTCGCCGTCGTGCAGAGCGCCGCGTCGCGCGACGACCTCGGCGCGGTCACCGCGACGACGAACCTCGTGCGGCAGATCGGCGCCGCCGTCGGCACCGCGGTGGTGGGCGGCGTCGTCGGGCTCGCGGTGGCGGCGGGTCTTCCGGCGGGATTGGATGCCGCGACCCTCACGCCCGCGGCGGTCCGCTCGCTGCCCCTCGTGGTGCAGGAGGGGGTCGGGCAGGTCTATCACGACGTGTTCGCCCCCGTCTTCCTCGGGCTCGCGCTCGTCTACGCGTGCGGGGTCGTGATCGCGCTGCTGCTGCCGTCGGCACGGTTGTCCGACGAGGCGCCCGCGCCCACGCCCCCCGTTCCCGACCGTCAGCCCGTCTGAACGACCTCGAAGGAGAGACCATGACCGCCACCCCCACCATCGCCGTCGTCGGCAGCGGGCCCATCGGCTCGACCTACGCGCGACTCCTGCTCGAGACGCTGCCCGACGCGCGCGTGATCATGTTCGAGGCGGGTCCGCAGGTGACTCCGCGCCCGGGCGAGAGCGTGCGCAACATCGTCGACCCCGACGAGAAGGCGCGCGCCCGCGAGATGTCGCAGGGCCCGCAGTCGGGGCAGTACCGGGACTCCCTCGGCATCCTCGCGGGGGCGGTCGTGGAGGGGATGTTCACGGCGCGTCAGGGGACTCACCTGCTCGACTTCGGCGGGGAGGGGTCCGCGCACGCGTCGGCGTTCCCCGCCGCGGCCGCCGCGACCAATGTCGGCGGACAGGGCGCGCACTGGACCTGCGCCATCCCGCGCCCGGCGTTCAGCGAGAAGCTCGACTTCATCGCCGACGACGAGTGGGAGGACCTCATCTCCACCGCGGAAGATCTGCTGCACAAGCAGAGCGCGGCGTTCTCGGACTCGCCCGTGGGCGCCGCCATCCGCACCCTCCTCGACCGCGAGTTCGCCGCTGAACTGCCCGAGGGGTACGGCGTGAGCACCCTGCCGATCGCGGGCGACCCGCAGCCCGACGGCACGATGCGCTGGGCCGGCGCCGACACCGTGCTCGGGCCGCTCATCGAGCAGGGCACCGACGCCGCCGCGCGCTTCGAGCTGCGCGACCTCACTCTCGTGCGCCGCATCGAGCACGACGGCGTCCGCGTCCGCGGAGTGGTCGTCGAAGACCTCCGCACCCGCGAGGAGTCGTTCGTCGAGGCGGATGCCGTGGTGGTGGCCGCCGACGCATTCCGCTCCCCGCAGCTGCTCTGGGCCTCCGGCATCCGTCCCGCCCCCCTCGGCCGCTACCTGACCGAGCATCACGTCGTGATCAGCACAGTCGCCCTCGACGCGGAGCGCATGAGCGCGCTGGTCTCCGACGAGGAGCTCGAGGCGGAACTCGCCCGACGCGCCACGAACCCCGCCGACCCCGTGGCCGCGGTCAACCGCATCCCGTTCTCCGAGCCCGAGCATCCGTACTCGGCGCAGATCATGTACGCCGAGACCCCGCCGTTCCCGCTGCCCGTCGATCACCCCGCGGCCCGGAATCGGTGGGGGTACGTCAACATGGGCTTCGGCACACGCAAATTCCCCCGTGTCGAAGACGGCGTCATCTTCAGCGACGACGAGCTCGACTACCGCGGCCTGCCGAACTTCACGATCGAGTACTCCCTCACCGATCGGGAGGATGCCGAGATCGCCGAGGCCACCGCGCGTCTGCGCCGGGCCGGGGAGGCCCTCGGCACGTTCATCGCCGAGCCGCGCCTGCTCCCGAACGGCTCGAGCCTCCACTTCATGGGCACGATGCGCGCCGGCACTGATCCGGCGATCTCGGTCGTCGACCCCTTCTCGCGCGTGTGGGGCTTCGAGAACCTGGTCGTCGGCGGCAACGCCCTCATCCCCACCGCGAACACGATGAACCCGACGCTCACGAGCGTCGCGATCGCCGTGCGCGGGGCGCGGCACCTGGCCCAGGAGCTGCGGACCGCGGACCGTGAGGATGCGCGCGTGGGCTGACCCGTCGGCCCTCGAGCGCCGTGCACCCGCGCCGGTGCCACGGCATCCGCCTCGATAATGGAGGCGTGGAAGCCTGGGAGACGCGCGAGTGGTTCGCGGACTTCCTCGAGGCGTACAACCGTCACGACGTCGAGGCCGTGCGGGAGTTCCTGCACCCGGCCGTGCGCCGTGCGCATCTTCCGGCCGGAGCCGAGGCCTGGATCGCCGACTACGCCGAGCTGCTGCACGGGTTCCCCGACTGGCAGGCCAAGCGCATCCAGCTGATCGTCGAGGACGACCGCCTCGCGGTGCACCTTCGCGCCGGCGGCACGCACACCGGCACGTTTGCGCTCCTGCCCGCCACGCGTCGGCGCGTCAACATCGCCTCGTTCGCGATGTACCGAGTGGAGCGCGGCCGGATCGTCGAGGCGACCGGAACCGACGACGCCGCGCAGATCCGCGCGGCGATCGGCTGAGCACACGCGTGCGCGCGAGCGCGCAGCACCCGTGCGACGGCGTCTCGCTTGCGGGCCGCGGGTGCTTCGCCCGCGCGCGTCCGCCTGCGCCGGGGTCAGCGCAGCGCCGCACTGCGCGATCTGTCAAGGGCGGCTCGATGTCGGAGGCCCCCGGTACGTTCGCTCCTGCCCGGTTCCATCGCGGGTGTAAGGAGGGCGGCCATGGGGTCACCCGATCAGTCCGGGGCGGGAGTCGTCTGGGCTCGCGTCGAAGAGGGCTTCCACGTCGGCAGTCGCACCGGCGTCTTCCTCGGCTACATCGACCGACAGCCCGACGGCGCCTTCCTGGCGCACGACGGCACCTCTCGCGTCGTCGGCCGGTTCGAGGCGTTGACCGAGGCGATGGCCGCGGTCACCAACGGTCAGCCCCCGCTCGACGGGCCGATCACCCTCGCGCAGGTACGCGTTCCCGCGCCCCGGGCGTCCGACGACGGGAGCGCGGTCGCGTGAACTCACCCCTGACCTCCGTCTCGTACGTGAGCACGGCAGCCGACTCGTTCGACGACGCCGCGCTCGCCGACCTGCTCGCGCAGAGCCGGACATCCAATCACGACCACGACCTCACCGGCATGCTGCTGTACCGGCGAGGTCGCTTCTTCCAGGTGCTGGAAGGACCTCAGGATGCCGTCGACGAGCTCATGACGAAGATCCGGCGCGACCCGCGGCACACCGATGTGCGGGTGCTGCTGACCGAGCGGCTCGACGAGCGACGGTTCTCGGAATGGACGATGGGCTACGAACCGATCGGCATTCCCTCCGGTCCCGCCCCCGACGGCTTCCGCGACACGTTCGACGACCTCGAGGCCGACGACGAAGACGAGAGCATCCGCGCGATCCGCGAGCTGACGGTGTGGTTCCGCGCCCGCACCGCGGTCGACGCCTGAGACCTTCACACCCGAGGAGCACCATGTCCACGATCGTTCTCATCCCCGGCGCGATGCACGGCGCCTGGGTCTTCGAGCCGCTCATCGCCGCGCTCGCCGCTCGCGGGCTGTCGGCCACCGCCCTCGACCTGCCGAGCAGTTCCGCAGACACCGCCGAGATCGGTTCGCTGACCGACGACGTCGAGGCCCTTCGTTCGGCTGTCGCCGAACTCGACGGCCCGGTGGTGCTCGCGGCGCACTCCTACGGCGGCGTCCCGGCCCGTGCGGCAGCCGCAGCGGTCGACTCCGTGCGCGGACTGGTGATGATCGCCGCGTTCTCGCTTCCCGTCGGCGCGTCGCTCCTCGACGCGCAGGGCGGCGAGTTCCCACCCGGCTACGAGCGCTCCACCGACGGCAAGGCCGTGAAGATCGGCGACATCGCCGAGACCATCTACTCGGGTGTCGATCCGGCCGTCGTCCAGACCGCGCTGGGGCGCGTGGGGTGGCAGAGCGTCGCATCGTTCACGCAGCCCGCCCCGGCCGAGCCCGGGCCCGACGTGACGGTGACCTACGTCGTCGCCACCGAAGACAAGGCGCTCCCGCCCGAGCAGCAGCGGCAGTGGGCCGACGCCGCCGACGCGCAGGTGTCGGTGGCATCCGGCCACTCCCCCCACGTGTCGCACCCCGACGCGGTGGCGGATGCCATCGCCGAGACGGTGCGGCGCATCGACTCCGCGGCGTCCTGACGCGACCCCGCGGCAGCCCGACCCCGGATGCCGCTGAGCGCTCGAACACGGGAGGGGCCTGGAGCGAGCGACGGAGCCGGGCTGGTCGAGGCGCCCGGGAATCTCCCCCTTTCGCCCGGTCGTCGCCGCCGAACGCGCGTTCGTCGAGCCGCGCACGGTAGCGTCACCCGGTGCCCTTCGCGTCCGCTGCCGTCCCCGCGCCATCCCGCTCGACAGGTCGCATCCGCCCGCTCGTGCGCGTCGTCGCGGGCTCCGCTGTCCTGCTCGTCGTGCTGTACACCTACGTCCTGCGGATCGCCGTGGGAGACGTGAACCCGTTCGACTTCTTCGGGTACTTCACGAATCAGACGAGCACGATGACCGCGCTCGTGCTCATCGCCGTGGGCGTGCTCGCCCTCCGGGGCCGTCGTCCTCCGACGTGGCTGTCGGTGGCGTGGGGCGTGGGCGCGGCGTGCCTCATCGTCGTCGCCGTGGTCTACAACGCTCTCGTGCCCGGCACGGGTTCCGCCCCGGCGTGGGTCAGCGTCGTGCTGCACGTCGTCTTCCCGGTGCTGGTGCTGATCGACATCGCCTTCTCCCCCGACCGGCCACGGCTCGCGTGGAAGCGGGTGTGGTGGGTGCTTCCGTACCCCCTCGTGTGGATAACGGTCGTGCTGCTGCGGGGTGTCACCGACGGGTGGGTCCCCTACGGCTTCCTCTTACCCGAGCGCGGCCTGCCGTCGCTCGTGCTGCACGTCGTCGGCATCCTGATGCTGTTGATGGTGGCGGCGGCGGGGGTCTGGGCGCTCAGCCTGCGGACGTCGCGGCGGTCGGCCGCACATACTCGGTGATCGTGACGGCGGGCGATTCTCCGGTCGTTGACCGTTGACCGTTGACCGTTGACCGTTGACTTGCACGCGACGGGCGGGCTCTGGACGACTCCCCGCCGCGCGGTCACAGGGGCGGGTCGAGGGCGCGGAGCGCGGCATCCATCCGCTTCGCCATGTCGGCGTAGCCCGTGTCGTTCGGGTGCAGGCCGTCGGAGGCCATCCAGCTGTCGGACGCGTCGGCGTCGTGCCCGTCGAGCCAGTGGCTTGCGCCGCCTATGTGGTCCGCGTCGATGCGCTCGGCGGCGGCCTCGACCCACCCGGCGATGACGTCGACCGAGGCCGGCCGGTCATCGGTGTACCAGAACGGTTCGACGACGACGATGCGCGCATCCGGCAGCCCGTCCCGCAGCCGTCGCAGGTCGCTGTCGATGGCGGCCCGGATGTCGTCGGCGGCTCGGTCGTAGCTGAAGTTGTCGTTCAGGCCCATCGTGACGAAGACGATGTCGGGGTCGTCGTCGATCACGAGGGCGGGGATGTCATCGAGCCCCGGCCCCATCGAGGCGCGGCGGTTGACGAACCCGAGCCCGTTCTCGGAGCGGTTGATCTCGCGCCAGCCGCGCTCCGCCGACACGATCGTCGACCAGCGCTTGTCGGGTGAGCTCGCCCCCGTCCCGCGTGTGTAGGAGTCGCCGTAGAACGCCACGACCGGCGCGTTCGCATCGAGCACGGGCGCCGACGGGATGACCTCGGGCGACGGGGAGGAACACGCGGCGAGGCTCAGGACGAGGGATGCCGCGGCTCCCAGGCTCAGCATCCGTCGCGCGCGCATGTCTCCATTCTCTCGGTCCCACGACCCCCGCGGGCGGATGCGTGCGGACCCCCGGACCGGTGGCCTGCGGCCTCCCGACGGGCGGATGCGCGAGCACCCCCGGAACCGGTCGCCGGCGGCCTCCCGACGGGCGGATGTGCGAGGACCCCCGGACCGGTCGCCGGCGGCCCCCGACGGGCGCGGACGGCGCGTCAGGTCTTCTCCTCCCCCTCGAGCGCTTCGAGACGCGCGATGTGGCGCGCGATGCGCGCCGCGCGGACGGTTTCCGTCGTGGCCGTGACCACGGGGTGCAGAAACGAGTACCGCTGCGTCTTGTTCAGAGCCCCGAACGCGCGCGCGGCGGCGGGCGCGGCGTCCAGTGCCGCCTGGAGGTCGGGCGGCACCTCGATCGTCGCGGGACCGGCGTACGCCCGGTCCCACCTCCCGTCGGCCCGGGCCCTCGCGATCTCGTCGGCTCCGCGCGGACGCATCCGCCCCTCTTCGCTCAGGCGCGCCACGATGTCGACGTTGCGCGTCGACCACAGTGACCGCGCGCGGCGGGGAGTGAAGTGCTGCCAGAAGGTCGTGGCATCCCGTGACTGCCGGCGACCGTCGATCCACCCGCTGCAGAGCGCTTCGTCGAGAGCCTCGGCGTAGCTGAGGGTGGTGGGGGTGGTGGTGCCCTTCTTCGCGAGCACGAGGCGCACGCCGTCGCTCTCGCTCTCGTTGTCATCGAGCCACGCCCGCCACCGCCCGACGTCGGCGACGATGAGCTCGGGAATGTCTGCCATGGAACCTGCTCCTCACCTCGTGTCCGAGAACCTAGCGCCGCCCTCCGACATCCGCCCTACCGGAGCGGTGGCCCGCAGGGCAAGCGGCCCCCGTAGTGACGTCGCCGCCCCCACGATGGGGGAATGCGATCTGTGACGTATGCCGGTGAGACCGTGACCACGACGGACGACGTCGCCGAGGCGCTCGTGCAGTTGACGGCGTCGATCGCCGCCGACGGCCAGTCCGAGGCGGTCAGCATCCCGATCGTCACCGCCGCGGGTGAGACCGAGCAGGCCGAGCTCGTCATCGGCGTCGGCAACGACGTACTGAGTGCGCCCGCCCGCGAGTGGTCCGGCGACGAGCCCGACTTCGCGTGGGCCGCTGAGGAGCTCCGCCAGCACAAGCGCTTTCCGCAGGCGCCCGCGGTCGCGCACGAGCAGACGGTCGACTCCGACAACCCGGATGCCTTCTGGGACCCCGACCTCGACGGCTTCACCCGCGCCTGACCCCCGGTCGTCGGTTCGGGGCGGGCTCCGCCCGTCGGAGCCGACGACTCGCGCCCCGACGAGCGGAAGTCGCCCTGAACGACACCCCCCCGCATCCGCCGGGGGAGCTCGTCAAGCGGGCCTTCGTCGGAGCGCGTCGTCGTAACGTGAGTGCTCCACGACGGACGTGACCGGTCATCACCCCGGCGTGTGAGCCCCGGACAGTCCGGGTGGCGCCGCCGTTTCGCGTCGCCGCCCGGACGCTCGGGGTGAGCGAGGATGAGACGATGCTGCACTCCCTCGTCACCGGCGCTTCCCGCGGTATCGGCCGGGCCATCGCCGTCGCCCTCAGCGCGCGCGGGGACCGCGTCGCCGTCCATTACGGCCACGATCAGGATGCCGCCGACGAGACACATGCGCTCCTGCATGGCGAGGGGCATCTCGTGGTCGGCGGTGACCTCTCCGACCCGGCGACGGCGGAGCGCGTCGTGACCGACGTCCTCGAGGCGTTCGGACGGATCGACGTGCTCGTCAACAACGCCGCGATCGCGCCGAACGCGGCGACCTCGCATCCGATCTCCACCGTCGACTACGCCACCTGGCACCGCATCTGGGAGCAGATGGTCGACGTCGACCTGCGCGCACCCGCGAACATGACCTTCCTCGTCGCGCGGTCCCTCGTCGAACGGGGACTCCCCGGGTCGATCGTGAATGTCGGCTCGCGCGGGGCGTTCCGCGGAGAGCCGGAGTTCCCCGCCTACGGCGCCGCGAAGGCGGGCCTGCACGCGATGGGCCAGTCCCTCGCGGTCGCGCTCGCCCCGCACGGCATCGCGGTGACCAGCGTCGCGCCCGGCTTCGTGGGCACCGACCGGCAGCAGGAGAAGCTCTCCGGCGCGGCGGGCGACGACATCCGGGACCAGAGTCCGTTCGGCCGCGTCGCGACCCCGGAAGAAGTGGCGGATGCCGTGGTCTACCTCAGCTCGCCCCGCTCGCAGTGGGCGTCGGGAGCCATCCTCGACCTGAACGGCGCCTCGCACCTGCGCAGCTGACCGATCGGTGGGGAGAGATCGGCCCCGCATCACTCTCGTGGTGAGAGGGTGTTCCCATGCTCCCCGCCCTCCTCATCATCGACATCCAGCGCGACTACTTCCCGGGCGGGCGTCACCCCCTCGTCGGACCCGATGCGGCAGCGGACGCGGCCGCGCGGGTGCTGGCATGGCACCGAGAGAGGGGCGGACCTGTCATCCACGTGCGTCATGCGAGTCCGGCCGGCGGCGGGTTCCTGGAGGTCGGCACCGACGGCGCCGAGATCGACCCTCGCGTCGCTCCGACCGCGGATGAGTCCGTGATCGTCAAGCATGCGCCGAACTCCTTCCTCGGCACCGACCTGCAGGAACGCCTGCGCGCCCTCGGCGACCGGCCGTTGCTCGTCGTCGGCATGATGACGAGCATGTGCGTGGATGCCACCGTCCGCGCCGCCCTCGACCTCGGTCACGACGTCACCGTCGTCGGCGATGCGTGCGCCGCGCCCGACCTCGCTCACGATGGCGTGGAGGTGGAGGGGCGTGCCGTGCACGCGGCATTCCTCGCGGCGCTCGGCGGCGCCGGTGCGACCATCGAGACGAGCGCGACCGTGGTCGGCGCGACCGCCTGAGCGCGCGGGCTCGCGCGATCCAGCGACTCGGCGTGGGGGCGTCCTCGACCTGAACGGCGCGTCGCGCCCGCGCAACTGAACGGCGGGCCGATGAGGTCGGAGCGCGGTATCGGCGACCGCGCGGCCGGAGACCTGCGCGTATTCGACCTCCTCCGTCCGGAGGGGGCCGGCGATACGCTCGGACCATGCACGTCCCCACGTCCCGCGCGATCCATCGGTGACCGATGAGGATGCCGCGTTCTCGCGGCGGAAGTGGCGCGAGAAGCACAAGCCGGTCGTGCGTCGTCAGGGTGCCGTGTTCGCACTCGCTGAGATTGCGGTACCTGCGCTCGCTGTCGGCATGTTCGCGGTCAGCGGGGGCGGCAAATTCGGAGACCCGCTCCCCCCGGATGACTCCGCGTGGTGGATCGTCGGCTGTTCCGCGCTGATGGCGGTCGCGCTGGTGATCATCGTGACGCAACTCTTCGTCGAGCGCCATCACGCCCCGCTCTCGGTGAGTGGGACCGTTGTCATCGCGGCCATCGGTGGGTTGTCGATGCTCGTCGTGCTCGCACGCAACGGCGGGGTCGTCTCGACGCCCATCGTCGTCATGTTCTTCAGCAACCTCGCGTGCCTCGCGGTCGGCTGCGTCGCCGTCGCCGTGGCAGCCAGGCGCAGGCCGCTCGCGGAGGACGCGGACTGACGTCGAAGCCTTCCCCGGCTGACGAGCATCGTCCCCACCGCCCCTCCACGCGTCGCTGTGCGACGTGCGGAGCCTCCGGCGGCGTGGGCCCACCCGAGGGTTCGCTTCACGACAACACGAAAGCCCTCCCGGGCGGCCGATGGCCACCCGTGAGGGCTTTGAGGGGCTGACCGGAATCGTCCCCACCGCCCCTCCTCGCGTCGCTGCGCGACGCGCGGAGCCTCCGGCGGCGTGGGCCCACCCGCTGCGGGATCGGTTCCTACGGCACCCACGCGAAAGGCCCGCCACACCGGCTGCGCCGGCATGTCGGACCTTTGAGGGGCTGACGGGAATCGTCCCTACCGCCCCTCCACGCGCCGCTGCGCGACGCGCGGAGCCTCCGGCGGCAGGGGCCCACCCAAGGGTTCGCTTCACGACAACACGAAAGCCCTCCCGGGCGGCCGATGGCCACCCGTGAGGGCTTTGAGGGGCTGACGGGAATCGAACCCGCGCTATCTGCTTGGGAAGCAGAAGTTCTGCCATTGAACTACAGCCCCGGATGCCTTGCGGCAACCCGGCCAGCATAACAGCGTCCGGCCCGCATCCCGTGGCATCCGGAAACCGTTGTCGAGACTGCATCCGTTCGCCGAGGCCGCATGCGATCGCCGTCAGACCCGTGCGGTTTCGGCAAACGGATGCGATCTCGCGGAGGGCGTGCCTGTCGGGCGTGCCCGGCGGGCGCCCCGGAGCCGACCACTGGTCACCCGCCGAAACGCGGCGGCGCCGCGACCGACACCGCCCCTAGGCTGGGGCCGTGCTGCTCTCCGATCGCGACATCCGGGCCGAACTCGACGCGAAGCGCCTCGGCATCGATCCCTACGACCCCGCCATGGTGCAGCCCTCGAGCATCGACGTGCGGCTCGAGCGCTACTTCCGTCTCTTCGACAACCACAAGTACCCCTTCATCGACCCCGCCGAGGATCAGCCCGAGCTCACCCGCCTGATCGAGGTCGCGCCCGACGAGCCGTTCATCCTTCACCCGGGTGAATTCGCCCTCGGATCGACGTACGAGCGGGTCAGCCTCCCCGACGACGTCGCCGCGCGGCTCGAGGGCAAGTCGTCGCTCGGTCGACTCGGCCTTCTGACCCACTCGACAGCCGGGTTCATCGACCCGGGCTTCTCGGGACACGTCACTCTCGAGCTCTCGAACGTCGCCACCCTGCCCATCAAGCTCTGGCCGGGCATGAAGATCGGGCAGGTCTGCTACTTCCGTCTCACCTCACCCGCCGAGAACCCCTACGGCTCCGGCCCGTACGGCAACCGCTACCAGGGCCAGCGGGGCCCGACTGCTTCGCGTTCGGCGCTCAACTTCCACCGCACCGACGTCGGCTCCACCGACGCGGGCGCGCTCGGCGGCTGACCGGCGTCGCCCATCGACGCGGCGCCATCCCGCGTCGAGATCACACCTCTTCGTCGAGGTCACACGTGTTTGCGCGCAAACGCGTGTCGTCTCGCGAAACGGGTGTGATCTCGCGGACGAGACCGGTGGATGCCGCCGCCCCGGGCCACGCCACCGACCTCACCCGCCCACGTCAGTGCGCCGTACGCACGCCCAGCAGGTCCTGCACCAGCACCGCCGCCACCCGCGCGCCCTGGCCGGCCGCGACGATGAGCTGCTGGGGACCGGGAGCCGCGGCATCCCCCGCCGCGTACAAACCGGGTACCGACGTGCGCCCGGAGCGGTCCGTGACGAGGTGCCCGTCGGCATCCTGGTCGGGGGCGAGCGGATCGAGGAAGTCGTGCGCGGCGTGCCACGTCGGCCGCACGAAGCCGCCCGCGACCGCGAGCGAGGAACCGTCGGTGAACCGCACGGCGGCGACCTGCCCGCGCTCGCCCTCGAGGTCGGCGATCGTGCGCCTCTCGACGCGAATCCCGGATGCCACCAGCTCGGCCTCATCGGCCGGATCGATGACCGCGGCGCCGTTGGTGCACACCGTGAGCTGCGACGTCCAGCGCGTCAGCAGCCGCGCGCGGTCGGCGAGGTCGGGCGTCTCGCCGATGAGGGCCACCGGTCGGTCCTGCAGCTCCCACCCGTCGCACGCGGCGCAGCTGAAGACCGACATGCCGTAGAACGACCGCAGGTTCGGCACGTCGGGCAGTGTTTCGCCGAGCCCCGTCGCCACCACGACCGTGCGCGCGGTCAGAACGGGGGATGCCGCAGCGGCCCGACCAGAGAGCGTTACGACGAAGCCGTCGGCATCCGTCTCGATACGCGCTACGGCGGATCGGTCGAGGATGCGCACCCCGTCGTACGCGCGCAGTTCCGCGCGGGCGAGCTTGCGCAGCTCGATCGGTGAGACGCCGTCGCGGGTGAGGAAACCGTGCGAGCGCAGCGTCGCGGCGTTGCGGGGCCGGCCGGTGTCGACCACGACGACCGAGGCGCGGGCGCGGGCCAGGTTCAGCGCGGCCGACAGCCCCGCCGGACCCCCGCCGACGATGAGGACGTCGGCGGACGCGACCTCGGCGGGAAGCCCGGGGGAGGACGCCGCGGCCGCGGAGCCAGCGCCGCCCGACAGAGCCCCGCGCACGCGGGGCCCACCGGCCGGCACGCCATCGGACGGCACGCCATTCAACGGCACCCCACCGGACAGCGCCCCACCGGAGAGCGCCCCACCGGACAGCGCCCCACCCGCGGCGTCAGTCATGCGCCTGCGGCGGCAACTCCGCGACGACCGGGTGATCCTTCGCGATCACACCGACCTTCGCGGCTCCGCCGGGCGAGCCGATGTCGTCGAAGAACTCCACGTTCGCCGTGTAGTAGTCGGACCACTCGTCGGGCAGGTCGTCTTCGTAGTAGATCGCCTCGACGGGGCACACGGGCTCGCAGGCGCCGCAGTCCACGCACTCGTCGGGGTGGATGTACAGCGAGCGCTCACCCTCGTAGATGCAGTCGACGGGGCATTCGTCGATGCAGGCGCGGTCTTTCACGTCCACGCAGGGGAGGGCGATCACGTACGTCACGGGACGAGCGCTCCCGACCGCGAGACGGCGACCTGCTCCTCGCGCGACACGACCTTGACCCGCTCGCGCGTGTGCTCGTGCGCGGCGCCGAGCGCGCGCTCGTGGGCGTCGAGGGTGCGCCAGCCCTCCCACGTCGTGAACTCCACGCCGCGCTCGGACAGGGCGTCCAGAACGTCGCCGTCGACCGTGGGGGCCGACAGGGCGCCGGCCTCGATGTCGGAGACGAGGTGGGCGATGGTCTCCATGGCATCCGACTTCGTGTGCCCGATCAAGCCCACGGGTCCGCGCTTGATCCAGCCGGTCGCGTACAGCCCCGAGACCACGGCGTCGTTCTCGACGACGCGACCCTCGACGTTGGGCACGACGCCGCGCACGGCGTCGAACGGGGCCCCGAGCACGGGGCTCGAGAAGTAGCCGACCGCGCGGTAGACCTGTTGCACGGCGATCTCGCGGATCTCGCCCGTGCCGCGCACGGTGCCGTCGCCGACGGGCTCGGTCCGCTCGAAGCGCAGCCCCTCGACCCGGTCCTCGCCGAGCACGGCGAGGGGCGAGTGGTAGAAGTGCAGGTGCAGGCGACGGCTCGCCCCGGTCGACTCACGGCCCCGCCAGCTGTTCAGCACCCGCAGCATGACCTTGAGCTGGTTGTTGGAGGCCTGGGCGGGGTCGGCATCCGCGAAGTCCTCGTCGTGCACGACGATGTCGACGTTCGGCACCTCGCCGAGCTCGCGCAGCTCGATGGGCGTGAACTTGATGTCGGCGGGCCCGCGGCGGCCGAACACGTGCACGTCGGTGACGGCGGAGGCCTCGAGGCCGTGCAGCACGTTGTCGGCGATCTCGGTCGAACGCAGGTCGACGGCGTGCTTGGCGAGCACGCGGGCCACGTCGAGGGCGACGTTGCCGTTGCCGATGACGGCGACCTCGCTCTGATCGAGCGGCCACTCGCGGGAGACGTCGGGGTGGCCGTCGTACCAGGCGACGAAGTCGGCCGCGCCGTACGAGCCGGGCAGGTCGATGCCGGGGATGTCCAGCGGTGCATCGCGCAGCGCTCCCGTGGCGAGGATCACCGCGTCGTAGCGCGCGTGAAGCTCCTCGACCGCGATGTCGCGGCCCACCTCGACGTTGCCGATGAAGCGGGTCGAGCCCGCGTCGAGCATTTCGTGCAGCGAGTCGACGATGCCCTTGATGCGCGGGTGGTCGGGGGCGACGCCGTAGCGGATGAGGCCGTAGGGCGCGGGCAGCGAGTCGAAGAGGTCGATCGCGACCGTACCGCCGGCGTCGGTCACCGCGCGCGTGAGGATGTTGCCCGCGTAGATGCCGGCGGGGCCGGCGCCGACGATCGCGACACGGAGCGAGGTGAGAGAAGACGAGGTCACAGCGAGGAGGCCTTTCGGGGAACGGCGAGCGGGTCGAAGGTGAGATCGAGGGATGCCAGGGCGGTCGGCGCGTACGGGCTCAAGCGCACCACGTCGCCGACGACCACGACGGCGGGGGAGCGCACCCCGCGCTCCGCGGCCTGCGCGGCGATCGTGGCGAGGGTTCCGACGGTGACGCGCTGGCGCGCGCCGAAGCCGTCTTCGACGATCGCGACCGGGCAGTCCGCGCCGCGCTCGCCGCGGGCGAGGACGACGGCCGAGTGCGCGAGGGTACCCACGCCCATGAGCAGCACGACCGTGTGGTCGCGCCCGCCGCCGAGCGAGACGATCTGGTCGTGGGCGGTCGCGACGGTGAAGCTCGTCGCCACGCCGCGGTGGGTGAGCGGGATGCCGGCGAGGGCGGGCACCGAGACCGCGCTCGTGACGCCGGAGACCACGCGCACGTCGATGCCGGCGTCCTGGCACGCGAACAGCTCCTCGCCGCCGCGGCCGAACACGTACGGGTCGCCGCCCTTGAGCCGCACGACGGTGCGTCCGGCCCGGGCCTCGCGCACGAGCAGGGCGTTGATGGCATCCTGCGGGACGGCGTGATGGCCGGGGAGCTTGCCGACGTCGATCACCTCGGCGGTCAGGTGGACGCCCTCTGCCGCGAGGCCGTCGAGCACTCCCCGCGCGCCGAGCCGGTCGGCGACGATGACGTCGGCGGATTCGAGGGCGCGCAGTCCCCGAAGGGTCAGCAGGCCCGCATCGCCGGGTCCGGCGCCGACGAGCCAGACGGTTCCGGATGCCGGCGCCTCGGCGGTCTGCGCAGTGCGGAGCCCGGTGGCATCCGTCCCCTCCGTGGTCCCGCTCATCGTGCTCCTCCCGACACCAGCAGACCGCGACCGCGCAGGATGCGTCGCTCGATGGGGCCGAAGAAGGCGAGTTCGATCAGGATGCCGATTCCGAGGATGACGACGATCGTGGCGAGCACGCCGGCGAGGTCGGCGAGATCGCGCGTCTGCTGCAGCATCGTGCCGAGGCCGAAGCCGATCGTGCCGCCCGAGGTGATGATCTCGGCCGCCATCAGCGAGCGCCACGAGAACGCCCAGCCCTGCTTGAGCCCGGCGAAGTAGCCGGGGAGGGCGGCGGGGAGGATCACCGAGGTCGCGAGCTGCCACCGCGAGGCGCCCAGCACGGTGCCGACGCGCCGCAGTTGCGGCGGCACCTGGTCGACGCCGGCGATGAGGCCGTTGATGATCGAGGGGATGGCGCCCATCAGGATGACGAAGTAGGCCGTGGCATCCGTCAAGCCGAACCAGATGATCGCGGCGGGCACCCACGCCACCGACGGCAGCACCTGCAGTCCCGAGATGATCGGGCCCACCGCGCGACGGATGGGGCGCACCTCGGCCAGCAGCAGCCCGATGGGGGTGCCGACGACGATGGCGATGAGGAACCCGAGGACGCCGCGTTCGAGGCTCGTCAGCACGGCCTCCTGCAGCCGGCCGGTGTCCCAGGCGTAGCTCAGCGCGCCGAGGACGTCGGCGGGGCTCGGGGCCTTGTCGGGGCGCGGGTCGGCGATGACGACGTAGAGCTGCCACGCGGCGATCAGCAGCACGACGAAGATGATCGGCGGGAGCACGCTCGACCAGAACGTGCGCCAGCGGCCGGCAGCGGCATCGGTCGTGGTCTGCAGGTTGTCGAGGCCCGCCTCGAGGCTGCGCAGGTCGTCGGGGGAGGCGGTGGTGTCAGCGCGCATTGCGGCGGATCTCCTTGCGCAGTTCGTCGGTGATCTCGACCGACAGGGCGGCGACCTCGGGCGACTCGATGCGGCGGCCCTCGGTGCGCTCGATGCGCCACTCGTTGACAACGCGGCCCGGGCGGCTGCCCAGCAGCACGACGCGCTCGCCGAGGCGGGCGGCCTCGCGCACGTTGTGGGTGACGAAGACGATGGTGCGACCGTTCGCGCGCCACACCCGCTCGAGCTCCTCGTGGAGCAGGTCCCGGGTGATGGCGTCGAGGGCGGCGAAGGGCTCGTCCATGAGCAGCACGGGCCGGTCCTGCGCGAGGGCGCGGGCGAGGGCCACACGCTGGCGCATGCCGCCCGAGAGCTCGTGCGGGCGCTTGTCGGCGGCATCCGCGAGGTTGACGGTGTCGAGCAGCGCGAGCGCCTCGTCGCGCCGACGGGCGCGCGGCACTCCGCGCAGGCGCAGGGCCAGCTCGACGTTGCGGCGCGCGCTCAGCCAGGGCATGAGCGCCGACTCCTGGAACATCACCGCCGAGCCCTCGGGGGGCGTCTCGATGCGTCCCGCGGTGGGACGGTCGAGACCCGCGATGAGGTTCAGCAGGGTCGACTTTCCGCAGCCCGAGGCGCCGAGCAGGCACACGAACTCGCCCGGGGCGAAGTCGAGGGAGATGTCATCGAGGACGACCGGGCCCGCACCGAAGCGCTTCGAGACGCCGTCGATGCGCACCGCGGGAGCGGTGGTGAGGTCGGGTGCCGGGGCGTCGATGCGGGCCGTGGTCATGTCATTCCTCCCCGAGTCCGGCGGCCGAGACCTTCGCCTCGCCGCTGGTCGCGAGTTGCGCGTTGAGCAGTCGCAGGTCGAAGAGGCCCTCGATCGAGCCCTCTTTCTGGGTGCCGGCGGCGACACCGTTCTCGACCAGCGTCTGGAAGGTGTCGGCGTGCGGATCCACCGAGTACGTCACGTGCTCCAGCGCCCGCGCGATCACGGCGTCGGCGAGCGGCTTGCCCGTATCGGCGGCGATCTGCGCGTTGATGACCGACGCCGCTGTACCGGCGTTGTCGGCGATCCACCTCACGGACGCCTCATGTCCGGCGAGCAGCTTCGACACGGTCTCCGGGTGCTGGTCGAGGAAGTCCTTGCGCACCAGCAGCACAGTGGTGGGGAACTGTCCGTCGGGCCACTCGTCGGCCTCGTCGACGAGCACCTTCGCACCCGCGTCGATCACCAGCCGCGACACCCACGGCTCGGGGAGCCACGCGCCGTCGAGCTGGCCGTCCTTGAACAGCTGGAAGGTCTGCGCGTTCTCGGTCGGGGTGATGGTGACGTCACCGCCGCCCGAGGTGTCGGTCTCGAAGCCCTGCTTCTTCAGCCATCCGCGCAGCGCCACGTCCTGCGTGTTTCCGAGCTGCGGGGTGGCGAGGGTCTTGCCCTTCAGGTCCGCCGGGTCGTCGATGCCGTCGCGCACGACGAGGGCCGCCCCGCCGGTCGCCGCGCCGGCGACGATGCGCGCCGACTCGCCGCGGGACTGGATGAACGTGTTGATCGACGGGTTGGGCCCGATGTAGGTCGCGTCGATGGCCCCGGCCGACAGGGCCTCGATGGCGGCGGGCCCGGCGTTGAACACCTCGGTCGACAGCTTCGTGTCACCGAGGGCGTCCTGCAGCAGGCCCTCCTGGAGCCCCACGAGCGCGGGAGCGTGGGTGACGTTGGCGAAGTAGCCGAGGCGGAGTTCGGCGGCGGGGCCCTGGTCGGCACTCTCGGCGGAGGCGGGCCCGGTGGCGCAGCCGGCCATCATCGCCGCAATCAGTCCCAGGGTTGTGATCGCGGTCGCGGTGCGCAGTGTCTTCACGGTTCGCCTCCTTCGTAGGCAGTAGGTCGTGCGCCGGTCGGCGCGGTGGGGCCCGCCGGAAGGCGGGCGGGTCGGGCGCGCCGTGCGGGCGCGCGGATGGGATCGGCGCCGGTCAGCGCACGATTCCGGCGGCGAGGGTCGCGCCGTCGGACGGATGGATGACGAGGAACGAGCCCTCGTGTCGACTGTCGCGGTAGGGCTCCAGCGGCAGGTCGGCGGCCAGGCGCAGGCGTGCGCGGCCGATGTCGTTCGTCTCGAGCCGGTCGGCCCCGACGTGGGTGAGGGCGTCGAGGTCGTACCGGGAGTCGATGGATGCCACGATTGCCTGCACCGCGGCCGTGCCATGCTTCACGAGCACGCGGGAGCCGGGGGTCAGGGGCCGTGCGTCGAGCTGGAAGAGCTCGACATCGGCCTCGCGCCGTGAGGGGGGCAGCGTCCCCGCTGAGGCGATGACGGCGCCACGCGCGGCATCCACGTCGTCCGCGAGCTCGAGGGAGACGGACTGCGGGGCCACGGCGCTGTCGGCCGGAACCCCCGCGACCCGGATGCCGCGCACCACCGTGCGCACGCCCGAGCCCGACACCTCGACCTCGTCGCCCACGCGGACGGAGCCGCTCGAGATGCGCCCGGCGACCGCGCGGTAGTCGCGCAACGCCGCGGCGGTCTCGGGGTCGGCGGCCAGCTCGGGCGACAGGCCGCCCTGCGGACGGATGACCGACTGCACGGGAAGGCGCAGCGGTTCGCCGACGCGCGCGGACTCGTCGGCCGACGGCAGCGTCTCGAGCAGCTCGAGAAGCGCGGGGCCGTCGTACCAGGGCGTGCGGGTCGAGCGATCGACGATGTTGTCGCCCTCGAGGGCCGACACGGGCAGCACGTGCAGGTCGTCGATCTCGAGCTCCGCCGCGATCGATCGCGCGTCGGCGGCGACCGAGGCGAACACCTCGGCCGAGAAGTCGACGAGGTCGATCTTGTTCACCGCGACGATGACGTGCGGCACGCGCAGGAGGGCGACCACGGCGAGGTGGCGGCGCGTCTGCTCGACGACCCCGGCGCGTGCGTCGACGAGCACCACGACGGCATCCGCGGTCGTCGAGCCCGTGACCATGTTGCGCGTGTACTGCACGTGGCCGGGGCAGTCGGCGAGGATGAACGACCGCGTCCCGGTGGCGAAGTACCGGTAGGCGACGTCGATGGTGATGCCCTGCTCGCGCTCGGCGCGCAGGCCGTCGGTCAGCAGCGCGAAGTCGAACGCGCCGTGCGCGAACCCGCGGTCGGCCGAGGTGCGCGCGACCTGCTCCAGCTGGTCGGCGAGGATCGCCTTCGCGTCGTGCAGCAGGCGCCCCACGAGCGTGGACTTGCCGTCGTCGACGGAGCCGGCGGTCGCGAAGCGGAACAGCGTGGGCTCGGTCGTGGCGACCGGGGCCTCGAGGGTGTCGAGCGACATCAGAAGTACCCGTCCTTCTTGCGATCCTCCATGGCCGCCTCGCTGAGGCGGTCGTCGGCGCGGGTGGCTCCGCGTTCGGTGATGGTGGTGCGTGCGACCTCGGCGACGATCGAGGTCAGGTCGGCGGCGTCCGATTCGACCGCTCCGGTGCAGCTCATGTCGCCCACGGTGCGGTAGCGGACGGTGCGCACCTCGACGTTCTCGCCCTCGCGGGGCGGGGAGAACGGGCCGACCGGATGCCACATGTCGCCCCGGCGATAGACCTCGCGCTCGTGCGCGAAGTACAGCGGCGGCAGGGCGATCTCTTCTCGCTCGATGTAGCGCCAGATGTCGAGCTCGGTCCAGTTCGAGATGGGGAAGGCCCGCACGTGCTGGCCGGGAGTGTGGCGGCCGTTGTAGAGGCTCCAGAGCTCCGGGCGCTGGTTGCGCGGGTCCCACTGCCCGAACTCGTCGCGCAGCGAGATGATGCGCTCCTTGGCGCGCGCCTTGTCCTCGTCGCGGCGCGCTCCGCCGAAGACGGCGTCGTGGCGGCCGGCGGCGATGGCATCCAGCAGCGGAAGCGTCTGCAGCGGGTTGCGCGTGCCGTCGGAGCGCTCCTGCAGGCGGCCGTCGTCGATGTAGTCCTGCACGCGCGCGACCTCGAGGCGCAGGCCGAGGCGCTCGACGGTCTCGTCGCGGAAGGCCAGCACCTCGGGGAAGTTGTGCCCGGTGTCGACGTGCAGCACGGGGAAGGGCACGCGGCCCGGCGCGAATGCCTTCGTCGCGAGGTGCAGCACCACGACGGAGTCCTTGCCGCCCGAGAACAGCAGCACGGGCCGCTCGAACTCGGCGACGACCTCGCGGATGACGTGGATCGCCTCGGCCTCGAGCAGGTCGAGGGTGGAGAGGGCAGTGGATGCCGTGGACACAGCGCTCATGTGTGCAACCCGCATTCGGTCTTGGACAGGCCCGCCCAGCGGCCGGACCGGGGATCTTCGCCCGGGGCGACCGGGCGGGTGCACGGCTCGCACCCGATGGAGGGGTAGCCGTGGGTGAGGAGGAGGTTGACCGGCACCTTCTGGTCGTTGGCGTAGCCGATGAGGTCGTCGAAGCTCCACGCCGCGACCGGGTTCACCTTGACCAGGCCGTTGCGCGCGTCCCAGGTGACCAGCGGGGTGTGCGTGCGCGTGGGAGCCTCGTCGCGGCGGACGCCGGTGAACCACACCTCGTAGCCGCCGAGCGCTCCCTGCAGGGGGTCGACCTTGCGGCGGGCGCAGCAGAGCGCGGGGTCGCGCTCGTACAGGCGGGCGCCGTACTCGGCATCCTGTTCGGCCACCGTCTGCTCGGGCAGCACGTCGACGACGCGCACGTCGAGGGCGCGGTCCACCTCGTCGCGCGTGAAGCGGGTTTCGGAGAAGTGGTAGCCCGTGTCGAGGAAGAGCACGTCGACGTTCGGCAGCTGCTCGGCGACGAGGTGCGGCAGCGCGGCATCCGCCATCGAGCAGGCCACCGCGGCGGCTTCGGGGGCGAAATGGCGGGCGACCCAGGCGATGACCTCGGCGGGTGACGCCTCGTCGGCCGAGAGGCTGCGGAGCTCTGCATTGCCCTTCTCGGCCAGGGCTTCGAGCTCGGCGGCGCTGCGGCGCACCGCGACGCGGGGGGCGAGGGACACGGTCACTGCAGGGCCTCCTCATCGGCGCGGTGCGCCCACTGGGCGAACGTCTCGTCGGCTGCGGCGTTCCGCTCGTCGAGGAAGCGACGCACGACCCGGTCGACGTAATCGGCGATGCCGTCCGCGGCGACCTTGAGGCCGCGCACCGTGCGACCGAGGCCGGCTTCGTCGCGATCCTGCGACGCGAGTCCTCCGCCGAGGTGCACCTGGTAGCCGGGCACCTGCTCGCCGTCGATCGTGACGAGCTGACCCTTCAGGCCGATGTCGGCGGTCTGGATGCGCGCGCACGAGTTGGGGCAGCCGTTCACGTGCAACGAGATCGGGTGCGGCAGGTCGAAGGCCGCGAGACGTTCTTCAAGATCGAGCACGGCGGCGGTGGCGTTGACCTTCGTCTCGACGATCGCGAGCTTGCAGAACTCGATGCCGGTGCACGCGATGGTGCCGCGGCGGATGAGGCTGGGCCGTGCCTGCAGGCCGAGGTCGTCGAGACCGGCGACGAGGGATTCGACCCGGTCTTCGGGGATGTCGAGGATGACGACCTTCTGGTGCGGCGTCGTGCGCAGCCGCGTCGAGCCGTGCTCCTCGATGAGGTCGGCGAGGCGGGCGAGGGTGGTGCCCGAGACGCGGCCGACGATCGGCGTCGCGCCGACGTAGAAGCGGCCGTCCTTCTGACGGTGGATGCCGACGTGGTCGCCGGGAGCTGCGGGCTTGGGCAGTGCGGGACCGTCGGGCAGGGCGTAGCCGAGGTACTCGTCCTGCAGCACCTGCCGGAACTTCTCCGTCCCCCACTCGGCGAGCAGGAACTTCAGGCGCGCCTTGTTGCGCAGGCGCCGGTAGCCGTAGTCGCGGAAGATCTGCGCGACTCCGTGCCAGACCTCGGCGACCCGCTCGGGTGCGACGAAGACGCCGAGGCGCTCGCCGAGGCGCGGGGTGGTCGAGAGGCCGCCGCCGACCCACAGGTCGTAGCCGATGCCGAGCTCGGGGTGTTCGACCGCGACGAAGGCGACGTCGTTGATCTCGTGCACCACGTCGTGGTTGGGGTGTCCGGTGATGGCCGACTTGAACTTGCGCGGAAGGTTCGACAGCGTCGGGTCGCCGATGAAGCGGCTCGTGATCTCCTCGATCTGCGGGGTCGGGTCGATCAGCTCCTCGGCGGAGATCCCCGCCACGGGCGAGCCGAGCACCACGCGCGGGACGTCGCCGCACGCCTCGGTGGTGCCGAGCCCGACCGCTTCGAGCCTGCGCCAGATCTCGGGCATCGACTCGACCTCGACCCAGTGCAGCTGCACGTTCTGGCGGTCGGTGAGGTCGGCGGTGTCGCGGCCGAACTCCCGTGAGATGCCGGCGATGACGCGCAACTGCTCGGTGGTGAGCTGTCCGCCGTCGATGCGCACGCGGAGCATGAAGTAGGCGTCTTCGAGCTCTTCAGGGGAGAGGGTCGCCGTGCGCCCGCCGTCGATCCCGGGCTTGCGCTGCGTGTAGAGGCCCCAGACGCGGAACCGTCCGTGCAGATCGGTCGGGTCGATGGAGGAGAACCCGCCGGAGGCGTAGATGTTCTCGATGCGCTCGCGCACCGCGAGACCGTCGTCGACTTGCTTCCACTCCTCGTTGCCGTTCAGGGGCGCGGTTCCGTCGATCTTCCATTGCCCGTTGGGCTTGGTCGACGGCCGCGGCGGCCGGGTGGCGGCGCGCGGTGGGGTCTGGCTGGTGGTCACGATGCGGCTGTTCCTTCACTGCGCCGAGGCGGCATACGGCGGCATTTCCCCAGACGCTAGAGCGGGCTGCGGATCTCGGCCAAGGAGTGCGTCTCGGAGCGTCGCGAAGTGACATGGAGCGTCATGAACGGCCGGGGATGTTGCGCGACCGGCCGGAACGCAGTAACTCGCGACCCGCGACCGTGGTCACGCTTAGGGACCACGGCCGCGGACGGCGTCGGAATCGGGAGGTCATGCGGCAGTCCTCACTCCTGCGGTGCCGGAGGCGCGCCCGCCTCGCGACCGCGCTGGTAGCCCGCGTCGAAGCCGCGCTCGAAAGCGCGCTCGTGGCCACGGCGACGATCGTGACGCGGACCGCCGTCGTGACCGTGCTCGCCTCCGCGGTGCTCGTGTGCCGGGTGGCAGCGTTCGTGCGCGCCGTGATCCTGCCCGTGCGACGGGCGGTCGAAGCCGCGCGCGCCGGACGCGTCACGTTCGCCCGGGCCGGAGTCGGAAGCGGGGTGGTCGGCGGGGTGCGCCGGGCGGTGGCGGGCGGAGCCTGCGCCGCGCTCGCCCACGCGGAACCCGCGGTGCTCGTTCGGACCGAAGGCCCGGCGGGGGTCGGGGCCGAAGCCGTGTCGACCGGCGCCGGGGATGACGCGGAAGCCCCCGCGGGGGCCGCGGCCGGTCGTCTCGGCGGCGTCGAGGTCGAGGTCGAGGGCCGTCGCGAGCGTGTCGAGCGCCGCGGTCAGGTTCGCGAGATGCTCGGCTGGCACAACGGCCAACAGCGCCGAGCGCTCGGCATCCGCGCGGTCGAGGAGGGCGCGGCCCTCGTCGGTCAGCGACCATCCGTCGCCGGCGCGGGCGATCCAGCCGCGGTCGGCGAGAGCGGTGACGCGCTTGCCTCCGCGGGCGAGTCGATCGCGCACCCAGGGGGCGTCGATGCGTCCGTCGATGGCGCTGAGCAGCAGGAGGGTCTTGGGGTGGATGCCGCTGTCGCGCAGGTGCGCGAACAGGCGGTGGTGCAGCGCGTGGCCGACCGTCGTGAGGCGATGGGCGAGCGCGCGGGGATCCGAAGGTTCAGGGGTGTTCATGGGGGTCCTTTCGTCGGCGGACGGTCCGCCAGTGCATGTCATGTGACAACGAATGTACTGTGACATGCATTCCCGATGCTTGTCAAGGGACATGTAAAATCCCCTCGTGCCCACCGATCCCGCCGACGAGATCGCCGCCGCGCTCGCGCGCCTGCGCGGCCGGCGCCCGCGTCCCCCGTTCCCGCCCGAGGCGCACCACCACCCGCACGGGGGGCATGGGGGTCCCTGGAGTCGCGGCGCGCCGCCGTGGACCGACCCCGCGCACGGACGCTTCGGCGGGCCCGCGCGGCTGCGCATGCTCGACGCCCTCGTCGCGGCATCCGGATCGCTGTCGGTGAGCGAGATCGCCGCGGAGGTGGGGGTCGACCAGCCCCGCGCCTCGCGCCTCGTGCAGCAGTCGGTCGAGCTCGGTCTCGTCGCGCGAGAGCCCGACCCCGACGACGCGCGGCGCATCCGCGTGCGGCTGACATCCGAGGGGCAGCGGCTCGTTTCGGGTCTCCGCGGGCGGCGACGGGATGCCGTCCGCTCGGCGCTGGAGTCCTTCAGCGACGCCGAGCGCGCCGAGTTCGCGCGCCTCCTGGCCAAGTTCGCCGACGCTTGGCCCCGCGACTGAGTCCCGGCATCCGCCCTCGCCCCCCGGCCGTCCGCGAGAGCCCACGATCCGCGGGAGATGACGCGGTGCGACGCGACGACGATCGGTGATCTCGTCACGATCGTGTGATCTCGGCGACCACCCTGCCGGCGGGCGGGCGACGGGCCGCGGTCAGCGCAGGACGGCGCTCTTCACCCTCACGGGCAGCATCAGCAGGAGACCCGCGGCGAGGATCAGCACGATGCCCAGGATGCCGAGGCGCGTGTCGCCCGTCACACCGACGAACAGTGCGAACAGGCCCGGCGCGAGGAACGACACCGCGCGTCCGGTCGTGGCGTAGAGGCCGAAGATCTCGCCCTCCCGTCCCTCGGGAGCCACCCGGGCGAGCAGCGAGCGGCTGGCCGACTGCACCGGACCGACGAAGGCGCCGAGACCCAGACCCACGATCCAGAAGCCGGTCTGCGACGTGCCGATGAAGAGCATGACGGTGCCCAGCACGATGAGGCTGGCGAGGGATGCCAGGATCACGCGCTTCGGGCCGAACCGGTCGTCGAGACGTCCGGCGACGAACGTGCTGATGCCGGCGACGAGGTTCGCCGCGACGGCGAAGTAGAGCACCTCGGTGGAGGTGAAGCCGAACACCTGCGCCGCGATGATCGCTCCGAAGGTGAACACCCCCGCCAGACCGTCGCGGAAGAGGGCGCTGGCGGCGAGGAACAGCAGCACCTGCCGGCTGTCGCGCCAGAGCGAGCGCAGCGTTCCCCACAACACGACGTAGGAACGGAGGAAGCCGACCCGCACCCGGCGGTCCTGCGCCGGGATCTCCGGTACGCGCAGCAGCACCGGGATCGCGAACACCGCGTACCAGAGGGCGGAGGCCAG
Organism: Microbacterium sp. 22296; assembly: GCF_052045385.1. Classification (NCBI taxonomy): domain Bacteria; kingdom Bacillati; phylum Actinomycetota; class Actinomycetes; order Micrococcales; family Microbacteriaceae; genus Microbacterium; species Microbacterium sp. 22296. The sequence goes on along the minus strand of NZ_JBQEOS010000004.1, from coordinate 276,566 downwards.
GACGGCGAGCCGGATGTTCAGCCCGCCCTCCTCGGTGACGGCGAGGAGGCCCCCGGCATCCGGATCGCCGAAGCTCTGGATGAACAGCACCAACAGCAGGAGCAGCAGCACGATGCCGCCGACGTATCCCATGCCCCACCCGAAGCCCGAGACGCGGCCGATGTTCTCACGCGTGGAGACCTGCGTCAGCATGGCGTAGTAGTTGACGCTCGCGAACTCGAAGAACACGTTGCCGATCGCGAGCAGCGTCGCCCCGAGCACGAGGTACGCCGGGGTGCCCTCGACGAAGACCATCGCCGCCATCGCGAGCACGACGACGCCGGTGTTGACGCCCAGCCAGAGCTTGCGCCGGCCCGTCCCGTCGGAGCGCTGTCCGAGCACGGGAGCCACGAGCGCGACGACGATGCCCGCGATCATCAGGGCGATGCCGACGGCGCTGGCGTTGTCGGCGAGCGCCCGCACGAGTGCGGGGTCGTCGGCGTCGCCGTTCGCCGCGGCGCGGACGGCCGGGTCGACGAAGAGCGAGCTCGCCAGGTAGGTGCTGAAGACGAAGGTCGTGACGACCGCGTTGAACGCGGCCGAGCCCCAGTCCCACAGTGCCCAGGCCAGCACGGGCCGACGTGCGGATTCGGCGGGCGAAGCCGGCCCGGGTGAAGGCATGTCGGTCACGCTAGGACCCTTCGGTGAACACCCGGTGATGCCCGGGATCTCGAGTCGCCGGCGTCGCCGGGCGCGTTCAGGTTATCCCCACGCCCGCGCGGTGACGCGGAGCGGACTACCGTGGACTCATGGCATCCGAATCCCCCGTCGACTCCGCTGAGGCGGAGACCGCTCCCGCGCAGCTCACCTTCTCCGACCTGGGACTGGATGCCAACGTGCTCAAGGCCCTCAAAGACGTCGGCTACGAGACCCCGTCCGCCATCCAGGCGGCCACCATCCCCGTGCTGCTGCAGGGCCGCGACGTCGTGGGCCTCGCCCAGACCGGAACCGGCAAGACCGCCGCTTTCGCGCTGCCGATCCTGTCGCAGATGGAGACCGGTTCCAAGAACCCGCAGGCTCTCGTGCTCGCCCCCACCCGCGAGCTCGCGCTGCAGGTGTGCGAGGCGTTCGAGAAGTACGCCGCCCACATCAAGGGCGTCTCGGTGCTGCCCGTCTACGGCGGCCAGGGCTACGGTCAGCAGCTGTCGGCCCTCCGCCGCGGCGTCGACGTGATCGTCGGCACCCCCGGTCGCATCATGGACCACCTCGACAAGGGCACCCTCGATCTGACCGAGCTGAAGTTCCTCGTGCTCGACGAGGCCGACGAGATGCTCAAGATGGGCTTCGCCGAAGACGTCGAGACGATCCTCGCCGACACGCCCTCGACGAAGCAGGTCGCGCTCTTCTCGGCCACCATGCCGGCGCAGATCCGCCGCATCTCGGCGCAGTACCTCAACGACCCCGAAGAGATCACGGTCAAGACCAAGACCACGACCTCGGCGAGCATCACGCAGCGCTACCTGATCGTGTCGTACCAGCAGAAGATCGACGCCCTCACCCGCATCCTCGAGGTCGAGAACTTCGAGGGCATGATCGTCTTCACCCGCACCAAGAACGAGACCGAGACGGTGGCCGAGAAGCTGCGCGCCCGCGGCTATACCGCGGCCGCGATCAACGGCGACATCGCCCAGGTGCAGCGCGAGCGCACGGTCAACCAGCTGAAGTCGGGCAAGCTCGACATCCTCGTGGCGACCGACGTCGCCGCGCGCGGCCTCGACGTCGAGCGCATCAGTCACGTCGTCAACTACGACCTGCCGATCGACACCGAGTCGTACGTGCACCGCATCGGCCGCACCGGCCGCGCCGGCCGCACCGGTGACGCGATCAGCTTCGTCACCCCGCGCGAGCGCCGCATGCTCACCGCGATCGAGAAGGCGACGCGCCAGCCGCTGACCGAGATGTCGCTGCCGAGCGTCGACGACGTCAACGCCACGCGTCTCACCCGCTTCGACGACGCGATCACCGCCGCCCTCGAGGACACCGCCGCGATCGCGACCTTCCGCGACGTCGTCGCCCACTACGTCGAGCACCACGACGTGCCCGAGGCCGACGTGGCCGCGGCCCTCGCCGTCGTCGCCCAGGGCGACACCCCGCTGCTCCTCGAAGAAGAGACGCTGCGCCAGCAGCGCTTCGACAACGACCGTCCTTCGCGTGACGGCGGCGCGCGTGACGGCGGATTCCGCGACGGCGGGTCGCGAGAGGGCGGTCCGCGCCGCGACACGACGGGTCGCTTCTCGACCTACCGCATCGCCGTGGGGCGCCGCCAGCGCGTCGAGCCGCGTCAGATCGTCGGAGCCCTCGCGAACGAGGGCGGCCTGCGGCGCAACGACTTCGGCGCGATCCAGATCCGTCAGGACTTCTCGCTGGTCGAGCTCCCCGCCGACCTGTCCAACGACACGATCAACCGCCTCGCCGACACCCGCATCTCGGGCCAGCTGATCGACCTGCGCCTCGACCAGGGCGGCCGTTCGGCGAAGCGCAGCGACCGTCCCCAGCGCCGCGACCGCGACCGCGACTGACACCCCGGCCGCTGCGCCGGGTCCACGGCATCCCCTCGACGTCCCCGCCGACCTCCGGGTCGCGGGGGCGTCGTGCGTCCTGGCGCGGGGGTCGAGCTGCGGGATCGAGTCGCCGCCGCGGCTACGGGGTCGCTGCAGGGCCAGGGGCGTCGTGCGTCCTGGCGAGGGGGTCGAGGTGCGGGATCGAGCCGCCGCCGCGGCTACGGGGTCGCGGCGCGGCCAGGGGCGTTGCGAGGACGGGGTGGGTTGCGTGCACGAGGCGTCGTCCGCACGGCCGGTGTCGTCGGGTCTCCGGGGCGTGATCCGTGTGCCGGGGCGTGATTCGTGCACCGGGGCGTGCTGTCTCCGACCCGGTGCACATTCGGCGCCCCGGTCCTGCCGGGAACGCCTCGGTGCCCCGGTCCGGGTTGGACCGCCGCGCGGTCTGGGGAGCAACTCGGCGATGAACCCCGCGCGTGGGGCGCCACCTCGAAGTTGAGCCAATTCATATCAAGTCGCCTTGACCTCCTCGAGGGGCCGCGGTAACCTTGAGTCATCGCGGCTCAACCCGCGCAGCAGACTTCGCACCAACCCCGAGTCGTGGCATCCGCCCGGCTCACAAGCAAGGAGACACATATGCCCCGTGCAGTGGGAATCGACCTCGGTACGACCAACTCCGTCGTGAGCGTGCTCGAGGGTGGCGAGCCCAAGGTCATCGCCAACGCCGAGGGTTTCCGCACGACCCCCTCGGTCGTCGCGTACACCAAGGACGGCGAGGTGCTCGTCGGCGAGACCGCCAAGCGCCAGGCCGTCACCAACGTCGACCGCACGATCTCGAGCGTCAAGCGCCACATGGGCACGACCTGGTCGTTCGACGTCGACGGCAAGAAGTGGACGCCGCAGGAGATCTCGGCCCGCATCCTGCAGAAGCTCAAGCGCGACGCCGAGGAGTACCTGGGCGACAGCGTGACGGATGCCGTCATCACGGTGCCCGCGTACTTCAACGACGCCGAGCGTCAGGCCACCAAGGAGGCCGGTGAGATCGCGGGTCTCAACGTCCTGCGCATCATCAACGAGCCCACGGCCGCGGCCCTCGCGTACGGCCTCGACAAGGGCAAGGAAGACGAGCTCATCCTCGTCTTCGACCTCGGTGGCGGAACGTTCGACGTGTCGCTGCTCGAGGTGGGCAAGGACGACGACTTCTCGACCATCCAGGTGCGCGCCACCTCCGGTGACAACCGCCTCGGTGGAGACGACTGGGACCAGCGCGTCGTCGACTACCTCATCAAGCAGTTCAAGGACACCACCGGCGTCGACGTCTCGGGCGACAAGATCGCCCTCCAGCGTCTGAAGGAAGCGGCCGAGCAGGCCAAGAAGGAGCTGTCGAGCTCGACCTCGACCTCCATCAACCTGCCCTACCTGTCGCTCACCGACTCGGGCCCCGTCTCGCTCAGCGAGACCCTGACGCGCGCCAAGTTCGAGGACCTCACCAAGGACCTCCTCGACCGCACCCGCAAGCCCTTCTCCGACGTCATCCGCGAGGCCGGCGTCAAGGTCGACGACATCGCCCACGTGGTGCTCGTCGGCGGCTCCACCCGCATGCCCGCGGTCGCCGAGCTGGTGAAGAAGGAGACGGGTAAGGACGCCAACAAGGGCGTGAACCCCGACGAGGTCGTGGCCGTGGGCGCAGCCCTGCAGGCCGGTGTCCTCAAGGGCGAGCGCAAGGACGTCCTCCTCATCGACGTCACCCCCCTGAGCCTCGGCATCGAGACCAAGGGCGGCATCATGACCAAGCTCATCGAGCGCAACACGGCCATCCCGACCAAGCGCAGCGAGACCTTCACCACCGCCGATGACAACCAGCCGTCGGTCGCGATCCAGGTCTTCCAGGGCGAGCGCGAGTTCACCCGCGACAACAAGCCGCTCGGCACCTTCGAGCTGACCGGCATCGCTCCGGCTCCCCGCGGCATCCCGCAGGTCGAGGTCACCTTCGACATCGACGCCAACGGCATCGTGCACGTGTCCGCCAAGGACAAGGGCACCGGTAAGGAGCAGTCGATGACCATCACGGGCGGCTCGTCGCTGCCCAAGGAGGACATCGAGCGCATGGTGCGCGAGGCCGAGGAGAACGCGGCGGAAGACAAGAAGCGCCGCGAGTCCGCCGAGACCCGCAACCAGGCCGAGACCCTGTCGTACTCGATCGAGAAGCTGATCAAGGAGAACGAGGACAAGCTCCCCGCCGAGGTCAAGACCGAGGTGCAGGGCGATGTCGACGCGCTCAAGACGGCTCTCGCCGGCGACGACGACGACGCGGTCAAGACCGCGTTCGACAAGCTGAACGCCAGCCAGGGCAAGCTCGGCGAGGCCATCTACGCCTCCTCGCAGGCCGCGGGCCAGCCGGCCGACCCCAACGTGGGTCAGCCGGGCAACGGCGAGACGCCGAACCCCGAGGAAGACGTCATCGACGCCGAGGTCGTCGACGACGAGCCGACCGACGAGAACAAGAAGTAAGCGACAGACACATGGCACACAAGGACGACGACCCTTCGACGGGCTCAGGGCCCGAGTACGGTGGCGCCGGTCCTGACGAGACGGGGCCGGAGGAGAACACCTCCGGCCCCGCGCCGTCGGGCGAGCAGTCCGAGACGCAGGACGTGGATGCCGAGGGCCTGACCATCGACGACATCCTGGGCGCCGAGCAGACGCCCGAGGCCGCGGCAGAGGGGGCATCCTCCGACAAGGAGGCCTCGCTGCTGATCGACCTCAAGCGCCTGCAGGCGGAGTACGCCAACTACCGCCGGCGCACCGAAGAGCAGCGCGAGCGCGAGATCGAGCGGGCCAAGGGCGAGGCCGTGAAGGGCCTGCTGCCCGTCATGGACGACCTCGACCGCGCCGTCAAGCACGGTGATCTCGTCGAGGGCACGCCCTTCGCCGCGATCGGCGACAAGGTGCGCGCCGTGGCGGAGCGTCTCGGCGTGGTGTCGTACGGCGCCGTCGGCGACGTCTTCGACCCGCAGCAGCACGAGGCCATCTTCCAGGCGCCCACCCCCGGTGTGACCGAGACGACGATCCTCGAGGTCGTCGAGGTCGGCTACCGCCTCGGCTCGGTCGAACTGCGACCGGCCAAGGTCGTCGTCGCCGTACCGGCCTAGGAGGAGGACGCATGGCGAGTCAGGACTGGTTCGACAAGGACTTCTACAAGGTCCTCGGTGTCGACAAGGGCGTCAGCGCTGCCGATCTGAAGAAGACGTACCGCAAGCTCGCGCGCCAGTACCACCCCGACTCGAACCCGGGAGACGCGAAAGCCGAGGCGACCTTCAAGGAGATCAGTGAGGCCTACTCGGTGCTCAACGACCCCGAGCAGCGCGAGGAGTACGACCAGATCCGGGCCATGGGCTCGGGGGCGCGCTTCTCTGCTCCCGGGGCGGGCGGCGGCGGGGGTTTCGACGACGTCTTCAGCCGCTTCGGTCAGGGCCGGGGTCAGCAGCAACCCGGCTTCGAGGACATCTTCTCGATGTTCGACCAGCAGGGGGGCGGTTTCGGTTCCGGCCGGTTCGGGCAGACGACCGGGGGCTTCCGAGGCTTCGGCGGCCCGCAGCGCGGGGCCGACGTCACCGCACGCACGACGATCGACTTCGTCACGGCGGCCAAGGGCGAGACCATCACCCTGCAGGGTGAGGACAACGTGCCGTTCAAGGTGAAGATCCCCGCCGGCGTCTCCGACGGCCAGAAGATCCGCCTTCGCGGTCGAGGCCGGAAGTCCCCCGACGGCGGGGAGAGCGGCGACATCGTGGTGACCGTCGCGGTGCGCCCGCACCCGGTGTTCACGCGTGACGGCCTCAACCTGCGGGTGACGGTCCCGGTGACCTTCACCGAGGCGGCCCTCGGCGCGACCATCGAGGTCCCCACCCTCGGCGGTGAGCCCGTGCGGCTCCGCGTCGCGCCCGGCACCCCGTCGGGACGCGTCCTTCGTGTCAAAGGCCGCGGGATCGAGTCGAGCAAAGGGTCCGGTGATCTGCTCGCGGAGGTGCAGGTCGCGGTGCCGGCGCACCTCGACGACGCCGCCCGTGAGGCTCTCGAGCGGTTCCAGGCACTCCAGCCGAAAGAGAACCCGCGCGCCGACCTGATGTCCAAAGCGCGGTAGAACTGCAGGACGGAGGTCTCCCGGCATCCGTGATCACACCGGATGCCGGGATCCGCCGGAGCGATGGAGAGGAGAGACCGTGCCCGAGAGAGAGATCGACGAAGACGCCCCCATCTTCGCCATCGCCGCCGCGGCTGAGCTGTCGAACATGCACCCGCAGACGCTGCGCCAGTACGACCGGCTCGGTCTCGTCGTACCCGCGCGAACCCAGGGCGGATCGCGGCGGTACTCGAGCCGCCACGTCCAGCAGCTGCGCGAAGTCGCCCGACTGTCGGGCGAGGGCATGAGCCTCCCCGCCATCGCCCGCCTGCTCACCCTCGAGCAGCAGGTGCACGATCTCGCCCGGCGTGTGAACGACCTCGAGCGTCAGCTCACCATCGAACGCCAGTCGCGACCGGGTGCGCGCGTCTTCGCCGCCGGTGCGACCGGCTCGGTCGTCACGTTGCGCCACGGTTCGCGTGTGCGTCGCGCAACCGACATCGTGCTCTGGCGCCCCCGCGACATGCACGGCGACTGATCCCTTCGCCCATCCCGGATGCCACCGCTCCCGGTGGCTCCGACAGACTCAGCCACCTGAACCGCGGACATCCCGAGCGTCCGCGCATCTGCGCACGAACGGACGGCTCCCCGTGTTCGTCGCGCGGACCGCTCGTCGAGGGTGTCAGGCCGGGTCGAGCCGCAAGACCGTGGGCGATTCGCCGACCCGCAGGTCATCGGCCACGCGGATGGTGCGGGCCACGGCATCCACGGCTCCGATGACCGTGCCGAACCGCTCGCGATCGGCGCACACCGCCGTGACCGTCACGAAGTGCGAGCCCGTGTCCCACGTATAGGTCGCGAACGGCGGGGTGCGCGCATCGCTCGGCAGCGGCATCGCGAGCTTCTCGCCCACACCGAGGAAGGGGTTGGGGAAGGACTCCGTGTCGTCGTACTCCATCGGCATCATCGCCCGCGCGGTGCGTGCCTGCGGCGTGGCCTCCTGCAGTTGCGCCATCACGACGAGCAGTTCGGGATCGCTCTTCCACACCCACACGAGCACGCGACCGGCAGCGCGGCGCATCAGCAGGGGCGCGGCTTGGCTGAGGATCCACGCGAAAGCGCCGCCGCCGGGCCGAGGGGCCGCGCCGGCGGCCTGATTCGCCTGGCTGAGCAGCATGCCGATCGCCGCTTTGCGGTGTCGACGCCCGCGGAAACCGAGGGATCCGGTCACGGGCACCCAGAGGTCGGCGGGAGCGTCGGCCTGCAGTCGAGACATGGGTTCAGCCTACGATCCGCATCCTGTGAAGCGGATGCCGGAGGCCCGCGTTCGCGACGGGAGAACGCTCCCACAGCCGATGGGGTCGCCGGTGTCGGAGGTTGGTGCAAGGCTGTACTCCGCGGCCACCGCGACCGCATCGACCATCTCTGGAGGTGCCGTGCTCGGCAAGATCCTCATCCGTTACCTCTCCCGGTACCGGTGGCTGCTCCTGGCATTGCTGGTCTTCCAGTTCGTGGCGGCCATGGCGTCGCTCTACCTCCCGCGCCTGAACGCCGACATCATCGACCAGGGCGTCGCGCGCGGCGACACGGCCTTCATCTGGTCGCAGGGGTCGATGATGCTCGCCATCTCGCTCGGTCAGATCACGGCATCCGTCATCGCGACCTACTTCGCCGCCCGCGCGGCGATGGCCGCCGGCCGCGACATCCGTCGCGACATCTTCGAGAAGGTCAGCGGCTTCTCCGAGCGCGAGCTGTCGCAGTTCGGTGCGGGATCGCTCATCACCCGCAACACCAACGACGTGCAGCAGGTGCAGATGCTGGCGATGATGGGCGCGACGATGCTCGTCAGCGCCCCGCTGCTGGCGATCGGCGGCATCTTCATGGCCCTCCAGCAAGACGTCGGCCTCAGCTGGCTGATCGCCGTCGCGGTGCCGACGCTCCTGATCGCCGCGGGCCTCATCATCGCGCGCATGGTCCCGCTCTTCCGCAGCTACCAGGCGAAGCTCGACGCGGTGAACCGCATCATGCGCGAGCAGCTCACCGGTGTACGCGTCGTGCGCGCGTTCGTTCGCGAGCGCATCGAAGAAGAGCGGTTCCGCGGGGCCAATACCGACATCATGATCGTCGGTCGAAGGGTCGGGTCGCTCTTCGTCCTGTTGTTCCCGCTGGCCATGCTCGTCCTGAACGTGACCGTCGTCGGCGTGATCTGGTTCGGCGGCATCCAGGTCGACCAGGGCGGCGTGCAGATCGGCACGCTGTTCGCCTTCATGCAGTACGTGGCGCAGATCCTCATGGGTGTGCTCATGGCGAGCTTCATGACGGTGATGATCCCGCGCGCGGCCGTATCCGCCGAACGCATCGGCGAGGTGCTCGACAGTCACTCCACCCTCGAGCGGCCCGCGAACCCGGTGAGCGTCTTCCCGGAGCGCGGCGCCGTCGAGTTCGAAGACGTGTCCTTCGCCTACCCGGGCGCCGAGTCCCCCGTGGTGTCGGGTATCAGTTTCGTCGCCCGTCCCGGCGAGACGGTCGCGATCGTCGGCTCCACCGGTGCGGGCAAGACCACCCTCGTCTCCCTCATCCCGCGCCTGTTCGACGTCACCGCGGGCGCCGTCCGCGTCGGCGGCGTCGACGTGCGCGAGGCCGACCTCGACGGGCTGTGGAAGAGCATCGGGCTCGTGCCCCAGCGTCCCTTCCTCTTCAGCGGCACGGTGGCATCCAACCTCCGATTCGGTCGAGAAGACGCCACCGACGACGAACTGTGGAAGGCCCTCGAGATCGCGCAGGGGCGCGAGTTCGTCGAGGCGATGGAGGGGGGACTCGACGCGCGCATCGCCCAGGGCGGCACGAACGTCTCGGGTGGTCAGCGTCAGCGCCTCGCCATCGCGCGGGCGATCGTGCATCGGCCCGCCGTGCTCGTGTTCGACGACTCCTTCTCGGCGCTCGACCTCAGTACCGACGCCCGGCTCCGGCGGGCGCTCTGGCAGGAGTTGCCCGAGGTGACGAAGATCGTCGTCGCGCAGCGCGTGTCGACCATCACGGGAGCCGATCGCATCGTCGTCCTCGAGGAGGGGCGACTGGCAGGTGTCGGGAGCCACGAGGAGCTGCTGCAGTCCAGTAGCACCTATCGCGAGATCGTCGAGTCGCAGCTGGGGGTCGAGGCATGAGCACCACAGAGACGCTGACCGAAGAAGAGCGGGCCGAACTCGAGCTGGCCGAGCAGGCTCGACTCACCTCGGGCGACTGGGACAGCGTGGCACCCGGGAAGGCATCGAACTTCGGCCCGAGTTTCCGGCGTCTGATCGGGCTGCTGCGTCCGTACGCCGGCGCCTTCACGTTCGTCTCCGTGCTGGGAGCCCTCGGCGTCGTGCTCGCCGTGCTCGCGCCCCGCGTGCTCGGCGACGCCACGAACATCATTTTCGAGGGCGTGGTCTCGAAGGGGTTGGCCGAACAGTTCCCCGCCGGCACGTCGCAGGCCGACGTCGTTGAAGCTCTCCGCGCGGCGGGCCAGGGCGACATCGCCAACATCGTCGGTGCCATGAACAACTTCTCCGTCGGCGCCGGTGTCGACTTCGACGCGCTGCGCATGGTGGTGGTCGCCGTCCTGGCGATCTACGTCGGTTCGTCGCTGCTGTCGTGGATCCAGGGTTACGTCATCAACGTCATCATGGTGCGCACGATGTGGCGTCTGCGCGAAGACGTCGAGGCCAAGATCAACCGCCTGCCGCTGTCGTACTTCGACAAGGTGCAGCGCGGAGAGCTCATCTCCCGCGTCACCAACGACATCGACAACATCACGCAGACGATGCAGCAGTCGCTGTCGAGTGCGCTGACCTCGGTGCTCACCGTCGTGGGCGTGCTCATCATGATGTTCACGATCTCGTGGCAGCTCGCGCTCGTCGCTCTCGTCTCGCTGCCGCTCATGGCCGTCATCTTCGGCGTCATCGGCCCGAAGTCGCAGAAGGCGTTCGGCGAGCAGTGGAAGAAGGTCGGTCGCCTCAACGCCCGCGTCGAGGAGTCCTTCTCCGGTCACGCCCTCGTCAAGGTCTACGGACGCGAGAAGGACGCCCGCGAGAAGTTCGAGGTCGAGAACGAGGAGCTCTACGAAGCGAGCTTCCGGGCCCAGTTCCTCTCCGGCATGATCATGCCCGGCATGATGTTCGTCGGAAACCTGACCTACGTCGGCATCGCCGTGCTGGGCGGTCTCATGGTGGCGGGCGGCCAGCTCCGCCTCGGCGACGTGCAGGCGTTCATCCAGTACTCGCAGCAGTTCACCCAGCCGCTGTCGCAGCTGGGCGGCATGGCCGCGGTGGTGCAGTCGGGCACCGCGTCGGCGGAACGCGTGTTCGCGCTGCTCGACGCCGACGAGCAGGATCCGGATGCCGCCGACGCCCCCGGCCACGTGGAGGGGCGCGGCGTCATCGAGTTCGAGAACGTACGCTTCGCGTACACGCCCGATCGGCCGCTGATCACCGATCTGTCGTTCCGCGTCGAGCCCGGCCAGACGGTCGCGATCGTCGGACCCACCGGTGCGGGCAAGACGACGCTGGTCAACCTGATCATGCGGTTCTACGAACTCGACGGCGGTCGGATCCTGCTCGACGGGCAGGACATCGCCGATCTCCGCCGCGACGATGTGCGCGCCCGCACCGGCATGGTGCTGCAGGACCCGTGGCTGTTCGCCGGCACGATCCGCGACAACATCCGGTACGGCCGCGAGAGCGCGACCGACGCCGAGATCGTCGAGGCCGCCGCCGCCACGCGCGTCGATCAGTTCGTGCACTCGCTGCCCGACGGCTACGACACCGTGCTCGACGAAGACGCCGCGAACGTCTCGGCGGGTGAGAAGCAGCTGATCACGATCGCGCGCGCATTCGTCGCCCGTCCGTCGGTGCTCATCCTCGACGAGGCGACCTCGTCGGTCGACACCCGTACCGAGCTGCTGCTGCAGCAGGCGATGGCCGCGCTCCGCGAGGGGCGCACGTCGTTCGTCATCGCGCACCGGCTGTCGACGATCCGCGACGCCGACCTCATCCTCGTGATGGAGCACGGCGACATCGTCGAGAAGGGCACGCACGACGAGCTCATCGCGCGCGAGGGCGCCTACTACCGCCTCTACCGCTCGCAGTTCGAGCAGGCCGCGGCCGACCTCGACACCTCCGATCACGGGCCCAGCCCGGCCGTGCACCCTCAGCGGGCGTCGGCGACAGACGACGCCGAGGTGGTCTCCGCTTTCGCCGCCGCAGCATCCGAGGTCGCTGCCCCCGCGGGCACCGACGGTCCGCCGCGTCCGGCGCACGGTGCGCCCCTGCCCGACCGCCGTCCCGACGGGAACGCATAGCGCAGGCCTACCCTCGTCAGACCCCGAAGTCCGCTCGGTCTCCCTCCGGGCGGGCTTCGGCGCTATGTCGGTGCCGCGTTGGCGTTGGCGTCGGCGGCGGCGCGGGCGCGGTGCGGTGCCGGTTGCCGTCCTGCACACACCGCCCCGCCCGGCGTCCCCGGCGCCTGTGGAGCGTCCCCGGGGGAGGAAATGCCGCTCGGGTACAGTGGACAGGCGCATGACCCGCACCGTGCGACCCGTCCGCCGCATAGTTAGGCCTCACCACTCGTGACCAGTTCTGCGACGCCCGCCGATCATCCCGCGCCCGGCGCTCCGGTCCACCCCTCCCCTCCGTCGACGCCCGCCCCGGTGGAACCCGCTTCGCTCCCGGCTGACGGCGCTGACGACCGCCCGCTGCGCGTCCTCATCGGCGCCGACACCTTCCTGCCGCATGTCAACGGTGCCGCCCGCTTCGCCGAACGCCTCGCGGCCGGTCTCGTCGCCCGCGGTCACGATGTGCACGTGTCCGCGCCGAGCATCGGGCACCGCAACGGGGGAACGGCGACCGAGACGGTCGAGGGTCAGCCGGTGGTCATGCATCGACTCCCCGCGTTCCGGTTCCGCCCGCACGACTGGATCACCTACGTCCTTCCGTGGCGCTCCAAGCACTACGCGCGCATCGTGCTCGACGAGGTCAAGCCCGACGTGGTGCACATCCAGTCGCACATCGTGATCGGTCGAGGTCTCACCCGCGAGGCGCGCAAGCGCGGCATCCCCGTCGTCGCCACCAACCACGTGATGGCCGAGAACATCCTCGACTTCACCACGCTCCCCGACTTCCTCGATCGCATCGTCGTCAAGCTCGCGTGGGCCGACGCCGAACGCACGTTCAAGATGACGCGCGCCGTCACCACACCCACCCGTCGGGCGGCCGATTTCCTCGAGAAGACGATCGACATCTCGGGCGTGATCCCGGTCTCGTGCGGCATCGACCGCGCGAACTACCGCCCCGACCTCACCCCGCGCGACGCGAACCGTCTCCTCTTCGTGGGGCGTCTCACCACCGAGAAGCACATCGACGTCGTGCTCCACGCGCTCGCCCAGCTCGATCCCGCGCTCGACGTCACCTTCGACATCGTCGGCGGCGGAGACCAGCGCGCCAAGCTCGAGGCCCTCGCGCAGCAACTCGGAGTCGCCGAGCGCGTCACCTTCCACGGTCACGCGTCCGACGATGACCTCCGCGCCCTGTACTCCCGTGCCAGCCTGTTCGTCATCGCCTCGATCGCCGAACTGCAGTCCATCGCGACGATGGAGGCCATGGCATCCGGACTCCCGATCGTGGCGGCGAATGCCGTCGCCCTGCCCCACCTCGTGCATCACGGCGAGAACGGCTACCTGTTCGAGCCCGGCGACGCCGACGAGCTCGCCGCGCGTCTCACCGACGTGCTGACCGCGTCGCCCGAGGAGCGCACGCGCATGCAGCAGGCATCGCTCGACGCCGTCGCGGTGCACGACATCACCCGCACCCTCGACACGTTCGAGGCGCTCTACCGCGGTCGACCGCTGCCGGAGTAGCCGCGTGCACGTCGTGATGTTCGCCGACCAGCACCTCGAGTCGCTCGGCGGCGCGCAGGTGTCGATGCGGCTGCAGAAGCGATTCCTCGAACGCGCGGGCCACGTCGTGACGATCGTGGCGCCCCGGATGCACCGCGATGCCGCCCACGATGCCGCGTACCTCGACCTGCCCTCCATCGCCATCACCCCCGACCGCGAGTACGCGTTCACCTGGCCGGGAGCGCGCACCGATCGCTTCGTCGACGCGCAGATGGGCGCCCGTCTGCCCGTCGACGTCGTGCATGTGCAGGCCGACTTCTGGGGCGCGTTCATCGGGCATCGTTTCGCGGCGCGCCACGGTGTTCCGGTCGTCCACACGATGCACAACCGCGTCGACGTCGGGATCGAGGCGACCGCTCCCTTCCCCGGCCTCGTGCTGCGCGCCCTCAACGCGTGGGCGCGGCGGGCGCTGCCGTCGGCCGTCCCGGCATCCGGGACCGGATCCCGCCGAGGCGCACCACGCGTGCGGGACCCCCGTGGTCCTGCCCGAGGATCGAGCGGAGGCACGGCGCCGGAACGGGATGCCGCGGTCACCCGCGACGGCGCGGCTGACGCCTCAACGCGCGGCGACGGTGCGGACGCCCCATCGCGCGGCGACGGCGCCGCCGACGGCTGGGCGTACCTGCGTCGCCTCGCCCGCCTGTCGAGCGCCGTCACCGCCCCCTCGTCGCACTTCGGCCGTCGCCTCGAACGACACGGGGTCACCGCCTCGGTGGACGTGATCTGGAACGGCATCGATGACGACGTCCTCGACGCCGCTCTCGCCACCGACGCGGCCGTACGCCGGCCGGGCCGGCCGCGCTTCATCTGGCTCGGACGCATGAGCCCCGAGAAGCGGCTGCTGCCCTTCCTCGAAGCCGTGATCGCCTCGGGGATCGACGCCGAGGTCGAGATCGTCGGCGGCGGCGCGCAGCTTGGGGCAGCGCGCCGCATGATCGAACGCGGGGCGCCGCGGGCGACGGTGACGTTCGCGGGGCGACTGCCCTACGCCGAGACCCTCCGCCGGCTCGCCGACGCCGACGCCGTGGTGCAGACCTCGATCGGCTTCGAGACGCAGGGCATGACCGTGTTCGAGGCGGCATCGCTGGGCACGCCCGCCGTGGTGAGCGATCCCGACATCGCCGACGAGCTCGGCTCGGGAACGTGGACGGTGACGGATGCCACCGTCCCCGCGCTCGCGCAGGCGCTGCGTCGAGCGACCGCCGACATCGCCTCCGGGCACCCGGTCGAGCCGGACGCCTCCCTCGCGGAGCGGTTCCGCCAGTCGTCGCGCACCGCCGCCATGATCGAGGTCTACCGCCGAGCGGTCACCGCCGGACGCTGAACGTCGGCGCGGTCGCGTGCCGAGATTCCGTGTCGTGACGGGCTCGTTCCGTGCGCCCGACCTCGCGGCGGGCTCGTGCCCTGCGCGCGATGTCGGCGCGGGGCTCGTGCGGTGCGCGCGATGTCGGCGCGGCGCGCGCGATGTCGGCGCGAGGCTCGTGCCCTGCGCGCGATGTCGGCGCGGGGCTCGTGCGGTGCGCGCGATGTCGTGGCGACGCGTGCGCGGCGCGCACAACGGCGGGCGGGTTCGCGACATGCCGGGCCGGTGGCATCCGGTGTCGGCGTGTCGCTCGTCTCGTCCGCCGTCGTGCGCGGGTCGAGGCGTGCGGCCGTATCGCGGGTCACTTCGCCCGCGCGATGCGCAGCGGTCGCGTGACGGGTGACGCGGGCGCCGACGAGACCTGCAGAGTCGGTCGGGGGGCCTCGACCCCCGGCGCCGCGGCGGTTGCGTGGTGCGCGCGGGCGGACTCGTCGGGGACGGATGCCACGCGTGAGGGGTCGGTGGGGATTCGCTCATAGCCGTCGGTGCGGACGAGCCACACCGTGCCGACGACGCCGATAAGGGACAGGATGCCGAGTGCGATGAGGTAAGCCATGGCAGAGAAGCTACGGGTAGAGGAATCATGCCGACGAGTGGCATGATGGACGTCAATCGATATATTTCTGCCACATCGGAGGTTCCGCGTGCGATCGGTAGCCGTCGTCATCCAGCCGGGCTTCGCCCCGTTCGAATTCGGTCTCGCCTGCGAAGCCTTCGGCCTCGACCGCAGCGACGACGGCATCCCGAACTTCGACTTCCGTATCGTCGCGCCCGACCCCGGGGTCGTCCCCTCGAACATCGGCTTCTCGGTCAACGTCGAGCTCGGCCTCGAGGCGGCGACCGATGTCGACATCCTCGTCCTCGCGCCGATCCCGCGTGCGCAGTGGGGCGCCGTCGACCCGCGGGTGATCGAGTCGGTCCGCGACGCGCATGCCCGCGGAGCATGGCTGCTGAGCGTGTGCAGCGGGTCGTTCGTGATCGCGGCATCCGGGGTGCTCGACGGCAAGCGCGCGACGACGCACTGGCGCTACGCCGATGTCATGGCGCGGATGTATCCGGCGATCGAGGTCGACCCCGACGTGCTCTACGTGCAGTCGGGCAACATCATCACGAGCGCCGGAACGGCGGCCGGACTCGACGCGTGCCTTCACCTGCTGCGTCAGGAGCTCGGTACCGAGCTCACCAACCGCATCGCTCGGCGCATGGTCGTCGCCCCTCAGCGCGACGGGGGTCAGGCGCAGTTCATCGCCTCGCCGATCCCGGTCGACGCGTCGCTCTCCCTTGCGCCGGTCACGGAGTGGATGTTGCAGAACCTGGATGCCGAGCTCTCCGTCGATCGGCTCGCCGCGCGCGCCCATATGTCGCCGCGGACCTTCGCCCGGCGGTTCAAGGCGGATCTCGGCGCGACCCCGGCGGCCTGGCTCGCCCGCCAGCGGCTGCTCCACGCGCAACGACTGCTCGAAGAGACCGACCTCGGTCTCGACCGGATCGCGTCGGAGTGCGGCTTCGGGTCGGCGGCGGTGCTCCGGCAGAACTTCGCGCGGACGATGGGGCTCACCCCCACCGCGTACCGCGCGCGCTTCTCGTGCGCGGACTCGGGCGGGACGACCTCCGAGGCGCAGGTCGGGGCCGCGGCGGAAGCGATACCCGCCTGAGGATCGCGAGCGCGGGATCGTTCCTCGGGCGCGACGAGCGCTGAGCGTCGCTCGGCGTCGACCCTGTCCCGACCTCAGGAGTGCGCGGAGACGAAGGCCGCGTGATCGGCGCGGGCGAGGTCGGCGTAGGCGAAGGCCCAGTCGACGAGCGCCTCCGTCAGAACGCGGCCCGACCCGACGTATCCCGCGACGTCCGCGGCATCCGGAGACTGGGCGTGCGCGCGGGCGAGGGTGACGGCGCAGGCCTGTGCGTAGCGGCGGAACGGCTTGTTCGTCAGCTCGACGATCTCGATGCCCCCCTTCATGTCGTGGAACTGTCGCACGTAGAAGTCGGCGTCGTGGCCGCGCACGTGGCCGAGGAAGGGGTCCGAGACTGCCTGCAGCACGCGCTGCAGCGAGACGACGCGCGCGCCCTCTCCTTCGGCCGTGACGAGGGAGACGAGCGACTCGGGCTGGCGGATACCGCCGAACTGCTGCAACACGCTCGGGCCGGCCTGCTTGCCCTGCAGCAGGAGCGCGTGCCCGTCCCCGTCTTGCAGGAGCAGCAGGTAGCAGCGGGTCCCGACGCTGCCGACGCCGACGACGCGCCGGGCGACGTCGCTGAGGTCGTACTGCTCCAGGGTCAGGCGAACGTCCACGTTCGCCGAGGTGCGGTAGGCGCCGTCGACCGCGAGGACGCGCGCGGCGACCTCCGCGTCGACCG
Organism: Microbacterium sp. 22296; assembly: GCF_052045385.1. Taxonomy (NCBI): domain Bacteria; kingdom Bacillati; phylum Actinomycetota; class Actinomycetes; order Micrococcales; family Microbacteriaceae; genus Microbacterium; species Microbacterium sp. 22296. Next base: position 259,254 of record NZ_JBQEOS010000004.1, on the reverse strand, counting down.
GGGTCATGGTCGGGGGTCTGTGGGTGAAGGCGAGCCGGCCGGAACCGCTGTCGGCGGTCAGCCGTCGAACCGCGCGCGCACCGGTGCGACGTTCGGCGTCCGCCATGGCGCGCTCGAGGACGATACGCGAGGCGCGGTCGAAGGAGTCGATGACCTCGCGCGGGCCGAAGTGCTCGAAGTAGCGGTCGACGGGGTCCTGCTCGACGCGGGATGCCATCGCGCGGACGTACGCGCGCACCGTGCTCGCGGCGGCGTCGCGGACGACGGCGAGGTCGCGATCGGTCTCGGCGCCGGCGAGGATGACGCTGGTGACGAGGCGCTTCAGATCCCACTCCCAGGGCGCCCACGCTGCCTCGTCGAAGTCGTTGAGATCGAACACGAGCGTGCGCTGAGGGGAGGCGTAGAAGCCGAAGTTCGCCACGTGCGCATCGCCGCAGGAGGCGACGTGAAGGGGGGTCGAAGGATTGCGGGCGAGGTCGGCCGCCTGAACGGCGGCGGAGCCCCGGTAGAAGGCGAAGGGGCTCGCCGACATCCGCTCGATGCGCAACGGAACGAGTTCGGGGATGCGCGCGGTGTTCTGCGCGTCGAGGATGCCGAGCGGGTCGCGTCCCTCGGTGGCGAGCACGCCGAGATCGCTCCGCGGTGTGCGCTTGCGTGCCTCTCGGCCGCGGACGCGACGTTCCGCGGTGGAGGGCGGCGGGTTCCAGGGGATGTCCGGACGGGGAGCTGCGGGCTCGAGCGTGCTCACGCGCTCACCATAGACCCGCCGTTCCGGGCTTGTCGCGGGCTCGCGGCATCCATTGCCCGCCGGTCGCGCGACTGCTAAACTTGAGTCAACGCAACTCAAGTTTGCGAACAGACTTTCAGGAGATCACATGAACGCCACGCAACAGCCGGGACAGGAGGACGCGCGGAGCGCCCTCGAGCAGTTCGGCATCAACCTCACCGACCGGGCCCGCCAGGGCAAGCTCGATCCCGTCATCGGGCGTGACGGCGAGATCCGCCGCGTCAGCCAGGTGCTCACGCGGCGCACCAAGAACAACCCCGTCCTCATCGGCGAGCCCGGCGTCGGCAAGACCGCCGTGGTCGAAGGCCTCGCCCAGCGCATCGTCGCGGGCGACGTCGCCGAGAGCCTGAAGAACAAAGAACTCGTCGCCCTCGACATCTCGGCGCTGGTGGCCGGCGCCATGTACCGCGGTCAGTTCGAGGAACGCCTGAAGAGCGTGCTCAAAGAGATCACCGAGTCCGACGGCCGGGTCATCACGTTCATCGACGAGCTGCACGTGCTGATGGGCGCGGGCGGCGGCGAGGGTTCGGTCGCGGCCAGCAACATGCTCAAGCCCATGCTGGCCCGTGGCGAACTGCGCCTCATCGGCGCGACCACGCTCGACGAGTACCGCGAGTTCATCGAGAAGGATGCCGCGCTCGAGCGCCGCTTCCAGCAGGTCTACGTCGGCGAGCCCACTGTCGAAGACACCGTCGCGATCCTCCGCGGCCTCAAGGAACGGTACGAGGCGCACCACAAGGTCGCCATCGCCGACGCCGCGCTGGTCGCCGCGGCATCCCTGTCGAACAGGTACATCCCCTCGCGGCAGCTGCCCGACAAGGCGATCGACCTGATCGACGAAGCGGCATCCCGCCTGCGGATGGAGATCGACTCGGCCCCGCTCGAGATCGACGAACTTCGTCGTCACGTCGACCGGCTGAAGCTCGAAGAGCTCGCCCTGAAGAAGGAGAAGGACGCCGCGTCGAAGGAGCGCCTCGCGACGTTGCGCGAGACGCTGGCCGGCGAGCAGGCCAAGCTCGACGAGCTGCAGGCCCGGTGGGAGCGCGAGCGCGCCTCGCTCAATCGCGTCGGCGACCTCAAGACCCGCCTCGACGCCGCCCGTGTGGATGCCGAGCGCGCACAGCGCGAGGGAAACCTCGAGCGCGCATCGCGGTTGCTGTACGCCGAGATCCCGGCGCTCGAGCGCGAGCTCATGGCGGCGGAGCGCGAGGATGCTTCGACAGGCTCAGCAACCGGCGAGAGTCGGATGGTCAACGACCAGGTGACCGACGAGGACATCGCGGCGGTCATCGCGGCGTGGACCGGCATCCCCGTCGGGCGTCTGTTGCAGGGCGAGACCGAGAAGCTGCTGCACCTCGAGCGCGAGCTCGGCAAGCGCCTGATCGGACAGCGGGATGCCGTCAAGGCGGTGTCCGACGCCGTCCGGCGCTCGCGCGCGGGGATCAGCGACCCGAACCGGCCCGTCGGCTCCTTCCTGTTCCTCGGCCCCACCGGCGTCGGCAAGACCGAGCTGGCCAAATCGCTCGCCGACTTCCTGTTCGACGACGAGCACGCCATGGTGCGCATCGACATGTCGGAGTACGGCGAGAAGCACTCCGTCTCGCGACTGGTCGGTGCCCCTCCGGGCTACATCGGGTACGAGGCCGGCGGCCAGCTCACCGAGGCCGTGCGGCGTCGGCCCTACTCGGTCGTGCTGCTGGACGAGGTCGAGAAGGCGCACCCCGAGGTGTTCGATGTGCTGCTGCAGGTCATGGACGACGGCCGCCTGACCGACGGGCAGGGCCGCACGGTCGACTTCACCAACGTCATCCTGATCCTGACGTCGAATCTCGGTTCGCCGATCCTCATCGACCCGACGATGTCGATGGATGCCAAGCGCGAGCAGGTGCAGGCGCTGGTGCGCCAGGCGTTCAAGCCCGAGTTCGTGAACCGTCTCGACGACATCGTGATCTTCCAGGCCCTGAGCCAGGACGACCTCGCGCAGATCGTCGAGCTCGCGGTCGACGCCCTGCACAAGCGGCTGCGCGAGCGTCGACTCACCCTCGCGGTGACACCCGACGCCCGGTCGTGGCTCGCCGAGCGCGGCTACGACCCGGTGTACGGCGCCCGGCCCCTGCGTCGCCTCATCCAGACCGAGATCCAGAACCGCCTCGCGATGGCCATCCTCGCGGGGACGGTCCGTGACGGTGACGTCGTGCGCGTGGATGTGGCCAGCGACGCGGACTCGCTGATGCTGGTCAGCGCCGGGCCGGCGGAAGACACGAGCGACGACTCCGGCGACGATGTGATCGAGGCCGAGATCGTCGAGTGACGGAGGAGGGGGATGCCGCGCGCATCCCCCTCCTCCCGCACGAGAAACGCCATCCTGAGCGAGACACGACGCGTCAACGCGTGTCTCCCCCGGGATGGCGTTTCTCGAGAGGGATGCCGGAAGCTCAGTCGTCGACGAGCAGCGACTCCTCGACCGTGCGGCGCTGGCGGGGAGCGAGCTCGCGCTCGCGCAGGCCCTCTTCGGCCGCGTCGATGTCGCCGAGGGCGCCCACCGCGATGACGGTGACGGGGGTGAAACGGGCGTCGATGTCGAAGGCCGCGCGCAGGTCGTCGGCGACGAAACCACCCATCTGGTGGGTGGTGAGACCCTCGGCGTGCGCCTGCACGGTGAAGTGGGCGGCGGCCTGACCGCTGTCGTACTGCGCCCAGGTGCGGGCTTCGCCGTCTTCGGTCTCGGTCTCGGCGAGCACGACGACCAGGGCCCCGGCCGCGGGAGCCCACGCCTGGTTGAAGCCCATGAGGGCGTTGACGAGCTTCGCGTGCGCCGCGGTGCCGCGGCGGGCCACGATGAAGCGCCACGGCTGGAAGTTCATGCCCGACGGCGCCCAGCGCGCGGCCTCGAGTGCGGAGCGCAGCGCCGACTCGTCGATGGGCGTCTCGGGGTCGAAGACGCGGGTGCTCCAGCGCTCGGCGAGGACGTCGAGGATGGGGGCGTCGGTGGGGGCGGTGCGGTCGAGAACGAGAGACATGGGTCCTCCTGTGAACGGAACGAAAACCGGGACGCCGTTGACCCGCTCCATTGAACGCGCGTCGCCCGCGAGATGTTCCCCGTGTGACGCCGTAGGTCTTCCGGCGTGAGGGCGGGGAGTTCGTCCGTCCCAGCCGGGGGCGCAGGTCAGCCGGGCGCGGGTCAGCGCCGCGGCATCGGCGTCAGGCGCCCCACGACGCCGGTCCGGCCGAGCCGGCCGCGTACTCGTCGAGCGGCACCTCATTCGCGCGCCACGCGTCGATGACCGGCTGCACGATGCGCCAGCACTGCTCCGCCGCGTCGCCGCGGACGGCGAGCATGGCATCGCCGTCGAGGATGCCGGAGAGCACCTCGCCGTAGGCCTTGAGCGCGCCCTCGCCGAGATCGGCGGCCAGGGTCACGCGCTCGAGCTCGAGGGGATCGTCGGCGCCGTTCACGTTGAGGCCGAGGGTCATGGTGTCGGGGCCGAGCGAGAACACGAGCTCGGACGGCTCGCTCTCACCGACGAAGCCGCCGGGGAGGTGGCGCACCGGCTTGAAGGTGACGGTGACGGCCCGGTGGCCGGAGCTCAGCGCTTTGCCGGAACGCAGGGTGATGGGCACGCCCTGCCACCGCGCGTTGCGCACCTCCACCGTCATCTCGGCGAGCGTCTCGGTGCCGCGCGCGGCGTCGACCCCCGGCTCGTCGACGTACGACGAGAAGTGGCGGTCGCCGACGTCGCCGGCGGTGTAGCGAGCGCGGCGCGAATTGCGCACCGGGTCGTCGCCCCGCACGTGGGTGGCGCGCAGCACCGCGGAGGTGGCGTCGCGCAGATCGAGTTGGTTGAGGGATGCCGGGGGCTCCATCGTGACGAACGCCATGACCTGCAGCAGGTGACTCTGGATCATGTCGACCAGAGCGCCGGCACCGTCGTAGTAGCCCGCGCGTCCCTCGAGGCCGAGGGGCTCGGGGTAGTCGATGTCGACCGAACCGATGTCGTCGGCCGACCAGACGCTTTCGAGGAGGCGGTTGGCGAAGCGGGCGCCGAGCAGGTTCAGCACGGTCGAACGCCCGAGGAAGTGATCGATGCGGAAAACCTGGTCTTCGGGCACGAGCGTCGCCAGCTGCTGATTGAGCCGGTGCGCGCTGGCCTCGTCGGTACCGAACGGCTTCTCGAGAGCGAGGATCGTGCCCTCCGGAATGGTCACGTCGCTCAGCGCGAGACACGACTTCTCGGTGACGGCGGGCGGTACCGCGAAGTACAGAGCCGGCCGACCCTCGGCGTCGTCGAGGAGCTTCTGCAGATCGGCCGGCTTCGTGATGTCGGCCTGCGCGTACGTGGTCTCCGAGATCGCGGCGAAGGCGCCATCGGCATCCATCGTCTGGAACGCCGTGCGCACGACCTCGCGCCAGTGCTCATCGGTCCAGTCCTCCATACCCGCACCGTGCAGCCGGACCGACCGGCCGGGTTCGCGCGTGAGCAACTGGCCGAGGGCGGGCAGGAGCAGTCGAGACGTGAGGTCGCCCGAGGCGCCCAGGATGATGAGGGTGGTGTCCGCGGCCATGCGGCCACCGTAGCGCTCCCCTCCGACACCGGTGCGCCGCTTGCAGCGGGCCCATGGATGCCACTAGCGCGACGCTCGGCCACGATGTCGGTGCCCTCTGCCATGATCCGAGGGTGACCACTCCGATCGAGGATTACGCCGTCCTCAGCAACTGCCGCTCCGCCGCGCTGGTGTCCCGCGACGGCCGCGTCGATTGGCTGTGCCTTCCGCGCTACGACAGCGGGTCGATGTTCGCCGCCCTCCTCGGCGACGAGTCGCACGGCGCCTGGTCGCTGCGGCCCGCCGACCCGGAGGCGCGGGCGACTCGGCGCTACGACGGCGACACCTTCGTGCTCGTCACGCGATGGGAGACGGCGACCGGGATCGCCGATGTGTACGACGCGATGCCCATCGACGCGGGCGTCGACGCCGTCATCCGACGCGTGGTCGGGGTGTCGGGCGAGGTGGACTTCATCAGCGAGGTGCGACTGCGCTTCGATTACGCCCGCTCCGTGCCCTGGGTGCGGCAGGTCGGTCACGGGAGCGAGCACGTCATCCTCGCCGTCGCAGGTCCCGATGCCGTGACGATCCGCGGACCGCGCCTGATCGCGGTCGACACCGCCCACCGCGGCCGGTGGACCACCGCGGCCGGCGCGAGCGTCGATTCGGTGCTGGCGTGGGGTCCGTCCTGGAAAGACGCCCCCGCGCCGTTCGATGTCGAGGCCGCCCTGGAACGCACGCGCGAATGGTGGGCCGCCTGGGCCGACCGCGTGCAGTCAGCCGGCACGCACGCGGCGCTGGTCACGCGCTCGCTCATGGTGCTCCGCGCGCTCACGCACTCCGAGACCGGTGGCATCGTCGCGGCGGCGACGACGTCGCTCCCCGAGACCTTCGGCGGGTCGCGAAACTGGGACTACCGCTACGTGTGGCTCCGCGACGCCGCGCTCACGCTGAGCGCCTACATCGATCACGGTTATCTCGATGCCGCGCAGCACTGGCGCACGTGGCTGCTGCGGGCGATCGCCGGCGATCCGGCCGACGTGCAGATCATGTACGGCATCGCGGGCGAACGCGACCTGCCCGAGCGAGAACTCGCCAGCCTCCCCGGATACGGGGGAGCGGCTCCCGTGCGCATCGGCAACGGCGCGGTCGACCAGTACCAGGCCGACGTGATCGGCGAGGTGATGGTCGCTCTCGAGGCAGCCCGCGACGCCGGTGTCGATGAGACGACGTTCTCGTGGTCCCTGCAGCGGGCCCTGCTCGATCAGCTCGCGCGCGAGGTCGACAAGCCCGACCTGGGCATCTGGGAGATGCGCGGCGATCCGCACTTCTTCACCCATTCGCGCGCGATGGTCTGGGCGGCGTTCGACCGCGGCATCCGGGCCGTCGAGAACGGGGGACGCGAGGGCGATGTCGACACCTGGCGCGGCCTGCGTGATCGCGTGCGCGCCGAGATCGATGCGCGCGGCGTGCACGCGGGCGGCTGGTTCACGCAGCACTTCGACACCGACGAGGTCGACGCGTCGCTGCTCGTGCTGCCCCAGGTGGGGTTCTGCGCCTACGACGACCCGCGCATGCTGGCCACCGTCGCCCGGATGGAGCAGACCCTCATGCCCGACGGCTGGTTGCTGCGTTACCGCACGACCGGGGTCGACGGGCTGACCGGTGACGAGCACCCGTTCCTCGCGTGCTCGTTCTGGCTCGTCGGGCAGTACGCGCACACCGGTCGACGCGACGAGGCGGTGACGCTGATGAAGAAGCTGACGGCGGTGGCGAACGATCTGGGGCTGCTGTCGGAGGAGTACGACCCGACGACGAGCCGTCAGGCCGGCAACACCCCGCAGGCGCTGTCGCACCTCGCGCTGGTCGGTGCGGCCGACGCCCTGGATGCCACGGTCCCGCCTCGTCACGACGCCGGGGACACCGCACCGGGCGCCGGGGCGTAGCCGCAGGCGTCCGTGCCGCCGACGCCCCCGCCGGGCCGGGTCCTCGCGCCAGGCCCCGAGACCTCGGCGCGGACGGCGGCGTCGGGGGGAAGCATCCACCACCGCCCCTGCGACCGGTCACGGCTCTAGAGTCATCGCATGGACGACGACGTCGAACTGCGGATCCTCCGCGAGCGCGTGTACGGCACCGGGGGTGAGCGTGCGACGCCCGCGATGATCGAGCGGCTCGTCGAGCTCGAGGACCGCGTCCGTCGCTCGGCCGATGTCGCGAGCGCCCCGGCGGGTGAGGAGGGGAAGCCCCTCGTGCTCGACCCCGCCCGCACCGCCGCCGAGTACGCCCTCGCGACCAGGCTCGCCACCGCACCCGGTAGCCGGACGCTCCCCTCCGACTCCGACCCCGCCTTCCCGTCCGGGGTTCCTGTGCAGTCCGGCCCCACCGCCCCGCCCCAGCCCACCATCGACCCCACGTATGCCACGGCACCCACCGCGCGGCCCGTCCTGCGCGCCGTGCTCCTCGCGGTGGGGGCCCTTGCCTTTCTCGGCGTGGGCGCCGCGATCGGCTCGACCGCGACCGCGACCGCGCCCGCGCCTACCGCCACGGCGGCCGCCGCCGACACCGTCACGGTCGATCCCGCGGCGGCGACCTACCCCGAGCTCACCTTCGCGCAGACGATCGAGGACGCGATCTCGGCCGACGTCCTCCGCGACAGCGCGATCGACTCCGGCAGCACGCGCTACATCGCCACGGTCAACGACTTCGAGATCTACCTCGCCCAGCCCGACGACGGTGTCGGCCGCTGCATCGTCACGTTCATCGCGACCGACGACCGTCCGTGGTCGGCCGGGTGCGCGACGGGGGCGCAGGAGGGGGCCGCCGTCTTCGGCATCGACGACCGTCTCAGCGTCGCGATCGGCGTCCCCGACGCGTCGCAGGTCGACGGCATCCCCATCCGCCTGTCCGAGAGCGTCACGGCGTACGTGGCGCGATGACGAAGGAGACGATCATGTTCCACCCCACTGGTGCCTACTCCGGTTTCGCGGTCGACGACCTCGACGCCGCCCATCGCTTCTACGCCGAGACCCTGGGTCTCGACGTCGACGTGCTCGAGGGCTCGGGCTTCCTCTCCCTCCACGTCGGCTCCGGTGCGCGGGTTCTCGTGTACGGCAAGCCGCACCATGAGCCCGCATCGTTCACGGTGCTGAACTTCCCCGTCGCCGACGTCGAGGCCGCCGTCGACGACCTGCGCTCCCGCGGCGTCGAGACGAAGATCTACGACGACGCCATCCTCCCGACGGACTCCCGCGGCATCATGCGCGAGGGTGGGCCGCTCATCGCCTGGTTCCGCGACCCGGCCGGCAACGTGCTAGCCGTTCTCGAGGAGTGACGAGGGAGGGGATGGATGCCGGTGTGCCCGGCATCCATCCCCTCCCTCACGGTGGTCCCTGCGCGTGTCGAAGGGACCGGACCGCGCACGTGGGGGCGGGTGGCTTCGACACGCTCAGCCACCGTGGTCGATAGTCCCTGAGCTCGTCGAAGGGACCGGGCCGCCGCGACTGCGGCTCAGCCCTTCAGCGCCTCCGCGAGCTTCACCCGAGCGCCCATGCGCAGGAGCGAGTTGCGGTAGATCCGCGCCGCGAGGCCGATCGCCAGGACGCACGAGGCCATCAGCACCAGCAGCGACAGCACGGGCTCCCACCACTGCGCGTCACCGAGGTACATGCGCAGCGGCATCCCGACCGGCGCCGAGAACGGCACGTACGACATGATCGTCAGCACGACGGGGTTGTCGTTGAAGAAGATGACGAGGAAGTACGGCGCCATGATCAGCATCGTGATGGGGGTCGTGGTCGACCCGATGTCCTCCTGACGCGACACCATCGCCGCCGCGGCGGCGAAGAGCGACGCCAGCAGCACGAACCCGAACAGGAAGAAGATCGCGAACCAGGCGATGGGGGCGCCCAGGGCGTCGAGGACCCCCGCCTGGCCCGTGACGGCGAGGCCGATCACCGCGACCGCCGCGAGCAGCACGATCTGCGCCATCGCGAGGATCGTGTTGCCGAGCACTTTCCCGGCCAGCAGCGCCCGCACCGGGATCGCCGAGATCAGGATCTCGACCACACGGGTCTGCTTCTCCTCCACCACGCTCTGCGCGATCGTCCCGCCGAAGGTCGACGCGGCGATGAGGAACACCAGACCGAAGCCGAGTGCGATCAGGTAGCGCAGAGCGTCCGCCGCTCCGGCGCCGGGGTCGAGCATCTGCACCGGCGGGGTCTCGCTGAGCATCTGCAGCAGCGTCGAGGGGACGCTGTCCTTCACCACGACGGTGTAGTCGAACGCGGCATCCGATGAGCCCGAGACCAGGGCGGCATCCACCGTTCCGTCTTCGACGAGCGCGCGCGCGGCGTCGTCGCTGTCGGACACGGTCACGTCGAGGCCGTCGACCCCCGACACGGCGCTCTGCGTCTGCGAGGTGACGGCCACGGGGGTGCCACCGCCCGCGGCGTTGTTCGCGGCGAAACCGCCCCAGACCACCGAGGCGAGGGCGGCGACGATGAGGATCGCGGTCGAGATGACGAAGGCCTTGCTGCGCAGCTTCGACCCGATCTCGCGCTCGGCGACGAGCCAGATGCTCTGCAGCTCGCCGGGCGTTCGACGCGCGGGAGAGGTGGTGGTGCTCACTGGATGACCTCCTTGAAGATCTCGGCGAGGGACGGTTTCTGCGGGGCGAAGCTGGCGACGTCTCCGCGTTCGACGGCGCCGCGCAGGATGCGCTGCGCGGTGGTGTCGTCGGCCGCGTCGAACAGGGCGTAGCCGCCGTCGAAGTCGAGGACGGTGATGCCCGGTTCGTCGCGCACCCATCCGGCGTCGCCGCCCGAGACCAGCTCGTAGCGGTGCGTCGCGTGCTGGGCGCGGAGCGCGTCGCGGGTGCCGGCGGCGCGGATGGTGCCTCCGGCGATGATCACGAGGTCGTCGCAGAGCCGCTCGACGACGTCGAGCTGGTGCGACGAGAACAGCACCGCGGCCCCCGCCGCCGCCTTCTCCTGCAGCACGCCGGCCACGACGTCGACCGCGAGCGGGTCGAGGCCCGAGAACGGTTCGTCGAGGATCAGCACCTCGGGCTCGTGCACGAGCGACGCCGCGATCTGCGCGCGCTGCTGGTTGCCCAGCGACAGCGTCTCGACGAGGTCGCCGAGGCGCTCGCCGAGTCCGAGGCGTTCGAGCAGCGCGGCGGCCTTCTTCGTCGCCTCGGCTTTGCCGAAGCCGTGCAGACGCGCCAGGTAGGCGATGTGCTCGGCGACCTTCATCTTCGGATACAGGCCGCGTTCCTCCGGCATGTAGCCGAAGCGGCGGCGGTCGGCGGTGGTGACCGGAGCGCCGTTCAGCGCGACCGTTCCCGCATCCTTGGCGAGCACGCCGAGCGCGATGCGCATGGTCGTGGTCTTGCCGGCGCCGTTGCCGCCGACGAAGCCCGTCAGCCGACCCGGGGCCACGGTGAAGCTCACGTCGTCGAGCACGCGGCGTCCGCCGTAGCTCTTGGTGATGCCGTTCAGATCGAGCACGATGCATCCCTTCTTCTCGATGTCTCCCACGTTAGGGATCCGGATACCGCTGCACCTCCGCCCCGAGTGGGGCCGTGGCATCCGTCGCGAGGGGGAGGCGGCGGGCCGAACTCCGGAGATCTACCGCCGTGGGGGCCCGGTTCGGCCGGTGGCGGTGGGGTTCGGCGCCGGTTCTCCGGAGTTACGCACGCGGCGGGCGCAGCGCGCGCCCCGGTCGCTGGGGTGCCGGCAGCAGGCCGGCGGTCGGACCGTCGGGCGGCGGGGGCACGCCCGGGAGCGCGCTGGCGTCAGGCGAGCCCGTGTCGGTGCGCGAGCACGACGGCCTGTACCCGGTCGCGGGCGCCGAGCTTCTGCAGCACGTTCGACACGTGGGTCTTCACGGTCGCCTCGCCGATGAACAGCCGCGTCGCGATCTCGGCGTTGCTCATGGCCTCGGCGACGAGCTGCAGAACCTCCGACTCGCGCTCGGTGAGCGGTTCGGTCAGAACCAGGGGCGGGGGAGCGGATGCCGTGGGCGCGGGCGCTCCGCCCGCGAATCGGGCGATGACCCGACGCGTGACCTCGGGGGCGAGCAACGCGTCACCGGCGCCGACGACGCGCACCGCCGCGACCAGCTCTTCCGGGCCGGCGTTCTTGAGCAGGAACCCGCTCGCCCCCGCGGCGAGGGCGTCGAACAGGTAGTCGTCGCGGTCGAAGGTCGTGACGATGAGCACGGCCGCATGCGAGGCGGGGTCGGCGGCGAGCCGGCGGGTGGCTTCGAGGCCGTCCATGTCGGGCATCTGCACATCCATGCAGATCACGTCGGGCCGCAGTTCGGCGGCGGCCGCGAGCGCTTCGACACCCGAGGCGGCTTCGCCGACGACCGTGATGTCGTCCTCGAGCGACAGGATGGTGCGGAAGCCCGCCCGCATCATGACGTGGTCGTCGACCAGCAGCACGCGCAGTTCAGACACGGGTGGCCTCCGCACGGGCGGCCGGAACGCGCGCGCGCACGAGGTAACCGCCGCGGGCACGTGGGCCGATCTCGATGGTGCCGCCCGAGACGGCGGCGCGTTCGCGCATGCCGAGCTGGCCGAGCCCCGGTGCCGACGAGCCGCTGCGGCCGGTGTTGGACACCTCGAGTTCGACGGCATCCGCATCGAATCTCAGACGCACGTCGGCGGTCGCGCCCGGCCCGGCGTGACGACGGGCGTTGGTGAGGGCCTCCTGGGCGATGCGATACAGGTTGACCTGCACGAGGGGCGCCGGGTCGTGCGGGGGTTCGCCGATGACGGCGAAGGTCGTCGCGAGCCCCGCCGCGGTCGCCTCGTCGCACAGCGCGCGGATCGAGGCGAGGCCGTGCGTGGTCGGGGCCGTGTCCGGAGCGTTGTCGGCGCCGGGGGAACGCAGGGTCTCGAGCAGGTGGCGCAGCTCGTGCAGCGACGAGCGCGCCGATCCCTCGATGCCGGTGAGCACGGCACGGGCGGCCTCGGGGTCGCGGGCGAGCAGCGATCGCGCCACCCCGGCCTGCACGCCCATCAGCGAGACGTGGTGCGCGACGACGTCGTGCAGCTCGCGCGCGATGCGCACGCGGTCGAGGGCGACGGCTTGGGCCGCGGTCACCTCGCGCTCGGCTTCGAGCTCGGCGGTGCGCTCCTCCAGGGCCGCGCGCTCGCGCATCTGCTGGTGCGAGCGGTCGCCGAAGTAGTACGCGCCGCCGAAGAACAGCGCATTCACGCCGATCATCAACAGCTGGTAAGCCACGAACGGCGAGAAGGCGCCCGCGCGCGAGAACGCGCCCTCCACGGCGGCGTCGACGGGTTGCGTGGCATCTTGGAACATCACCACGAACAGCCAGGCGAACATGCCCACGATGATCGCGATGCGCACGATCGTGGCGCGGCGCCGGTTCTCCTCCCAGGCGCCCACGGTGTAGAGCGCGATGAACATCGCGATGTTGCCCGCGTACAGCTCGGGGATGCGGAACGTCACGGCCAGGAAGTACGCCACCGACACGATGACCGCCGTCGCCGACGGCCATCTGCGGCGGAAGGCGATCGGGACGGCGAGGATCGCGACGTACCCCAGCGCGACGGCGAGAGAGCCCTGTTCGTCGCCGTAGATGCCCGATACCGATGACAGCACGGCGCTCAGCAGGCCGCCGAGGAACAGCACGAGCGCGAGCACGGCGTCGCCCCGACTCTGGGTGCGGGTGAGGCCTGGCATCCCTCCACGCTAGAGCCGACATCCGACACGTGCATCCCCCGTGGGGTGGAGTCAAGAGGGCGGGGAATACGGATTCGACCCGGATGCTTGCACGTGAATGAAACCGGGCGCTTCGCCCCCGTCATCCCAGAGAGGATCATCGTGACCGAGTACACGATCGGCTACATCGTCGGCAGCATCTCCAGCACCTCGATCAACCGCCGCCTCGCCAAGGCGCTCGAGAAGGTCGCCCCCGAGGGCGTCACCCTGAAGGAGATCCCGATCAAGGACCTCCCCTTCTACTCGCCCGACCACGACGGCAACTTCCCCGAGGTCGCGACCACCTTCAAGACCGCGATCGAGGATGCCGACGGCGTCATCATCGTGACCCCCGAGTACAGCCGCTCGATCCCCGGTGTGCTGAAGAACGCGCTCGACTGGTCGGCTCGTCCCTACGGCGAGGCGTCGTTCAACGACAAGCCCACCGCCGTCGTCGGCACCTCGCAGGGCGGTATCGCCACGGCAGCCGGCCAGCAGCACCTGCGCAGCGTGCTCCTGCACTACAACGCCCTCGTCCTCGGCCAGCCCGAGGGGTACATCCAGTCGACCCCCGGCCTCTTCGAGGAGGACGGCACCGTGACCGACGAGGGCACCGCGGAGTTCCTCCGTTCGATCATCGAGGCGCTCGTGACGCTCGTCGCGCGCACCGCTCCGGCCGAGGTTCCCGCGGCCTGACGCACCTCACGGTGGGGCCGGGGTCTTCCCCGGCCCCACCGTCGTGCGTCCGCACGGAGGGGCGCGCCGAGCACCGCGGCTTCCGGTGAGGAGTGCGGCCCGCGCCCCGCTCAGCTCCCCAGCGCGTCGGCCTTACGCCGCAGCAGCGCCGCCTCCCTCGCGTTGCGGGTGAGCGCCGCCGCCGCCCGCAGTTCCGCCCGGGCTTCGTCGCGCCGCCCCAGCCTCGACAGCAGCTCCCCACGCACCGAGGGGATCAGGTGAGAGCCTCGCAGCGCTCCGGCCGACGCCAGCGCTTCGACGAGCGCCAGGCCCTCGGAGGCACCGGATGCCATGGACACGGCCACCGCGCGATTGAGTTCGACGACGGGACTCGGCGCGACCCGGCCGAGCATCTCGTACAGCAGCACGATGCGGTCCCAGTCCGTCGCCTCGACGCTGGTCGCCTCGGCGTGACAGAGCGCGATGGCCGCTTGCAGCTGGTACGGCCCCCGGCCCCGGCCGAGCGCGTCGGCGCGGTCGATCAGCGCCGCGCCGCGGGCGATCGCGGAGCGGTCCCAGCGGCGGCGGTCCTGGTCGGCGAGGAGCACGGCATCCCCGTTCGCATCCACGCGCGCGGCGAACCGCGAGGCCTGCAGTTCCATCAGCGCCGAGAGCCCGAGCGCTTCGGATTCCCGGGGCAGCAGACTGTTCAGCACGCGGCCCAGGCGCACCGCCTCGTGCGCGAGTTCGGTGCGCAACACGGCGTCCCCGGCGCTGGCGGCGTATCCCTCGGTGAAGACGAGGTAGATCACGCTGAGCACCGCGCCGAGGCGCGCCGGCCACTCCGCCGGATCGGGCACCGCGAAAGGCACGTGCGCCGCGGACAGCGCTTTCTTCGCGCGCACGATCCGCTGCTGCATCGTCGGCACGGGGACGAGGAACAACCGGGCGATGGCGTCGGTGTCGAGGCCCGCGACCACCTTCAGCGTCAGCGCCACCTGGGCCTCACGGGCGAGGACGGGATGGCACGCCGTGAACACCAGCCGCAGCACGTCGTCGTCGATCGGCTGCCACTCGGCATCCGTGACCTCGTCGAGGTCCGCACCGATCAGGCGGTACTTCTCGCTGAGGTTCTGCGCGCGGCGCCAACCGTCGATCGCCCGGCGCTTCGCGACCGCGGTCAGCCACGCGCCGGGATTGCGGGGCACGCCATCGCGGGGCCACGTCGCCAGCGCCTCGGCGACGGCATCCTGAGCCAGGTCCTCGGCGGTCGAGAGGTCGCCGACCACGCGCGCGAGCGTCGCGACGATCCGAGCGCCTTCGATGCGCCAGATCGCCGCGACGCGTCGCGACAGGTCGGGGTCGGGGTTCATGACGCGGGTTGCGCCTGCGCGAGACGGCCGGCGGCCCCGCTGTGGGAAGGGGTGCGGGTCACCGGGTGGACTGCTCCTCGCGCCACCCTTCTTCCTTCTGGATGTACTCGTTGTCGGCGAACGCGGCGAAGTCGGTCTCGTCGGTCACGCGACGCACCTCGAGCTTGTTGCCGGCGATGAGCGGCGCACGCCGCGCCCACTCGACGGCCTCGTCGCGCGAAGACACCTCGATAATCCAGAAGCCGTTGAACAGCTCGTGCGTCTCGCCGTAGGGGCCGTCGGTGACGACCGGCTCCTCGCCGCCGAACTCGACGACGAAGTTCTTGCTCATGTCCTCGGCCAGTCCGTCACCCGCGACGAGCACACCCGCGGTCATCATGGATTCGTTGTACGCGCCCATGTCGTTGATGACCTGCTCGAACGGGATCTCCTTATATGCCGCGTACGCCTCGTCGGTGCCGCGCATGATCAGCATGAACTTCATCGTGAACTCTTCTCGTGGGTGCTCGGTCGAGCGATCGGAGGGGAGCGAATGCCTTCCCCTACTATCGCGTCGAACGAGCCGCGGGGGAATCGACAGGGCGCGGGAAAAACTTCCGGATGCCGGGCTGTCGCGGCCGCACGTGATGCACGTTCCTCGCAAGATCGCGGCTTTCTCGCACAATCGCGCGCGATTGCGGCGGTCGCGCCGGGCGCCGGTTCGACTGCGGAGGCGCGGCGTCACGGATGCCAGGAGCACGGCATCCGGATGCCACTCACCCGGCGCTCAGCCGAAGATCATCGGCAGGTCGTCGTCGTCGTCCGCGCCCGACAGGTCGAGGTCGGCGACGACGGGGACGTGGTCGCTGGGAACCTCGCCCTTGCGCTCGTTGCGGTGGATCTCGGCACCGTGCACGGCGTCGGCGAAGGCGGGGGAGCCCAGGATGAAGTCGATGCGCAGCCCCTCGTTGCGGGGGAAGCGCAGCTGCTTGTAGTCCCAGTAGGTGTAGCCCGTGGGGATGAGCGGGCGCACGACGTCGGTCAGTCCGGCCGTCTCGAACGCCGCGAAGGCCGCACGCTCGGGAGGCGAGACATGGGTTGTCGCGCCCTCGACGACCGTGGGGTCGCCGTTGTCGTCATCCGTCGGGGCGATGTTGAAGTCGCCGGTGAGGGCGAGCGGCAGGCCGGAGTCCTTCGCCAGGGTGTCGGCAGCGTACTGGCGGAGCTTGTCGAGCCAGTCGAGCTTGTAGGCGTAGTGCGGGTCGTCGAGGCCGCGACCATTGGGTACGTAGAGGCTCCAGACGCGCACACCGCCCACGGTCGCTCCGATCGCGCGGGCTTCCTGCGGGAGGTCGGGGCCCTCTTTGCCCTTCTCGAAACCGGGCATGCCGGGGAAGCCGATCTCGATGTTCTCGAGCGGCTCGCGGCTGGCGATGGCGACGCCGTTCCACTGATTCAGGCCGTGTGCGGCGACGTGGTACCCGGCCTCTTCGAACGCGGCGTACGGGAACTGCTCCGTCTTGCACTTGATCTCCTGCATCGCCAACACGTCGATGTGCTCGCGCACGCAGAACTCGACGGTGCGGGTGACGCGGGCACGGATGGAGTTGACGTTCCAGGTGGCCAGGCGCATGGCATCCAGCCTACTTTCGTGCGCCGACCTCGCCGCCCGCCGGGGCCGGCGCCGGCCTCGCCGCCTTGCCGCGTCAAGCGCCGGCCTCGCCGTCCGACGAACGATCCGCCGGATGCCGTGCGCACAACGGCGGATGCCCCTGTCGGCCCGCCGCATCCCGGCGGCCCGAACGCGGCGCGTCGGCCTTTCGCCCCGCCGTTGTGCGGGCGCCCGTGCCGGGAGGGCGGCGCGCAATAGACTCGACGCCGTGACCGCCGCCTCCACTCCCGAGCTCGAAGCCGACCGCCAGGCCCTCATCCGCCTCATCAACGACGAGGCGGTGTTCCACGGCGACTTCACCCTCTCGAGCGGCAAGAAGGCGACGTATTACGTCGACATGCGCAAGCTCACGCTCGACCACCGCGCAGCCCCGGCCATCGGCCGTCTCGTGCTCGACCTCGTGAAGGACCTCGACGGCGTCGTCGCCGTCGGCGGTCTGACGTTGGGCGCCGATCCGATCGCGAACGCCGTCATGCACGAGTCGGTGCACGCCGGTCACCCGCTCGATGCGTTCGTCGTGCGCAAAGAGCCCAAGGATCACGGCCGCGGACGCCAGGTCGAGGGCGCCGATGTCGCGGGCAAGCGCGTCGTCGTCGTCGAAGACACCTCGACCACGGGTCAGTCGGCGCTCAAGGCCGTCGAGGCGCTGCGTCGCGAGGGCGCCGAGGTGGTGGCCGTCGCCGTGATCGTCGACCGCAAGACCGGCGCGCAGGCCGCGATCGAGGCCGAGGGCCTGCAGTGGCTGGCATCCATCGATCTCGACGACCTCAGGCTCGCGCCGCAGTAATCCAGGGTCGAGCCGTCGCCCGCCGCGAGGACCGGGCCTACGACGAGGGCAGACCGTACAGGCGCGGATGGCTCCGTCTTGGCATCGCAGACTGTTCTCACGACTCCGCGCCGAACGGATGGATTCCGTGCGTCAGGCTCTCGCGCCGAACGGCGGATGCCGGGTGACGGGCTCTCGCACCGAATGGTGGATTCCGTGCGTCAGGCTCTCGCGCCGAACGGCGGATGCCGGGTGACGGGCTCTCGCACCGAGTGGTGGATACCGTGCGTCAGGCCCTGCGCCGGACGGCGGATGCGGGGCGTTGCGCACTCCTGCCGTACGGCGGATGCCGGGCACCCGGCGCCTACGCCGAACGCGCTCTCGGGGGGAGCTGCCCGGGGATCGCGCTGTGCGCCCTCGCCGCGGATGTCAGCGCGGCTCGTCGTCTCCGGGTCCGGGGCCGTCGAAGGGATCGCGGCCGCCGCCGCCGCGACGTGACCGCCGCCACTGCACGATGAACGCGACGAGCGTGCCGGCGGTGATGAAGAAGGCCGTGATCAGCCACAGTGTGCGATCGTCCATGCGGTCGTCCTCTCGGAGGGGCTCAGAGGCCCGCCTCGAGCCCTTCTTCGCCGTCCGCGAGTTCGGTCTCGAAGGGTTCGGCGCGCACGAGTTCGGCGATGGAGCCGAGGATCTCGTCGGGTCGGAAGGGGTAGCGCTCGATCTCGCGCTGATCGCTGATGCCGGTGAGCACCAGCACGGTGTGAAGGCCCGCCTCGATGCCGGCGACGATGTCGGTGTCCATGCGGTCGCCGATCATGCCGGTGTTCTCGCTGTGGGCGCCGATGCGGTTGAGGGCCGAGCGGAACATCATCGGGTTCGGCTTGCCGACGATGTACGGCTCCTTGCCGGTGGCTTTGGTGATGAGCGCGGCGATCGCGCCCGTCGCCGGGAGCACGCCCTCGGTCGATGGTCCCGTGGCATCCGGATTCGTGGCGATGAAGCGCGCACCGCCGCGGATGAAGCGGATCGCCTTCGTGATGGCCTCGAACGAGTAGTTGCGGGTCTCGCCCACGACGACGTAATCGGGCGCGGTCTCGGTCATGATGAAGCCGGCCTCGTGGAGCGCGGTGGTCAGTCCCGCCTCGCCGATGACGAAGGCGGAGCCGCCGGGCATCTGCGACCTGAGGAAGTCGGCGGTCGCCAGCGCCGAGGTCCAGATGGACGCCTCGGGCACCTCGAGACCAGAGGCGCGGAGACGTGCGCTGAGGTCGCGCGGCGTGAAGATCGAGTTGTTCGTCAGCACGAGGAACGGCGTGCCCTCGGCGCGCCACTGCGCGAGAAGTTCGGCTGCCCCCGCGATGGGCGTGTTCTCGTGGACGAGAACGCCGTCCATGTCGGTGAGCCAGCACTCGATGTCGCCACGCGTCCGCATGGGGCCAGCCTAGCCCCGGCCTCCGACGTGGCATCCGGAGTTCGCCCGCGGGCCGGTGGTGTGCGCAACTCCGGAGATCCGCGCCTGCGCGCCCGTCACCACCGCTGGATTCCGCGAACAAGCCAATTGACCGGCGTCGCTTCACCGGAGTTACGCACACGCCCCGGGGGACCTCCGCGTCGCGACCCCGCCAGAACAAGCGCGGGCGGGCCCGACCAGAGGCCGTGACCCGCCCGGGTGCGGCGCGGACTTACTTGAAGGTGTCTTTAACGTTCTCGCCGGCCTTCTTGGCATCCGCCTCGGCCTGCTCGGCCTTGCCCTCGGCGACGAGCTTGTCGTTGTCGGTGGCGTTGCCGATGGTTTCCTTCGCCTTGCCCACGATGTCCTGAGCGGCGTTCTTGATCTTGTCGTCCAGACCCATGATCTGACTCCTTCTCGAAATGTCGGCGTCGGCGAGAGGTCTCGTCGCGACGGAGCTGGTGCTCGTGAAGGAGACGCGTCGAGTCGATGATTCGTCACGCCGCCGTCGGAGAATTTTTCCGAGCGACGATATGCCGGAAACGGAATGAACCCGTGACGGGGGCGAACGATCTGGTTAGGGTCGTAGGGTGGCGCGCACCGAGTGGGACCCTCAGAACCTCCCCGACCTGTCGGGGCGGTCCTATCTCGTCACCGGCGCGACGCGGGGGCTCGGGTACTTCGCGTGCGAGCAGCTCGCGGCGGCAGGGGCGCGCGTCCTGCTCACCGGACGCAACCCCAACCGTCTCGCCGCCGCGAAGTCGGCGGTCAAGCGATCGCATCCGGATGCCGCGATCGAGACGCTGCTGCTCGACACCAGCAACATGGGATCCGTGCGTGCGGCGGCGGCGACCGCTCGCGCACGCGGGCGCCTCGACGGACTTCTCCTGAACGCCGGCGTCGTGCATCCGCCGAAGCAGCGTGAGACCGTCGGCGGACACGAGCTGGTGTTCGCCACCAACGTGCTCGGCCATTTCGCGCTCGCCGGAGAGCTGCTCAAGCCTCTCGCCGCCGCCCGCGGGCGCATGGTGTGGGTGGGCAGCATGTCGACCTCGATCTGGGGACACCTGCCCACCGATCCGGAGCTCAGCGAGGGGTACACGCCCTGGCGCGCGTACGTGCAGTCGAAGGCGGCGACCACGGCGCTCGCGCTCGAGGCCGACAAACGGCTGCGCGCGCACGGCGTTCCGGTGCAGAGCCTCGCGGCCCATCCCGGGTACTCGACCAGCGGACGCACCCGCGGGGTGCGCGGCGTCAACGAGCCGAGCCGGCTCACCCGCTTCCTCGACAACCTGCAGGCGCCGATCACGCAGTCGAAGGAGCAGGGCGCCTGGGCGCTCGTCCGCGCGCTCATCGACCCCCTCGCCGAGGGGGGCGAGATGTACGGACCGGCGCTCGTCGCCCGGGGCGCGCCCCGCGTGGCCACCCCGGCACGGCGCACTCGGCGCAGCGAGCTCGGAGCCGAGCTCTGGGCGGCGTGCGAGACCGCGACCCACGTGCGCTGGCCGTTCGATCGGGCCCGACGCGCGGCATCCTGATCTCCCCCTGTCGATGTCGGCGCTGAGCCCTACAGTGATCGCATGGACCAGGCGACGGCCGACAGCATCGATTCCGCCGACGTCCGCGGCCTGAGCGCCGCCGACGTCGCCGAACGGGTCGCGGCCGGCCACACGAACGCCTTCACCGCCGACAGCAGCCGAAGCGCGTGGAACATCGTGCGGGCGAACGTCTTCACGCTCTTCAACGCCATCGTCGCGGCGTGCTTCCTCGTGCTGCTCTTGCTCGGGCGCTGGCAGGACGCCCTGTTCGGCGTGGCCGCGCTGTCGAACGCGGTGATCGGTTGCGTGCAGGAGTTCCGCGCGAAGGCGGCCCTCGACCGTCTCGCGCTTCTGAACGCCCCCCGTGCCCGCGTGCGCCGCGAGGGCCTCGACGCCGAGATCGCCCCGCCCGACGTGGTCCGAGACGACCTGCTCGTGCTCCGCGCGGGCGATCAGGTGCCCGCCGACGCGGTCGTCGTCGACTCGCGCGGGCTGCAGATCGACGAGTCGATGTTGACCGGCGAATCGGATGCCGTCGACAAACGCCCCGACGACGAAGCGCTGTCGGGGTCGATCGTCGTCGCCGGCGAGGGCACGGCCCGGGTCGTGCGGGTCGGGTCGGAGTCGTACGCGAACACGTTCGCCGCGGAGGCGAAGCGCTTCCAGTTGGTCTCGAGCGAGCTGCGGACCTCCATCGACCGTGTGCTGCGGTGGGTCGGGTGGGGGATCGGCCCCATCGGGCTGCTGGTGCTGAATGCGCAGATGATGGTCGCCGGCGGGTGGGTGCAGGCGTGGCAGCAGGGGACCTGGCAGCAGGCGGTGGTGAACACGATCGCCTCGCTGACCGCGATGATCCCGCTCGGTCTCGTGCTGATGACCTCGATCGCCTTCGCCGTGGGTGCGGCGCGACTGGCGGGGCAGAAGGTGCTCGTCAACGAACTGCCCGCGGTCGAGGGCCTCGCCCGCGTCGACGTGATCTGCCTCGACAAGACGGGCACGCTCACGGCCGGTGAGATCCGCTTCGACGACGCGCTGACATTCCACGAGACCGACGGGTGGCGTACCGCTCTCGCCTGGTATGGCGCGGCGGCGGACGCGAATGCCACCGCGAAATGCCTGCGAGAGCCGTTCCCCCTCGATGAGCCGGTCGAGCCGGTGCGGCGGATTCCCTTCTCGTCGGCGCGGAAGTGGAGCGCGGTCTCGTTCGCATCCGGGGGCACGTGGATCCTGGGTGCACCGGAGATGGTGTTCGGCGACCTCGTGGCCGACGCGGGCAGCGACGTGGGGGCCGCCGTCACGCGGCTGGCGTCATCCGGTCGTCGCACGCTCGTGCTCGCCCGCACCGACGCCGCCCTCGATGACATCGATGTCGAGCAGGAGCGGCTGCCGGAGGCCCCCGTCGCCGTCGCCGTGCTCACGTTTGTCGAGGCCGTGCGGCCCGACGCGGCCGAGGCGCTGCGGTACTTCCGGGAGCAGGGGGTCGGCGTGCGCGTCATCTCGGGCGACAACCCCCGCACGGTGGCCGCGATCGCCCGCGAGGTGGGACTCGAGGTCGACGAGGGCTACGACGCCCGACGCCTGCCCGACGATGACGCGGAGCTCGGGCTCGTGCTCGAGCAGCACTCGGTGTTCGGCCGCGTCACCCCCGACCAGAAGCGACGCATGGTCACCGCGCTCCAAGCGCGCGGACACGTCGTGGCCATGACGGGTGACGGCGTCAACGACGCCCTGGCCATCAAGACGGCCGACATCGGCATCGCAATGAACTCGGGCGCCGCGGCGACGAAAGCGGTCGCGCGCCTCGTGCTCCTCGACGGACGCTTCTCGCACCTTCCCTCGGTGGTGGCCGAGGGGCGGCAGGTCATCGCCAACATCGAGCGCGTCTCGATGCTCTTCCTCACCAAGACCGTCTACGCCACCGGCCTCGCGGTGCTCTTCGGAGCGCTGGTGATGGAGTTCCCCTTCCTCCCGCGGCAGCTGTCGATCACCGACGGGCTGACCATCGGCATCCCCGCGTTCTTCCTGGCGTTGCTGCCGAACACCCAGCGCTACGTGCCGGGGTTCCTCTCGCGATCGTTGAGTTTCGCGATCCCGGCGGGGCTCGTCATCGCCGTCTCGCTCACGCTGTACACGCGCCTCGCGATGGGCATCGGTCTCAGCGTCGAACAGCTGCGCACCGGGGCGACGATCATCCTCGCGATCGTGGCGATCTGGGTGCTCACCGTGCTGTCACGGCCGGTGACCCGCGTGAAGGTGCTCGTCATCGGTGCGATGTTCATCGCCCTGACCG
The DNA here is from genome assembly GCF_052045385.1 of Microbacterium sp. 22296. Classification (NCBI taxonomy): domain Bacteria; kingdom Bacillati; phylum Actinomycetota; class Actinomycetes; order Micrococcales; family Microbacteriaceae; genus Microbacterium; species Microbacterium sp. 22296. Next base: position 236,449 of record NZ_JBQEOS010000004.1, on the reverse strand, counting down.
CGATCTTCACGGTCCCGGTGCTGGGGGAGTTCTTCCAGCTGCAGGATCCGGGCGAAGACGGAGCGGTGCTCATCACGATCGTCATCGTCGCGGCCATCGGGGCGATCGAGGTCGTCCGTTTCGGCCACCGCCGTTTCGTGCGGCGTTCGCTCCTCGCCCGTGCCGGTGGCCGACGGGACGACGCCCCCGCCGCGACCGGGGTGTCTGAGCGGCGCCGGCCCACGGCTGTCTCCGCGGCGATCGTGCTCGTCTACGTCGGCGGCCTCATCAACACCGCTCTGGGCATCGTCGTGCTGCTCACCCGCTACGGGGTGCCGGACGACCTCGTGCTCCCCACCTCGCTCGTCGGTGCGGCGACCGTGCTCCTGGGGCTGCTCACGGTCGCGGGCGGGTCCGCGCTGTCGCGTGGCAGCGTGCTCGCGCGGAACCTGCTCACCGCCTACCTCGCGGTGCTCGCCGCGCTGCAGGCCACGGCCATGGTGCTCACCGAACTCGATCCGGTGCTTTCGGTCGCGCTCCTCGCGGCGGTGGCCGTGATCGTCGCGATCTGGGTGCCCGCGGGTTCTCGACGGTGGTTCCGCCCCGCGAGTGCTCAACCGGGCGCTTCGGTGCCCTCCGCCTAGCCTCCGGCCGGGCGCCGCACCGTCGCCGCAGCGCGTCTCAGGCCGTCAGCCAGACCGACCCGCCCGCCCCGGCGGGGAGGGTCACCTCGACACCGTCCGCACGGACGACCTCGTCTGACACGACCTCGAGCTCGTGCCCCACGTCGATGCGGCGTTCGACCAGGGCTCGCAGCAGCTCGGGATCGCGATCGCTCACGCGCAGCACGCGTCCGGCGTGGCCGGCGGGCGCCTCGGTCAGCAGCACGAAGGGTTCGCGGTGCACCACGCCCTCGGCATCCGGGATCGCGTCCCCGTGCGGATCGAAGCGCGGCCGACCCAGGCGCTCGTCGATGCCCTCGAGGAGCCGGTCGCTGAGGGCGTGCTCGAGCACCTCGGCCTCGTCGTGCACCTCGTCCCACGCGTAGGCGTACTCGCGCACCAGCCAGGTCTCGATGAGTCGGTGGCGCCGGATGACGCCGGCCGCACGACGAGCGCCCGCTGCGGTCAGCGACACGGGACCGTACGGGCGGTGCGTCACGAGACCCTGCGCCGCGAGCTTCTTCACCATCTCGGTCACGCTCGAGGGGGCGAGGCCCAGCACGCCCGCGAGCTGCGAGGGCGTGATCGGGGTGTCCTGCCACTCGGTGTGGTGGTAGATCGCCTTGAGATAGTCGTCGGACACGGGCGATTCCACGCCGCCAGCCTATCCGCCGGTGAACACCAGCCACAGGAGCACGACGTTGAGGGTGATGAGGAACACGGATGCCACGACCCCGGCGACGGTCGTCAGGATGCGGTTGCGGTAGGCGCCGAGCACCGTGGCCCGGGCCGTGAGCACGACGAGGGGGACGAGCGCGAACGGGATGCCGAACGACAGCACCACCTGGCTGAGCACCAGCGCGAGGGTCGGATCGACGCCCAGGGCGAGGAGAACGAGCGCCGGCACGAGCGTGACGAGCCGGCGCACCACCAGGGGGATGCGCGCGCGCAGGAGCCCGTGCATGATCTCGGCCCCCGCGTATGCGCCGACGGAGGTCGAAGCCAGGCCGCTGGCGAGCAGTCCCACCGCGAAGAGTGTCGCGACGACGGGGCCGAGACCGTCGCGCAGCGCGGCGTAGGCGCCCTCGAGGCTGTCGGTGCCGTCGACGCCGGCGAGGTTCGCCGCGGCCAGGAGCAGGATCGCGAGGTTGACCGTGCCGGCGACGGCGAGGGCGATGGTGACGTCCCAGCGGGTCGCGCGGAGCAGGCGAGGAGTGGAGATGCCGCGGGCGTTCTCGAGGCGGGAGTGCGCGGTGTCCGTCCGGTCGGCGTCTGCGGGGTTCGGTGTCGTCGATCCCGTCGATCCCGTCGATGTCTGCGAGGCGGCGGTGGTCGGCTCGTCGGCTGCCGACGGAGTGGCATCCGTCGACGCTCGAGAGGACCTGACGAGTGCCGGCGCGGAGGACTCGGCCGTGCCGGTGCCGGCAGCCGGCGCGAACCGGTCGCGCGCCAGCGCCGAGTGCGCGTAGATGGCGTGCGGCATGATCGTCGCTCCGAGGATGGATGCCGCGAGCAGCACCGACTCCGTCCCCTCGAAGCGCGGGATCAGCCCGCCGATGACGCCGTCGGGTGCGGGCGGGGCGAAGAGGAGTCCGAACGAGAAGCCCACCGCGATGACGACGAGCAGGCCGATCAGCACCGTCTCGAACGCGCGGGCGCCTCGACGCGTCTGCACGAGGAGCAGGCCCATCGACACGACTCCCGTGATCGCGCCGCCCCACAGCAGGGGAACGCCGAAGAGCAGATACAGGGCGACCGCTCCACCGATGACCTCGGCGACGTCGGTGGCCATCGCGACGAGCTCGGCCTGCAGCCAGTAGGCGCGTCGCGCCCAGGGCCGGCGGATGCGGCGTCCGAGCACCTGCGGGAGGCTCTCGCCCGTGACGATGCCGAGCTTGGCCGAGAGGTACTGGATCAACCAGGCCATCACGTTGCCGAGCACCACGACCCACACCAGCAGATAGCCGAACGCGGCGCCGGCGGTCATGTTGCTGGCGACGTTGCCCGGGTCGAGGTAGGCGACGCCGGCGACCATGGCGGGCCCCAGGAGCCAGAGGGCGCGCCCCGGCGTGTGGCGTCGGCCCTCGGCATCCCCTGTTTTCGGCACACCGAAAAGTTATCAGGATTTCGGTTCACCGAAAAGTGAGAGGCCTGTCGTGCGAGGGTTCGTGGCGGGAGGCGATTCGGGGGGAAGAGTCGCGGGATCGCGGAATCCGTCCTCCCTCGCTCGAACACCCTCCGGGGCCATGAGTTGGGGCCGGTCCGCGGAGCCCGCGCCGGGCCCGTGAGTCCCCGCCACCCCGCGGCTCCCCGCGCCGCCCCGCGGGGGTGTCCCGCCCGCCCGGGTAGCCTGAACAGGTGACGGATGCCGACGAGCCCACGCCGGCGCCGGGCGGCGACGCGGCCGACGCGGCGCGGACCGAGCCGCAGCCGACCCACGGTGTCGGCCCCTGGCCGGGAGGACCCGCGAACTGGCCCGAAGACCCGCGTTACGACACGGAACTGCTCGCGGACGGCGACACCCGCAACGTGGTGGACGAGTACCGCTATTGGACGATGGAGGCGATCGTCGCCGACCTCGACGCGAAACGGCACCCGTTCCACGTCGCCATCGAGAACTGGCAGCACGACCTCAACATCGGGTCGATCGTGCGCAGCGCCAACGCCTTCCTCGCCGCCGAGGTGCACATCGTGGGCAAGCGCCGCTGGAACCGCCGCGGCGCCATGGTGACCGACCGGTACCAGCACGTGCGTCACCACGAAGACGTCGCGACCTTCTCCGCGTGGGCGCGCGAGGCGGGTCTGCCCGTGATCGCCGTCGACAACGTCGAGGGATCGGTGCCCGTCGACCGGGCGGAACTGCCCGAGGCATGCGTGCTGCTGTTCGGGCAGGAGGGCCCGGGGTTGTCGCCCGAGGCGATCGCTGCCGCCGCGGGGGTGGTCGAGATCACGCAGTACGGCTCGACGCGTTCGATCAACGCGGCGTCTGCGGCGGCCGTGATCATGTACGAGTGGTGCCGCCGCTGGGCGTGAGGAGCAACGCGTGCGTGGGTCTTGTTCCTTCGACGGGCTCAGCGACCCCGGGCGAGCGCGGGCGCAGGGACCCGGGCGAGCGCGGACGCAGGACCCCGGACGAGCGCGGACCGGTCGGGTACGGGCTCAGCCGCCGGCCGTCATCCAGGCCGACCCGCGCACCCGCAGGCCCAGGGTGAGCGCCCGCGCGAGCAAGTAGACGCCGAAGAACGCCGCGGCCAGCCACGCGAGCCCTGCCGCGCCACCCCCGGCGAACAGGCCGACGAGCACGAGGGCGGGCACGTACGGCACCAGGTTGAGCACGCCGGCGAGGGCGAGGTAGCGCGCGTCGCCCGCGCCGATGAGCACGCCGTCGAGCACGAAGACGAACGCGGCGAGCGGCTGCGACACCGCGAGCACGAGCAGCGCCGGCTGGATGAGCGCGGCGATCTCGGCGTCGCCCGTGAAGACGAGACCGAGCACGCCCGACGACGCCGCGACCACGGCTCCGACCGCGACGCCGAACCAGACGCCCCACGCGCTGGTGCGGGCGAGGACGCGCGCGACCGTGTCGGTGTCGCCGGCGCCGAGCGCACGCCCGATGAGCGCTTGCGCGGCGATCGCCAGGGCGTCCAGCGCAAAGGCGGCGGTCGAGAAGATGGTGAAGGCGATCTGCCAGCCCGCCAGCTCAGCCGAGCCGAGGCCGGTGGCCACGGCGACGGTCGCGAGGAAGGCGGCGCGGAGGCTCACCGTCCGCAGGAACAGCCACCCGCCCGATCGCACCGTGCCCCCGAGGCCGTCGCGCTGCGGACGGACGGATGCCGCGTGCAGACGCGCGAGACGCCGCACGACCAGAACGTACGCGCCCACCATGCCCCACTGGGCCACGACCGTGCCCACGGCGGAGCCGGCGATGCCCCACCCGAACCCGTAGATGAACAGGGCGTTCAACGCCGCGTTCGCGCCGAAGCCGAGCCCCGCGATCCACAGCGGGGTGACGGTGTTCTGCATGCCGCGCAGCAGACCGGTCGCGGCGAAGACGACGAGCATCGCGGGAAGGCCCCACATCGAGATCGTCAGATACGTGCGGGCGTTCTCGGCCACGTCGGGCGCGGCACCGAACGCATCGACGACCATCGGCGAGAGGATCGACCCCACCGCGGCGAGCACCGCGCCGAGCGCGAGGGCCAACCACATGCCGTCGATACCCACCGACACCGCGCGCCCCGGTTCGCCCGCACCGAATCGCCGGGCGACGGCCGGGGTGGTCGCATAGGCGAGGAACACCATGAGCCCGACGATCGTGTGCAGCACCGCTCCGGCGATGCCGAGGCCCGCCAGCGGGGCGACGCCGAGGTGCCCGACCATCGCGGCGTCGACGATGAGGAACAGCGGCTCGGCGATGAGCGCGCCGAGCGCGGGAACGGCGAGCCGCACGATGGAGCGGTTCAGCGTCTCGGGCGGCGAAGTCGTCACGCGTCGAGCCTAGGACGCGCCCGGCGACACCGATCCGGTCTCACCCGCCGCGGGTTCGGAGCCGGCACAGAGAACCGGCCTTTATCCTGACTGCATGACCGACATCCCCCGCTCCTCCGGTCTCGCGCTCGACGAGCTCAGTGACGAGATCCGCCCCCAGGACGACCTGTTCCGCCACGTGAACGGCCGGTGGCTGGAGCGCACCGAGATCCCCGATGACAAAGCCCGCTGGGGCTCTTTCCACCTCATCGCCGAGCAGGCCGAGGCCGACGTCCGCACCATCGTCGAGGAGTCGCAGGACGCCGAGCCGGGCACGGAGGCCCGCAAGATCGGCGACCTGTTCGCGAGCTTCATGGACACCGCGCGCATCGAGCAGCAGGGCGGTCGGCCGCTGGCCGGGCAGCTCGAACGGGTCGACGGAGTCGACGGCATCCCCTCCTTCCTCCGGCTCGTGGGCGAGCTCGAGCGCGACGGCATCAGCGGCCTGCTCACCCTGTTCGTCGAGCCCGACCCGGGCGACCCCACGCGCTACGTCCCCGTGATCTACCAGGGCGGCATCTCGCTGCCCGACGAGAGCTACTACCGCCTCGACAACTTCGCCGAGACCCGTGACGAATACCGCGGGCACATCGCGCGCATCCTCGATCTCGCCGGTGTCGCCGAGGCCGCGGCATCCGCCGATCGTGTCTTCGCCCTCGAGACCGAGATCGCTTCCGCGCACTGGTCGCGCGAAGACAGCCGCGACTCGGTGAAGACCTACAACCTGAAGACGTGGGACGACGTGGTGGCGCTCTCGGGCGTCGACCTCGAGCCCTGGCGTGCGGGGGTGGCGCCGGGCCATGAGGGAGCATTCGCCGAGGTGGTCGTGTACCAGCCGAGCTTCGTCGAGTCGCTCGGCCATCTGCTCGTCGAGGAGCGCCTCGAAGACTGGACGGCGTGGCTGCGCTTCAAGATCGTTCACGCCGCGGCGGCCTTCCTCTCCGACGACTTCGTGGCCGAGAACTTCGCGTTCTACGGCACGCAGCTCACCGGCGTGCCCGTCAACCGCGAGCGGTGGAAGCGCGGTGTGAGCCTCGCGGAGGCGGCGCTGGGCGAGGCGATCGGCAAGGTCTACGTCGAGCGGCACTTCAAGCCCGCGGCGAAGGATGCCATGGACGGCCTCGTCGCCGACCTGATCGAGGCGTACCGCCGCTCGATCCAGAACCTCGAGTGGATGACCGACGAGACCCGCGAACGCGCGCTCGCCAAGCTCGACACGTTCGTGCCGAAGATCGGCTACCCGGTGCGGTGGAAGGACTACTCCGACGTCGAGGTCGACCCGACCGACCTCGTCGGCAACGTCCGCCGCGCGCACGTGTGGGAGCACGACCGTCAGCTCGCCAAGGTGGGCCAGCCGATCGACCGCGACGAGTGGTACATGACGCCGCAGACGGTCAACGCGTACTACAACCCGCTCATGAACGAGATCGTGTTCCCCGCGGCGATCCTGCAGTACCCCTTCTTCGACGCCGATCGCGACGCGGCCGCCAACTACGGCGGCATCGGGGCGGTCATCGGCCACGAGATCGGGCACGGCTTCGACGATCAGGGCAGCCGCTTCGACGCCGACGGATCGCTTCGCGACTGGTGGACGGATGCCGACCGCGCGGCCTTCGAGCAGCGTACGAAGGCCCTCGTCGCCCAGTACGAGGCGCTCGTGCCGCAGGGCCTCGGCGACGAGCACCACGTGAACGGGGAGCTCACGATCGGCGAGAACATCGGCGACCTGGGGGGCCTGGGCATCGCGATCGCGGCGTACCGCATCTTCCTCGCGGAGCAGGGTGAAACCGAGGGTGACGGGCCCGTGGTCGACGGGTACACCGGGATCCAGCGTCTGCTGCTGAGTTGGGCGCAGATCTGGCAGCAGAAGGGCCGGGATGCCGAGACCATCCGCCTTCTCACCATCGACCCGCACTCGCCGAACGAGTTCCGGTGCAACCAGATCGTGCGCAACATCGACGCGTTCTACGCGGCCTTCGACGTCACCGAGGGCGACGCGCTGTGGCTGGACGCCGACCAGCGCGTCACCATCTGGTGAGGTCGCGTTTGTTGTCTTCCCGACACTGAAGGAGCCACGCTCGTGGGCATGCCTCCGGTTCCCGAGCCCGCCCTGCCCGATCCCCTCGGCGGGCCGGTGGCGTCGTCGCGACGCGACGCCCCGGCCCTTCGGGGGGCCGGCCGCAAGGGGCCCAAACGCCTGCCGAGACGCGCCGCCGCGGGGCGGCGTTCCTTCACGGCGACGCTGCGTGCCCTCGACGAACTGGCCGCCTCCGGTGCCCAGGTCTCGGTGCGCATCGACGACCTCGACGGGGGAGCGCAGGTGCTCGCGGGCGACGACTTCGTCACCCTGCCGGTCGGCGGGCTGGGAGTCGTGCCCCTGCTGGTGGAGGTGGCGGCCTCCTTCGAGGACGGTCGCATGGATCCGCTCGAGATCCTCGATCGCTCCGCGGTGCAGGGCGCCGCGCACGGGGGCGTGTGGCAGCACCTGAAGGCGCCGGCCCTACCGCTGGTCGACGTCGCGATGCTCGCGGCGTCATCGGGCGACGCCCTCGCCGTCAACGCATTGCTGCACCGCGTGGGGCTCCAGGCCGTGCGCGCGCGGATCGAACAGCTGGGGCTGCGGCGCACCGCCCTGCTCGACCGGTTCCGCGACGACCGAGGCCCCGACGACGCACCCCACCTCGCCCTTTCGACCGCGCGCGAGATGGCCCAGGTGTTCGCCGGGCTGGTGAACTCGACCGTCGTCTCGCCCGGTGTGAGCGCGCAGGTCGCGGAATGGCTGAGTCTGAACCACGATCTCTCGCTCGTGGCATCCGCCACGGGACTCGACCCCTTCGCGCACGAGAACGACCAGCACGGGTTGCTCTTCGTCAACAAGACCGGCCGCGCGTCGGGGGTGCGCGCCGAGGCGGGCGTTCTGGGCGGTCCTCGCGCGGGGGTCGCGTACGCGCTCGTCGTCAACTTCGACGACCTCACGATCGCGCACCGACTCCGCGCGCACGACGCGTTCCGCGTGCTCGGCGTCGAACTCATGGAGTACGTGTACTGACGTCCCGGTCGTCCGGGGCGCCGTCCGGGGAGGGGGAGTGCCTTTCCGCGCGCGCCCGAGCCGCGGGGCCGCGCCCACCGCGCAGTGATGGTCGGAATCGTCCCCCTCCGGCGACGAGAACGCAATCCCTCCCGGCCGTTTCGTCCGCGCTGGGACCCTGGTGGCCACCGCATGAAAATGCTGCAAAGAAAGGGACCCCGAAGCCATGTCCGACTCCTCTTCCTCCACCGACCCGTTCGCCGACTCCAGCGGACCCGAGGGCCACTCCATCACCGACTGGACCGACCTCGGCCGCGAGATGTGGTCGTACCTGACCGGCCGCGGCGCCGCCGTGAACTACTCCTTCGTCGACATGACCGTCGAGGTGCCCCGCGACATCGGCCCCGACGCGCCTCGCGCGACGTGGAAGCTCAACGGCACCCTCCGCGTCACCACGAGCGACGACACCGCGGCCGGGTCCGACCCGTACCGCGGCAACTGAGGGGCGGCGCCATCATGGTGCGCCTCGACATCGACCTGTCGTTCTCAGAGTACGAGCAAGGGTCGGATGCCGACACCCCGCCGTTCGAGGGCACGATCACAGCCGCGGGTAGCGAGGTGCGCATCGTCGTGAGCGATCCGTCGCGGCTGCCCGGCAACGGTCGGCGGACACTCGCGGAACTGTCCACGGTCGCCGACGCCCTGGCATCCCGGGGCATCTCCGTGCAGCTCGAGGGCCCGGACGGACCGATCCTGCAGCTCGGCGATGTGAAGAAGAACGCGCTGCAGCGGGCGATCACGGGTTCTCGCCACATCCGGTTGGGATCGGTCGGGGCTGTCGCGCCGCTGCTGACGCGACGCAACAAAGGGCAGGCGCTGACCTTCCCCGTCCCGCCCGAGACGCCGTTCCCGCTCGTGCCGACGATCAACCGCACGGTGCGTCGCCGCATCACGACGACGCACTACACGCCCGGGTCGGGTCGTCCACGGTTGATCTTCGCGGTCGGCGACGCCACATGGGACGGCTCGCGACCCCGCGAGTTCGACCTGCTGCCGACCAAGACGGTCATCGGGTCCGGCGAAGAGGCCGACCTGCGCCTGCCGGGGCTCTCGCCCGTGCATGCCGAGATCCGCCACGAGGGCGACGACGAGTACGTGCTGTACGGCTTCGACGTGGTCGGCGGTGGCGGGGCGCGCGAGCAGGGTCCGGGTCGCGACCGCGGCGGACGGATCCTCCGCACCGGTGCCCGCATTGAACTGGGCGACTGGCGGCTGGCCTACTTCCGCGCGGAGTTCGCCGACCACGGACGTCCGTACGGTGGCCGCATCGGGGGCGAGCTCTCCCGTCAGCGCAGGCAGCCGCCGCGCGGCGGCGGCGGTCCGCTCAGCCGCGCGAGCGACCCCGAGTGACGCGGCGCCGGGCCGGTCGGGCGCGTGCCGCTCGGCCGGCGCGGCGGCCTGCGGTCGGGTGCTCCGCGGGCGCGCGCGTTCGCGGTGGTCCCGGGCCGCGCGCGTCCGCGTTCGTCCGGGCGCCTGACGCCGGGCGCCCAGACGCCGGCGGTTTTCGCCGAGATCACGTCCGATCGCCGAGACGACATGCGATTGCAGTGAGAACGGCGTGATCTCGGCACACGCGTGTGATCTCGAAGCCGAAGCCGAAGCTGAAGCTGAAGCTGAAGCCGAAGCCGAAGCCGAAGCCGAAGCCGAAGCCGAAGCCGAAGCCGAAGCCGAGCCGAAGCCGAAGCCCGGCCCCCCCGGTGCGTCAGAAGACGATCGTGTGGTTGCCGTCGCGCAGCACCCGGTCTTCGGCGTGCCAGAGCACGGCGCGCGCGAGGACCTGGCGCTCGACGTCGGCGCCGCGGCGGGCGAGCTCGGCGGCCGAGTCAGCGTGGGTCACGCGCACGGTGTCCTGCTCGATGATCGGGCCCTCGTCGAGATCGCTCGTGACGTAGTGCGACGTGGCGCCGATGAGCTTGACGCCGCGCTCCTTCGCTTTCTTGTACGGCTCCGCGCCGATGAAGGCCGGCAGGAACGAGTGATGGATGTTGATGACCGGCACGCCGATCTTGTCGAGGAACTCGGGCGAGAGGATCTGCATGTACCGCGCGAGCACGATGAAATCGACGTTGCCCACGAGCAGCTCGAGGATGCGGGCCTCGGATGCCGACTTGTCGGGCCCGGGCGTCGACGGCACGTGGAAGAACGGAACGCCGAAGGACCGCACGTCGTCGGCCGACGTGGTGTGGTTCGACACGACCATCGAGATGCTCACGGGCAGGTCGCCGCGACGGTGACGCCAGAGCAGGTCGAGCAGACAGTGGTCCTGCTTCGACGACAGGATCGCCATGCGCTTCGGCGTCGAGAGGTCGGTGAGGTTCCACTCGAGCTCGAACCCGTCGCCGAGGGTCTTCGCGAGGTCGGCCTCGATCTCGGGCATGGCCGCGGGCAGGTCGGGACGGTGGAACACCACGCGCTGGAAGTACGCGCCGCCGCGAAGCTGGTCGGAGTACTGGTCGAAGGCGACGACGTTGCCGCCCTGCCGCGCGATGAGGGCCGAGACGGCGGCGATGATGCCGGGGGTGTCCTTGCCGTGCACGATGAGGCAGGCGTGATCGGGCTGCAGGTGGGGGCTCGCGGAGACCATCGGACCATTCTGCCGTGCCCGGATGACGCCGCCGACCACGCTTCCGAAGGGGGTGTCAGAGCCGCACGACGACCTTCTTCGCCGAGACGCCCGCGCGCTGCCGATCGAGCGCGCCCTGGAGGGCGTCCAGGCCCGTTCCGACCACCAATGGCGCCGGTACCGGGCGGAGGGTCCTCGCGGAGAGGGCGCGTGGAACGACTTCGCCCCACAAGCGCGGTCCGACCTCGTCGTCGCGCAGGCTGCTTCCCCAGACGAAGCCCGCGCGGATGCCGTGGCGGCGGGCGCGCAGTATCGACCGCGCGGTCGCGAGGCCGATGTACGAGAAGACGGGGATCATCGCGGGGAAGAGGCGACGACGGCCGACCAGGTCGGCGAGCGAGAGGGGCGTGCTCGCCATGGCCAGCCGCGTCCCGCCGGTGCGGCGCAGGACCTCGATGCAGGCGTCGGTCGACCCGGCGCCCAAGGCGACCGCTCCCGCGACGGTGCGGGAGCCGATCGCGGCGACGAGATCGTCCACGGCCGTGGGTGCGTGATGATCGGCCCCGTGCTCCGCGCCGAGTTCGCGCACCAGGTCGGCGTTGCGGCCCGACGCGGTGGTGACGACGTCGTATCCGGCGGCGCGTGCCAGTTGGATCGCGTTCAGCCCCACGCTGGTCGATCCGCCCCAGACCACCACCACCTCGCCTGTTCGCGCGTCGCCCTGCTCCGTCGGCATCCGGAGTCCGAGGTGGGCGGGTTGGAACAGTGCGCAGGCGGCCGTCGAGAGGGCGAGGGGGAGCACTGCCGCCTCGTCGTCGCTCCAGGCGTCGGGGACGGGGGCGGCGAGGCGTTCGAGCAGGACGGAGTACTCCTGGAACGCACCCTCGCGCACCGCGTCACGGCCGCGATCCGTGCCGGTCGCGAGCCCGAACACCCGCTGGCCGACGTGGAAGAGCGTGACGTCCGAGCCGATCGCCACGACCTCGCCCGCGATGTCGGAGCCGAGTACCGCGGGTGTGCGCAGCCAGCGGTACGTGATGCGGCTGGTGCCCTGGACGACCCAGTCGACGGGGTTCACCGCGACGGCGCGCACGCGGACCAGGATCTCGTCGCGGGCCGGTTCGGGGGTCGCTGTCGGGCGTACGGCGAGACGGGCGCGGGGAGTGGGCATGACGGCCGCGAGGTGGGAGGACATGAGGACCTTTCGGCAGTGATGACACGCAGTGCCCTCACTATACGACGTGATGGCACCACGTGTCTTCGCTTATGCTCGACCGCATGGGCAGATGGGCTCCCGACACGAGGGAACGGCTGCGCGAGGCGGCCGTCGATCTGTTCCGAGAGCGCGGATTCGCGGCCACGACGGTTCCCGACATCGTCGAGCGGGCGGGAGTCACGCGGCGCACGTTCTTCCGCCACTTCAGCGACAAGCGCGAGGTCTTCTTCGGCGACGACGAGATCCCCCGGCTCGCGACCGCCCTCCTCGCGGCGGCCCCCGCGGACGCACCGGCTTTCGATGTGGCCTGGGCCGGTCTGCACGCGCTCGCCGCGGACCGCTTCGAGCCCCGGCGCGCGCAGATGGTCGTTTCCCGCCGGATCATCGAGACCGAGCCGGCCCTTCGCGAACGCGATCTGCAGAAGCAGGCCGATCTGCGGGAGGCGATCCGCGAGGGGTGTGCCGCGCGCGGCGTCGACCCGCTCACGGCCCGCGTCACCGCCGGGGCCACGGTCGACCTGCTGCAGACCGCTCTCGAGCTGTGGCTCGCCGACGACGCGGGACAGCCGCTGGTCCGGCACCTCGACGTAGTCCGGCGCCGTATGGCCGACGTGCTCGGCGTGGTGCCCGGGTCCGCGTCCGGTGTCGGCGCTCCCCGTTAGCCTGGGACACGTGACCAGCACCCTCCGCCTCGACCGGCCGGGTTGGCGCACCTGGACGCTGTGGATCGTCGGCGTGCTCGCCTACGTCGTGTCCATCATCAACCGCACATCGCTCTCCGCCGTCGGCGTGGATGCCGCTGTGCGCTTCAACGCCGATGCCTCGGCGCTGTCGATGTTCGCCGTCATCCAGCTCTTCGTCTACGGCGCGATGCAGATCCCGGTCGGACTCCTCCTCGACCGGTTCGGCGCGCGCCCGATGATCGCGATCGGCATGGTGCTGATGGCGGTGGGGCAGCTCGTCATGGCCTTCGCGGATGCCGTGGGCATCGGCATCCTGGCCCGTGTGCTCATCGGCGCGGGCGACGCCATGATCTTCCCGAGCGTGCTGCGCGTGATCGCGACGTGGTTCCCCGCGCAACGAGCACCGGTGCTCGTGCAGCTGACGGGCATCATCGGTCAGCTCGGGCAGATCGTCGCGGTGGTGCCGCTCGCAGCTCTTCTGCACGCCACGAGCTGGAGCGTCGCGTTCGGGAGCGTCGCGGGTCTCGGCGTGTTGTTCGCCGTCCTCACGTACGCGATCATCCGCAACCGTCCACCCGAACGACGCGATGACCCCGTCGACACCTCGGTCGACACGCAGACCGGCGCGATCCGGGTCGTGCGGTCGGCGCCCGATCTGCGCCAGGGCTTCCGCGAGTCGTGGGCGCACCCGGGCACGCGTCTGGGCTTCTGGTCGCACTTCGCGACGCCCTTCGCGGGAACGGCCTTCATGCTGCTGTGGGGTTTTCCCTTCCTCACCGCGGGCGAGGGGTTGGAGCCGGCGACGGCGTCGCTGGTGATGACCTCTCTCGTCCTGTTCAGCATCCTGAGCGGTCCGATCATCGGGGCGCTGTCGAGCCGGCATCCGACGCGCCGATCGCGATGGCTCGTGCTGCCGACGGTCGTGTTCCAGGCGATCGTCTGGATCGTCGTCATCGCGTGGCCGGGGCCCGCGCCGGTGTGGCTGCTCGTCGTGCTGATGTTCGCGTTGTCGACCGGGGGTCCGGCGTCCATGATCGCGTTCGACCACGCCCGTACGTTCACTCCGAGCCATCGCCTCAGCACGGCGACCGGGATCGTCAACGGCGGAGGATTCCTCGCGGCGCTGTTGGCCATCCTCTTCATCGGCATCGCGATGGACGTGCAGGGGGCGGGCACGCCCGACACCTACACGTTGGACGCGTTCCGTCTCGCGTTCCTCACGCAGGTCCCCCTGTGGCTCGTCGGCGGGATCGCCATCGTCATCGAGCGCGGCCGCACCATCCGGCACGTGGGCGGCGTGCTCCCGCGCTGACGCGACGACGACGGCGTGCCCCGTCGAGGGGAGCGCGCGGTCAGCCGCCGGTCACCCGCTGCCAGAGGTCGGTGATGAGCGGCACGATGTCCGACGCCCGGTCGGCCGATCCCACGGCAACGGCGATGAGGGGGAACACCGTCACCGCGAGGGCCACGACGATCGCGATGACCGCGAGGGTCCACGACATCCACGGTCGGCGTCGCGTGACGGCCAGCAGCAGCGCCCCGGCCACGATCACGAGGCCCAGCAGGGTCACGCCGATGACGCTGCCGAAGGGGAAGGGCACGAGTCCGGCCGTGCTGGCCGTCGTCGCGGCGAGGAAGCCCACCAGGGGCAGGTAGAGCGCGAGGGCGATGATCGCCGTCAGGGCCGCGCCGACACCGGTCGCGATGTAGACGCCGCGGGGCCGGCGTGCGAGAGACGCGGAGCCGCGCATCAGGAGAGCACCTCGGACGACGTCTCGCAGCGGGCGGTGAGCGTGGATGCCATGTCGTGTCCTCTCGTCGGTGACGCATTCGTTCGCATACACCGATGAGACGCGGTGACGAGGCGAAACGTCACGCGTGGGCGGCACACGAAACGCCGGACGACGATGCGAGACTCGAAGCATGAGCGCGATCGACATCCGCACCCTGGTCGACGTCGACGACATTCACCAGGCCGCTCGCGTCCTCGACGAGGTGTGGGGCGAGCGCGGCACGATGCCGGCGAACATCCTGCGGGCCCTCGAGCACGCGGGCAATTACGTCGTCGGTCTCTTCGACGACGGGCGGATGATCGGCGCGTCCGCGGCGTTCTTCGGCCTGCCCGCCGAGCGCTCGATGCATTCGCACATCACCGGCATCCTGCCCGGGCACCAGGGTCGCGGTCTCGGCCGTCAGCTGAAGGAGCATCAGCGCGCCTGGGCGCTCGAACGGGGCGTCGGGCGCATCACCTGGACGTTCGACCCGCTGGTCGCCCGAAACGCCCACTTCAACCTCGCGGTGCTCGGCGCCCGCGCGACGGAGTACCTCGCGGACCACTACGGTGCCATGGCGGATGCCGTGAACCGCGGCGACGAGTCCGACCGCCTCATGGTGAGCTGGGCGCTCGCGGAGCCTCCCGCGCCGAGGCCGACGGATGCCGAGACCCTCGCCGTCGTGGCCGTGCCCGCCGACATCGAAGCCCTCCGTCGGAGCGACCCGCCGGCCACCGCCGAGTGGCGCCGGCGTCTGCGCGGCGATCTCGGCGGGCACCTGGCATCCGGTCGTCGAATCGGCGGGTTCGACCGCCGCGGCTACCTGATCGTGAGGTGATGCGCGGGGGCGCCGCATCGGCTCGCCCCCGCACGGTCACTGCTCGCTGATCGGCACGTCTTTCTCCGCCGCGGGGTCTCCCTGGCCGGGTCCCGGACGCACCGCGGCGTCATCGCGCACGTCGATGCGCGTGACACCGTCGTGCTCGCTCACATCGAAGCGCGGGGCCGCGTCCTCCTCGGTCGCCTTCGGCGCACTCGTGAGCTGGTCGTGGCGGTTCTCGTCGAAGCTCTTCTCGTCGCTCATCGTTCTCACTCCTCGCCGGCCGAACGCCAGGCGTCCGACTCCATGTGAGAGCCCGCCTGCGGGCCCATGTGCAGCATCCCGCCGTCGACGACCCAGCTCGCGCCCGTCACGTACGAACCCGAGGGCGAGGCGAGGAAGCGGATGACGTCGGCGATCTCCTCGGGCTTGCCGGGCCGACCGAGCGGGATGCCGGGGCGGTGGATGCGGTCGGCGTCCTCGGCGGACATGTCGTTGATGGGGGTGGCGATCTCGCCGGGGGCGACGGCGTTCGCGGTGATGCCGTACTGGCCGAGCTCGAGGGCCATGGTCTTGATGAGCCCGCCGACGCCGTGCTTGGCGGCGACGTAGGGGGCGGAGCCCACACGGGGCTGGTGCTCGTGCACGCTCGAGACGACGATGAGGCGTCCGCCGTTGCCGGCCTTCACCATGCGGCGGGCCGCGGTGTGCAGGGCGAGGAACGCGCCGTCGAGGTTGAGCGAGATGTCGGTGCGCCAGGTGTCGAAGTCGAGGTCGAGGAACGAGCCGCCGATCCCGCCACCGGCGTTGTTGACGAACACGTCGAGGCCGCCGAGCTCGTCGGCCATGGCGTTGACGGCATCCGGGACCGCGTCGAAGTCGGTGGCGTCGAACTGCGCGACGGTCGCGCGCGACCCGCGGGCGCGAACCTCGTCGGCGACCTTCTCGGCGCCGTCCTTGTCGGAGTGGTAGGTGATCGCGACGTCGAGACCGGCGTCGGCGAGGGCGAGGGCGGTGGCCGCGCCGATCCCCGAGTCGGAGCCGGTGACGATCGCGTGGCGGGGGGTGAAGTCGTCGCTCATGCGGGCGACGCTACGCGGGCGCTCCGCCTCGGCCCGCGGCCTTGCCACGGCCGGGTGCGGGCGTTACGGTCGCGGGTCGTCGGGGTGCGGGCGCGGCGACGACATCCGCGGGGCCGGCGTGTGCGGAACTCCGGAAGAACCGCCTCTCCCGGCCACCGCCGCGCCCGGAACACCACCCGGGTGCCGATTTCTCCGGAGTTCGGCACACCGACCTCCCGGCTCCGCCGCACCGGGGTGGGCGGTTAGCCTGCCGTCATGCCCCTCACCCGCCCCGCCCCGCCCGTGACCCTGGAGGCCGTGGAGCTCCGCGTCCTGCGGATCCCCCTCGTCTCGCCGTTCACGACGTCGTTCGGCACCGAGACGGTCCGCGAGGTCATCATCGTCACGGCGCAGACGTCCGACGGCCGCGGCTGGGGAGAAGTGGTCACGCAGTCGGAGCCGTCCTACTCCAGCGAGTACACCCAGGGCGCGTGGGACGTTCTCACCCGCTTCCTCGCACCGGCCCTGCTGGATCGCCGCACTTTCTCCCCCGAGGAGGTCGGCGGCATCCTGGGCCGTGTCGTCGGGCACCGCATGGCCAAGGCGGGTCTCGAGCTCGCCGTCGTCGACGCCGCCCTCCGCGCCGACGGCCGCAGCTTCGCGCAGTACCTCGGCGCCGTGAACGACAGGGTGCCCTCGGGCGTCTCGGTCGGCATCCAGCGTGATCCCGCCGCGCTCGTCGACGCCGTCGGCGGCTACCTCGACGAGGGGTACGTGCGCATCAAGATCAAGATCAAGCCCGGTCGCGACATCGACGACACCGCGGCCGTGCGGGCGGCGTTCGGCGCGATCCCGCTGCAGGTCGACGCCAACTCGGCGTACACACTCCCGGATGCCGACACCCTCGCCGAGCTCGACCGCTTCGACCTCCTGCTCATCGAGCAGCCGCTGCAGGAAGACGACCTCGTCGACCACGCGACCCTCGCCCGGCGCCTTCGCACCCCGGTGTGCCTCGACGAGTCGATCGTGTCCGACAAGGCCGCCGCCGACGCTCTGGCGCTCGGATCGGCCGCGATCCTGAACATCAAGGCCGGCCGCGTCGGCGGGTATCTCGAGGCCGTCGCGATCCACGATCGTGCCCGAGCCGCCGGCATCCCGGTCTGGTGCGGCGGCATGCTCGAGACCGGGATCGGACGCGCCGCCAACGCCGCGCTCGCGGCCCTCCCCGGCTTCACTCTGCCCGGAGACATCTCGGCATCCGCCCGCTTCTACGACCGCGACATCGTGACCGAACCGGCTGTGCTCGAAGACGGACACGTACGGGTGCCGACCGGCCCCGGGATCGGCGTCGAGATCGATGCGGCAGCGCTGAAGGAGTTCACCGTGCGTCGCGAGCGAATCACCCGATGAGACCGGACGGCCGGCCGGGCGAGACCGGCCCGTTTCGATAAACTGGATGCCGCGCACTCGCGCCCGATCCCCACATCTTTGCGACCATTGGAGCCACCGTGGCCGAACAGTCCCGCCTTGACAAGGTCATCGCCCTCGCCCGCCACCGCGGGTTCGTCTTCCAGGCCGGTGAGATCTACGGCGGTTCGCGGTCGGCGTGGGACTACGGCCCCCTCGGTACGGAGCTGAAGGAGAACATCCGCCGCCAGTGGTGGCAGACGTTCGTCCGCGGCCGCGGCGACATGGTGGGGCTCGACTCGAGCATCATCCTGCCCAAGCGCGTCTGGGAGGCCTCGGGCCACGTCGCCACCTTCACCGACCCGCTGGTGGAGTGCCTCAGCTGCCACAAGCGCTTCCGCGCCGACAACCTCATCGAAGACTTCGAGGCGCGCAAGGGCCGTAAGGCCGAGAACGGCCTCGCCGACGTGCCGTGCCCGAACTGCGGCACCAAGGGCCAGTACACCGAGCCCAAGTCGTTCTCCGGTCTGGTGAAGACCTACCTCGGCGTCGTCGACGACGAGTCGGGCCTGCACTTCCTGCGTCCCGAGACCGCGCAGGGCATCTTCGTGAACTTCTCGAACGTGCTCACGGCATCCCGTCGCAAGCCCCCGTTCGGCGTCGGCCAGGTCGGCAAGGCGTTCCGCAACGAGATCACGCCCGGAAACTTCATCTTCCGCACCCGCGAGTTCGAGCAGATGGAGATCGAGTACTTCACCCCGCCCGCCGAGGCGAACGAGTGGTTCGAGCACTGGGTCGAGGCGTGCTGGAACTGGTTCATCGACCTGGGCATCGACGCCGACAACATGAAGCGCTTCGACGTGCCCGAAGACGACCGCGCGCACTACTCCGCCGGCACGATCGACGTCGAGTACCGCTTCGGTTTCCCCGGCAAGGAGTGGGGCGAGCTCATGGGCGTCGCCAACCGCACCGACTACGACCTCAAGAGCCACTCCGAGGCCTCGGGCCAGTCGCTCACGTTCTTCGATCAGGCGTCGGGCGAGAAGTACACGCCGTACGTCATCGAGCCGTCGTTCGGTCTGACGCGGGCGATGATGGCGTTCCTCGTCGACGCGTATCGCGAAGAAGAGGTGCCCAACGCCAAGGGCGGCACCGACACCCGCACCGTGCTGAAGCTCGACCCGCGCCTCGCGCCCGTCAAGGTCGCCGTGCTGCCGTTGTCGCGCAACGAGCGCCTGTCTCCGCTCGCCCGTGAGACCGCCGATGCGCTCCGCGCGGCCCGCTGGAACATCGACTTCGACGACGCCGGCGCGATCGGTCGCCGCTACCGCCGCCAGGACGAGATCGGCACCCCGTTCTGCGTCACGGTCGACTTCGACTCCCTCGACGACAACGCCGTGACCGTGCGCGACCGCGACACCATGGGCCAGGAGCGCATCGGACTCGACGCCCTGCACGGCTACCTCGCGGAGCGCCTGCGCGGAGCCTGACCCCGGGCGATACGCGACCGGATGCCGTGGCCTCGGGGTCGCGGCATCCGGTTTCGTGTTCCGAGGCCGGGCATGCCCCGGGTGCGGGGCGTGCTCTGGCGTATCGGGCAGCGGGGTCCGGCGCGGACGGTCGGGTGCCGCCTTCGGCGCTCTCCGGCGCGAAGGTCTCGACCGGTCGCCGAGCGTCCGCCGCGACGGACGGGGCCGGTCCGCGCCGGCGGCCCGGTGTCAGGCAGTGCTCGCCCGCCCCGCGGTGCTCTCGCGCACGACCAGCCGCGGAACGGTGACGCGGATGGGGTCGGTGAGCTCCCCGGCATCCCACACCTCGACGAGCAGTTCGAGGCAGGCCGACCCGAGCGCACGCGCCTCGAGGTCGATCGAGGTCACGCCGGGTGACAGCAGCGCGTGGGCGGGCTCGTCGACGCAGGCGGCCACCAGCAGGTCGTCGCCGACCCGGCGTCCGGCCCGCGCGGCGGCCGCGAGCGTGGCGGGGGCCGATCCGCTGGGGGCGATGACGAGCGCGTCGACGCGGGGGTCCTCCAGCACGTCGAGGACGACGGTCGAGACCTCGTCGGCGGTGGGCACGAACGAGGTGTGGCGTGCGAGGGCGTCGCGCCCGTTCTCCGTGCTCCAGCGCGCGTAGGCGTCTGCGAGCTCGCGGCTCCACGTGGTGCCGTCGGGCGGCAGGATCGCGGCGATCCTCGCGGCTCCGCGTGCGCGCAGATGGTCGAGCAGCCGGAAGAGTGCGGTGGTGTGGTCGATCGCGACGCTGGCGCTCGCGAGCCCCGGGCCGCCGAACACCTGCTCGCCACTGACCACTGGGCGCCCCGAGGCCAGCACGGCCCGGACGCCGGCGTCTTCCACCGAGGCGTCGACGACGACGTAACCGTCGACGAAATCCGAGGGCGCGCCCGCCTGCCCGTCGTCGCGATGGGGGAGCAGAATGACGGAGAGGCCGCGCCGGTCGGCGGCGTCGACGACCCCGAAGGCGAAGTCGGTGTAGTACGGCAGGTGCGTCGTGCCGGCCGGGAGGTGCAGCCCGACGGCGGCGGAGCGCGCGGTGCGCAGACTCCGCGCGGGGACGTTGACGCGGTAGCCGAGCCCGCGTGCGACCTCGAGGACGCGGTCACGGGTGTCGTCCGACACGCCGGCCTTGCCGCGCAGGGCGAAGGAGGCGGCGGCGATCGAGACGCCCGCTCCGGCGGCCACGTCGTGCAGCGTCGGTCGGCGGGGGGTCATGGAGTGCGACGTTACCCGACCGTCGTCGGGGCGCCGCGTCGACGGTCGGGCGGAGAGGTCTTGCGCGCGACCCTACTTAAACGTTTAATGTGTGAGAAACAGAACCGGCACGCCGACCGAAACACCCGGTCCGTAGCCTCGGGTCCACCGGATGCGATCGACGACGACGCCTCCGGACCCGCTCCCCGCCTGCCGGCCCCGCCGGCTCCCCCGAGAGGTTCACGTGTCCGCTCCCCCTCGCACCGCGCCCGCGTCGACCGGCGCCGCGCGCCTGCCCATCCGCTTCCCCACCGCCTCCTCGACCTTCCTCGTCGGCATCGCGGGCTACCTCGGCGTGAACCTATCGCCGTACATGATCGCCGCCGTGCAGGAGGGAACCGGCGCCGACGTGCTGGCGGCGAGCTGGCTGGTCACCGGCACACTCCTGCTCACGGCGCTCACCGGACTCGCCGTGGCGCCCCTCTGCGCCGGGGCGCGCCGCCGCACCGTCGCCCGCGTGGGTCTCGGGCTCTCGGTGGCGGGGTTCGGTGTCGCCGCCCTGGTGCCCGCGCTGATCGTCGCCGGACTGCTCGTGGGCGGGATCGGGGCGGGCGGCGCCGTCGCGGCCGCCGGCGCGGCGCTCGCCGCGTTCCGCAACCCCGACCGCGTCGCCGGCTTGAACGGCCTGGCCAACCGCGCGCTCATCACGGTCATCCTCGCCGTGGTGCCGCTCATCGGGCTCGCCCCGATCGACGTGTTCGGAACGATGGCGCTGTTCAGTCTCGTCTCGCTCGTCGTGGTGGCGTGGATGCCGTCGTTACCGGCGGCGACCGTGCACGCCGCCGCGGCGGTCGGCGAGGCCGTGCCCATCGAGGTGCCCCCGACGGGGGTCCTGCGCACGGCGGCCCGGCCCTCCCGCACCGTCACGATCGCGGGCTCCGTTCTGCTGGTCGTCTTCGCGTTGTGGGCCGCGAGCGAGGACTCGCTCTGGGCCATGGCCGGGGTCATGGGCGCCGATCTGTCGGGTCTCACCCCCAAGGGGCTCAGCGTCGCCCTGAGCGGCGCCACCGCGGGCGGCCTGGTCGGGACGATCGCCCTCGTCGCCATCGGCGACCGCCTGGGGCGCGGGGTGCCCCTGTTCGTGCTGATGGTGGCCGGCGGCATCCTGAAGATCGTCGAGGGCTACGTCACCGACCCCACCGTGTTCGTCGTGGTCTTCATCGCCTGGAACACCCTGTACGCGGTGGCCTTCATGTACTTCATCTCGACCGCGGCGGCCCTCGATGCCGACGGTCGCTGGTCGGGCCCGCTCCTGGCGACCTACCTCGTCGGCTCCGCCCTGACCCCGGTGATCGGCGCGTCGCTGGTCGAGCTGTTCGGGTACCAGGGCTTCGCCCTCACCCTCGGGATCGCCAGCTTCGTGCTGGCCGTGCCGGCCGGAATCGTCGGCGTCCTCTCGCGCCGCCTCGAACGCGCAGCCAAGGAGGCCGCAGAATGACCCGCACACTTTACCGCGGAGGCCGCTTCTTCACCGCCGACGCCGACCCGGCTCGGCAGTGGACGGATGCCGTCGCCGTCGACGGCGAGACCATCACCGCCGTGGGGGCCGAGGCGGCCGCGACCCCGGTCGACGAGATCGTCGACCTGAATGGCCGGCTCGTGCTCCCCGGGTTCACCGACGCGCACACGCACCTGCTCATGATGGGTGCGGCCCTCGGCCAGGTGGCTCTCACGGACGCGCGGTCGCTCGAGGCCATCCAGGACGTCCTGCGCGCGGCACGTGAGGCCGACCCCGACGCGGTCGTGCTGCGCGGCAGGGGGTGGCTGTTCGATTCGGTGCCCGGGGGTGCCCCCACCGCGGCGATGATCGACGCGGTCGTCGACGACATCCCGGTCTACCTGGATGCCAACGATTACCACTCGTGCTGGGTCAACAGCGCCGCCCTGGCCGAGCTCGGCATCACCCGCGACACCCCCGACCCGCTGGGCGGCGAGATCGGCCGCGACCCTTCGGGTGAGCCGAACGGCATGCTGTACGAGACCGCGGCGGTGCAGTACTCGTGGAATCAGCGCGACGCGACGACGACAGACGCCGAGCGCGACGCGGCCGTCGACCGCGTGTTCGACGCCTACGTGCGCGCCGGTGTGGTCGGCGCGGTCGACATGGCGTTCTCGGAGCACGGCCTGGCCGCGCTCGACCGGGCCGTCGAGCGACACGGCGGCACACTGCCCATCCGCGTCGCGGCGCACTGGCTCGTCGAGAACACCGGCGACCGGGAGCAGAACCTCGCCCAGCTCGCGCGAGTGGTAGAGCTCGCGGGTCGTCCCTCGTCGCCGTGGCTGCGGGTCGTGGGCATCAAGCTCATCCTCGACGGCACGATCGACGCGTGCACCGCCGCCATGGGTGCACCCTATGCCGACGGCTCGCAGGCCGGGCCCATCTGGCCCCTCGACGACCTCGCGCCGGTCGTCGCCGCCGCGGATGAGGCCGGGCTGCAGATCGCCCTGCACGCGATCGGGGACGCCGCGAGCGACGCGGCCCTCACCGCCATCGAGCGGGCGATGCAGGCCAACGGCGACATTCCGCGCCGCCATCGCATCGAGCACCTCGAATACGCCGCTCCCGGCACGGCCGCGCGCATGGCGCGCCTCGGGGTCACGGCATCCATGCAGCCCGTGCACGCCGATCCGGCCATCTTCGAGAACTGGGCCGCGATGCTCGGCGACGAACGCGTCGAGCGGGCCTTCCCCTGGCCGGAGTACGAGGATGCCGGGGCCCTCCTCGCCTTCTCGACCGACGCGCCGACCGCCCCCTACGATGCCCTCGCGAACATGTACGTCGCCGTCACCCGCGCCTCGGCGCTCGACCTGTCGGTGCCGGCCGTGCACCCGCACTTCGCGGTGCCGCTCGCGAACGCCATCGCACACGCGACGCGCGACGCAGCGGCCTCCGTCGGCGACGGCGAGTGGCGCGGACGCCTCGCCCCGGGCTTCGCCGCCGATTTCGCGGTCTACGACGACGACCCGTTCGAGGAGGGTTCCGCGGCGTTGCTGCGGACACGCGCGGTGCGCACGGTGGTGGCGGGTCGTGTGGTGTTCGCGGCGGAGGAGGCCGCCGTCCGGTAGAGCAGGGGCCGGGGCGTCCGGCGGGGGAGGACGTTCCCGGTGGCGCCGGCCGTCGAGGGGGCGGGCGGCCATCGTCCGGGTGCGCCGCTGCGTCGCGGCATCCGGGTTCGCAGACTCAGCCCAGGTGCACAGCGGTACCGCCGCAGGCGACGGCGGCCGCCTCGATCAGGCGGACGCCGATGACGCCCTCGGGTTCCCAGGTCGTGAGGGCGTCGGTCGTCCATCGGGCGTCGGAGGGCACCTCGACGGCGCCGTAGACGCGCGTGAGCTCGGCGGGAGCGGGGACGAGACGGGGGCGCAGGACGGTCACGACGACCCGGTCGAGCATCACGACCTGGGCGGCCGCGCCGTCGTCGAGGGGTCGTACCTCCACGGGCGTCGCGGCGAGCTCCTCGGGCGTCAGCACGCGGGAAACGGCCTGCGCGAGCGTTTCGATGCCGATCGGCTCGCGGGTGAACGCGACGCTACTGCGGGGCACGGTTCCTCCTCCGTCTCGTCAGGGGCCGCTCGCCGTCGGGCGGGGTCGGGCCCGCGATCGCGTCGGCGTCGGCAGGGGCGGGGCGAACCGGAGCGGTGCCGTCGGACGGTGCGTCGGAGTCCTCCGGCGCGGCGATCGTGCCGGGGTCGGCCGAGGACGCGCTTGCACCCATCACGCCGACCGCGGTGGTGGCATCCGCCGTCGCGACCGTTCGGTCCTCCGGTGCGTCCGCGTCCGCGGCGGCATCCTCCGTCTCGCCGGCGACGAAGTTCGCCACCTGCACGAGGGTCGGGCGATCGCCGCGGCGGGCGAGACGCCCACGGCCGGCGATCATCGGCTCGGCGTACAGCTTCGGCAGCAGCGCACCCTCGGAGCGGTCGCCCGACATGATGAGGGTCGTGCCCCCGGTGTCGCGGATCCCCTGCAGCGCCAGATCGAACATCGCCCGCGAGGCGCCGGCCACCGGGCGGCTCACCACCACGTTCACCCGAAGATCGCGCGCCGACGCCAGGTACGGCAGCAGGGGCCGCAGCGGCTCCGTGCCGCCCGCGGCGAGGATGTCGAAGTCGTCGGCGACCACGAGGATGCGCGGACCCGCGTCACGATCGCTCTGCCGCTTCTCGAGCTCGACGGCGATCGACTCCGCCAGCAGTCGCGCCTGCCGACCGGAGGTGGCGTGTCCGCCGAGATAGGCGTCGGGGATCTCGGATGCCAGGTCGCCGCGCGCGTCCATGAGGGCGACGACGAGTTCCTCCGGCGAGTGCCGGTCGATCGCTCCCTGCACGATGCCGCGGAGCGCCGTCGTCTTGCCGCACCGGCTGTCGCCGAGCACGAGAAGGTGCGGGTCGCGGGTGGCGATGTCGAGGGTGACGGGTTGCATCGTGTCCTGTCGGAGGCCGAGGGGCACGGCGTCCGGTTCGTCGATCGCGTCGGGCAGATCGGCGGGGTCCAGCACCTCGGGCAGAAGGCGGATCGGCGCGGCTCCCTGACCGCCCCAGCGGGCGGCGCTCTCGCGGGCGAGCTGCTCGAGGGCTTCGCCGGTGTCGCCGTCGTCCACCTCTTCGAGCAGTGGCAGCGCGATCTGCGCGAACAGCTTCGCATCCGTCAGCACGCGGCCCGGCTCGTCGGCGCGCAGGGTGGTCGACAGCTTCCGCGCGATCTGCGAATCGGCGGGGTCGTTGATCTTGAGCTCGAGGCGCGTGCCGATGAGGCCCTGCAGGTTCATGCGCAGTTCGTTCCATCGCGACAGGGCGACGACGACGTGGATGCCGAAACTCCCGCCGCGTTCGAGGAGCTGGCCGAGCGGTGCCTCGAGGTCCTCGAAGTCCTGACGAAGGGCCCCGAGACCGTCGACGAGCAGCACGACGTCGGCGCTCGGCAGGTCGGGGAGGCGCCCGGCGGCGTGCTGGCGGCGCATGTCGGCGAGGGAGTCTAGGCTCTGGTCGCGGAACACGCGCTCGCGCACGGCGAGCATGCCGGTCAGTTCTTCGAGCAGGCGCGTGAGCCGCTCCCGGTTGCCGCGCGTGGCGACCCCGCCGACGTGCGGGAAGGGCTCGATGCGCGCGAGACCGCCGCCGGTGAGATCCATGCCGTAGATGCTGACCTGGCGCGGCGAATGGGTGAACGCCAGCGACGCGGCGAGGGTGCGCAGGAACATGGAGCGGCCCGACTGCGGGGCGCCGGTGATCGAGACATGTCCTCCCGACCGCGTGAGATCCAGCATCCACGGACCCTGCGTCTGCGTCGACGGGTCGTCGAGCAGTCCCATCGGCGCGCGCAGCGTGCCGGCGCCGTCGGCCTGCGGCAGCACCCCGCCCAGGGTCAGCACGGGGGGCAGCGGCGGGAGCCACACCGGCCGGGTCCGCGCGATGCCGCGCGCGAGCTGCGACGTCGCGGCCTGCACGAGGGTGCGGCCGGTCGTCGGCGTCTCGGGCTCGGCGCTGTCGAGCTGCTCATCCTCGGGAGCGTCCTCGGGCAGGTCGTAGGCGGGCAGGGCCAGCACGGGCGGGGCGTCGTCGTGGCGGGGACCCGAATCGATCGGGTCGGGAACGGCGCCCGAGACGTACCCGGCGCGGAAGCGCGTGTACACCGACGTGTCGACCTTGAGGTAGCCGAAGCCCGGGATGGCGGGCAGGTGGAACGCGTCGGGGGTGTCCAGCACCACGGCCGACTCCGACTCCGAGAACGTGCGGAGCCCGATGCGGTAAGACAGGTAGGTGTCGAGGCCGCGCAGGCGGCCGGCCTCGATGCGCTGGCTCGACAGCAGCAGGTGCACCCCGATCGAGCGGCCGATGCGCCCGATGGTGAGCAGAAGCTCCACGAAGTCGGGTTCGGCGGTGAGCAGCTCGCCGAACTCGTCGATGACGAGGAACAGGTGCGGCAGGGCGGGGAGCTCCGGGCGGTCGCGTCGCATCTGCCGGTAGTGACCGATGGATGCCGCGTTCCCGGCATCCTTCAGCAGGCGCTGTCGACGCACGACCTCGCCCTGGATGCTGGCGCGCGCGCGTTCCGTGAGCTGGGGGTCGTCGGCGAGGTTGTCGATGATGCCCGCGACGTGCGGTAGACGGGCGAAGGGAGCGAAGGCCGCACCGCCCTTGTAGTCGACGAGGATCATGCTGAGGTCGTCGGGCGCGTGCGTCAGCGCGAGCCCCAGGATGAGCGTGCGCAGCAGCTCGCTCTTGCCCGAGCCTGTCGCGCCGATGCAGATGCCGTGCGGGCCCATGCCGAGCTGCGCCGATTCCTTCAGGTCGAGCAGCACCGGTGCCCCGCGGTCGTCGACGCCGATGGGCACGCGCAGGAACTCGGCTGCGCTGCGGGTGCGCCAGACGGCCGCGGTGTCGATGGCGTCCACGTCGGAGACGCCGAGGAGTTGAGTCACATCGGGGGCGAGGGCGGTGCCGGTGTCTTCGGCCGACGTACGACGCAGGCGCAATCCCGCCAGCGGCCGCGCGACGATCTCGAGAGCTGCGGGGGTGAAGGCATCGATCCGGATGCCGCTGACGGCCGCTTCCCCCGATCCCGGTGTCTCGATGGTGGCGACGCCGCCCTCGACGGTGACGCGGACGGCGACCGTCGTCGGTTCCTTGAGGCGGTCGTCGACGAGGTGCACGACCGTCACCCCGAGAGCCGCGAGGTCGAGCGCGGCGTCGAGGCGCGGAACGGGGGATGCCGCGCGGTCGGCGTCGTCGACGAAGATCACCAGGCGGCCGGGCTTCGTCCGCCGACCGGCGCGGCGCGAGGCGGCGGCGGTGGCGACGCGGTCGCGCAGTTCCTCGCGCAGCAGCGACAGCAGTTCGGGAAGGCTCGGCGCGATGCGACGCGCGGTCACGGCACCGGTCGGCGGAGCCTCTCCCGCGACGTGCGGGAGCAGGTCGACCCCGTGCCAGTCGTCGCGCTGCGCGGGAGCGACGGCGAGGGCGACGTGCACGTCATCGGGGGAATGGAACGCGGCGATCTGCGCGGCGAGGGCGCGGGCGATGCGCAGGGTGTCGCCGCGCGCGCCGACGAGCGACACCTGTCCGCCGCGTTCGAGGTCGACCGTCGCCGGCATCCCCTGCGAGACGCCCGCCAGGCGCACCATGCGCTCGGCCGAGTCGCGCATCACGGGGTCGAAGGGCTGCACGGGATTCTGCTCGGGCGGCAGGGCGACATCGACGGCCCGCAGGTCGCCCGTGCCGACGCGTACGCGCAGGAAGTCCGCATCGCCGGGGCGTCGCTCCCAGCGCCGGGCGGGGTCGGCCGCGATCTCGACGAGCGTGCCGGGCGCCGGATGCAGAGCCAGGGCGGCGCTGCGCTGGGCGTCGGCGGTGCGGCGGACGTCTTCGCGCGTCTCCTCGAGGTAGTCGAGATAGCGCTCGCGCTGCACGCGACGTTGGCGAGCGGCGTTCCCGCGCTGCGTGAGCGCCATGCCGAGTCCGCCGACGAGGGCGACCACGAGGATCACCGCGCCGACGACGACCATGATCGGGTTGTTGCGCAACAGCACGATCATCGTGATCGACGAGAGGCTGCCCACGATCGGCAGCAGCGACTGCAGGGGGAAGCCGGTGGCGCCCTCCCCGATCGGGGGCGGTGGGGCGAGGATCACGTCGGGGGCGGGCTCGACGGCTTCGCTGATGCGAGCCGGGCGGTGCACGATGCGGACGGTCACATCGACCTCCCCGTCGCGTCCACCACGGCCGCGGCGAGTCGCACGACCGCGAGGTGGGTGGCCGATCGTCGCGCCCGCCCGCCCGCCCGGAGTCCCGCATCGAACGGGATCGGCACCACCGTGTGATCGGCGCCGGTGGCGAAGGCGCGGGCGACCCCGTCGCCCTCCCTGCCGTGGTCGACGAGAGCGAGCACGACCGACGGCGACTCCGGGAGCCCGCGCACCGCGCCGACGACCGAGCGGGCGTGCTCCGCCGCGGCGCGATGGGCGTCGCTCACGAGGCAGACGACGTCGCAGAGCGCCGCGCATGCGGCGAGGTCGACGAGCGGATGCCGCGGCCCGAAGTCGGTGATCGCGACGTCGAAGAAGCGGGCGATGGGAGCCGCTTCGCCGAGCCACGCGCCCACCGCGTCGTCGGCGTCGCGGGGCCGGAGCGCCACCACACCGTCCCGCTCGGACAGCCCGCTGAGGGCTTCGGCGGTCGTCCGGGCCGCGGCCNGGGACGGGGGCTGCGCCGAGCCGCGCGGCGAGGCCGGCGCCACGGGTCGACACGTCCACGGCCAGCACCGGCTCGCTGCGCCGCCCCGCGATCGCCCGCGTGAGCTGATGCGCGACGGTACTGGCGCCGGCGCCCGAGCTCAGCGACACCACCCCGATGCGGCGCGTGGTCGAGAGGCCGCCGCGGATCGCGGCATCCCACTCCGTCAGCCGGACGCGTCCGTTCGCGCCGCTGCCGAACACCGCGGTCGACACGGCGCGCAGGTCGATCGCGCTCACGACCGGCCGCCGAACATGCCGAGGAGGTCGGCGTAGACGCCGAGCGCCCCCACCAGCAGCGGAACCAGCGAGACGACGGCGAGGGTCTCGACGACGTTGCCCAGGCCGCGCAACCGCGCCCGCACATGGGGACGGGGGCGCACCAGCACCATCGTCGCGATGAGGGCCGCCGCCACGACCGCGGCACCGGCGCCGAGCCATCCGAGTCCGCCCGAGAGCAACACCGTCAGACCCGCTGCGGCGATCGCGCCGGCGGCCGCCCACAGCAGCCAGCCCTGCCAGCGCAGCGGGAACGCGCGCGTGCGGAGCGCGGCGACGAGGAAGAACGCCAGGGCGAGCAGCTCTGTCCACACCGTGCCGGAGAACGCGAGGACGACGCCGGAGACTGCGAGAACGGATGCCACGGCCCCGACGCTCCACGAGAGCGCCGCGTACGCTTCGTCGATCGCGGCGAAGGCGCGGGGCCGGGCGGGCGGGGCACCGTCCGCGGCGCGCTGGTCGAGATCGGTGAGCCCGGCCGCCGACAGGGCGATCCAGGGCAGCGGACCGGTGGCGAACGCGGCGATGACGCCGGTCACGGCCGCGGCGGCCACGGCATCCACTCCGCCGAGGATGAGCCCGAGCAGCACGGACGACAGCACCGCGCCCAGCGCTCCGCCGGACGCGGCGCCGCGACGACGGTGCGCGACGCCGGCGCCGAGGAGGGCGACGGCGAATCCGGTCGCGAGGCTCGCGGCGATCCCGCCCACGAGGGGTGCGGCCCCGACGAACCCGTGAGAGGTCAAGGCCGCCGTCGTCGCGGTCCCTACGGGGAGCGCGAGACCGGCTGCAGCGGCCGAGACGCACGTCGAGAGGCGACGAAGACCGCCGAGACCCACGCCGGTGGCGACGGTCACGAGCGCGACGGCTGCGACGAGCGCGGCGAAAGCGGCGACGGTCGGCGACGACCACGGTGACAACAGCCCCGCGACGGCGAAGGCTGCGGCGATCCCGATCGCCCCCGCGACGGCCCGAGCCCGGTCATCCCACCGGTCGGGACGGGCATCGTGCGCATCGGCGGCGGCATCGGTCACATCGATGACCACGGGCGGAGGCGGTGCGGCATCCAAGCGCACGAGGCGCACCAGAGTGCCGTCGGCGAGGTCGAGCTGCTGCGGCGTCAGGGCGATGTCGACCTGCTCGCCGTCGGGCGCGATCAGTGCGAGGGGGCGCTCCACCGTGCCCGCGGTCTCGCCGAGCATGTCGATCAGCTGCGGCAGGGCGGCGCCGACCGGCTCGCCGCTGGGGACGACGACCTCGGCCCGACGCTCGGAGCCCGCGACGGTCAGACGGGTGTAGATGCTCACGGGGTGACGGCTCCGGTCGGGGTCTGGATCGAGGTGCTCGTCTGGGCGCGCTCGGTGAGCAGCTGAGAGACGAACGACACGCCCACGCAGGCGGCGCACGCGATCGCGGCGACCACGATCGAGCCCATCAGTCGCTTCATGTGGTCGTTGACGGTGCGGCGCTCGCCGATGTGGCCGTAGACGAGGGCGGCGCCCAGGCGCATGCGCTGGATCTTCGCCTGCTCGATGAGAACCGTGTCGCGCTGGTCGGGCATCAGCGGACTCCTTCCTGCGGGAGCAGCTGCGGGCGCACGCGAGGGGCGACGTCGACCGTTTCGGGCATCAGCGAACTCCTCCGGGCGAGACGAGCTGCGCGCGCACGTGCGGGGCGAGATCGAGCAGCTCGGCGAGACGCGCCGGGTCCAGCGTCGCCAGCACCTCGTTCAGCCGGGTCCATCCGCCGCCGTCGACCGAGCCGAGTGGCAGCAGCACGCCGGGGAGCCGGGGGCTGCCGACGATCGTGCCGCCGACGTCGTCGATCCAGCGCTTCGCGTCGATCCCCAGGGCCCGCACGCCCACCGGGCCGATCAGCAGGGCCAGGGGCTCGGGATGCGGTGCCGCGGTCGCTCGTCGGGCGAGGTCGGGTGCGCCGATCGCGGCGAAAGCGACGCCGATGAGCGGAAGCCCCACCGTCGCCGCGCGCGCGAGCAGTTCGCGCGCCTCGGCGGTCGCCGCCGTTCCCGCGTCGCGCCCGACGCCGGGCACCGCCGCCCACACGCGCGTAGTCTCTTCGAGTCCCTCACGGGTGCGGGCGGTCTGCAGCGTCGCGANTCATCGCCGCCGACGGCCGTCCAGTGGCTGTCCAGCGGGATGCGACGCCGCGACCGCTCGGTGAGATCGTCGCGGTCCCAGGGCGCGAGCAGCGGCTCGACGGCGCCCCACGCGGCGGGTTCGGCGTCGGTGAACAGCGCGATCGCCGCTTCGGCGACCCCGCCCAACCGCACTGGGCGGGTCACGCGGTGTCGCGTCGACACCGTCGCGACGACCTGGAGAGTGGATGCCACCTGCGCCCGCACGAAGAAGGGGTGCACGGTCTCGGGCGTCGGGGCTCCCGCGGTGAGCGCGTCGGCGGGAGCATCGAGGCGCACGCCCGTGCGGGCGTCGTAGAAGCCGTCGTCGCGGGTTCGGACGACCCAGTGTCCCTGCACCGCTGCCAGCATCTGAGCCAGCGGTTGCGTCATGCGCGAGTGCTCGCCGGAGACGACGAGGGGACGCAGCCCCTGGGTCGCCGTCTTGTGCAGCCAGTCGCTCATCGCGGTGGTCAGGGCGATGATCGGCGCGCGCGTCTCGGTGCCGGCCCAGCCGGGGCCGGCGGCGTCGAGGAGGGGATGGTCGACGGTGGTCATGCGGCATCCCGAACGGTCAGGGTGCGATCGCCGATCTCGAGGACGACACCGGTGGGCACGGGGGTGCGCTGGTGGGGGAGGAGGGGAGTGGAGGAGCCGTCGCCGCGCACGAAGGTGCCGTTGGTCGACCCGAGGTCGATCACCCATACCTGCCGGCCGTCCCACTCGAGGCGCACGTGCGACTTCGACAGCGTGCGCGACATGTCGGCCCAGCGGTAGACCTCGGCGGGCGCATCGGCCGGGGCTGAGGGGGCGCGCCCGAGGATGAGGGCGGTGTCGAGGGGCAGGCGTTCGCCGGAGTCGAGCAGCAGCGTCGGTACGCTTCCGCGCCGCGCCCGGCCCGAAGCGGCGGGAGCGGCCTCCGGGAACCGGAAGGGTGCGACAGCCGGTGCGAACGGGTCGCGCCCGCGGCGCAGGTCGAACATGGCGAGCTTGCCGGATACCAGGGCCCACAGCGCCGAGCCCCCCGCGGCGACCCCGGTCTCACGGTGGACGATCCGTGCGTCGACCGTGGAGGCGCCGAGGGTGCGCCCGGTGCGGCCGAGCAACCAGGCGGCGACAGCGAGGAGCCCGACCGCGATGACGATGAGGAACCATCCGAGCGCGGGCTGTCGCGTCGCGATGACGATGAGTCCGGCGGCAACGAGAGCCAGGGGCATCACCACGTCGAGGGCCACAGCCCCGGCGATCTTGCCCGGAAGGGCGCGCGCGCAGGAAGCGAAGGGGTCCACGTCGGCAAGGCGTGGGGTCTCCTGCACGTTCGTCATCGGCGCCTCCTCAGCCCTCCACCCTATGCGGGTCGTTCGGTAGACGGTCAGAAGAGCCGCCCGTTGCGTGCATAACTCACGGCGGGAAAGAATGAGCCGCTCATCAGCACGTCTCGATGCTCACCGACGATGTGGCGGCACAGAGATGAGCGTCGCCGCCATCTGGAAGACGTTCTGAGCGGCATCCTCCGACATCTTCTCGAGGTCGGAGTCCAGTGAGAAGCGGATGGCGCGATCGAGCACGCCACGGGTGTCGGCGACCCACTCGGTCAGGTCGGCGACGGGGAGTCCATCGGATGCCGCGATGACGCCCGCGACATCGGCGACACGTGCAGCGCACCCTCCCACGCGGCCACGTGGTCGCCGGGGAGGAGGGCGGACTCTCGCGGGACGCTCGCATCGTCGAGCTTCCGACGCGTGTCCTGCCAGTCACGGTCATCGGCTTGGCCTCTCGGTGGTCGACAAGGCGGAAGGACGTGTCGCGGGGGAAGATGGATTCGTGGGTGACGACGCGATCCTGAAGATGTGGGCGCATCGAGCGGGCTTTCCGAGCCGCCTCGCGGCGAGTGACGTTGTGCGGGGATGGTGGAACGCGGAGACCGCTGTGGCGGTTCGTCGCGCTGCTGACTCCACCTGGCAGGTCGACATCGAGAACCGCGGAGCGCGAACGATCGAGGCGGTCTTCGCGATGGAGGCCGACGCGGATCGGTTTCTTCTCATGCGGTTCGGGGTGTTGTGGCGTCTGGAGCGGGGATTCGACGACTGCTTCCCGCTCTCCCCCGCCGAGGGCGTTGATGTGAAGGCGAGTGGATCGGGGTACGCCGTCCGCGCAGGAACGGGGAGCGCGGAGATCCTGTCCAAACGACAGGCCATCCGTTTCAGCCACGTCGCGGGCGAGTCGCTCGCCGCCGTCAGTGCGCGCCTCATGACCTAGGTCGCGCGCCTCAAGCGGTCCATCTGCTCGTCGACGGGTTCAGCGCTCGACAACGTGAACACGGCGCCGCCATCCTTGGGAACGACGTACGGCCCGTTGCCCGTGAGCGCCTGAAAGACGTCTCCGTGAGCGGCGAACGCCTCCGACTGATAACCCTGAACCCACCACGAGCCGTAGTCGAGCGTCTCGCCGACCAGGACGCAACGGGGCATGCCGTGCTCCTCGGCCCCGCGGAGCGCTTCGCGAACGATCTCGCGTGCACCAGCCTCGTCGATCATCTTCAACCTCGCTTCGTGATGATGAGTGCGATCTTGACCCCTTGCTCGAGCCGAGCGAATAGGCCGGTCTGCGTGTCGATGAAAGCAACCCCCATTCTTGGCGTGAATGACGTCGAAGACATCGCCGCCCCCTTCGCCAGCTCGACGACGGCCCGCCGGTCGGCCTTCGGCATGTGGGCCTTCGGGAATCCGAGGTAGGCGGTGACGGCAGCGGAGAGAAGTGCATCGGTTGTCACGGTCTGGTCGTTCCTATGAGCGCGTCGCGGAGATGCGGGAGAGGAATGTCGGCGACGGCGCTGAAGCGCGCGGCGTCGAGGTCGCTCGCGAAGAACCAGTGAGCACCGTCTCGGTTGCGGGATAAGCGATACGTGCCGCCGCCTCCCTCGGTGAGCGCGAGTCGCTCGCCGCTGTCGATGCGCTCCTCATGACCTCGGTCGCGCGCCTCGAGCGGCCATCTGCTCGTCGACGGGTTCAGCGCTCGACGACTTCGCCGACGTGCCCGTCGCGGGACTCGAGGAATTTGTCGGGTATCCGTAGCCGCGCTGCCGCAAGTACATCGTCCACAGCCTTCTTCACGATCACCCGGCCGTTATCGAAATGGTCGTCCCGAAGTTTCAGGAGCGATACGCGACGCCCGCCGTAATCGACGCTGAATCCGCCACGCCCGCGGTCGTAAATGAAAGCTACCGGGAGGAACTCATAGAGGGTGAACTCGAACGTGAGCCACGGTCTAGGGGCATCGCGAATCTCGGTCACTGCTGAGTCGCTCGCCACATCGCCGCGGTAACGCAGTTCCAGCGCAAGATCTCGAGCCAGTTGGTCCATTGAACTAGCGGATAGCGATCGAGCCACCGTCAACCTCTTGCAGATAAACGAAGTCGCGATGAGAAACGAGATACGCCCCTTCGTCTTCCAAAGCCGAGTCCGGGTACGCCCACGGTGTTCGCGGCACCCGCGAAAAGCAGCGACCCATGGAGCGGTCGCGGCGTGCACGCACTCCTCTTCAGGCCCCCGCGAGGAGGGCTCGAATGGTGTCGAGGTTGTCGTCGGCGAGGTAGCTGAACTTCGCCGCTTCGAGGTCGCTCGCGAAGTAGCGCGGTACACGGTGCGAACCACCGGACAGGATGAAGCCCGACTCCGAGTCTCCCGACAACTCGAATCCATGGGTGGGCACGGCGATCCCGTCCTCGGATAGGACGAGCTTGCGTCGGAGGGGCGCTGCACCGTGGCTCTGCCGGATATCGTTGGCCAACAGGCTCGATACGTAACGAGCGACATCTTCGACCGTGTCGGACTGAAAAACGACACCGCGATCTTGGTCGCGCCATGCTTTGCGCACCCGCCACCCACCCTCAGTCGGATAGATGGTCAAAGTGATCTCGTCTGATCGCAGAACGAGGTCGTCGCCTGTCTGCGAAACGCGCGCGACATCGGGTGCTGAAGCGACAACCGAAGCCAGGACGTCGATCGCGCTCATCCGAGTACTCCCAAGTCGATCAAGTCGTCAACACTGATGAATTCCGGACCGGACGGCAGCGATCGGAAGAACCGGATCTGCCAACCACCTCCCGGGTAGCCTAGCGCTCGGTCGATCACGGAAACCTCCACCTTCACACCCTTCGGTAGGTGCGTCGCGAGATCGAAGGCGAAGTAATCCATCGCCCGGTGACCGGGGGTGAGACCGCGCATCTCGAACGGCGTTCCTTCGACTGTCAGGTAATCACCGGTCCAACGGCCGATTCGGTCGATGCGCGCGAATTCGGGGTAGTCATGCAGGAGGGACGGAAGGTCGTCATAGTGCACGCGGCTCCCCGGTACGGCTCCATCGTTGCCCGGCCAGCGGACACCCCCGGATGTCCCGTTCGGGTGGTCGGGGTACGTGTAGCGAGAGTTCCAATCGGCCTGGTCGGCGATCGCTGTGCCGTGCGCATCGCGACCCCACGCAGCAGCCGGGTCGTCCAAGAGCACGTGAACCTCCGGATCATCGACCGGAGTTGCGCGATACCAGGGCTGGGGCGTGCCACTGTCGGGCCTCACGTCGCCGTAGATCGGGTCGACGGTGCCGGTGTCGTGAGCACGTACCCAGCCAGGGCCGGAGCCATCAGATGCATACATCGGCCCCTCATGTCGTGGAGCGGCAGGCGAGGCCGACGGCTGGACAGAGTGGGGAGCTTGAGGATCATCGAGCCGCGATGAGTCGTTCGGGGCGGCATGGGCTTCGGCGCTCTCGCGGTCCGACGGCCCCCGCCCGTCGTCAATGTCATCTCCGTGACCCGCGCCGTCGTCTTCGCTGTCGCGTGGTGAGTGGGTGCCATCGTCGTTCGGTTTGCTGCCCCAGGCATCGTCGCCGCGTCCCACGCTGCCGGTCCCATCGCCGGTGTCGGGGCCGCCGTGCCCGCTGCTCTCGCCGCCACCGTGGCCGCTCCCGCCACCGGTCTCGGTGGACGGCTCGCGCACCACCGTCGACTCGCCCGAGCCGCTCGTCTCGGTGCGCACGGGGGCATCCTCGACGATCGAGTTCACCGGGCCGGGCCCTGTCTCGCCGCGCGCGCCGCCGGCCGCCACGAGCTCGGGCTCGCGTACGGGTGCCGGGACGGTGGCATCCACCCCGCCGTCGGTGCGGACCGGGACGTCGGCGCGCACCGGCACGTCACCGCCGCGGACGCCGTCGAACGACCCGGCGGGCATCTCGATGCGGCCCGAGGGGATCTCTGCGGTCGGCGGGAACTCGTACACCGGCACACCGTCGTCGATGCGGGCCGTGACGGTGCCCAGATCCACGCCCGCACCGTCGAGCGCGTCGAGCGCCGAGGTGGCGTC
The DNA here is from genome assembly GCF_052045385.1 of Microbacterium sp. 22296. NCBI lineage: Bacteria > Bacillati > Actinomycetota > Actinomycetes > Micrococcales > Microbacteriaceae > Microbacterium > Microbacterium sp. 22296. The sequence goes on along the minus strand of NZ_JBQEOS010000004.1, from coordinate 199,902 downwards.
GTCGGCGACGAAGGGGGTGTCGGGAGTGTTGAGGTGGAAGCCGTCGGTGGCATCGGAGCGGAGGCGGCCGATGAGGCCGTCGAGGCTGTGCAGCCCCGCACCTCCCAGACGCATCGCCCCGTTCATCGCGAGGGCCGCCGGGTCGACGAAGTCGACGACCCGCGCCATCTTGGACACGACGGATGCCGCGGTCGAGGCGGTCTTGACACCGGCGACGGCCGCACCGCCGACGGGGATGAGCGCTGTGCCGACGTTGAAGACCGACTCGCCGAGGGCGGTGCCGGGGTCGTCCTGCCACTTGTCCCAGGCGATGAGCGCCTTGCCGGTGTTGATCGCCGCCTCGTCGGCCTGCGCCTTGAAGTCGCGCACCTCCTGGGGTAGGAAACCGTCCATGCCCATGGACTGCAGGAGGGAATCCGACTGGAAGATGGGGGCGAGGACGCCGGTGTTCGCGGCGCCCGCGAACAGCAGCATGCCGAGGTTGCCCCAGGCGGCGCCGTACGCCTCGCCCGAGAAGAAGTCGCCCGTGGCCGGGTTGTAGCCGAGCACCAGAGTGCCCAGGCCCTCGACCGTGCCCCAGATGCCGCCGACGGCGATGCCCTCCCACAGGAAGTCTTTGAACACGAAGTTGACGGTCGCCTCGCCGCAGCCCTCGGTGCGGTCGACTTCGGCGCCCCAGGGCATCTCGGTGCCCTCGGGGATCTCGGCGATGCCGTAACCGAGGGAGTCGTCCTCGGACTGGGCGGCGCGAAGCGGGGCCGCTCCGTAGAGCGCGCGGATGCGGTTCGCGCAGGCGCGCTCGGCCTCCCACAGCTTGACCTGCTGCGCGTTGACGGCGGCGAGCAGCTCGTTGTTGCGGTCGACGTGCTCTTGCGACTCGTGCCACTCCTTCGTGACCGTGCGGTAATGCTCGGGAGCCGCCTGCGTCGTCGTCGACGACCCCCACGATCCCTGATAGGTCGGCGCCGCGGTCGCTCCGCCGTAGGGCGACTGCGCCGCCGACCACGCGGGGTTGATCTCGCGCACCTGCACGCCACCCTGGATCGAGTCGACGAAGGTTTTCGCCTCGATGCGCAGCGCGTCGAGCTCGGCTTTGATCGGGCGGACGTCGTTCGCGAACGCGATCAGTGCGGCCGACACCTCGGCGAGGTTGTCACCGGCCTGGGTCGCCTGGGAGCTCACGGGGGCCATGAGCCCGAGCAGGGTGGGGGACTCCGGCGCCTCGTAGACACCGGCCATGCCCTGCCATTTGAGGTTGACGTTCGAGCCGTGCTCCGTCACCTGGCCGGAGAGCGTCCCGATCGTGCGGGCGTTCTCTTCGATGGCATCCGGCTGGATGTCGGCGCCGGGGATCTTCTCGTAGTCGATGGGGCTGGGCATCACATCATCCCGTTCGGAAGGGTCGGCGGGTACACCGCGGCGACGGCGGCCGATTGCGCCGTGGCGGCCATCTCCATGTCGCCGGCGACGTAGGCCTCGGTGGCCGAGACGACGCCCTGCGCGGCGGCGCCGATCCGGGTGCTCATGCCCTGGATGCGCGGGCCCTCTTCCTGCTCGAAGTACGCCTGCACCGCCTCGGAGATCGCACCCGACTGCGTCGCCGTCACCGCTCCCTCGAGAGCGGGCGTCAGCGCGTTCAGCGCCGTGCCGAGCGCCTCGGCGTCGACATTGACCTCTTGCAGCACGGATACGACACCCGACGGCTGGATACGCCACGCTGTCATCGCCCGATCCCCTTCACTTCCCTGGTGTGCGCACGCCCCTCACCCCGGACGTCGCGCGCTGACGATGCCGGGCGCGCGGACGGCGCCCGGCATCGCGCGGCTGTGTCAGCCGATGGATTCCACCGCCGCGCGAGCCTTGCTCAGCGCGGTCTGGGCCGATTCGTCATTGCGCTCGAGCGAGGAACGCAGTGTCTGGATGATGCCGCGCACCTCGGCGGCGGCGTTCTTCCAGCGCAGTTCCTTGGCGCGGTAGTCCTCCGAGACCCCGTCGGCGGAGTAGTCGGCCATCGCCGCTTGAACGTCGCGGTCGCGCTGGTCGATGAGCGTCTCCAGCAGAGCGGCGACGCGGTTGAAGTTGTCCTGTGCGTTCTGCGATGCCGCGATCGAGTAGTCGCGACGGTCTCCCTGATTCACCATGAGTCAGTCCTCTCCGATCCTCAACGGGCGCCGAAGCGGGCGGCGTCGAACGACGACCCTGCTTCCAGGCTGGTGGTCTGGTCGACCATCGACGACTCGCCCTCCTGGAAGGAGCGGTCCATGCTGGAGATTCCGCCGAGCACGCCGTCGAGGGCGAGCTTCAGCTCGGACGAGATCGCGTCGGTGCGCGACTTGAACCGGTCGAACGCGGCACGACCCGCGCCCTGGAACTGCCCCTCGAGCGGCTCGGCCGCCTCGAACAGTTGCCGCACCAGCAGGGACAACTCATCACTCGACCCCGAGGTCGCCTTCGTCAGCACACCCAGAGTGTCGGAACCCATTGCGAACTTCACGAGCCCACCCTTCGATCGTGAACAACTTGCAGTGAACTCGACGACTCTAACCAGCGCCCCGGCGCGACGAAGCGAATATGAGAGAACTCTCCTTTTTCCCGCGCGGGGGAGGAGGGGTCAGTCGCCTGCTTTCGCGGCGGCTTTCGCGGCGCGCTTGTGTTCGCGCACCTTGGTCAGGGATTCGGGGCTGACGATGTCGGCGACGGAGCGGAACGAGCCCTCCTCGCCGTAGGGAGCCGACGCCTCCCGCCAGTCGGCGCCCTCGAACCCGCGCTGCTTGCCGAGGAGGGCCAGGAAGATCTTCGCCTTCTGCTCGCCGAAGCCGGGCAATGCCTTCAGGCGCTTCAACACGGTCGCGCCGTCCGGGTCGTCACGGGTCCAGATGTTCGCGGCATCCCCGTCCCAGTCCTCCTCGACCGCGGCGCACAGCGACTGGACGCGTTTGGCCATCGATCCCGGGAATCGATGCACCGCGGGTGACTGCGAGAACGCGGCGGCGAAGTGGTCGGGGTCGTCGTGGGCGATGGTGGCGGCATCCATCGAGCCCGTGCGCTCCTGGATCTTCAGGGGACCCGCGAACGCCGTCTCCATCGCGACCTGCTGGTCGAGCAGCATCCCGATGAGCAACGCGAGCGGGTTGCCCGACAGCAGGTCGTCGGCGGCGGGGTCGTCGGTGATGCGCAGGCTCATGCCCCCATTCTCCCGCCGTGGCCCGCAGCGGGCGTCGCGGATCACCCTCGCTCGGCTACCCACTTCTCGGCGAAGGGCACGGCATCCATCGTGGAGAGATCACGGGTGATCTCGTTGAGCTGGGCGGTGAAGGCGTCGACGTCTCCCGCCGGCAGACGCCGGACCTCCGACCCGTCGATGCGACGGATCACGACCTCGCTCACCGACGGCGCGTCGCTGCCGGCGTCGAAGAGCCCGAGCACGAACGTCGCGGCCCAGCGCAGCCCGTTGCGTGCGCGGTCTTCACCGGCGACGGTGTAGACCTCGGATGCCGGTGTGCTCACGGCATCCATCCTGCCCGAGCGGCGGGGCCTCGTGTCGATTCGCCGCTCGTCCCGTGATGCGCGACGAGCGGAGGACGAGGGGCGGCGGGAGAGAGAATGCCGGGGGTTTCGCCCTCCGACGGTCCCCGGCCCTCCACTCCTCACCGGGAGCCCCGCCGCCGCAACCTGTGGATGCCGCGTCGTCGGCCCCGTGAGGACCGCGACAGCCGCCGCGCGGGTCAGCCGGCGTCGACGATGCCGCCCTCGACGCGAGCGCCGGGGGCGAGGGAGGGGTCGGCGACCTCGATGCCGAAGAGGGCGGAGAGCGCGTCGACGTACTCGTCGGCACGGCCGGTCTCGGCGAGTTCGTGCGCGCGCGTGGTGGGAGTGTGCAGCAGCACGCCCACGAGGTGGCGGAGCGCCTGCTCGGTCTGTCCCCCCTCGTCGCCGCGGGCACGCACGCGCGCGACCTCGGAATCGAGGACGCCGAAGACGTGGGCGCGGAGCGCGACGACCGCGGGAGTGATGTTCTTGCGCTCGCCGACCGAGGTGAAGCGGCGGGCGGCGTCGCGGACGAGGTCGCGCGCGGCATCCGTCGCCTGCAGCTCTTCGAGCGGGGCGTGCAGGCGGATGGTCTCGAGGTCGAGCAGATCGACACCGGCGACCGTGGCGACGTCGGGGTCGACGTTGCGGGGCAGGCCCAGGTCGATCACGAGGCGGCGTGCGGTGTGGTCGACGGGGCAGACTCCCGCGCTTCCTTCGACGGCGGTCTCGTAGGCGCCGCGCCCCGCGGCGAACGTGGCCGCGCTCAGCACGTAGTGCTCGGCGGTGGTGCACGTGATGACGAGGTCGGCGTGGGCGACGGCGCGGGGGAAGGTCTCGGCCGACACGGCGCGCAGGCCGTGCTTGAGGGCGAACTTCGCCGCCCGACCCGAAGGCGAGTGCACCGAGATGTCTTCTGCGCCCTGATCGCGCAGGGCGGCGACGGTGGCCGCGGCGTAGGCGCCGGTGCCCACGAGGAGCACGCGCTGCGTCGACCAGTCGGCGATGCGGCTGTCGGCGAGTTCGAGGCCGAGACGCACGAGCGATCGACCCGCGCGACCGATGGCGGTGGAGTTCTTCACGCCGCGCTGCGCCTCGGACGCCCGCTGGAACAGTCGCTCCAGTTCGGCGGAGGTGGTGCCGAGCTTGCGCGACTCGGTGAGGGCGCGGCGCACCTGGCCGGCGATCTCGCCCTCGCCGACGACGACGGATTCGAGACCGGATGCCACCGAGAACAGGTGCTCGGCGACCTCACTGCCGCCCAGCACGGTGTATCCGCCCTCGAGCTCGCTGGCGGGCACACCGGTGGCGGCCTCGATCGCGGCGAGAGTGGCTTCGATGCCGAGTGCGACGGCGGCGGTCACCGGCTCGTCCATGTCGACGTAGGCCTCGAAGCGGTTGCACGTCGCCACGACGACGGCACCCTGCACGCACTCGTCGTGCGCGGCGATCAACGGGGCGACGGGGGTGCGGGGTACGCTGAGCCGCTCGAGGAGCTCGAAGGGCGCGGTCTTGTGACTCGCGCTGACGCACAACAACACTCCGTCATTCTACGCCCGGGTGTCGCGAGGTGTTCCGGACGGCGTCTCGACGTCAAGGCATCCCCTTCGCCCCCAGGGGGCGGGTGGGAGGATGGATGCCATGGCCTCCCTCGATGCACCCCTCCTCCGCGCCCTCCGTGGCGACCGCCCCGAGCGGCAGCCGGTGTGGTTCATGCGTCAGGCGGGGCGTTCATTGCCGGAGTACCGGGAGCTCCGCGTGGGTACCCGCATGCTCGATGCGTGCCTGACCCCCGACCTCGCGGCCGAGATCACGCTGCAGCCGATCCGCCGCCACGACGTGGATGCCGCCATCTTCTTCAGCGACATCGTCGTTCCCCTGCGTCTCGCCGGTGTCGACGTGGTCATCGAGCCCGGCCGCGGCCCGGTGTTCGCCGATCCGGTGCGCACGGCTGATGACGTCGTCCGCATCACGGCGATCGACCCCGCCGAGGTGGCCGCTGCGGCCGAGCCCGTCCGCGAGGCGGCGCGCAGGGTCACGGCCGAGCTCAGCGACGCGGTGCCCCTCATCGGTTTCGCGGGAGCGCCGTTCACCCTCGCGGCCTATCTGGTCGAGGGTGGACCGTCGAAGGAGCACCTGCGCGCCCGCGGCATGATGCACGCCGACCCCGCCTCGTGGCACCGTCTGGCCGGCTGGCTCGCGAAGGTCTCGCGCGCGTTCCTCGACGCGCAGATCGAGGGCGGCGCGCAGGCGGTGCAGCTCTTCGACTCGTGGGCCGGCTCGCTGTCGCCGTCGACCTTCCGGGAGTTCATCGCCCCGCACTCGCACGAGGCGCTCGAGGGCATCGAGGTCCCCCGCATCCACTTCGGCGTCGGAACCGGCGCGTTCCTCGATGACATGCGTCTCGGGGGCCTCGCCGACGCGGTCGGTGTCGACTGGCGGATGCCGCTCGACGAGGCCGCCGCCCTGGTCGGCCCCGACGTCACCCTGCAGGGCAACATCGACCCGGCGCTGCTCGGCGCCCCCTGGCCCGTGCTCGAAGCCCACGTCGACGACGTGCTCGCTCGCGGCCGCGCGGCGCGTGCGCACGTGCTGAACCTCGGCCACGGCGTGCCGCCCGACACCGACCCCGAGGTGCTGACCCGCATCGTCGCGCACGCGCACGCGCACGCGCACGGGCAGCTGGCGGATGCCAACCGTACGGCCGCCACGGGCAGCGGCACGGCCGACGAGAGCGCAGGCGGGAACGCCGCGTGAGCGAGGCCCTCGACCGGCTGGTCCAGCATGCGCACGAAACCCGTGTCGTGGTCGTCGGCGGTGGCGTCTCGGGTCTCGTCGCGGCGCGCGAGTGCGCGAAGGTCGGGCTGCAGGTCACGGTGATCGAGAAGTCCGACGCCTTCGGCGGTGTCCTCCGTTCCGCGGAGGTCGGCGGCATGACCCTCGACGTGGGGGCGGAGAGCTTTGCGACCCGGGGCGGAGTCGTTCGCGCACTGCTCGCCGAACTCGACCTCGGCGACGCCGTCGTGTCGCCGAATCCGGCGGGTGCGTGGGTTGCGGGTGTGCCCGGTGTCGGTGCGGCACCGCTCCCGAAGGGCGGGGTGCTCGGCATCCCCGACAATCCCTTCGCCCCCGACGTGCGTCGCATCATCGGCTGGTCGGGTGCGTGGCGGGCCTACCTCGATCGGCTGCGGCCACCCCTGACGATCGGCCACGCGCACAGCCTGGGCAAGCTCGTTCGGTCGCGCCTGGGCTCCCGGGTGCTCGACCGCCTCGTCGCCCCCGTCACCAGCGGGGTGTACTCCGCGCGCCCCGACGACATCGACGTCGACCTCGCCGCCCCCGGCCTCAACGCCGCGCTCACCCGCACCGGCTCGCTGACGGGCGCCGTCGCCGAGCTTCGCGCGCGTCGATCGGGCGTGAAGCCGGTCGACGCCCCGGCATCCGAGGTTCCCCTCGCCGCCGGTTCGGTTCCGGCTCCCGCCCCGGGCGGCGCCGTCGACGGGCTCGCCGGGGGGATGTCGCGCCTCGTCGACGCGCTCGTCGCCGACCTTCGAGAGAACTTCGTCGATCTGCGCACGGGCGTCTCCGCCGAGAGCCTCTCCCGCACCGATGGCGGGTGGTCGGTGACGACCTCGGTCGACGACGAGCCGCTCGTCGCGCGAGCCGTCATCGTCGCCCTGCCCGAGGGGCCCGCGCGAGCGCTGCTCGCCCCCGTGGTCCCCGGTCTCGAGGTGGCCGACCCGATCGCCCCGATCGTGGAGGTGGTGACCCTGGTGGTGAATGCCCCGGTGCTCGATCTCGCTCCCCGCGGCACCGGCGTCCTGACGGTGCCCGGCAGTCACACCGCCAAGGCCCTCACCCACTCGAGCGCGAAGTGGGACTGGGTGCGGGATGCCGCCGAGCCCGGCGTCCACGTGGTGCGGGTGTCCTTCGGCGCGCAGGGCGAAGAGCCGGCCACCGCGGCGCTCGACGACGATGCTGCGGCGCGCCTCGCGCTGTCGGAGGCGGCGGCTCTGCTCGGCGTCGAGTTGTCGGCATCCGCTCTCCTGGCTGCCCACCGCTCGCGCTACGTGCAGTCGCAGCCGGCCGCGACGATCGGTCGCGCGGCCGTGACCGCCGCGGCGCGCGGTGCCGTGAGGGCCGTCGACGGTCTCGGCGCGACCGGGGCGTGGATCTCGGGCACGGGACTCGCGCAGGTGATCCCCGATGCGCGCGAGGAGGCCGACCGTGTGCGCAGCGCTGCGCTCTGGCGCGGGTGAGCATCGTCGCGATCGACCATGCGCGCTCCCGTGTCAAGGGCGGATGCCGGATGCGGCATACATCGCTACTGTGAGACTCGACCAGCACTCGATCGAGCGTGAGGAGACCCCATGAGGGGCAAAGCAGCACTCGTCGTCGGACTCGTGGCGGGCTACGTGCTCGGAGCACGCGCCGGCCGCCAGCGTTACGAGCAGATCAAAGAGCAAGCCGAGAAGGTCTGGGAGCAGCCCGCCGTGCAGGGACAGGTCGAGAAGGTGAAGGCGCTGGGCGTCTCCGCCCTCAAGTCCGTCCCCGGTGTGGTGTGGAAGGGCGCGAAGTCGGTCACCAACGCGGCGTCGGGCTCGGGCACCGTTCAGGAGCGCGCCGAGCGCGCCGGACGTGCGGCCAAGAAGTCGGCGCACGAAGTCGCCGACGTGGTCGAGGATTCCGTCGACGACGCGAAGAAGGCCGAGAAGACGGCCACCGCGCGGGCCAAGGCGGCCCAGGGCGGCTCCAACGCATCGGAGAGCTGACGCGCATGACGACTCCTCGCGGATTCCGCGACCGCTCCGACGACGGTCTGTTCACTCTCATCGGCGACATCCCCGAACTGGTGCGCAACCTCGTCATCGCCGAGATCAACGGCGCGAAGGCGTGGGCGCAGCGCACGGCGAAAGACGCCGGGATCGGCGCCGGCTGGTTCGTCGGTGCGCTGGTCGTGCTGTTCTGGGCCGTTCCGGTGTTCTTCGCCTTCGTCATCGCCGGACTGTCGTCGTGGTGGCCGGTATGGCTGTCGGCTCTCGTGGTCTTCGGCGTGATGGTCGTGATCACCGCGATCCTGGCGCTGCTGGGTTACCTGCGTTTCAAGAAGCTGTCCAACCGCGAGAACCCGGGCAAGGCCATCGCCGAAGACGTCCGCATCGTGAAGGAGGCCCGTGATGAGTATTGATCGTCCCGTCCCCGTGCCCCGTACCGCCGTGCCGCTCGGCATCACCGACCCCGTCGAGTCGGCCCGTGCCGAGCTCAAGGCGGCGTTGGCCGCGATCGAGGTCAAAGCGAACGTCCCGCGTCGCGCGAGCGACGCCGTCGACCGTGCGGTCAGCGACGTGCGGGCCAAGGCCCGGCAGAACCCCGCCGCGGCCGCCGCGGCGGTTGCGGGTGTCGCGGTTGCCGTCGGCCTCGCCGTCTGGGGCATCGTCAACGCCTACACGCGCTGAGAAGTCCGGATGAACGGCCCGCCCCTCCGGGGACCGGGCCGTTCTCCGTTCGCGGCGGATGAGGTCGAGCGTGTCGACGTCTCCGGGTGAGCCGCGGGTTCCGGTCCCTTCGAGAGGCTCAGGGATCGTGGTTGCTGCTCGGGGAGGCGCGATGATGCGGAAGGCTGAGCCCGTCGACGTCTCCGCCGCCGCTCACGGCTCGGCGGCGAACAGTCCCTGCAGCAGATCTTCGAAGTATTCAGGCGTCACGGCGATCGGGCCCGCGTACGCGTGGTCGAAGCCGGCGATGGCGTAGAGCAGCAGCGCGACGAAAAGGGCCAGCATGCCCGACATCAGCAGGTGCACGCGGAGGTTGCGCACCTCGATGAGGCCGATGAGGATCGCGTTCAGCACCGCGCCGACGGCCAGCACGATCCACAGCACGCTCGGCAGGGCCAGGTGGGTGAGCGCGATGCGCTCCCGGCGACTCTCCACGAGCGAATGGAACTGATCGAGCGACTGCTGGACGTACAGGATCTCGGCGGGCGAGCTGGGCTGCACGGAGGCGATCGCCTGCTGCATCGCCGTGATGTTGGCATCGGTTTCGGCGGGGATCTGGAGCTGCCGCTGCAGGGGCCAGTCCAGCTCGATGACGTTGCGCGTGTACTCGGCGATCTGCTGCTGCAGCTGCGTCGACGCCGGTTCCGGGAGCAGCGCCCCCGTGCGGTACAGCGCGGCGAGCGTCGAGGACTCCTCGAGCACGATCCCGTCGACCTCGGTGAAGTTGCCGTAGGCGGCCGCGGCGATCAGCGCCAGGGTCACTCCGTAGAAGACGCCGTAGGCGCCGACCGCGTAGCTGAGGACGCGGTCCCACTCCTCACCCTGGGGTGCGACACGGAAGACCCATTTGCGAAGGATCAGCAGGATGGCGCAGGAGCCGCCGACCACGAGCACGATGAACACCGGCAGTCCCACGGACAACGGCAGGTCGTAGAGCCACATCGAGCACCCCTTCACGGCGGCATCCCCCGACGCCGTCGTCGCACAGTACCAATGGCGGGCGACGCGCCGCACCTGTCGGTCTTCCACCGGCGAGTCAACCGGTTTGGCCCGCCGCCGCGGCGAGACGAGACTAGGAACCATGTCCCACGACAGCTCTTCTTCCGTATACACACTGTGGGCGGTCTTCCGCCGCGATCCCGAGAACCCCGTCACCGCCGTCGACGCCACCGAGCTCGCCGACCTCGTCTCGCTCGTCGAGGCCGACGGCGTCACGGTCCGAGGTTTCTACGACGTCAGCGGCCTCCGCGCCGACGCCGACCTCATGGTCTGGCTGCACGGCGAAGACCCGCAGGCGCTGCAGCGCGATCTGCGCCGCCTGCGTCGCACCGAACTCCTGAAGAACCTCCTGCCCACCTGGAACGCCATGGGCGTGCACCGCGACGCGGAGTTCAACCGCTCGCACGTCCCCGGCTTCCTCCGAGGCATCGAGGCGCAGCAGTGGCTGTGCCTGTACCCCTTCGTCCGCAGCTACGAGTGGTACCTGCTGCCCGAGGAGGAGCGCCGCGAGATGCTCATCGAGCACGGCAAGAAGGGCAGCGCCTACAAGGGCGTCATCGCCAACACGGTGGCATCCTTCGCCCTCGGCGACTACGAGTGGCTCCTGCCGATGGAGGCCGACGTGCTCACCGACCTCGTCGACATGATGCGCGATCTCCGCTACACCGAGGCCCGCCGGCACGTGCGCGAGGAGGTGCCGTTCTACACGGGTCGCCTCGTCACCCTCGACGAGATCCCCGAGATCCTGCAGTGACCACGTCGCTGCGCCTCGGCACCCGCCGGAGCGCCCTCGCGATGACGCAGTCGCAGACCGTCGCCGACGCCGTGGCCGCGGTGTCGGGGCGCGTCGTCGAACTGGTGCCGATCGTGTCGGAGGGAGACGTCAATCGCGCCTCCCTGTCGCAGCTCGGCGGACGCGGGGTGTTCGCGAACGGTCTGCGCGAGGCGCTCGCCGCCGACCGGTGCGACTTCCTCGTGCACTCGTTGAAGGATCTGCCCACGCTTCAGCCCGAGGGGCTGATCATCGCGGCGACGCCCGCGCGCGAGGACGCCCGTGACGTCGTCGTGACGCGCGACGGCACCCCGCTGGGCTCGCTCCCGTCGGGATCCCGCGTCGGCACAGGATCCCCTCGCCGCGTCGCGCAGGCCCTGCGGCACAACCCGCGGCTCGACATCCGCGACATCCGCGGCAACGTCGACTCGCGTCTCGCGCGGGTGCGCGACGGCGAATTGGATGCCGTCATCCTCGCGGCCGCCGGCATCTCGCGCCTCGGCGGCGATCTCGGCGGACTGCACGCCGAAGAGCTGGGTCTCGGGGAGTGGCCGACCGCTCCCGGGCAGGGCTCGCTGGCCGTCGAGACCCGCACCGACATCGACCCCGAGATCCACGACGCCCTCGCCCGACTCGACGACGCGCACACCCGCACCGCGATCACGGCGGAGCGCACGGTGCTCTCCGCTCTCGACGCCGGGTGCAGCGCGCCGGTGGGCACGCACGCGGCGATCGCCGACGGCGACCTGCGGTTGCGTGCCATCGTCTACGCCCTCGACGGCTCCCGCCGGATCGGTATCGATCGAACAGTGCGTCTGGACACGGGGTATGCTCGGGAACCGGGCAGTGGCAATGATGCAGATGCTGCCGACGACGGGGGACCCATTGCGCGTGCGACGCGTGCGGGCCAAGAAGCCGCGCGTCGGTTGCTCGAACGTGGGGCGGCCGACCTGGTACCACGAGAGTCGACCACATGAATGAAGGCCACTGGCACACGCCGAACCCCTCGACGGGCAGCGTGCCCAAGCCGCTTGCCGGGCGGCGCGTCCTCGTGCCGCGCGGGGGGCCCTGGGGCGACGGTGTCGCGGCTCGCCTGCGGCAGTACGGGGCTGTTCCGGTCATCGCGCCGTTGATCAACTTCGCGCCGACCAACGATCAGGCCACCCTCGATCAGGCACTAGCCGACCTCGCTTCCGGTGCGTTCGACTGGCTCACGCTCACCAGTGCGACCACCGTCGACGTGCTCTACGCGTACAAGGCGGTCATCCCCGCGCAGACGCGCGTCGCCGTCGTGGGTGAGACGACGGCCGCGGCGATGCAGGCCGTCGGCTACCGGGTCGACCTCGTGCCCGAGCGCGACAACTCGGCTCAGGGCATGGCCGAGCAGATGATCCACCTCGAGTCCGCCCCCCGCACGGTTCTCACCCTGCGCAGCGAGATCGCCAAGCCCGTGCTCACGCGCCTGCTCATCGAGGCCGGTCACGACGTGCGCAGTGTCGTGGCGTACCGCACCGTCGGAGTCCCCGTCTCCGACAAGATCGCGGGCGACGTGCACTCCGGCCGCATCAACGCGATCCTCGTCACCAGCGGCTCGGTCGCCGAACAGGTGGTCGAGCAGTTCCCCGACATCCCGGCATCCACCGTCATCGCCGCCATCGGACCGCGCACCGCGAAAGACGCCAAACGCGCCGGCCTCAGCGTCGACGTCGTCGCCGAACGGCAGACGGTCGACGCTCTCATCGAGGCGGTCGCCCGTTTCCCCGTCCCCACCGAATCGACCCCATGAGTTTTCCTGAGCACCGCCCGCGGCGCCTTCGCCGCACCCCCGCCGTCCGTCGTCTCGCCCGCGAGACGCAGCTCGTGCCTTCGCAGCTCGTGCTGCCGATGTTCGTGCGCGCGGGCATCGCCGAGCCGAGCCCCATCGGCTCGATGCCGGGGATCGTCCAACACTCCCTCGACTCCCTCCGCCGCGCAGTGGCCGAGGCGGCAGAGCAGCGCATCGGCGGCGTGATGCTGTTCGGTGTGCCCGAGACGCGTGATGCCGTGGGCAGCGGCGCCGACGACCCGAACGGCATCCTCAACGTCGCGACCGAGGCCGTCGTCGCCGAGGTGGGCGACACGCTGGTGGTGCAGACCGACCTGTGCCTCGACGAGTTCACCGACCACGGGCACTGCGGTGTTCTGCGGGCCGACGGGGCGGTCGACAACGACGCCACTCTCGAGCGCTACACCGCGATGGGTCTCGCGCAGGCGAGGGCGGGCTCGGCGATGCTGGGCCTGTCGGGCATGATGGACGGCCAGGTCGGCGCGGTGCGCGAGGCGCTGGATGCCGAGGGCTTCACCGACACGCTCATCCTGGCGTACTCCGCGAAGTACGCCGGGGCGTTCTACGGTCCGTTCCGCGAGGCCGTCGACTCGCAGTTGAAGGGCGACCGCCGCTCCTACCAGCTCGATCCCGGCAACGGCCGCGAGGGCGTTCGCGAAGCGCTGCTCGACGTCGAAGAGGGCGCCGACGTGGTCATGGTCAAGCCTGCTCTGCCGTACCTCGACGTGCTCGCCGACGTGAAGGCCTCGGTCGACGTGCCGGTGTGGGCATACCAGGTGTCGGGCGAGTACGCGATGGTCGAGGCCGCCGCCGCCCACGGCTGGATCGACCGCCGGGGCGCCATCATGGAGAGCCTGTTCGGCATCCGCCGTGCCGGCGCCGACGCTATCTTGACGTACTGGGCCCTCGAGGCCGCCCGCTGGCTCCGCGAAGAGCTCTGAGCCCCGCCCGCTGACGCGCGCTCGTGCGGCGCGCCGCGCTGACGCGCGGTGGCGTGAGTCGCCAGAATGTGTCGCTTCGACCGCCTCGGAGGCGACGAATCTTGGCGGCTCACGCGGGTGAGCGGTAGCGAAGCTGACCCGCGCGGAGCCGACACCTGCGCGCGCCCGGAAGAATGGATGCCATGACCGATCTCAACGACCAGTGGTTCGCCCGCGCCAAGGACGTCATCCCGGGCGGGGTGAACTCGCCCGTGCGCGCCTACGGATCCGTCGGCGGCACGCCGCGGTTCGTGCAGTCGGCGTCGGGTCCGCGCATCACGGATGCCGCGGGCCGCGAGTACGTCGACCTCGTCGCCTCGTGGGGTCCGGCACTGCTCGGTCATGCGCACCCCGAGGTCGTCGGCGCGGTGCAGTCCGCGGCGTCCCGGGGTCTGTCGTTCGGTGCGCCGACGGGGGCCGAGGTGGAGCTCGCCGACCTCGTCGCGCAGCGCGTGCAGGTCGGCGACCTGAAGCCGATCGAGAAGGTGCGCCTGGTCTCGACCGGCACCGAGGCGACGATGACGGCGATCCGCCTCGCGCGCGGCGTCACCGGTCGCGACCTGCTGATCAAGTTCGCCGGGCACTACCACGGCCACTCCGACGGACTCCTCGCCGCGGCGGGGTCGGGTGTCGCCACGCTCGCGCTGCCCGGCTCGGCGGGCGTTCCCGCCCCCATCGCCGCGCAGACGCTCGTGCTGCCCTACAACGACCTCGACGCCGTGCGCGAGGTGTTCGAGGTGCACGGCGAGGACATCGCCGCGATCATCGTCGAGGCGGCGTCGGCCAACATGGGTGTCGTGCCACCGCTGCCGGGCTTCAACGCGGCTCTCGCCGACATCGCGCACAGCCACGGCGCGCTGCTGATCGTCGACGAAGTGCTCACGGGCTTCCGCGTGCACCCCGCCGGTTTCTGGGGACTGCAGGCCTCGCGGGGCGAGCGGTACCTGCCCGACATCCTCACGTACGGCAAGGTCATCGGCGGAGGGATGCCGCTGGCCGCCCTCGCGGGCCGCGCCGAGATCATGGACCACCTGGCTCCCCTCGGCCCGGTCTACCAGGCCGGAACCCTGTCGGGGAACCCGCTGTCGGTCGCCGCGGGGCTGGCGACCCTGCGCCTCGCGACGCCCGAGGTGTACGCCGCGGTCGACGCCGCGGCCGCTCGGGTCGCCGACGCCCTCGACGCCGCGCTGACCGCCGAGGGCGTGGTGCACGTCGTCCCGCGCGCCGGTTCGCTGTTCGGCGTCGCCTTCCTGCCCGAGGTGCCGCTCGACTACGCCACGGCGCTCACCCAGCAGTCGTACCGCTACGCGGCGTTCTTCCATTCGATGCTGGATGCCGGGGTCTCGCTGCCGCCGAGCGTTTTCGAGGCGTGGTTCCTCACCGCCGCCCACGACGACGTCGCTCTCGAGCACGTTCTCGGTGCACTCCCGGCGGCGGCGAAGGCCGCGGCGGAGGCGCTGGATCCGACGCTGCTCGCGCAGTAGAGGTCACGTCGCTCGCGAGGAGGCAGGCGCGTCGAGTCGGGTGCGAGACTGGAGGGATGCAATCTCCCTCGCCCCGTGTCGTCGTGCTCGCCGGTGGAGTCGGGGGTGCGAAGTTCACCCTGGGCGTGCGCGCCGCGCTCCGTCGGTCCGGCGCGCCGGAGGCCACCGTCGTGGTCAATACCGGCGACGACCTCTGGCTCTCGGGGGTGCGGCTGCAACCCGACGTCGACTCGATCACCTATGCGCTCGCGGGGCAGAACGACACCGTGCGCGGGTGGGGTCGCGCCGGTGACACCGAGCGTGTGAACGAGGAGCTGCAGGCGTGGGGCGCGGGCTGGCCGTGGTTCACCCTGGGCGACCTCGACCTCGGCACGCACCTGGCGCGCACCGGTTGGCTCCGCGAGGGACTGACGCCCACCCAGGTGCTCGCTCGTATGGCGGAGCGGTGGCCGCTCGGCGTCCGGCTCCTGCCCATGACCGACGCCGAGGTCGACACGCACGTCTTGCTCGAGGACGGGGGTCGCCTGCATTTCCAGGAGTGGTGGACGCGGCACCGCGCGGAGCTCAGGCCTCGCGCGTTCGAGAACCCCGGGATCGCGGATGCCGTCCCGGCTCCGGGAGTGACGGATGCCATCGCGGCGGCCGACGTGGTGCTGCTCGCCCCGTCGAACCCCGTGGTGTCGATCGGGCCGATCCTCGCGGTTCCGGGTGTGCGGGAAGCGCTTCACGAGACGGCGGCCCGGGTCGTCGGCGTCTCGCCGATCATCGGCGGTCGCGTCGTTCGCGGCATGGCCGACGTGTGTTTGACAGCGATCGGGGTCGACACCGCGGCGGCCGCGGTCGCTCGGCATTACGGCGCGCGGTCGACCGGTGGCGTGCTCGACGCCTGGCTGCTCGCGGAAGAGGACGCGGCATCTGCCCCCGACCTGGAATCGGCGGGTATTCGCGCAATCGTGGCCCCGCTGTGGATGAGCGACGAGGACGCGTCCGCGGCGATCGCCGAGGCGGCCCTGCGGGCGTGAGCGGCGGAGTCTTCACCGCCTCTGCGCGTCGAGCTTCAACGCGCTGCGAAGCGCCCGGACGGAGCGGAAGCCGCTCCTCTCGGCGACGGTGAGCGGGTCCGCCCGCGGGTCCAGGGCGAACGCCCTGCGCGCCGCCTCCAGACGGGAGGATCGAAGGATGTCACGGGGCGATGCGCCCGCGGCGGAGAGCACGCGCGTGAGATGCGGACGCGACACCCCGATCTCGTGGGCCGCCCGCTCGACGGTGTACGTCGGATCGGAGGCGTTCTCCGCGAGGAGTCTTCTCGCCGCGCGGGCGATGTCGGATCCTGCGGCGGCCGACCCTGGTTCCGCCGGACGGGAGATGGCGTCCGCCAGCGTCCTGACCGCGTGCGACAGGAGTCGTGCACTCTGCTCATCGAGCGGTGCGTCCGCGTTCAGGAGCACGTTCACCGTTCCCGCGAGGCACGTCCAGACCGTGTGGAGCGGTGTCCCACCCGTGCGCAGCTGACGCACGCTCTCGACCGGAGCGTCCCGCAGCGGGTCGACCTCCACCTCGATCCGGGCGACAGGGTGCGTCGAATCGACGGCGGTGATCCCCCTCCCCGCCCAGATGAGGGCGTCGCGTTCTCCCATCTCGGACGTCGCTCCGTGCGGGTCTCGGATCCGACTGGTGGCCTGGACCTGCAGCCACACGTGTTCCGACGACGTGTCCGCGTCCATCGCCCGCGTCATCGCGACCGGGGTGTGCCAAATCCTCCGGACGACCACGCCGGGGAGCGCCAGTTCGTCGATGAAGGCCTGCTGCGTGGCGTCAGGCGCGGCGGCGGCGATCCACCCCTGTTCGCGGAACCATCGGATCATCTCCGGTCCCGCCACACGGGCGCGACGGGGCCGCGTGGAGTGTGGACGGTCGGGTTCGGGACGGTTCATGGGCTTGGGTGTCGAGTGTCGCGGCCCGGCCGTCCGCAGACGTCGGCGACGGTTCGCGATCACCCGCGCCACCTCCGGATTTCGCCCGAACCGCGGGAGGAATCCGGAGATGCGCCGTACGTCGAGGGCGCATGGTCGACGCGAAAGACGCATGATTTTCGGCTCCTCGACCGAGGCGCTCCACCATGTTCTCGACGCGATCCTGCGACCACTCGAGCAGGACGAACCGAGAAGCGAGGCGGACATGGCAGACATTCACACGGAGACAGCACAGGAGCGCGGGGTAGGACGACGGACTCTGCTCGTCGGAGCGGCCTGGAGTGTTCCCGCGATCGGCATGATGACGTCGACGCCGGCCTTCGCCTCGTCGACCGACCGCACGGTCGCCCTTTCGCTCACGTCCGGTTCCACCCTGCCGGCGGCCGGCTCGACGTCGTTGCAGGTCACGGTGACCAGCAGCGGCGGGAGTGCGTTCGCGGGCGCGCCTGTCACCCTCACGGGGCCGGCCTCCGCGACGTTCGGCTCGAGCAGCGGCACCACCGACGGATCGGGTCGGTTCTCCACCACCGTCGACCTCGGGACACCCTGGGCGACACCGGGTAGCACCGTGACGCTGAGCGCGCTCAGCGACGGGGCGTCCGCTTCGACGAGCCCCACCGTGCTGGGTGCGAACCTGCTCGCCATCGCCGGAGGGTACGGGACGGCCGCGGTGCAGACGGAACGCGTGTTCCCCTCGCCCGTCGAGCAGGCGCTGGCGAGCCTCAACTTCTCGATCGTGTTGTTGAAGGACGGTTCGGTCTGGGCCAAGGGCGCCAATTCGCGAGGTCAGCTCGGCAGCGGGACGACGTCGGACCGCTCCACGTGGGCAGCAGTGCCGGGCGTGAGCGATGTGGTCCAGGTGACCGCGGGCCGCGACATCGTCTTCGCGCGCCGGAGCGACGGGACCGTGTGGGGCTGGGGTGCCAATGAAGTGGGCCAGATGGCGAACGGCGGCTCCAGCGACGTTCTGAGTCCGGCGGCGATCGCGGGGCTCAGCGACGTCGTGCACGTGTCGGCGGGGGCCGTCTCGGGCCACGTCGTCCTGTCGGACGGCACGGTTCGCTCGTGGGGATCGAATGCGGCGGGGCAGATGGGCATCGGCACGACCTCCTCCTCGAGCGGGCTGGTGACCGCGAACGTGTCGAACGTCACACAGCTGGTGACCAGCAACCGCACCGTCATCGTGCTGCTCGGTGACGGCTCCGTTCGCGCATGGGGACTCAACGATCGCGGTCAGACCGGTACGGGAGCCTCGACGTCCACCGTCCCGACGCCGACGCTCATCGCCGGCCTGTCGAACATCTCCGCCCTCACCGGAGGACGCGAGTCCTCCGGTGCGCTCCTGAGCGACGGCACGGTGCAGATGTGGGGGATGAACGACAACGGTCAACTCGGCGACGGTACGACGACGGACCGATCCACCCCGGTGGCCGTCAGCGGTGTGACGTCCGCCACGTCGGTGGCATCCGCAGGTCTGTCCACGTACGCGCGGCTGCGTGACGGCTCGGTCGTCGCCTGGGGATACAACGGAGATGGGCGTCTCGGCGACGGGAGCACCACGAACCGCACGACCCCCGTCGCGGTTCAGGGGCTCTCCGATCACACCATCAGCCGACTCATGAACGACAACGGGCAGACCAACGCGGCGTTCTTCGTCATCGGTCTCGAGAGCCTCACCGTCGCTGCGAACCCCGCGACGGTGTCAGCCGGTGCAGACGCCACGCTCACCGCGGTCGTGACGTCAGCCTCGGCCGCAGTGGCCAACCGCACGGTGCAGTTCACCGCTGATTCGGATGTGCAGCTCTCGCGCGCATCGTCCGCGACGGGCGCAGACGGGAAAGCCTCCGTGATCTTCACCCCGGCCGCGTGGACGCGTCCCGGCGCGACGATCGCATTCGGAGCGTCGACGGTGTCGGCGAGCGCGCGGGCGTCCGTCTCCGTCCTGGGCTCGAACATGCTCGGGATCGGCGGCCCGTGGGGGGCCTCACTCGCTCAGACGGAGCGCGTTTTCCCCTCCCCGGTCGTGAAGGCCGTGTCCAGCGACGGATTCTCGTTCGCGGTTCTGGCCGATGGGACGGTGTGGGCGCGCGGCAAGAACGCGAGCGGTCAGCTGGGCGACGGGACGACCACGGACCGCTCGACGTGGGCCGTCGTGCCCGGCCTGACCAACGCCATCGACGTCTCGTCCGGGTACGCGCACGCCTTCGCCCTGATCTCCGACGGCACGGTGCGCGCCTGGGGTGCGAACGAGTCCGGTCAGCTCGGCGACGGCACCACCACCAACAGGACCACCCCCGTACCGGTCATCAACGTCAGCGGTGTCACCCACCTGCAATCCGGGCCCTCGAACGGATGGGTGCGACGGTCCGACGGTTCGGTCTGGGCGTGGGGCTGGAACCATGTCGGCCAGCTCGGGAACGGTACCGCTCAATCGGCGGCCAACCCGACACCCGCGGCGGTGACGAACGTCACGAATGCCGTGAGCATCACCACCTCGAACTGGACGTGCATCGTCCAGCTCGGTGACGGGACGTTCGTCGGGTGGGGTGACGGCAGCTACGGCCAGCTCGGCGATGGGACCACCACCTCTCGCTCGACGCCCGCTTCCACTCTCGGCGGGCTGACGGGCGTGAAGAAGGTCGTCGGCGGCAAAGAGACCTTCTACGCTCTGCTCGACGATGGTTCAGTGAAAGCGTGGGGGATGAACGACCACGGTCAGGTCGGCGACGGGACGACGACCCACGCGCTCGCGCCGGTCGCCGTCAGCGGTCTGAGTTCGGTCGCCGACGTCACGGGCGCGGGTCGCAACGGGTTCGCCCTGCTCACCGATGGGACGCTCAAGGGCTGGGGCTGGAACGCCCGCGGTCAAGTCGGAGACGGCACCTCCGGTAACGATCGCACGGCTCCCGTCACCGTCCGGGTGCCCGTCGGAGCGGGGTCGATCCGCTTCCTCCGGAACGCGGGCTTCGACGGCGGGACCTTCTTCTCGGCGACGTTCACCGCGTCGAGCGGGACCGACCTCGCTCGCGGGGCGGCTGTCACGGTGAGCTCGACCTACAGCACTCTCGTGGCCGCGAACGCCATCGACGGGGATTCCCGGACGCGCTGGTCGAGCGACTTCAACGCCGCCAATCCGGACACCCAATGGCTGCAGGTGGATCTCGGCGGCCAGCGCCGGGTCGGCAAGGTCGTCCTCAGCTGGGAGACCGCGTCCGCGAAGGCGTACACGGTCGATGTTTCCGCTGATGGGTCGACCTGGACGACCGTCGCGTCGACGAGCAGCGGAGCCGGGGGGATCGAGAACGTGACCTTCTCGACGGTCACCGCTCGTCACGTCCGATTGAATCTCACGCAGCGCAACACCAGCGCCGGGTACTCCCTGTGGGCGGTCGAGATCTACGAGGTGTGATCGGCGGAGGGGGTGGCACCGGTCGGTGCCGCCCCCTTCCCATCGAGGGAAGTGATCATCGCGCTTCGGCGATCAGCACGGCCGAGGTACGGGGTCCGATACCGAGAGCCACGGCCGCAGAGAGGTGCGCGGCCGTGTCGACATCGCGGCGGAGGGTGGAGTCGCCCCCCACGGCGAGATCGGTGCACCCGAGCAGGCGGTGACGGGCGGCGGAGTCCTCGCCGAACGCCGAGACCCACACCGCTCCCGCGCGGGCGGTGACGAGGGTGGAGCCGGTGGCCTCGGAGTCCACGACCACGCCCCGTTCGACCGATGCCGCAAGCTCGAGCGCGGCATCGAGGTCGGCGGGACGCAGGGCGGGCAGATCACCGAGGAGCGCGGCGCGCGCCGTGCCGAGACCGGCAACGTCAGCCCCCCGGGCGATGGCGCCGTCGAGACCGCGCGTGTCGCCCTCGGGCACGACCTCGACCTGGGGCTCGCGACGGAGTTCGGCGCCAATGTCCGCGTCGTCGGTGACGACGATGACCCGGGAGACCAGGGTGGCCGCCGCCGCCGCAGCGATGGTGTCGAGCGCGATGGCGCGCGCGAGGGCCTCACGGTCGACGCCGACGTCGACCAGACGCGACTTGCCGACGGCGGCAGGTTTCACCGGGACGATGATCGTCCAGCCGGAGGTGTCGGGAGTGTCCATCGCATCCATTGTCCGTCGGGGGCCGACATCGTCGGGTGGGGGGAGCCGGCGGCCCCCGTACATGTTGACGGGCATCGGTACGACCCGCGTCGGACCCCGTGTCAGGCGAAGCGCTTGCGTAGGCGGGGCAGGATCTCCTCGCCGTACATGCGCAGGAACTCCTCCTGGTCGTGACCGGGGTCGTGGAACACGAGATGGCGGAAGCCGAGGTCGACGTAGCGGGCGATGCGCTCGACGTGCTCGTCGGGGTCGGTCGAGACGATGAACCGCGATGCCACCCGCTCGATGGGCAGTTCGGCGGCGAGGCGCTGCATCTCGAGGGGGTCGTGCACGCTCATCTTCTCGTCGGCGCTGAGGGCGAGCGGGGCCCAGAAGCGCGTCTTCTCGAGCGCGGTGTCGTGGTCGGGGTGGTACGAGACCTTGACCTCCATGAGCGTGTCGACATCGTCGCGCGTGCGTCCGGCCTTCGACAGACCGTCGTCGAGCGCGGGGAGGAGCTTCTCGGTGTAGAGCGCCGGGTCCTTTCCGCTCGTGGTGATGTAGCCCTCGGCGATGCGGCCCGCCAGGCGTGTGGCGGCGGGGCCGGAAGCGCCGATGTAGATCGGCACCTTGTGTGCGGGGCGGTCGTAGATGGTGGCATCCTTCACCGAGTAGTACGTGCCCTCGTAGGTGACCCGCTCGCCCGCCCACAACTCGTTGATGATCGTGATGGCCTCTTTGAGGCGCTGGAAGCGCTCGGGCGGCTCGGGCCACTCGAGCCCGAGGGTGACCTCGTTGAGCGCCTCGCCGGTGCCGACCCCGAGCACCACCCGATCCGGATACATCACGCCGAGAGTCGCGAACACCTGCGCGATCACACCGGGGTGGTAGCGGAACGTGGGAGTGAGCACGCTCGTGCCGATGATCACGCGCTCGGTCCGCGCGCCCAGGGCGCCGAGCCAGGGGAGGGCGTTGGGGGCGTGGCCGCCGTCGTGCATCCACGGTTGAAGGTGGTCGGAGAGGAAGACGGAGTCGAAGCCCATCTCCTCGGCCAGCACGCCGAAGTCGAGCAGCTCGTTCGGGCCGAACTGCTCGCTCGAGGCCTTGTATCCGAATCTCAGTGGAACGCTCATGAACTGTGTCTCCTCGGCGTGCGGATGGGCGTGGGGGGTGTCGTAGGTGCGGTGGCCGCGGCGGTGGCCGTCGGCGGCGGGGACGCCGTGCGCGCGGGCGCCCGGGCGGGGCCGACGTCGACGGGCTGAGCGACCGGAGCCGTGGTGGCGGGTCCGGTTCCTCGAACGGGCGCGGCGGTGACGGCGGGCGCGGACGCCGCCGCGGACTCGGCCACCGGAACAGGGGCCGCCGCGGGCGCGGGTACCGAAGCGGGCGAGGCGACGAACTCCGACCCGTCGGTTGCGGCCAGCCGCTCGCGGAACGCCTGTACCGTTCCCGGCCACAGCAGGGTCAGCCGGCCCGAGCGGTCGTCGACGTACCAGTTACGGCATCCGCCGGTCAGCCAGGGCGTGGATGCCGCGGCGGCGGCGATCTCGTCGGTGTAGGCCGCTTCGGCTTCGGGGCGCACGCGCAGGACGGCATCGGGGCGTCGGTCGCGCTCGCAGAGCGCCCGCACCACGTAGGCCGCCTGCTCCTCCGCCATCAGGACGGCCGAGTTGTGACCGAGGCTGGCGTTGGGGCCGTTCAGCACGAAGAGGTTGGGGAAGCCCGCCACCACCGTCGAGCCGAACGAGGTCATGCCCTCGAACCAGTGCGCCGCGAGCGTGTCCTCTTCGCCTCGCACGAGATCGGCGTAGGGCTGCTGGGCGGAGGCGAAACCGGTGGCCAGCACGAGCACGTCGGCCTCGTACCGGTCACCGCTCTCGGCCGTCAGCATCGGGCCGTCGACGGCGACCAGGGCCGTGGGCTCGAGGGTCACGGCATCCGAGGCCACGGCGGGGTAGAACGCGTCGGAGAGCAGGACGCGCTTGCATCCGAAGGCGTAATCCGGGGTGAGTGCGGCACGCAACACCGGATCGGCGACCTGGGCGTGCAGGTGGTCGAGAGCTGACGCGCGGGCGGCGGCGGACGCCGCGGCGTCACCCGAGCGCGACGCGTAGCGCCGCTCGCCCTCGGCGTAGAGGTCGGCGCGCAGCCGAGCGAGGTCACCGGGGTGCGCGGCGAGGTGCTCGCGGTCGGCATCGCCGATGTCGCCGCCTCCGCGGGGCACGATCCACGCGGGTGTGCGCTGGAACAGTGTCACCCGCGCGCCGCGACGGGCGAGCTCGGGTACGAGCTGCACGGCGCTCGCGCCCGTGCCGACGACCGCGACGCGCGTGCCGGCGAGGTCGACGCCGTGATCCCATCGCGCGGTGTGGAAGATCGGGCCGTCGAAGGATTCGAGTCCGGGGATGCCGGGGACGTGCGGCTCGGTGAGGCGGCCGCACGCCAGCACGAGGGAGCGGGCGGCGAGGGGTTCGGCGCCCGTGTCGAGGTACCAGACCGCGTCGGCGGCATCCCAGCGCGCCCCGAGGAGGGGGGTGCGAAGGCGCAGGCGATCGCCGAGACCCTCGAGGACGGCGACGCCCCGGAGGTACGTCTGGATCTCGTGACCGGACGCGAACGTGCGCGACCAGCCGGCGTTCGGGTGGGCGGCGAGGCTGTAGAGGTGCGCGGGAACGTCGCACGCGACGCCGGGATAGGTGTTGTCGCGCCAGGTGCCGCCGACGTCGTCGGCGCGTTCGAGCACGACGATGTCGTCGCGACCCGCGCGGCGCAGGGCTCCGGCCATGGCGAGCCCGGCGAAGCCGGCGCCGACGATCGCGACGTCGATGACCCTCACGCGCGCGGCCCGTCGGCGGGAAGCGCGAAGCGGGTGCCGCCGCTCGTCACGACGTACGGGCCGGTGGGGTCGGGCAGTTCCGTCGCCACCCGGTAGTCGGTCGTGCGGAGCCGGAACGGCCTCATCAGGCTGCGCGCGATCCGCTCGGCCGCGGTGACCGGGAGTTCGAGCCCCTGCTCGATCCCGGCGTCGGGCAGGACGCGGCCGTCGTAGAGAGTGCCCCCGAGGTCGTCGCCGCCGGATCGCAGCAGCACGGCCGCGGCCTCGCGGCCCACGCGTGTCCACGGGATCTGCACGTGCGGGATGCTGCCCGACAGCAGGAGCCGCGACACCGCGACCATCGCCCGGTGCTCGTCGATCGGCGCGCGTCCCGCCACGAGCGGCACGTCGCCGCCGGGCAGGGGGATCGGGACGAACTCGGCGAAGCCGCGGGTCTCGGACTGGATCGCGCGCAGACGCCGCAGGTGCGCGACGCGCTCTTCGGCGGTCTCGACGTGGCCGTAGAAGATTACCGAGGTCGAGCGGAACCCGGCGCGATGCGCCGCCGTGATGGTCTCGACCCACTCGTCGATCTCGAGGTCGCCCGGCGCGACGAGCGCGCGAACCCGCTCGCTGAGCACCTTGACCCCCGTGCCGGGAACGGTGTCGACACCCGCCTCGCGCATCGCCGTCAGCGCGCCATCGAGCCCGAGGCCGCCGCGGTCGGCGAGATCGCGGACGTCGAGCGGACGGTAGGCGTGCACGTGGATGCCGGGAGCCCCGCGCTTGACGGCCCGGACGATGTCGAGGTAGCCGGCGGGGTCTTCGTCACCGCGGAGCGCACCCTGGATGCAGATCTCGGTGGCGCCGAGACCGGCGGCGTCGGCGGCGATCGCGCCGGCGTCGTCGAGGTCGAACTCGCCCGGGCCGGTGCGTCCGGTGCGCCGGAAGCCCGTCGAGGTGAGGTTGCGGTTCTGTACGAGAGTGATCGGCTCGCCCACGGTGTAGCGCCGCGCGTCGTCGGCGACCGCGGTGACGTCGTCGAGCTCGTCGCCCGTGGCTCGCAGCAGGCGGGTCCACTCGGCGTCGTCGAGGGAGAGGGGGGTGGATGCCGCCCGCTCGGCGAGCCGGCGGACACCGGGGTCGGGGGTCGCGGTGCGGCGGGGCGCGGCATCCCGGGGCGCGGCATGCCGGGGCGCGGCATGCCGGAGTGCGTCCGCGGGGGCGGGAGGGGCGGAGGGCTCGGGACGGGCGGGGGGCGCGTCGTCGAGGATCGGTCCTCCCTCCGTCGCACGCACTCCCTTCCTCACATCGGGTGACGTCGCGAGCGCGTCCGCCGGGCGACGCGGATCCCCGCCGGTCGGGGCGACCACGCCGACGGGCCTCACGTCGGCGGCGAGACCCTCGGAGTCCGCCAATGCCCGCAGAGGAGCATGCAGGGCCGGGTCGATCCAGTGCGCGGCATCCTGAACGTATTCGGGGTGGGCGGTCAAGCGCTCGCGCAGCAGGAAGCCGCGCGCGGCCGTGTGCGCGGCGAGATCGTCGATCTGCGGCCAGGGCCGCTCGGGATTGACGTGGTCGGCGGTGAGCGGCGACACCCCTCCCCAGTCGTCGGCACCGGCCTCGATGAGCAGGCCGAGCTCGCGCGGGTCGGAGAGGTTGGGTGGCACCTGGATGCGCATGTCGGGGCCGAACACGAGCCGCGCGACGGCGACCGCAGCGAGGTAGTCGCGCGTGTCGGCATCCGGTGCGCCCTGCATCGCCGTGCGGGGTTTCGCGCGGAAGTTCTGCACGATCACCTCTTGCACGTGCCCGTGGCGGTCGTCGAGCTCGCGCAGGGCGACGAGCGATTCGGCGCGGTCCCGCACGGTCTCGCCGATCCCCACCAGGATGCCGGTGGTGAACGGGATGCCGGCGGCCCCGGCGTCGTCGATGACCCGCAGGCGCAGCGCGGGGTCTTTGTCGGGCGAGCCGAAGTGCACCTGGCCGGGCTCCTCGTAGAGGCGCCGCGAGGTGGTCTCGAGCATCATGCCCATCGACGGCGACACCGGCCGAAGCGCCCGCAGCTCCTCGGGGTGCATCACGCCGGGGTTGGCGTGCACGAGCATTCCGGTCTCGGCGGTGATGAGGCGGGCGATGTGGGCCACGTAATCGATGGTCGAGGCGAAGCCGTGGGCGTCGAGCCACGCGCGGGCTTCGGGCCACCGCTCCTCGGGACGATCGCCGAGGGTGAGCAGTGCCTCTTTGCAGCCGAGGGCCTGCCCCTGGCGCACCACCGTCAACACCTGCTCGGGACTCATGTAGGCCGGTTTGCGCAGCAGGTCGAGCTGACCGGGCGTATCGACGAACACGCAGTAGTGGCACCGGTCGCGGCACAGGGTCGTCAGCGGCACGAACACCTTGCGGGAGTACGTGACGATGCGCGGGCGGCCCGCGCGGCGGAGCCCCTCGTCGCGCACACCCGACGCGACGCGGAACAAATGGGGCAGCGGCACGCCGAGGAGCGCCTCGGTCTCGTCGACATCGGGGCGGTGGCCCGCCGTGATGCGCGACAGGAGATCGTCGATCGTGTCGCCCCGGGCCGGTGCGACTCGCGGCGCAGCGCTGCCCGTACTCATCGCTCAAGGCTATCCCCCGCCCCCGACATCCGGGCCGGGGAGCGCGCCGACGGCGGTGCCCCGGCCGTCGGGGGAGTTCTGCGGCTGACGTCCTCGCCCGTCCCGATCGCGACGGGTTCATGGACAGGGCGCAATGTTGCCGCTAACATTCACGGACGCGCACCCCACCCGTCGCCGACATGGACGGCATCGGCGAGCCTCTGGCTGCGAGAGTGCGCCGTCACCCGAGCAAAGGAGCCGGAACACGTGAGTACCCGACGACGCCTCGCCTTCCTCACCGCTTTGGCGGTCGGGGCGGCGACCATCGCCACCGCGCAGCCCGCGATCGCCGCCCCACCCGCCGACGGCCTGGTCGCCGCCTACGACTTCCGTCAACCCACCGGCGCGACGGTCCCCAACACGGCGACGGGATCGTCGCTCGGTCCGGCGACCGTGCGCAACGTACAGAGCACCGACTGGACCGCGAGCGGCCTGACCATGCGCGGCGGGGCCAAGACCTCGACGGGCAACTGGGTCGAGCTGCCCGATGACATCCTGGCGGGTGATCGATCGGCGACGGTCGTCGCCGAGGTCAAGGCGTCGCCGGCCATGCTCAACTCGTTCCACTTCCTGTGGAACGTGGGCAACGAGTCGGCCGCGACCGAGTACTTCTTCGCCTCCCTCAACTGCGGCTCCGGCCGGACACCGCTCCTCGGCGTGAAATCGGCCGGTGTCGAGCGGCTCGTAGGGGCCCCGTCCTGCGGCGTCACCGCGAACCAATGGGTCAACGTCGCCTCCGTCGTCGACGGTGCCACCGGGCGTGCGTCCTTCTACCTCGACGGTGTCCGCGTCGCCGACGCCGCGATCGATCGCACCCCCGCCGACGTGCGCGACCAGTCGCTCAACACCATCGGCCGCGCGCCCTGGCCCGACCCGCTCTTCCAGGGAGCGATCTCGGCCTTCCGCGTCTACGACCGCGCCCTGTCGGCGACCGAGGTCGCGGCCACGGCTCAGACCGACGCCGAGACCCACCAGGCCGAACTGCGGGCGCAGGCTCAGGCGATCCTCGACGCCCTGGCGTTGACGGACGTCTCGACCTCGACCGACATCGACCTCCCGACCTCCGGCGGACGTGTGACCTGGACCTCGAGCAACCCCGCGCTCGTGGCGCCCGACGGGACGGTGACCGCCCCCGTCGCCGGTCAGCCCGGTGGCACCGCGCAGCTGACGGCGACCGCCGCCGTCCGCGGCGTGACGGCCACCCGGTCCATCACCGTGACCGTGACGGCGTCGGCCGAGACCGCCGCACAGCGCGCCGCCCGTCTGGCGGGGCGGTTCGTCATCCCCAGCGTCCTCGAAGCGGGTTCGACCCTTCCCGATGCCCCCGAGGGGACGACGGTCGCGGTGAGCTCGACCGACGGCGGTGTCGTCGTGACCGACGGCGTCGTCACCGGCGCCGACGGATCGATCACCGTGCGTGTGACCGATGTCGCGACCGGCGCGACCGCCGACCGCACCTTCGCCGTCACGGTGCTCCCGGCCGACTCGACCGAGCAGCTGCTCGCCTACAACCGTGTGCCCACGCTGGTCACCGAGGCGAACAACGCCGATGTCGCGCTCAGCATGCACCTCGCCGTCGGCGACGGCGACGCCTGGCGTCCGCTGAACGAGAACTACGGCATCTTCTTCCCGAAGACCGCCGTACCCGTGCCGGCGAACGGTCCACGTGACGGTGACATCCGGAGCCTGCGCGACCCGCACCTGTTCACCCTCGAAGACGGCGGCTACGGCGTCGTCGCCACCCGCACGGCCCGCGGCGGGGGAGCCGACGGGACGCAGAGCTCGAGCCTGCTCTTCGCCCGCAGCGCCGACCTGCGCAGCTACGACGAGGTGGGCATGGTCGACCTCGGCGTGACGTCGGGGGTCAACGACCCCGCGGCCGTCTACGACTCCGCCGCGGACCGCTACGTGGTCTCGTGGACGTCCGACGCGGGAGCCGCGATGTACACCTCGTTCGCCGACCTGGGCGACGTCTCCACCCGCGGTGAGGTGCGTCGCGGCGAGGTCGCCGCGACCGCAGGCGTCGACGAGGCCGAGGTGGCGGACTACGACTCGGGCAACAGCGTCCCGGTCGACGCCGACACCCTGGCGGCGCTCGAGGTGCGCTTCGGACGCGTCGCGAACACCGGCGTCACCGCCCCGGCACGGGTCGAGATCGCGCAGGGGTCCACCCTCGACGCCGCCGCCCTCGCGAAGCGCGTCGAACTGACGTACTCGGACGGCTCGAAGGCCACCCGTCCGGTGACGTGGGATGCCGCATCCGTCGGCGCCGTCGATACGTCGAAGCCCGGAACGTACGAGGTCAGCGGCACGGTGAAGCAGCCGGAGTACGCGACGCCGTTCGCCGACGAGCGCGCCGACCCCTCGGTGTTCCGTTACGACCTGAACGGGCAGCAGAAGTTCCTCATGATCGCGACCGAGGACATCTACGGCGGCAACATCGACCCGCAGGGCGGCGCGCACATGCCGATCCGCATCGCGAACTCGATCGAAGACCTGTCCGACGAGGCGATCCGCGCCGGACGCAACGTCGAGGTCGACCTGCTGCGTCGCGGCGACCTCGACGCCGAGGGCCGGGCCATGACCGGATGCTTCTGGGCTCCGGAGTACCACGTCATCGGCGGCAAGCTCTCGATCCTGTTCATGCCCTGCTACGACGGGGCGAACGGTCGCCCCGACATGTTCACCGGCCAGGCGAGCATCATCCAGCTGAAGAAGGACGCGCAGGGGCGCGACCTCGACCCCGCGGTGCCCGCCAACTGGACGAAGGCGCAGAAGGTGCTCCGTTCCAACGGTGGCATCCTGAACCCCGTTCAGACGATCTCTCTCGACATGACGTACGTCGAGGACTCGGGGCAGTCGTACTACGTGTGGCAGCAGCTCGGCGCCCTGTTCATCGCCAGGATGGACCCGGCCGACCCGACCCGTCTGACCTCGGAGCCGGTCCGCATCCTCGCCCCCGAGTACGCCTGGGACAACGTCATCGCCGAAGGGCCGAACGTGTACGCCCGCGACGGCAAGCTGTACCTGATCTACTCCGGTTCGACCGTCGGCGACACCTACACGACGGGCCTCGCCCTGGCCGCGGCCGGTGAGAACGTCGACCTGACCTCGCCGAGCGCGTGGAGCAAGCTCAACTACCCGATCCAGAAGTCCGGCGTCTTCAACGGCTCCTGGCAGCTCGGCACGGGCCACGGCATGTGGTCGCAGGACGAGGACGACAACCTGCTGTATGTCTTCCACGCCCGCACCGACAACAACAACCTCAGCGGTCGCGACATGTTCGTGCGCCGGGTGCACTTCGCCGCCGACGGCCTGCCGATCTTCGACATGGAGAGCGCCGAGGAGGTCGCGCCCGACAACCGTCGCGTCACGGCCACGGTCGTCGTGACCGCGCCGGTCGGCCTCGAGGTCACCGGAGCCGTGAGCTCCCGGTGCATCTCGGGCAAGGTCACCCAGACCGTCACGGTGCGAAACGCCGAGGGCTTCCCGGTGACGGTGACGGCGAAGGGCCCGTACGGAACCAAGGCGTTCGGCTCCCTCGCCGCGGGCAAGAGCTCGTCGGCCGCCTTCACCACACGTCTGGGGGCGATCCCGGCCGGGACGGTGACGGTGGATGCCACGGCGACCGTGGACGGCAAGACGGTGACCGACACGGTCTCGGTCCCGTTCGCCGCCGCCCGCTGCGGCTGACCGTTGCTCGAGGCCGCGTCCGGGTCCGCCCCGGGCGCGGCTTCGTCGTGCCGCGGAGGAGTGCGCGAGCGACACGGGCCGATCGTTGCGCTCTCGTGAGGTGAGGCGGCCGGTGGGCACCCGCTCGCGCTGGCAGGATGGATGCCATGGTGACCCTGCTGCTCGATTCGACGCAGCTCGAGGTCGTGCTCTCGCCGACCGAACGGGCGATGTCGTTCCGGAAGTCCAACATCGTCGTCCCGCGCGAGCACATCGAGCGCGTGCAGCTCACCGATGACGCCTGGACGTGGTTGCGTGGCGTCCCCAACCCCGGCATCAACCTTCCGGTCGCGGTCGGCATGGGCACGTGGAAGTCGGCGGGCGGCAACGACTTCGTCGTCATCCGCGGACGCAAGCCCAGCGTCGTGGTCGATCTCACCGGTCACGACGAGTTCGAACGGCTCGTGCTCACCACCAAGCACGGTGTGGCTCTGCTCAAGGCCCTGCGGCTCGACGTGGCATCCGAACCCGAGAACGTAGCCGACATCGTCGCCTGACGCGCGCCCT
>NZ_JBQEOS010000004.1:108796-169043 GCF_052045385.1 Microbacterium sp. 22296 | reverse complement strand
GCGCTCGCGCGGCTCAGCTCGTGAACTGCACCACGGTGTCCCACGCGAGCTTCACGATCAGGATCGACAGGGTCACCAGGAACACGATCCGCACGAAGCCGCTGCCCCGCCGCGTGGCCATGTGGGCGCCGATGAAGCCGCCGGTGATGTTCATCACGGCCATCGCCAGTCCCAGCGCGAGCAGGATCTCCCCGTGCACGCCGTACACCGCGAGGGCGGCGAGGTTCGTGGTGAGGTTGGCGATCTTGGCGTTGGCGCTCGCCTGCAGGAAGCCGTAGCCGAGCACCCCGACGATCAGGATGACGAAGAACGACCCCGTCCCCGGACCCAGGATGCCGTCGTAGAAGCCGACCAGCAGCCCGATCGCCGCGGCGCGCCAGGCGATGGCGGATCTGCGGTCGTGGTGCGGAGCGTGCTCGAGGCCCATCGTGGGCTTGAGGAGGGTGTACAGCGCGACCACGATCACCGCGACGAGCACGATCGGGGTCAGCACCTCGCGCGGGACGTAGCGCGACAGGGCCGCACCGACGGTCGACCCCGCGTACGCCCCGGCGACGAGGGGGATCAGCAGCACGAGCTGCACCCGGATCCTCCGCAGGTACACCCCGCTCGCCGAGAGCGTCCCGAAGAACGACGACAGCTTGTTCGTGCCGAGGATGAACGGCGTCGCCACGTCTTTCGGCACCGCGATGACGAGGGCGGGGAGCTGGATGAGCCCGCCGCCGCCGACGACCGCGTCGACCCAGCCGGCCACTCCCGCGGCGACGAGCAGGAGGATCAGGGATGCCACCGACACCGGCAGCCACTCCGCGATCACCGGTCCATCGAGCACGGTTGATTCTCGCCGCTCGCCTCGGCCCCGCCAAACCGTACTGCGGGTACCGGACCCTTCGACGGGCTCAGGGTCCTGAATGCAGAGGTGGCTGAGCCTGTCGAAGCCACTGGCGGCCGGCTCAGTCGATGTCGCGCCGCCAGGTCGTCAGCAGGCCGATGACGACGAGCACCACGGCGTAGCCGAGCAGCACGAGCCCGCCCGCCCACCACTCCAAGGCGTCGCCGGAGGCTGTGCCCACGATGCCGAAGATCGTCTGCCCGACGAGTGCATCGCTCGCCGCGCTCGGGAACCACTTCACGACACCCGCGAAGCCCTCGACCAGACCGCCGGCGGTGCGCACGATCGGCTCGACGAACAGAGTGACCGCCAGCACGATGACGATCGCGGCCACCTGATTGCGCACGACCGTGCCCACGCCGATGCCGACGAGCGCCCACAGCGCGAACGCGAGCAGCATCCTGCCGACGAGTTCCCACGTGTCGGGTGCGCCGAGGGCCGTGTCGATACCGAACAGGCTCAGCACGCCCGCCCCGGCGCCGAGGGCCGCGATCGAGCCCAGGATGCCGTACAGCAGGCCCACCACGACGCCGACGACGAACTTGCCCACCAGCACCGAGCTGCGGCGGGGGGTGGCCAGGAACGTCGGGGTCAGCGTCTTGTGGCGGAACTCCGTCGTGACCATCAGGGTGCCCACGAGCAGGGGGAAGACGTAACCGACCGCGGTCGCGGAGCTGTAGACGAGGGCCGGGATGCCCTCGGTGGACGGTGCGGGACCGCGCGACCCCGTCAGCTGACCCGACGCCACCCCGCCGAACACGAAACCGAGGACGCCGGCCGTGAAAGCGACGTAGACGACGAGGACGATGCCGAGCACCCACCACCCGGCGGTGGTGAACTGTTTGGTGTATTCGGAACGTGTGGCGGCGA
The DNA here is from genome assembly GCF_052045385.1 of Microbacterium sp. 22296. Classification (NCBI taxonomy): domain Bacteria; kingdom Bacillati; phylum Actinomycetota; class Actinomycetes; order Micrococcales; family Microbacteriaceae; genus Microbacterium; species Microbacterium sp. 22296. Next base: position 167,281 of record NZ_JBQEOS010000004.1, on the reverse strand, counting down.
TGAGGGTCATCGCGGGGCCTCCGTCTCATCGGGGGATGCGGAGGGGACGATGTCGATGACCCCCGTGGAGGCGACGGAATAGGAGTTGCGGGGGCCGTCACCGGCCGGCGGAACCACCACGGGACGAGCGGACCGAGGGGGCGCCACCACCGCCACCATGGCCGTCGAGGGACGCGGGTCGTCGTCGGGATCCGCGGCGTCGACGGGGGGAGCGACCGGGGCGGGAGCCGGGGCGCCGGCATCCGGGACCTCCCCGGCATCCGGGACCTCCCCGGCATCCGGGGCTTCCCGGACATCGTCCGTGGCGGGGGGAGCCCCGTCGGCGATCGGAACGGATGTCGCCCCGGCGCTCGCGTGCACGCGGACACCGCTGACGAGCTCGAGGAAGATGTCCTCCAGGCTCGCGCCCTTGCTCTGGAGGTTCGACAACGCGATGCCGGCGCCCGCGGCGAGGGCGCCGATCTCGACCGGTTCGTGGTGGCGGATCGTGAAGCCGTTGCGCAGCAACTGGTGATCGATCCCGCGGTCCTCCAGCAGGCGCGACAGCGCGGCCCGGTCGGGGGAGTCGACGACCGTGGCGTACTCGTCGGGGTCGGCGAGGTCTTCGATGCCGCCCTGGAACACCAGACGCCCCCGCGAGATGATCAGCAGCGCGTCGACGGTCTGCTGCACCTCGGCCAGCAGGTGCGAGGAGATGAGCACGGTACGGCCCTCTTCGGCGAGATGGCGCAGAAGCGAGCGCATCCACCGGATGCCCTCGGGATCGAGCCCGTTCGACGGTTCGTCGAGCACGAGCACGCCGGGATCGCCGAGGAGGGCGGTCGCCAGGCCCAGGCGCTGGCGCATGCCGAGCGAGAAGCCGCCGACGCGGCGCCCCGCGACGTCGGCGAGACCGACGAGACCGAGCACCTCGTCGATCCGGGAGATGGGCAGGCTCGCCGCGCGCGCGTAGACCTTCAGGTGGTTCGCGGCCGAACGACCGGGGTGGAAGCTGGATGCCTCGAGGGCGGCGCCCACGCTCTGCAGCGGCGAGGCGAGGTCGGCGTAGTGCTTACCGCCGATCGTGGCGGTGCCCGCGGTGGGGCGCACCAGTCCGAGCAGCATCCGCAGCGAGGTCGTCTTGCCCGCACCGTTCGGACCGAGGAAGCCCGTGACCTGCCCGGGTTCGATGCGGGCGGTCAGGCCGTCGACGGCCGAGATCGCCCCGAACCGTTTGGTGAGGCCGGTCAGTTCGAGCACCTGTCCGTCGGGCATGCGGCCCCTTTCCTTCGGCAGACGTTCCGCCCATCTTCCCCGATCCGGGGCCGAAAACGCATCCTCCGCGAGTCGGAGGCGGTGCGCGGGGCCTGTGTAACGTGGCACCGTGCACGCAGAGCGAACCGAGAACGACAGTGTCCTGGTCGGCGGGCGGGGTGGTCTGGGCCACCTCACGCTCAACCGTCCGGCGGCCATCAACGCGCTCGACCTCACCATGATCCGCGCGCTCCACCTCACCCTCGACCGATGGGAGAGCGACACCGACGTCGACATCGTGCTGCTCGACGGAGCGGGCGAGCGCGGATTCTGCGCCGGCGGCGACGTGCGGGCCCTGCACGAGATGGTGTCGGACGGCCGCGTCGACGAGGTGCACGCGTTCTTCCGCGAGGAGTACGCCCTCGACCACCGCATCGCCACGTCGAGGAAGCCGGTCGTCGCCATCGCCGACGGCGTCTGCATGGGCGGAGGGATCGGCCTGGCCGGCCACGCGGCGATCCGTATCGTCACCGAGCGCTCGCGTCTGGCGATGCCCGAGACGCGCATCGGCTTCACCCCCGACGTGGGAGGGTCATGGCTGCTCGGTCGCGCACCCGGCCGGATCGGCGAGTACCTCGCGCTGACGGGCGGGACGATGGATGCCGCCGACGCCCTGTACGCCGGTTTCGCGGACCACATGGTGCCCACCGCCCACCTCCCGGCGCTCTACGAGGCGCTGGAGTACCGCGCCGACCCTTCCAGCCCGACCGAACTGGTCCTGCTGTTCGACGAGACGCCCGAGCCGTCGCGCTTCGAGACCGCGCGCGAGTGGATCGACGACGCGTTCTCGGCCGCCGACGTCCCCGGCATCCTGGATCGTCTGCGCTCCCGCCCCGAGCCCGAGGCGCATGAGGCGGCCGAGGTGCTGGCGAATTCTGCGCCCACCGCGCTCGCCGTGACGCTCGAGGCGGTCCGCCGGGCGCGCGCGCTGCCGTCGCTCCGGGCCGCCCTCGCGCAGGAGTACGGCCTGGTGCTGTGGTTCGCCTTCACGCAGCCCGACCTCGTCGAGGGCATCCGCGCGCAGGTCGTCGACAAGGACCGCACGCCCTCGTGGTCGCCGGCGCGCCTCGAGGATCTGCCCGCCGATCGGGTCGCCGAGGCGTTCGCCTACGAGCCCACCCCCGCATTGTGGTGACCATCGCATGACCCCTTCGCGGCGGCGCTGGTCGATCGGTCGAATCCTCGACGGGTTCTTCTTCGTCTTCGCCGGTGTCGCCGCGATCTGGCTGGCATACCTCAGCCTCACGCAATCCTTCTCGCTCGGCTGGGGCGGCGTGCTCATGGCGGTCGCGTTCTGGGCGCTGCTGGCCTATCTCGCTCTGCCGCGCCTGCACCGCATCCTCACGGCGATCTACGTGCCCGACTACTTCATGGGTCGCACGCGCACGTCCGACGGGCTGCTCGGCGACCCGGTGAACCTCGCCCTGCAGGGGTCTCGCGAGAACGTCGAGGCCGTGATGGCGGCGGCCGGATGGATCCCCGCCGACCCGGTCAGCCTGCGGTCGTCGTGGCGCATCGTCGTGTCGACGCTGCGCCGTCGGAGCTACCCGCGCGCGCCCGTGAGCCCGCTGTACCTCTTCGGGCGGATGCAGGATCTCGCGTACCAGCAGGAGGTCGCGGGCTCTCCTGCCCAGCGCCACCACGTGCGGCTGTGGAAGTGCCCCGACGGGTGGCTCCTGCCCGGTGGACGCCGTGTCGACTGGCTCGCCGCGGGCACGTTCGACCGGGCGGTCGGTCTGTCGCTGTTCACGCTGCAGGTCACGCATCGCATCGACGCCGACACCGACATCGAGCGCGACCACATCGTCGCGAGCGTGCGCGCGGTGCCGGGCGTCGAGGTCGACGTCATCCGCGACTTCGCCACGGGCTACCACTCGCGCAACGGCGGGGGCGACAGCATCAGCACCGACGGCGATCTGCCGATCATCGACGTCGGCGCTGTGCGGCTGCCCGGACGCGCGGGGGTGTCGGCATCGTGAGCGCGGAACGGCATCCCGAGAAGCGCGTCGCGTTCGAGCCGCCGGTGGACCCGACCACGGCCGATCCGGCGATGCGTCGGCCCGCGTCGATCGTCACCGGAAGCGTCCTCGTACTGCTGCGCGCGGCGGCGGGGGCGCTGTGGGCGGCGAGCGTGGCGTTCTCGCTGCCGCCGTGGCTGCGCGCGTTCGCGGGAGCCGCGAGCGGCAACGCCGACGAGCCGCTCGATCTGAGCGTGTCCGACCTCGGCGTCGGCACGGCGGTGTTCCTGGGCGTGCTCGGCGTCGTCTGCGCGGTGCAGGTGGTGCTCGGCATCCGGATCTTCTTCGGAGGCAACCTCGCGCGGGTGCTCGTGATGGTGATCTCGGTGGGGTCGATCAGCGCGAGCTTCGTGGGGTGGTGGACCTACGGCCAGCAGATCACGGTGAACACGACCCTGATCACCCTGAGCCTCGACATCCTCGTGCTGCTCGCCCTGTCGAGCCGGGATGCCGCGGCGTACGCGCGGCGGCCGGGTCGGCGCCCGCGGCGGCGTCGGGATCGTCGTCGTCGAGGGGCGGATGCCGCGGAAGCGGTGTGAGACCCCGTCGCCTCGGGCCGCGCACAGCCGCGGCGGGTTAGCCTGAGAGGCGCCGCGCGCCCGGGCGGCAGAACGGATGACGCACGTGTTCGACAGCCCCATGTCGTCTTCGGCATACGAGGTGCTCCGCGTCGCGGCCGACATCGACGACGAGGGGCTCCGCCGCGCCTATCGCGTACGTCTGCGCGAGACGCACCCCGACACCGGCGGCGACGCCGCGCTGTTCGTCCAGGTGCAGCGCGCGTGGGAGCTCGTCGGGACGCCGGAGGCCCGCAGCGTCTACGACCGCGGCCGCGGGTCCACCGCGGGTTCATGGGGCGGTGGGTCGCCGGCATCCGCTCCCTCCCGTCCCACCGACACCCGCCCCCGTGCGCGCTCCTACGGGCAGCCCGGCGGCTGGCGTCGCGAGCGTTACCTCGACCTCATCCGCGAGTGGGTCGGTCGCGGCGTCGACATCGCCGACCCGTACGACCCCGCGCTCGTGCGCTCGGCGCCGCCAGAGATCCGGCACATCCTCGCCGACGCGCTCGCCGAGGAGGAGACGGCGCGGCTCGTGTCGGAGCTCGGCATGGGCTACACGGTGTGGCACGACGTGTTCGCCGACCGAGACGGCCGCGACCCCGAACAGAAGCTCGACCACCTCGTGCTCGGTCCGAGCGGTCTCTACGCCCTGCTCAGCGAGGACTTCGGCGGGCCGGTCGGCGTGCGCCGCGGCGAGATCAGCGGCCCGAACGTGATCGGTGCGCCCGTGACCGAGCTGGTCTCTCGCGCCCGCGTGATCGCGCGTGCCGCGGGAGTGCGCTTCAGCGGCGCGATGGTCGTGCTTCCCGACGACGACGTGCTCGAGGCCGTCACCGAGCTCGGCAAGATGCGCGGCACACCGGTGGCCCTCGTCACGCGGAGCGCCCTGACGACGTTGCTGCGCCGCGGCATCCCGGGTGCGCGCGAGGTCGGCGGCACCGAGCTGTTCGACATCCGCACGCGACTGCAGCAGCGGGTGCGGCACGTCTGACGGTTCCCGCGTTGAGGCATCGGTGCTTATGGTGGGGCTATGAGTACCGACGAGACCCCGGATGCCTCGGCATCCGACGACATGAAGCGCAAGTTCAAGGAAGCGCTCGAGAAGAAGAACGGACAGCAGCGGTCGGGTCAGGCGCACCTCGACGGCCACTCCGCCGTGCAGGGCACGCACGGAGCGGTCACCAAGCGCGAATTCCGCCGCAAGAGCGGCTGATCCGCGCCCCCATCGCGCGCATCTCCCCTGAGGTGTCGCCCCCGTTCCGGCGGAGGCGACACCTCAGTGCGTCTCACCGGCGTCGGAGCGGGGCCTCGAAGAACGCCAGCTCGAGGGCCATCGAGCGGCCGTAGGCCGCGGCCATCACCGAGCGTTCGGACGCGGACGCCGACCGCGCTGCACCGTCGACGATCGTCGCCGCCCGAGCCGACGACGCCGCGAACGTCTCGTCGCCGTAGGCGGTGAGCCAGTCGGCGTAGGGGTGGTCGGCGGCGAAGGTCCCCCGCCAGCGGGCGCCGATGTCGGTGTACAGCACGAAACAGGGCAGGATCGCGGCGACCAGGACCGCGTAGGAGCCCACGGTCGATGACGCGTGCAGGTGGTCGGTGTAGTCGAGAGTGGATGCCGCGGGCTCGAGCCCCGCCGGATCGACGTGGGTCCGATGCAGTGCCGCCTCCTCCACCAGGCACGACACCGACGCCTCGGCCCAGAAGCGCTGCTCGTCGACCGTCGGCGCCAGTGCCGCGGCGCGCGCGAGTACGCGCGCGTACTCGCGCAGGTACAGCAGGTCTTGACCGAGATACCAGCCGAAAGCGTCGCGATCCAGATCGCCGGATGCCAACCCCCGCACGAAAGCGCAGGCGTCGACGTCGCCTCTCACCGGGGCCGCGGCATCCCACTGCTCGGTGCTCCATGATGTCGCCGCGATCCGCGGGGCGTTCGACGCGGGCGGACGGAGCTCGATGTGAGGGCGCAGTTCGTGCAGGTGGTCGATGGGACCGTTGCCGCGTCCGACCCGCAGGGCATCGGCGTGCTCGAGGGCACCGGTGAGCCAGTCCTTCGCGCGTGTCAAGGCGTCGGGCCACGACAGACCGTGCGCCGCGAGGGTCGCCATGGCCGACGAAAGCGAGCAGCCGGTTCCGTGGGTGTGACGTGTCGCGACCCGGCGTCCGGGCACGGGGTGGACATCGGCCCCCTCGACGACGGCATCCGGACTCTGTTCGCCGTCGAGGTGTCCGCCCTTCAGCAGGACCGCGGTGTCGGCTCGCGCAGCGAGGGCCTGCGCCTGGGCGACGGCGTCGTCCCAGCTCGTGGCGACGGGTTCGCCGACCAGGACGGCGAGCTCGGGGAGATTCGGGGTGACGAGGTCGGCGCGGCGGCAGAGGGCGCGCACGGCCTCTTCGGCGTCGGCGTCGAGCAGCCGGTCGCCGCTGGTCGCGACCATCACCGGATCGAGCACGACGATGGCGGGGCGCACCTCGGCGAGCCAGGCGTCGACGGTGGCGACGACCTCGGCCGAGCCGAGCATGCCGATCTTCACCGCGTCGATGTCGACGTCGTCGCTGACCGCGCGCAACTGCGCGTGGAGGAACGACGTCGGTGGCACGTGCACCTCGCGGACGCCGAGGGTGTTCTGCGCGACGAGCGCCGTCACCGCGGCCATGCCGTAGCCGCCGAAGGCCGCGATCGACTTGAGGTCGGCCTGGACTCCCGCGCCGCCGGTGGGGTCGGTGCCGGCGATGCTGAGCACGCGGGGGATCGCGCGCGTCGCATCGGGCGTCCCGGGACGCGGTGCGGCGGATGCGGTGTCGAGTGACGAGGCGTTCACGCGACGGCTCCCCACGCGGCGCGGAGGTCTCGGACGACCGCGCCCGGGTCGTCGGCCGCGCACACCGCCGAGACGACCGCGACGCCGGCCGCTCCCGCCACGCGGAGGGCGGTGACGTCACCGACGTCGATCCCGCCGATCGCCACGCAGGGGAGGTCGGTGGATGCCGCGAGCTCGGCGAATCCCTCGATGCCGAGCGGGCGCGGGTGGTCGGGCTTCGTGGCGGTGGCGCGGATGACACCGACGCCGAGGTAGTCGAGGGTGTCGGCCGCGAACGCCGCGGCGGCGGCGAGATGCGCGGAGGTGTTCGCGGTCCAGCCCACGAGGGCGTCGGCGCCGAGCAGGGCGCGCGCGGCCGCGACCGGCAGGTCGCTCTGGCCGAGATGGATGCCGTCGACGCGTGCGCCGCGGTCGCGTGCGGCGAGGACGACGTCGACGCGGTCGTCGACGATGAACGCGCATCGCCCCGCGACGACGTCGGCGAGGTCGAGGGTGCGGGCGAAGAGTTCGGCGCCGGTGGCGACCTTGTCGCGCAGTTGCACGACGGTCACGCCCGCGGCCACGGCCTGGTCGACGATGTCGCGCAGGCGGTCGAAGGGAACCCGGTGGTCGGTGACGAGGTGGAGGGAGAGGTCGGTCATTGTTTACGCCCCGGGCTCTGCGTCGGCGTCGGCTTCTGAGTCCGGGACGGAGGCGGTCCGCACGTGCACCCGGCCCTCGAGGTCTTCTGGGCGGACGGCCGCGAGTTCGTCCAGGAAGGCGACGGCGAACGACCCCGGTCCTCGGGCTCCGGATGCCGCCCGCTCCGACGCCACAGCCCACACCGCGCTTGCCGCGATCGCCGCTTCGAACGGATCGACCACGGCGACGAAGGCCGCCATTGCGGCGCCGAGGGCGCAGCCGCCGCCGGTGACCTTGGTCAGCAGAGCGCTTCCGCCGGGCACGCGGGCCGTGCGCTCGGCATCCACGATGAGGTCCACCTCGCCCGAGACGGCGACGGTGCCGCCCGTGCGGACGGCCAGGGAGCGGGCCGCGTCGAGGGCGTCGTCGGCCGCGTCGGTCGCGTCGACCCCGCGTCCGCCGGCGCCGGCTCCGGCCAGGGCAAGGATCTCCGACGCGTTACCGCGGATGATCGCCGGGCGCTCCTCGAGCAGCTCGTGGGCAAGGGCCGTGCGGATGGGCAGAGCACCCACGGCGACGGGGTCGAGCACCCAGGGTGTGCCGGCGGAGACGGCCTCGCGGGCCGCGTCGCGTTGCTCGGCGGTGGGGGTGCCGAGATTGACGAGCACTCCGCTTGCGATCCCGGCGAACATGCCCGCTTCGCCCGGGATGTCGCACATCGCCGGCGCGGCGCCGAGGGCGAGCAGGGCGTTCGCGGTGAAGTTCGTCACCACCGCGTTGGTGATGCACTGCGTGAGGGGAGCTGCTTCGCGCAGGCGCCCGAGCGCCGTGGCGGGATCGGCTTCCCAGACGGGTGCGGGGGTGGACGGAGACGACGACGTGCGAACGACCATTCGCGACATCCCTTCGCTAGTACGAGCTAGATCAGGTTCAACGGGTGTTCTCTCAGCCCTCGCGGGCACCCCGTGTCACTGCGGGCGACGCTAGCACGACCGGTGCGGGCGTCGTGGAGCAGGCCGGGTGTCCGCGGGCGCGTGACACAACGCAGGAACCGTCGATCGCGGCACGGTCGAGCGCGCGCGATACCGGGATGCGGCCGCCGGATCTCCTGCGTCGTGTCACGTCGCCGGGTCGCGCCGTTCGGTCAGTCGGACTCTCGTCGAGAACGCGCCGACGACGCATCTCCCGCCCCGCGTCGCGGGGTCTGCCCCGGGTTCGGTCGTGCGTCAGAACCGCGCGGAGAACCCGCCGTCGGTGTGGAGGAGCTGTCCGCTGATCCAGCGACCCTCCTCGGAGAGCAGGAACGTCGTGATGCCGGCGATGTCGCGGGGTGTGCCGAACCGGCCGAGGGGGTGGTACCCGGCGAGGGCGTCCCGGGTCTCGGCATCCATCCACCCGGTGTCGATCGGTCCGGGATTGACGACGTTCGCAGAAATCCGCCGGGGCCCGAGTTCGCGTGCCGCCGAGATGACGATGCGATCGAGCGCCGCCTTCGATGCGCCGTACGGCAGATTCCCGGTGGTGTGGTCGCTCGTGAAGGCGACGATCGCGCCTCCGGTCTCGTCGACCTGTCGGGCGAAGGCGGCGATCATCAGCAGGGTCGCCCGGGCGTTGACCGCGACGTGGCGGTCGAAGCTCTCGGCGGTGGTGTCGAGGATGCCGGACTCGACGCCGTGGGCGTGGCTGAGCACGAGGGCGTGGATCGGTCCGCGTTCGCGCGAGACGCGCTCGATGAGTTCGGTCGGCGCCGTGGGACTGGCGAGGTCGCACGGGTAGTCACCGGAATCGAGTTCGCTCGTCACGACCTCCCATCCGTCGGCGTCGAGGCGCGGGACGATGGATGCCGCGATGCTGTTCGCGCGTGCGGCGCCGGTGACCAGGACGAGGGGCATGCCACGAGCGTAAGGGCGCGTGCGGGTCAGGCGCGGCCGAGCTGCATGAGTTTCTCCGGGTCTGGGTAGCTCTCGAAACCGACCCTCTCGTAGAGGCCGTGCGTGTCGACCGTGGACAGAAGTACCCGTTTCAGGTTCAGGGGACGCAGGGCGGCGACGACGGATTCGCTGAGGAGCAGTCCGATGCCGCGACCGCGCGCGGCGGGGGTGACGTACACGTCGCACACCCACGCGAATGTCGCGTGGTCGGTGACGACGCGGGCGTACCCGACGAGCGTTCCGTCGCCGTCCACCGCGCCGAAATTGAGCGACGCGCGGGCGGCCTGATCGACGGTCTCGCGGCTCCGCCCGATCGCCCAGAACGCGTCCTCCGATAGCCATCGGTGCACGACGTCGAAGTCGATCTCGGCGGGGTCCATGGTCACGCGCGGGGATGCCATGTGCTCACCGTAACGACCCGGGCGCGGACAGCAGGTGTGCGTGTCGGCGACGCGGAGCGTGGGCCCGTTATGGCGCGCGCGAGTCCGGTGAGGGAACGCGCGGGAGGGATCAGAACGGCGGGGTCCCTTCTTCGGGGTCGGGTGGGGGTGGGTCGTCGGGGAGGAATCGGATGGCGGGGGAGTAGGGGAGGGGTTCGTCGGTGTAGGTGCGGCCGGTGGGGCTGGTCCAGTGGAGGACGCCTCCGGGGTGTTGTTTCACGGTCCAGCGGGTGAGGTGCTTTTGGGTGTGGTGGCGTTGGCAGAGGTGGGCGAGGTTGGTGATGGTGGTTGTGCCGCCGAGGGCGTGGTCGTGGGTGTGGTCGATGTCGCAGCGGGTGGCGGGGGTGGTGCAGCCGGGGAAGCGGCAGTGGCGGTCGCGGGCGCGGAGGTGGCGGTCGATGGCGGTGGTGCGGTGGTAGGTGTCGGTGTGCAGGACGGTCCCGGTGAGGGGGTGGGTGATGACGCGGTCCCAGGGGAGGGTGGTGGTTTCGGCGAGGGTTTTGGCGGTGCGGGCGTCGAGGGGGCCGTGGCCGACGAGTTCGGCGGGGTCGAGGTTCTCGTTCTCCGGGGCGAGCATGGTCAGGGCGGGGACGATGACCTGGATGCGGGCGCGGAGGGTGCCGAGGGTGCCGGGGCCGTCGTCGGTGCGGGTGGGGTCGGCTTCGGGTGCGGCGGTGAGGAGCAGGTCGGCGAGGATGTCGGCGCGCAGCTGCGCGGTGGTGCGTTCATCGGTGAGGGCTTCGGCGGTTTCGGGTGAGGAGCCGCGGGCGTCGATGATGGCCCGGCTTTGCTGGGTGAGGCGGTCGTAGATGCCGACGGCGAGGACGGTGGGGAGGGTGGCGACGAGGTCGGACATCCCGTCGACGCCCGGGATGAGGCGGACGCTGCGGGTGTCGCGGCCGCGGTGGTGTCGTTCGGTGAGGGTGGTGGGGTGCAGGCGTTCGGCGAGCATCGCCAGGCGGGAGCGTAACCGGCCGGGGCTGAGGTCCTCGGCGGTGGCCACGGCGAGCAGGTCGAACTCGGCGCGGGCCTCGACGGGAAGCGGGGCCCCGATGTCGAGGATCGCGTGCACGTGGGCGCGGGTGATTGCTGCCGCCTCCCACGCGGCGAGGGTGTGCGGGTAGTCGTCGACGAGGGTCATGGCCCGCCCGATCTGGGTCTGCATCGAGCGGTCGGAGAGGTTCTCGGCGGCGGCGAGTTCGGAGGCGACCTCCCGTAACGCCAGTTCCGCGGCGCGGGCGGTGGCGCGTTGGTCGGCCATGACCTCGAGGGCGAGATGCCCCGCTTCCGCGAGCGCGCGAATGCGAGCCACCTCCGCAGCGGCCAGGGTGGCGCCCGCGCAGAGCACGTCCTCGAGGACCGCGGTGAGGGGTCGCGGCGGGTGGGGTGGGTCTGGTGGGGGAGGGTCCGGCGGGGGTGCGGGGACGGTGTCGATGTGCATGTGTGCATGCTAGCGACGACCTCCGACATTGAACCTGGTCGAGTGGAGTGGGCGGGGATGAATGCGCCCCTGTCGCATCTGGGGAGAAGGGATGCTCCCTCACGGTGCAAGGTGACGCCCGTCCTTACTCGGATGTAGGAGGAGCGGTTGCTTCGGCGGGCTGAACGACCTCGATCCGCGCGTCAGCCCTCGCCCAGCGCCGCCCGCACCAGCGCCACCGCGTCATCTGGGTCGATCCCCAGACGCCGGACCGTCTCGGCATACGCCCGAGCAGCCTGCGCCGCCTGGGACGACGCCTTGTCGCCCCCGCGGACGATCGTGCCGGCGCGTCCACGGGTCTCGACGTACCCGGCCTCCTCGAGTTCGCGATATGCGCGGGCGACGGTGTTCGCGGCGAGGTTCAGCTCGGCGGCCAGCGTCCGCACGGGCGGAAGGCGCGTCCCTGCCACGAGCGACCCGTCGTCGATGGCGGCGATGACCTGCGCCCGCACCTGCTCGAACGGCGGCGTGGGCGACGTGGCATCCAGGGAGAAGTCCACGGTTCAGTCGTTCAGGCCGAAGAGGTCGAGCGGGTGCGTCAGACGCCACCACGGACTCGGCGGTTCGATCTCGCTAGCGAGGCGCACGTGGACGGTGTCGGCGTCGACGGGACCGGTCGCGGTGAAGGTGCCGACCGTCGTGCCGGGGTCGGTGGCCTCGCCCAGGTCGAAGCTCGCCGAGGTTTGCGCTGCGCCGCCGTTCCACAGCACCACGGTCGCGTCGGAGGCGGTGACCAGGTCGATGTCGTCGCTCCACCGCGTCTCGACCTTGCCGACGACGGTGCCGGCGACGACCGAGGGGGTGGGCTGCAGTTCCTGCTCGATGCGCGCGAAGAGGTCGCGGGTCGCCTGGTTGCGGGTGTCGGGTCCGGGCTGGCCGAGAACCGCGGCGTAAGCGCGGATGGTGGCGTCACCGACGGTGATGTCTTTGGCGGTCAGCAGGTTCCATGCGTCGAGCGTGCCGGTCTTGACGCCGATCACGCCCGGATCGGAGAGCAGGGCGTTGCCGTTCGTGAACGTGCCCGCACCGGGGAGCGTCAGCTCGGGCGTGCGCACGATCTCGGCGATCACGGGGTTGGCGAGAGCCCGTTCGGCGAGCGCGATCAGGGCGGCCGGGGTGGCGGTGTTGCCCTCCTCGATGCCGGTGGGGTTCACGATCGTGATCCCCTCGATGCCCCGCTCGGCGAGGTACTGGTTCGCGGCGGTCGAGAACTCGGCATCCGTTCCGAAGAGGTCGGATGCCAGACGCTGGGCGTAGTTGTTCGCCGAGGCGATCAGCATGCCCTGGAGCATCTGCAGCTCGGTGAGGCTGCCGTCGACGGGAACATCGAGAGAGGACTCGCCCCGCGCGCGGTACTGCCAGTAATCGGCGCTGTCGGCTTGCGTGAACGCGTACGACGGTCCCTGCTCGCCGGGAGCCAGGGGCAGGCGGTCGAGCACGACGAGGGCGGTGACGACCTTGGTGATGCTCGCGATCGACTCGGGCGCCGTGGCCGCCGTCGTCAGGGTCTCGGGAACGCCGTCGATCGCGATGGCGGCCTCGCCCTCGGCCGGCCACGCGGGAGAGGCGGCGGGGGCGGCGACGGGTTGCACGCCGACGACGCGGGTCGTGGGGGCGACCGCGTTCAACGGCCACAGCAGGGTCGCCGCGGCGTACAGCCCGAGGATCAGCACGATCAGCACCGGCGGCACCACGGTCGCCGGACGCAGGCGACGGCGGCGACGACCCGCCAGCAGATCTACCGGCCGAGAAGCGGTGCCCGAGACGACGAACGCGGGTGCGGGGCGCGTGTCGGCGGCGTCGTCGGGGTCGAGCCAGGTCAGCGCCCCGATCAGGACGGGGGCTCCGGATGCCGCGGGCGTCCGGGACGCGGAGGCGGGTGCCGTGCGCGCCGGGTCGACGGGGGTGCCGGATGCCGCGGGACCCGCGGACGCGGGAGCGTCTGCGCCGGGACGGTCGGACGACACGCCGCTCGGACTCGTCGTCGCGCCCGCGGACGGGGCACTCCCGGCATCCATCGCCGACACCGCCGGGTTCGTGGTCGCTTCGCCCGTCGCCCCGGAGTCGAGACCCGCGGACGCCCCTCGACGGCGCTCGTCGCGTCGCGTGGCCGGGGTCTGCTCGTGCACCCGCCCACGCTACCCCGGGCATCCCCCTATACTCGTCACGTCAACCACGGGAGTCCGGTGAGCCGGGCTGAGAGGAAGCGATCCACGCTTCGACCGTCGAACCTGATCCGGATCATGCCGGCGCAGGGAGGAGTAGGAAATGCACACGTCCACGTCTGCGCGCACGGCACCCGCCGTGGCATCCGCGAACCGCTTCCAGTGGCGCGTCGTCGACATCGTCGTCGCGGCCGTGCTCGGTGTCGCGATCGGTCTGGTCTTCTGGGGATGGAACACCGTCGGCGGCCTCTGGTTCGTCGTGATGGACGGCCTCACCCCTGGGCTCGGCGGTATCGCCGTCGGTATCTGGCTGATCGGCGGTGTGATCGGTGGTCTCGTCATCCGCAAGCCCGGGGCGGCGCTGTTGGTCGAAGTGATCGCGGCCGTGGTCTCGGCGCTCATCGGCAACGTGTGGGGCGTGACGACGATCTTCTCCGGCCTGGCGCAGGGGCTCGGCGCCGAGCTCATCTTCCTGGCCTTCCTCTACGTGCGCTTCACCCTGCCCGTCTCGATGCTCGCGGGCGTCGGAGCCGGCGTCGGAGCGTGGGTGCTCGAACTGTTCATGTCGGCGAACATCGAGAAGTCGGTCGAGTTCAACCTCCTCTACCTCGGCACCCTCGTCGTCTCGGGTGCCCTGCTGGCCGGTCTCGTCGGCTGGCTCCTCGTGCGCGCCCTCGCCGCCACCGGGGCGCTCAGCCGCTTCGCCGTGGGCCGGGAAGCGCGCCGCGACGTCTGATGACGGGCCCCGCGCACGTCGACGTCGAGGGCTGGGGATGGCGCTACGCCGGTCGCAAGCTGGCCGCCACGCGTGACGTCGACCTGACGATCGAGCCCGGAGAACGCGTGCTGCTGCTCGGTGCGTCGGGAGCCGGGAAGTCGACGCTCCTCGCGGGCCTCGCAGGTCTCCTGGGCGGCAGCGACGAGGGGGAGAGGACCGGGCGCATCCGCGTCGACGGGCGGGCGCCGGAAGAACAGCGCGGCCGGATCGGCCTGGTGCTGCAGGACCCCGAGTCGCAGATCGTGCTGTCGAAGGTCGGCGACGACGTCGCGTTCGGCTGCGAGAACCTCGGCGTGCCCGCGGACGAGATCCCGGCACGCGTGGCCGAGGCCGTGGCATCCGTGGGTCTGGCCGTGCCGCTCGACCGCCCCACGAAGGAGCTCTCGGGCGGGCAGAAGCAGCGCCTCGCCCTCGCCGGCGTGCTCGCGATGCGGCCGGGGCTGCTGCTGCTCGACGAACCCACCGCCAACCTCGACCCCGAGGGTGTCGGCGAGGTGCGCGCGGCCGTCGAGAACGTCGTCCGCGCCGACGGCGCGACCCTCGTTCTCATCGAGCACCGCACCGACGTGTGGGTCGACCTGATGACCCGCGTCGTAGTCCTCGCCCCGGGTGGCGGCGTGCTGGCCGACGGACCGCCCGCGCGGGTGTTCGCGGAGTACGGCGACGCGCTCGCCGACGCGGGCGTGTGGGTGCCGGGGCGCCCCGTCGACCTCCCGGTGCTCGCGCCGTTGGAGACACCGGATGCCGTGCTGTCGGCCGCGGCGCTGTCGATCGGGCGCGAGAAGCGCACGGTCGTGGCATCCGGGCTCGACGTCGTCGTCCCCCGCGCGGCCGGAACCGTGGTGACGGGGCCCAACGGCGCCGGCAAGTCCACCCTCGCACTGACCCTCGCCGGGCTGCTCCCCGAGCTCTCGGGCGAGGTCGTCGCGTCATCCGGGCTCGCCGCCCGCGGCATCCGTCGCCCCTCGCGCTGGCGGTCGACCGAGCTGCTGACGCGCATCGGCACGGTGTTCCAGGAGCCCGAGCACCAGTTCCTCGCCCCGACCCTGCGCGACGAGCTCGCCGTGGGTCCGCGGGCTCTGCGGATGCCGGCGGCCCAGGTCGACGCGATCGTCGACGAGCTGCTCCACCGGTTGGATCTGGCATCCCTCGCCCTCGCCAACCCCTTCACCCTGTCGGGCGGGCAGAAGCGGCGCCTGTCGGTGGCGACGGTTCTCGCCGCCTCGCCGGAGGTGATCGTGCTCGACGAACCCACGTTCGGACAGGACCGCCGCGGGTGGAGCGAGCTCGTCGGCCTGCTGCAGCGGGAGATCGCGCGCGGGCGCACGGTCGTCGCCGTCACGCACGACGCCGACGTGGTGCGGCACCTGGGGCAGCATCGGATCGCGCTCGGCGGTGCGGCATGAGTGCCCCGACGCTCGTGTCGGCGCGGCCGGTGTGGCTCGACGGGGTGAACCCCGTCGCCAAGGTCGCGATGGTCGTCGTGCTCGCGGTGCCCCTCTTGGTGTCGATCGATGCGGTGAGCGCGGCCACGGCCATCGTGCTCGAGCTGCTGTGCGTGCCGCTCACGGGTGTCGCCCTCGGCGTGGTGCTGAAGCGCCTGCTGCCGGTGCTGATCTTCGCGCCGGTCGCGGGGATCAGCATGCTGTTGTACGCCCGCCCGGGCGGGACCGTCTACGGCAGCTTCCTGTTCGCCACGATCAGCGACAACTCGATCTCGCTGTCGATCGCGGTGCTGCTGCGCGTGGTGGCCCTGGCGTTGCCGATGATCCTCCTGTTCGCCCGCACCGATCCCACCGAGCTCGCCGACGCGCTCGCGCAGGTGGCGAAGCTGCCGAGCCGCTTCGTGCTCGGCGTGCTGGCCGGCGCTCGCACGGTCGGACTCTTCGTCGACGACTGGCGCACGATGACCCTCGCGCGTCGCGCGCGGGGTCTGGGCGACCGGGGGGCGGTGCGCCGGTTCTTCTCGATGGCGTTCGTGCTGCTGGTGTTCGCCGTGCGTCGCGGTACGAAGCTCGCCACCGCGATGGAGGCCCGCGGTTTCGGCTCCGGCATCGATCGCACCTGGGCGCGCCCGTCGACGCTGTCGGCTCGGGATGCCGTCGCCGTCGCCGGCGCGGTGCTGCTCATGACCGTGGCGCTCGGGGCCGCGGTGGTGACGGGCGCGTTCCGCGTGGTCGGATCCTGAGGCGGTTCGGTTTCGCCGTCGTGGGGTCCTGGCGTCCGCGCGGGGAGGACGGCTACGTCGCGTTCCAGAGTTCGCGGTAGAAGGCCAGGCGAGTGGCATCCGGGGCCACGCCGTAGGCGTCGATGAGGGCGTCGTGCCATCCGGGTCCGTAGTTCCACTCGGTCGACATGGCCGCGACCGCGATGTCGGCCCACCGGTCGGCGACGCCGAGAGCGCCGAGGTCGACGTGCGCGGTCCACTCGCCGTCATCGCCGATGAGGGTGTTGGGCGCGCACGCATCGCCGTGGCACACGACCAGCCGGTCGACCGGCGGGGCGTGGCGAAGATCGTCGGGGACACGGATGCCGCGGACGGCGGCGTTCGCGACGCGGTCGGTCACGCTCCACGAGAACGGGCATCGCTCGAGCGGCAGGGCGTCGTGCAGAGCGCGGAGCCCGCGACCGAGCGCGCGCACCGCCCGCGCCGGTTCGGCGATCCAGCGCGGATCGACCGCGGAGAGTCCCGCGACGCCGGCGGTCACGAGCCATTCGTGCGTGGCATCCCGACCCTCCGCGAGCACGCGGGGCACGGGCGTGAAGGGCGCAGCCCACCGCAGACGCTCGGCCTCGGCGCGCATCGAGGTCTCGGCGTCGCGCGGCCCCCACTTCACGTACCGGATGCCGTCGGCGTCGGTCGCGCGGAATGTCAGGCCACCGAGGTTGTTCCGCCAGACCGGCTCGAGCGCCGCGCCGCCCGCGAGCGTGCGGACGCGGTCGGGGACGGGCTCGCTCGCGTCGGGGATGCTCACAGTCCGATCCTCGCGCACGCGCGGGGCGGGGTCACCGGGCGTGCTTCAGCTCTGGTCGATCCGGGCGAGCGTCCAGAACACCCGGAGGAGGTGCCCGGGGGTCGTGGACACACGGGGGACGCATCCGGCCGGGCGGTCGCGCAGTGGCATCCACCGCGAACCCCGCGCGTCAGAGCACGTACTCGAAGCACAGCGAGAGCGGCATCGTCTCGATGTACGGCTCGTACACCGGGATCGGCGTGAAGCCGGCGGTGGCGTACAGGTGGAGGGATTCGGGCTGCATCCGACCGCTCTGCAGGATCACGCGGGCCGCGCCGCCGCGACGAGCGAGGTCGACGATCTCAGCGGTGAGGGCACGGCCGACGCCGCGCCGGCGCGCTGCCGCGACGACGACGAGACGCTTGAGCTCCCACTCGTCACCGAGGCGGCGGAGGATCACGTGCCCGAACGGGGTGTCGTCGGCATCCAGCGCCAGAAGCGTCGCGACCACCTGCTCGGGATGCACCGCGAGCGCCGCCTCGCGCTTCGCGGCGAACGAGGGGGTGTCGTCGGCATCGGCGTCGCGGTAGCGCTCGTCGAGATCGTCGTCGAGGATGCCGCGCAGCGCGACCGCGCGTGGATCGTCGACCGGCACCTGTTCGATGCGGAACCCCGGCTCGCTCACCCGACGAGCCTACGTGGGGACGATCCGCCGACGGGCGGGTCGAATGACCGGCGCCGCGACCCGCCCGTGCTGTGAGAGCGCTCGGTGTGGTGAGCGCCCGGGTGGTCACGGGGCACAATGACACGAGGGGGTGTCATGGGGCTGTCGCTCGTTCTTTTGGCGATCAGCGTCGCGGTCGCGACGACGGTGCTCTTCGTCGCGCTGCCGCGCGTGGGTACCCCCGGAGTGATGCTCCTGTTCCTGCGGTTCGCCGCGGTGTCGGGCGTATGCGCCGTCGGATCCAGCGCGATGTACCTCATCTACGCCACGGGTGGCGGCATCCTCAGCCTCGTGATGGGCGACGTGGCGATGGTCCTCGCCCCGGCCCTGATGTTCGTGGCCCTCGGGGTGCTCGACGGACGAGGGGCCGTCCGATCGTCGCTGATGGCGGGGGGACTGGCCGTGGCGGTGGCCGTGGTCTCGGCGACGGTGCCGCTCCCGGGCTCGCTGGTCGTCAAGGCGCTGGCGCTGACGGCGGCGTGCACGGCGACCGCGTGGACGGCGTTCCGCTCGGGGGCGCCGGCTCGCGGTCCGCTCCGCCTCATCGCCCTCACCAACGCGGTGTACGCGGTCTACTGCGTCGCGCGCGTGGTGGCGGGGGTCGTCGCGGGGTGGGAGTCCGCGGTGTACCTCGCCGCGTTCTCGTTCGCCCCGGCGACGATGCTCGGGGCGCTGGCCGTTCTGCTCACGGGGCTCGCCGTCGTGCGCCTGCGTTTCGGTCGACGCCGGATCGAGAGTGCGCACAGCCGGCCGGGGGGCACGGCCGTCGTCATCGGGGACTGGGACCTGGCCTCGACCGCGTACGGTCCGGATCGCATGCGCACCCTCGTCGCCGAACTCCGCGCCGCGGCCACGGACGTCGACCCGGGTGCCGCCCACGTCCCGCGCGGAGCCGCGCTCTCCGTGTCGGACGCCGAGGCGGTGGTCGGGAGTCGGCTCGCGGCGGACTACGCGTGGCCGCCGGAACAGGTCGCGCTGCTGGTCGACGGAGCCACCACCGGGCCCGTGCGCACCCACCCGGGTCGCGGCCGGGGGCGACGACGCCGACCCTCCGCGCGATCCTGAGTCTCGACTAGGGTGGGACCGGGTTTCAGCTTCGAAGGAGAACGCATGGACATCGCAGGAGCCTCCGCCCTCGTCACCGGCGGTGCATCGGGCCTGGGCCTGGCCACGGCCCGCCGTCTCACGGCGGCGGGCGCGCACGTCACGATCGTCGACCTGCCCTCCTCGACGGGAGCCTCCGTCGCCGAGGGACTGGGTGGTTCCTTCGTCGCCGCCGACGTCGCGGATGCCGAGCAGATCGCGGCCGCCGCCGCCCACGCCGCCGAGGCCGGCCCCCTGCGGGTCGTCGTGAACTGCGCCGGCATCGCCCCGCCCGCGAAAGTGCTGGATCGCGACGGCGCCCCGAACCCACTGGCCGACTTCGAGCGCGTCATCCGGGTCAACCTCATCGGCACCTACAACGTGGTCGCGCAGACGTCGGCCGTGATGGCGAGGACCGACCCCGCCGAGGGCGGCGACCGCGGCGTCATCGTCAACACCGCCAGCGTCGCGGCCTTCGACGGCCAGATCGGTCAGCCCGCCTACTCCGCGAGCAAGGGCGGGGTGCACGCGATGACGCTGCCGATCGCGCGAGAGCTCGCCCGCCACGGCATCCGGGTCGTCACCATCGCCCCCGGAATCATGGAGACGCCGATGCTGAAGGGGCTGCCGCAGGCAGCGCAGGACTCGCTCGGCCAGCAGGTGCCCTACCCCTCGCGCCTCGGCGCTCCCGACGAGTACGCGCGTCTCGTGCTCGCGATCGTCGACAACGGTTACCTGAACGGCGAGACCATACGCCTCGACGGCGCGATCCGGATGGCACCGAAATGACCGACGGCATCCTGCTCCACGTGGAGGACGGCCTCGCCCGCGTCACGTTCGACCGCCCGGCTTCGCTCAACGCGATGGACTTCCCCATGGCCGCGCGCTGGCGCGATGTCGCGCACGAGGTGACCGCCGATGCGTCCATCGGGGCGGTGATCCTGGATGCCAACGGCCCCGCGTTCTGCGCGGGCGGCGACGTCGTGGCGATGGCGACGACCGGTGCGTCCGGCGCGGACGTGACGCGCACCGCCGAGGCGATCCACGACGGCATCCGTACCTTCGCCGAGGCTCCGCTGCCGATGGTCGCCGCCGTGCAGGGAGCGGTCGCGGGCGGCGGGCTCGGCCTGATGCTCACCGCCGACTACGTCGTCGCGAGCGAGAACGCCCGCTTCGTCAGCCGTTACGCCAACATCGGCCTCACCCCCGACCTCGGCGTCTCGACGCTTCTGCCCGCGGCCATCGGCCAGCGCCGTGCGCTTCAGCTGCTGCTGCAGGACCGGATGCTGTCGGCCGCCGAGGCGCGGGACTGGGGTCTCGTCGCCGAGGTCGTGGCATCCGGAGATCTGGCCGCCCGGGTCGAGCAGATCGCGCGCTTCTGGCTCGACGGCGCGACCGCGGCGTTCGGGCAGGCGACGCGACTCGTGCGCGTGGGAGCCGGGCGCACACTGGCCGAGAACCTCGTCGACGAGGCCGCGACGATCGGCGCCGCCTTCGACACCCCCGAGGCGAGGGCGCGCGTCGCGGCGTTCGCCGCCGCCTCCGCGAAAGGACGCTCATGAGCACGTCGCCCTCGCCCGGCGCCCCGCTGGCCGGCAAGACGATCCTGATGTCGGGCGGAAGCCGCGGCATCGGCCTCGCGATCGCCTTGCGCGCGGCCCGCGACGGCGCGAACGTCGCGTTGCTCGCGAAGACCGACACCCCGCATCCGAAACTCGAGGGAACCGTGCACACCGCCGCCGAGGCGATCCGCGCGGCGGGCGGGCAGGCGCTGCCCATCGTCGGCGACGTGCGCGACGAGGCGTCGATCACCGAGGCCGTGCTCCGGACGGTGGGGGAGTTCGGCGGCATCGACATCGTCGTCAACAACGCCAGCGTCATCGACCTCTCGGGCTCGCAGGAGCTCGCGACGAAGAAGTACGACCTCATGCAGGACGTGAACGTGCGCGGAACGTTCCTGCTGTCGCGGGCGGCGGTGCCCCAGCTTCGCGATGCGGCGAACCCTCACATCCTCTCGCTCTCGCCGCCCCTCAACGTGACGCCCAAGTGGCTCGGGGCGCACACGGGCTACAGCCTCGCGAAGTTCGGCATGACGATGGCCACCCTGGGCCTGGCGGCGGAGTTCGCGGATGCCGGGATCGCCGCCAACACGCTGTGGCCGCGGACGACCATCGCGACCGCGGCCGTGCAGAACGTCATCGGCGGCGACCGGCTCATGCGCGTGTCGCGGACGCCGGAGATCTACGCGGATGCCGCGTACGAGGTGCTGTGCGCACCGTCGCGCGAGCTGACCGGTGAGACGCTCATCGTCGAGGACGTGCTGCGGGCCGCCGGGGTGACGGACTTCGCGGGCTACGCCGCCGTGCCGGGCACGCCGGATGAGGCGATGTACCCCGACATCTTCCTGGACTGACGCGGGGGCTGGTCCGGGGGAGGACCGGCGTGTGGTGTGGCGCGCGGGGTAGTGCGCGCGGGGCGTGCGGTGTGGTGCCGCGGTGCGGTGCGTCAGCGTCCGGATGCCGCGTCCGGATACATCGTCGGGATGCCGCGTCGGGGTGTGGCGCTGGGCGGGGCGTAGTGCGCGCGGGGCGTGCGGCGTCGGATGTGGCGCTGGGCGGGGCGTAGTGCGCGCGGGGCGTGCGGCGTCGGGGTGTGGCGCTGGGCGCGGCGCTGAGAAACGCGATCCGCGCGGGGAAACGCCCAGTCAACGCGTTTATCGCCGCGGAAGGCGTTTCTCGGTGGAGGGTGTCGCGCGCGGGGTGCGGCGGCGGTCGGGCCTGGCGGGTCGGCCGGGTCGACTTCGCGTCAGTGCGGGGATGCCGAGAAACGCGATCCGCGCGGGGAAACGCCGTGTTGACGTGTTTCTCGCCGCGGGTGGCGTTTCTCAACGGAGGGTGCCGCGCGGTGGATGCGGCGGCGGCCGGGCCGGTCTCGCGCGCGGGGTGCGCCGGCCGGGTGCGAGATGCACGGCGCCGGCGCGAGCACGAGCCGCACGGAGCACCGAGAAACGCGATCCGCGCGAGGAAACGCCGCGTCAACGCGTTTGTCACCGCGGGAGGCGTTTCTCGGTGGAGGATGCCGCTCGCACGACGCGCTCGCGGCCGGGCCGGCCTCGCGTGAAGTGGGCGGGGCCGGCGCGAGCACGAGCCGCGCAGAGCACCGAAAAACGCGATCCGCGTTGAGAAACGCGCTGCCGGGGCGTTTCTTTGCGCGGATTGCGTTTCTCGACGCCGGGTGCGACCTGGGTGCGTGACGCCGGGCGCTCGACGCCGGGCGCGCGACGCCGGGCGCGTGACGCCGGGCGCGCGACGCCGGGCGCGTGACGCCGGGCGCGTGACGCCGGGCGCGTGACGCCGGGCGCGTGACGCCGGGTGCGCGACGCCGGGCGGACAGCGACGGGACGGGTCAGGCGCTCAGGTCCACCGTCGTGCCGAGCCCCCGCTCGCGGGCGGCGCGGATGAAGACGTCGGCGACGGCGACGTCCTGCGCGCCGATCCCGACCGAGTCGAACAGCGTGATCTCCTCCGGCGACCGGCGGCCCCGCACCCGTTCGGCGACGACCTCTCCGATCGTGCCGACGACGTCGGCCTCGGAGATCGCGCCCTCCGCGATCGCCCGCAGCAGGTCGCCCGACTTCGTGCGCGCCGTCGCCCGATCGTCGACCCAGATCGAGGAGCGCGCCATGGCTTCGCCGTCGACCTCCCGCTCGTCCGCACGCGGGCGGGCTCCGACGACGTTGAGGTGCTGCCCCGGGCGTAGCCACGCGCCCTCGACGATGGCCTCCACCGAGGGGGTCAGGGTGCAGACGACATCGGTTTCCTCCACCACCTCTCGAGGGGATGCCGCGATGTCGATCGCGGTGGGCCACCCCTCCTCGCGAAGGTCGGCGGCGAGACCCTCGGCGCGCTCGCGCGTTCGCGACCACACCACGACCCGGTCGAACGGCCTCACGTCGCAGAGGGCCAGGGCGTGCTCACGGGCCAGGGCCCCGGCGCCGATGAGACCGAGGGTCCGGCTGTCGGGGCGGGACAGCGTGCGGGTGGCCACCGCACTCGCGGCGGCCGTGCGCACCCGGGTGGGCACGGAGCCGTGCAGCAGCGCGACGGGGGAGCCGTCGACGCGATCGACGACGAGGATCATCGAGCGCTGGGTCGGGAGGTGGCGCCCGGCGTTGTCGGGCACGTCGGCGAGCAGTTTCACCCCCGCGAGATCGGATGCCTCGGACACGGCCGACATGAGGATGAAGCGGTTGGAGTCCGCGGGTGTCGACATCGAGGTCGGGCCGGGCTGGTCGGCGCGGCCCTCCGCGATCTCGGCGAACCCCCGGGAGACGGCGTCGGCGATGGCCCCGCGGTCGACGAGGCCCTCCAACTGGGGCGTGCTGAGCAGCAGCATCAGGCGCGGCTCCCCTCGGTCAGTTCGAGGGCGTCGGCCACGACGGCACCGCGGAAGAACACGGTGCGATCGCTCAGGCGGTCCATGACGGCCGCCGTCACGGTGTCTCCGGCGACCAGCACGAGGTCGGCGGGATCGCCGACGTCCACGCCGGGGCGCTCCGCGCCGAGAGCGGGCATGGGTGCGCGCCCCATCACCGCGCGGCCGCCCACCGTCGCGATCGCGACGCAGTGCTCGATGTCGTCGTCGCGGCGGAAGCCGTTGGTGAACGCGAGCTGCCAGGTGCGGTCGAGCATGTCGGTGTTGCCGTACGGCGACCAGTAGTCGCGCTGGCCGTCCTGTCCGAGGCCCAGAGCGATGCCGTACTCGTCGAGCAGGCGGGTGGGCAGCGGCGTCTGCGGCGCCACCGTCGCCATCGAGATCCCGAGGTCTCGGAACTGCGCGAGCAGCGCCCGCAGCTCCGCCTCGGGAAGGCGGCCGAGGCCGTAACCGTGCGAGATCGTGACACGCCCGCGCATGTCGAGGGCACGGGTGCGCTCGATGATCAGCTCGGCCGAGAACTTCGCGAGCTGGTCGGGCTCGTGCAGGTGGATGTCGACGGGGGCGCCGTGGCGCTCCGCGATGTCGAACACGGCGTCGAGGTGGCGCACCGGGTCGCGGTCCAGGGCGCACGGGTCGATCCCGCCGACCACGTCGGCGCCGCGGGCCATCGCCCGATCGAGAACCTCGATCGACCCCGCCTCGCGCAGCAGACCCGCCTGCGGGAACGCGATGATCTCGACCTCGCACCGGTCGAGGTTGGCCTCGCGCGCCGCGAGCACGGCATCCAGTCTCTCGAGGTCCGCGTCGACGTCGACCTGGGCGTAGGTGCGCACCTGGGTCGTGCCGCGCGCGATCGCGCCCTCTAGCGTGGTCGCCACGCGGTGCTCCATGCTCCGCTCGGCGTGGCGCCAGTTGTCGCGGTCGTTGAGCATCATGCCCCACACCCCGGGCACCCCGGTGTGCGGCCGGAACGGCAGCCCGATGCGGGTCGAGTCGAGGTGCACGTGCACGTCGGCGAACGACGGGAGCAGGATGCGTCCGCGGCCCGACACCGTCTCGGCCGAGGGGTCGATCGCCCCCGTGCCCGCCGGATGGATGCCGGCGATGCGGCCGTCCGCGAGGATGACGTCGGAGAGGGCACCGCCCCACGGGCGGACGTCGCTGAGGACGGTGGAGGTCATTCGAAGCTCGTTCCGGTGAAGTCGTACAGGCCGTCGGCACGCGGGGTCCAGCGCAGTCCGCTGACCGCCGCGAAGTTGTTGAACGGCACGTACAGCGGCACGAAGTATCCCTGCGTGTTGCTGTAGTCCAGCAGCTTCGCGAACACCTCCTGGCGCGCGTCGCCCTCGACCCCGCGCTGCTCCGCGGCCCAGGCTGCGGTGGCGGGGTCCTGTGCGTAGTTGTTGTTGCCGGCCGTCTCGTAGAAGTCGGTGAGGGGCAGGTCGCCGTCGAGCGTCGACGGCGCCCAGGTGTTGAGGTAGATGCCCTGCATCTCGCGACCGCGCACCTTCAGCGTGTGGCTCTGCTGGTCGGCGCCGCGCATGTCGACGGCGATCCCGACGTCCTGCAGGTAGCCCTGGATGCTCTGGGCGACCTCGCTGGAGAGGGGGATGCGACCGTCGGTGGCGTAGTCGAACGGGATCGGCGTGCCGTCGTAGCCGGCCTCGGCCAGCAGCGCTCGCGCACCGTCGGGGTCGTACGCGATGGGCTCGACGGAGTCCGAGTAGCCCTCCACCGCCGGCGCGATCATGGCCTTCGCGGGCTCGGCGAGTCCTGAGAGCAGCGAGTCGACGATCGCCTGGGTGTCGACGGCCTTGGCGACGGCCTCGCGCACCCGCACGTCCTGCAGGGCACCGGCGGTGGAGTTGACGCCGAGGAAGACGACCCCGTTCGAGGCGGCCGAGAAGGTCTGGGCCGACGGCGCGGCCTGCACCGACGACACCTGCGTGGGGCCGATCTGGGCGACGTCGAGGCTGCCCGAGAGCACCCCGTTCGCACGCGATTCGGTGGATGACACCGGCTGCAGCGAGATCTCCTCGAGGGCCGGAGCCGGGCCCCAGTAGTCGTCGTTGCGCTTCAGGTCGTACGACACGCCCGTGGTGATGCTGTCGAAGACGTAGGGTCCCGAGCCGATGGGCTCCCGCGCGTAGGCGTCGGGTCCCATCTCCTGGTAGGTGTCGGCGGGCACGATCGAGATGAGCGAGGTGTTGCGGGGGAAGGCCGAGAAGGGCTGCTTGAGCGTGAAGCGCACGGTCGTGGCATCCACCGCCTCGACACTGTCGAGGGAGGAGAGGTAGGCGTAGTTCTCGCCGCTGGGGTCGCTCAGGATCGTCTCGTACGTGAAGACCACGTCGTCGGCGTCGATGGCCTCCCCGTTGCTCGCGGTGACGTCGGGGATGAGGGTGAACTCCCACTCGGTGAGGTCGTCGTTGGCCTTCCACTCGGTCGCGAGCTTGGGCTCGAGGGTGCCGTCGGCGGCGATCTTCACCAGCTGGTCGTGCGTGTGGAAGAACACCGACAGCACCACGAGGGCGCCGGAGCGGATGGGGTCCATGGAGCTGGGGTCGGTGGGCAGAGCCGCGGTGATGCTCGTGCGGGCGGTGCCGCCCGAGGCGGTGGGGGAGTCGAATCCACCGGCGCATCCGGCGAGGATCACGCTGCCGAGGGTGAGGGCGGCGAAGCCTGCGAGGGCGCGGCGGGCTGTCGAGCGGGTCATGAGTGGGCCTTTCGGGTGGGTGAGCCGGAGAGCGTGGGCGAGAGGGCGGGATCGGGGGAGGCGGAACGGGTGGGCGGGTCGGGGAAGAGGTGCGGGATGGCGTCGAGCAGGGTGCGGGTATACGGATGCCGGGGGTCGGCGAACACGCGCTCGGTCGGGCCCTCCTCGACGATGCGTCCGGACTGCATCACGACGACGCGGTCCGCGATGCCGCGTACGACGCCGAGGTCGTGCGAGACGAAGAGGTAGGCGAGCCGTTGCTCGCGCTGCAGCCCGCCCAGCAGGTCGAGCACCTGCGCCTGGATGGAGACGTCGAGCGCCGACACGGGCTCGTCGAGCAGCACGATCGCGGGGTCGAGGGCCAGCGCACGCGCGATGCCGACGCGCTGGCGCTGCCCGCCCGACAGGCGGGTGGGCAGACGGTCGTCGAAGGAGCGGTCGAGACCGACACCGTCGAGGAGCGCCCGCACGCGTGCCGAGGTGAATGCCCGGCGGATCTTCAGCGGTTCGCCGACGGAACGGGCGACGCTCATGCGCGGGTCCAGCGCCGACGACGGGTCTTGGAAGACCACCTGGGCGCGCGAGCGCAGCTCGGCACTGCGCCCGGCGATGTCGGGCGAGGCGGTGCGGCCCTCGAAGCGGATGGTGCCCGCGCTCGCCGGGGTGAGGCCCAGGATGGCGCGCAGCAGCGACGACTTGCCGCATCCGGACTCCCCGACGACGGCGACCGTCTCTCCCGCCCGGACGCGCAGCGAGACGCCGTCGACCGCGCGGGTGCGGCGTCCCCGACGACCGGGGTACTCGACGACGAGGTCGCTCACGTCGAGCGCGGGCTCCTCGGCGGTCTCGACGAGCGCCGGACGATCCGCCCCGGTACGGGTCGAAGGTGCCGCCGCGAGCAGCCGACGCGTGTACTCGTGCGCGGGTGCCGACAGCACCGCGCGGGTCTGCCCGCGTTCGACGACCCGTCCCGACCGCATCACGACGAGGTCGTCGGTGTGCTGGGCGACGAGGCCCAGGTCGTGGCTGATGAGCGCCAACGCCGACCCGGTGCGCTCGCGCACCTCGTCGAGCAGGGCCATGACCTGCGCCTGGACCGTGACGTCCAGAGCGGTCGTGGGCTCGTCGGCGATGAGCAGCAGGGGGTCGTTGGCGATGGCCATGGCGATGACCGCGCGCTGGCGCATGCCGCCCGACCACTGGTGGGGCCGTGACGCCGCGCGTTCGGCGGCGTCTCGCACCCCGACCGACTGCAGCAGCTCGACCGCGCGCCGACGGGCGGCTGCGCGCGAGGCGGCGGGTGAGTGGGCCCTGACCGCGGCGGCGACCTGCGCCCCCACGGACCGCAGCGGGTTGAGCGCCGACATCGGGTCTTGGAACACCATCCCGGTGACCCGCCCGCGCATGCTGCGCAGGTCCCGCTCGCTCATCGACGTGACATCCCGGCCGTCGATGCGCACGCTCCCGGAGGCGACGCGCACGCCCGGGGGCAGCAGGCCGAGGGCGGCGAGCATCGTCAGGCTCTTGCCGGAGCCGGACTCCCCCACGACGCCGAGGGCGGCTGAGGGCGCGACCTCGAACGAGACGTCGTGCACGACGGTGCGGGGCGCGTCGTCGGTCGTCGCATCCAGACGCAGGTTCTCGACGGACAGGACGGGGCGGGTCATCGGCGGGCTCCCTTGCGCAGGAAGGCGCCACGCGCCTCGGCGGTGAACTGCTGGCTGAGGAACTGCACGCCGCCCACGGCGAGGAACATCGCCAGGCCGGGGAGGATCACCAGCCAGGGGTCGGTGGCCAGGTACTTCTGACCGTCGAAGATCATGGCGCCCCAGCTGGGCGTGGGCGGCTGCACGCCGAGACCGAGGTACTCCAGCGACGCCTCGATGAGCACGATCGTGGCGATGTCGGTCGCCGCGATGATGAGCGTGTGCGGCCAGACGTTCGGCAGGACGTGTCGCGTGAGCGACCAGAAGCGGTCGGCGCCCTGCGTGCGCGGTGCGACCACGAAGTCCTGCGCCCGAAGGGCGGCGGCGACGTTGCGGGTGACGCGGGCGTAACCGACCCACCAGGTGCAGCCGACGACGAGGATCGTGAGACCGGCACTGGGCGGGACGACGGCGCAGACGGCGATGAGCAGGAGCACGACCGGCATCGCCAGCACGGTGTTCGACAGCACCGACAGGGCGGACTCGATGCGCCCTCCGAAGAAGCCGGCCAGGATGCCGACCGTGGTGCCGATCACCGCGTTCAGGCACACGATCGCCACCGTGATGCCGAGGGTGACGGCCGAGGCGAGGGCGATCCTGCTGAGCAGGTCGCGTCCGAGCGGGTCGGTGCCCAGGGGATGCGCCGGGTCGACGAACGGGGCCAGCAGGGCGCGGGACAGATCCTGGCCGAAGGGGTCGAAGCCGGGAAGCAGCGGGCGCAGCGCCGTCACGCCCACGATCACGCCGAGCATCACCGCGCCGACGACGGCGGAGGGACGCGGGCGTCCGCGACGGGGGCGGCGAGGGGGCGCCGTGGTGGCGGTCTCGGGGATCGGGGGAAGGGCGACGGTGGTCATGAGGTGGCCGTTCGGGGGTCGATGCGGGCGACGAGAAGGTCGACGAGGGTGTTGACGACCACGAAGGCGACGGCGACGAAGAGGAGCCCGGCCTGGACGATCGGGAAATCGCGCTGACTCACGGCGGCCGTCAACAGGCTGCCGAGGCCGGGCCAGGCGAACACCACCTCGACCACGACGGTGCCGCCGAGCAGACCGCCGAGGTTCAGACCCGCCATGCCGAGAACCGGCGGCAGGGCGTTGGGGAGCATCTGGGTGAAGAGGATCCTCGGTCGCGACTGGCCGATGGCGAAGGCCGTGCGCACGTAGTCCTGCTCGGCTTGATCGCTCAGCGCCGCGTCGAGCAGGCGCAGGTACATGACGAACTGACCGGTGGCGAGGGTCACGACCGGGAGCACGAGACTCGCGGGGCTCGTGCGGCCCAGCGAGGGCAGCACGCCCAGGGCCACCGAGAAGACCAGGACCAGCAGCAGGGCGAAGAAGAAGTCGGGCACGGCCTGCCGGGTGGCCCCCAACCAGCCGACGACCGCTCGCAGCACCGTGCTGCCGCTGAGGTGGATGACCACGGCCGCCACAAGGGCGAGGGCGAAGCCCGCCAGGAACGCCCAGAAGGCGAGTTCGACCGTGGCGGGGAGGCGCTCCCACACGAGTCCGAGTGCGGACTCGTGCAGGCGGTAGGAGTCGCCGAGATCGCCGACGACGACCCCGCGGAGGAAGTCGAGGTACTGCACGAGCACCGGGCGGTCGAAGCCGAGGCTGGCGTTGAGCGCGTCGACGTCGGTGCTGCTGGCGTTGTCGGGGAGCAGGAGTGCGCCGGGGGCGCCGGTGAGGCGACCCAGGACGAAGCCGATCGTGACCACGAGGAAGACCGTGGCGCCGGCCAGGGCGAGGCGGCGGAGGAGGAAGGCGAGCACGGAGGCGACGCTACGGTGCGCAACGGGTATACCAAGGCGATGTAACGAACACGCAATATGATCCTTACGCCCGCGTCACTTTGGAGTACCAGATGGACCATTTGACAGTCTGTGGGGCGTTTTATAGACACCGCGGGATACCAAATCGCGGTTTCGCCCCACGTCCCGCCCCTGTCAGGATGGACACGTGGACGACGACATCGACGCGACCGGCCGACGCATCGCGCATGTGCTGCGCGAGCGCATCATCACCGGCGAGATCGACATGGGGCACAAGCTCGGCGAGCGCGACATCGCCGAGGAGCTCGGCGTCTCGCGGGTGCCGGTCAGGGAGGCGCTGCACGTGCTCGAGGCCGAGGGGTTCGTCTCCTCGGCCCATCGCCGCGCCGCGGTCGTGCACCGTTTCACGGCGGAGGACGCGCGTGAGCTTTTCGACATGCGCATGCAGCTCGAGCCCTTCGCCGCCGGGCTCGCCGCGGAGCGTGCCGCCGCGGGTGCCGACACCACGGCGCTCCGCGCCGCCCTGGAGGTGGCGCACGTCGCCTCCGTGGCGGAGGCGTCCGCGTCGACGCGCAACTCCGACCTGCACGACGAGATCTTCGCCCTGGCCGGTCACGCTCTTCTCTCGCGGATGAGCGGCCTGCTCACGGGACGCACGCGATGGCTCTTCCGCCTGACGCCCGAACGCGACACCGTCGGTCGGTGGGACGAGCACGCCGAGATGGTGGAGGCGATCGTCGGAGGACACGTGTCGCTGGCGCAGACCCTCGCCGCCGCCCACGTGGAGCGGGCGCGCGTGGAGTCGATGCCGGGCTTGACCGAGCGCCTTCCGCCCGTCGAACGACCCGAACGTCGGCGCCGGTCTCGCCGGGTCGTCGCGGAGTCCTGAGTCTTCCCCGGAGCCTCGCCGTCGGTCGCGCGGCGTCGCCGTTGCGTTCCGTGGCGGCGGAGCCGCTTCGCGTTCGGGTCGCACCGTCGCGCGACCCGCGGGTCGCGCCGCATCGCGCTGCCGCTCAGCGGGCGGCGACCTCCTCGGCATCGCGCAGCACGCGCAACGAATTGCGGCCGGCCAGCGCGAGGAGCTCCTCGTCGCTCCAGCCGCGAGCGGACAGCTCGGCGAGCAGACGCGGGTATCCGGACACGTCGCCGAGCCCGTCGGGCAGATCGCTGACGCCGTCGAAGTCGCTGCCGAACCCCACGTGCGCGACGCCCATGACGTCGCGGGCGGCGTCGACGTGATCGGCGACGTCGGACACGCGCACGGCCGGCGCCGGGTGCGTGTCGCGCCACTGCTCGAAGGCCCGGCGGGCGGCGGCATCCGCACGGGGGAACTGCGCGACGTTGGCGTCACGGGCGTCGTCGGCCGACTCGGCGGGACGGGGAGCGCGTGGCCAGGGCATCGACGTCGTCATCCCGAACCGGGTTCGCGCGGCCTCGGCCTCCGCCGACCAGTCGGCGAACGCCCGCGAGACGAACTGTGCGACGAAGGCGACCTGCAGCACCCCGCCGGCGGCGGCGAGACGGCGCAGCACCTCGTCCGAGACGTTGCGGGGGTGGGCCGCGACCGAGCCGACACCCGAGTGCGAGAACAATGCGGGCGCGGCGGAGACGTCGAGCGCTGCCAGCTGCGTCGCCTCGGACGTGTGCGAGAGGTCGACGACGACGCCGAGGCGGTTCATCTCCTGCACGATCGCACGGCCGTCCGCGTTCAGCCCGCGCGCGCGAGGCGCATCGGTCGCGGCATCCGCCCACTCCAGCGACGAGTTGTGCGTCAACGTCATGGTGCGAACGCCCAGCCGGGCGAACATGCGCAGCACACCCAGCGAGTTCGCGATCGAATGGCCCCCCTCGATTCCGAGGAACGACGCGATCCGACCCGCGGCGATGCAACGTTCCGCCTCCGCCACGCTCGTGACGATCTCGAGGTCGTCGGGATAGGCGGCGGCGAACCGGTAGGCGGCATCGATCTGCTCGAGGGTGCCGACGGTGGCCTCGGCCTCCGGTTGCAGGCCCGACACGAAGACCGACCAGACCTGGGCCGAGACCCCTCCGCGTCGCAACCGCGGAATGTCGGTGTGGAACTCGGCCCGGTGCTCGCCGAACCCGTCCACCGCGTATCCCCGGTAGCGGCGCAGGCCGCACATCAGGTCGTTGTGCGTGTCGAGGAGCACCTCGCCGGCGATCAGATCCCTCGCGCGGGCGATACCGACATCGGTCATCTCGTGGTGGATGCCGGGTCGACCGGCATCGGTCCGATTCCGCGCCGCCGCGAGAACACCAGGGTCGTGTAGGTGTCAGCAACGACCGGGTCGCTCGTGACACAGTCCAGGACGAAGTCGCTGAGATCATCGGTCGTCGAGGCCACGACCTCGATGAGGTAGTCGTCCTCCCCGGCGACGAGCCACAGGTTGACCACCTGGGGGAGTTTCGCCATCGCCTCGGCGAACCTCGCATTCTCGGCGCGCGAGTGCTCCTTGAGCTGCACGCGCAGGATCGCACGCAGCCCCTGGCCGATGCGGCGCGGGTCGACCTCGGCATGGAAACCGGAGATGACGCCGTTCTCGATGAGGCTGCGCACGCGCGCCAGACACGACGAGGGTGCGAGTCCCACGCGATCGGCGAGTTCCTTGTTGGGGATGCGGCCGTCCTGGATGAGCACCGCGACGATCGCACGATCGACGTCGTCGAGTCGGACAGGCCTAATTATGTTCGGCAGGATGGCGACCTTTCGCTGTGTTCCCGCATGGGAACGCGCTGTATCTGAGTAGATGCCGAACATAGTACAGACAAGTTGTCCTGCAATGCCTGAGAGTGCAGAATTTTGCCTAAATCCCCGAACGCAGTGCGCTGGTCCCCTCGACAGGGCATTGCCCCCATTCCCCGGGTGCGATTCCTGCGCCCGTCCCAGAGAGGGCACCACCAACACATGAAAAGGTTCTCCAAGGTCTTCACTGCCGCGGTCGCTCTGACCGCCGCGGTGGGCCTTCTCACCGCCTGCAGCGACGGCGGCGCCGACCCCTCGGCATCCGGGGGCGGCTCTGCTCACGTCCTGACCGTCGGCAAGCTCCTCCCGCTCCAGGCCGTCGATCCCCACAAGGTCAACGACGGCATGTCGAACGAGGTGCTCACCGCCGTCTTCGACGGCCTCTACTCCCTCGACGAGAATCACGAGCTCGAACCGCTCATGGCGGAGAGCTTCGAGAAATCGGACGACGGGCTCACCTACACGTTCCACCTGCGTGACGACCAGTGGAGCAACGGCGACCCGGTCACCGCCGCCGACTTCGAGTTCTCATGGAAGCGGCTGGTCAACCCGGCCACGGCCGCACCGAACAGCAACGAGGCGGTGGCCGCGGGCATCAAGAACGCCAACGACATCGTCAACAACGGGATGGACTACAACGAGCTCGGTGTGAAGGCCCTCGACGACAAGACCCTTCAGGTCGAGCTCGCGGCCGACGTCCCGTACTTCCAGGCTCTGCTGGTGCGTCCCGCGTTCCTCCCGGTCAACCAGAAGTACCTCGCGCAGGTGGGCGACCAGTACGGCCAGACGCCCGAGACGACCATCTACAACGGCCCGTTCACGTGGGACTCGTGGGACTTCGCGAACAACTTCTCCGCGAAGAAGAACCCCGACTACTGGAACGCGGCGAACATCGGGATCGACGAGATCAAGTGGCAGGTCGTCAAGGACTCGCAGACCGCCGCCCTGCTGCAGGAGAGCGGCGATCTCGACTTCACGGAGATCTCGGGAAGTCTGATCGACCGCTACGCCGACTCCGACGAGCTGACCACGGCGCTGGAAGTGCACATGTGGTACATGTACCCGAACATGTCGAACCCGGTGCTGGCGAACAAGGACATCCGCACGGCCCTCGCCACCTCGTACGACAAGGCCGCGCTCGCGAACGACGTGCTGAAGAACGGCGCGGAGGCCGCCGACTACTTCGTCGGTAAGAACCTCGCGGTCGGACCCGACGGCGAGCAGTTCCGCGACACGGGCGACACCTACCTTCCCTACGACCTGGATGCCGCGAAGAAGGCGTGGGACAAGGGCCTCGCCGCCCTCGGTACGGACTCCGTGACGCTGCGCCTGTCCTACTGGGACGACGAGTCCTCGATCGCGCAGGCCGAGTACATCTCCTCGCAGTGGGAGGCGGCCCTGCCCGGTCTGAAGATCGAGCTGACCAGCCAGCCCAAGGCGACGGCGAACGAGCAGGCGCTGGCCGGTGACTTCGACCTGTATCTGTTCCGCTGGGGCCCCGACTACAAGGACCCGATGGCGTTCCTCGAGCTGCTGTCGTCGACCTCGCAGCGGGACTTCGGCGGGTACGCCAACCCCCAGTACGACGCGATCATCGCGGCGGCGCGCACGCCCGAGATGCTCAGCCAACCCCAGGCGCGGTGGGACAGCCTGCACGAGGCGGAGAACATCCTCCTCGGCGACGTCGCGGTGTTCCCCACGGTCCAGAACGGCATCGCGATGCTGATCAACCCCAAGGTGCACAACATGGACGTCCGCAACGTCAGCCTGACGTGGAACTACCGCATCGTGACGAAGGACGACTGACGAGATGACCGACTGCCGAGAGGACGTGGCGAGATGACGGCGAAGAAGACCCTCCGCGAAGTGATGGAGGCGGGCAGCGTCCTGGCGCCGTGCGTGTTCGACTGTTCGTCGGCCCGCGCGGTGGAGCTGGCCGGGTTCGAGGCGATGCTCCTGAGCGGGTCGGAGGTGTCGATGTCGATGAAGGGCATCCCCGACCTCGGGCTGCTCTCGCTCGAGGAGCTGCTGTGGGCCGTCGAGCGGATCGTGGACATGTCGCCCCTTCCCCTCGTTGTCGACATCGAGGACGGGTTCGGCGCCAGCCCCCTGCAGGTCTACGAGACCTGCCGGCGGGTGGCCAAGGCCGGGGCGATGGCCGTGCTGATGGAGGACGAGTTCGAACCGGGCTATGCCCGGGACGTCTCGATCGACAACATGCTGCCGCGCGAGGAGTACTACGCCAAGGTGCGTGCGGCGGTGAAGGCCGTCGAGGGCACCGACTGCATGGTGATCGCCCGCAGCAACTACGGCAGCGCGAATCTTGAAGAAGGCATCCAGCGCATGATCGACTGCGTCGAGCTCGGCGCCCACGCCACGGTCGTGGTGAACGTCACGACCCTGACGGATGCCGCCGAGGTCGCCCGCCGGGTGCCGGGGCTGAAGATGTTCGCCGACATCAACGCCAAGCGAGGGCTCGAGCAGATGTCGTTCGCGCAGCTGTCCGCGTTGGGATACGACCTCATCACGATGCATTTCACGATGAAGGCGTCCATGGCCGGCATGCTCGAAGCCGGTCGGGCGAACCTCGCCGAGATGGGTAACACCTACTCGAACGAGATGCTCCCCGATGAGTACCCCGGTCACAGTGGGATGGCGTTCTTCGCCGCGCAGGAGCTGCTCGACCTCGAAACCGAGTTCACCGGGCGTGCGCAGAGCTTCAACGATCCGCGGGCCATCCACTCCGCCTGACCCGTTCGTCTCACCTCCGAACCGCCCCGCCGCGTCTCGTACGCGGCGGGGCGGTTCTGCGGTGTCGACCGAAGGATATTCGGCGCGAGGGTCGAGATGCCGCGTGTGCCGGCCGAACGAAATTCGGCAGGACGCGGCGCGTTCGCGTGGCATCCCGTCATTCCGCGGTCATATCCATCCAGTTCTGAATCATGTTCGGATCGTTTGCCGATTTGATTTGTTCTGTGCAGGATTAACGCATTGATACCGAACGCTCCGAGACCCGATCCGGATCGACGAAAGAGGCACGATGACTGAATTGGCGGCGCCCACGCTGGCCGCGACCACGACCGTCGAGATCGACGGGTTCTCGCTCGACATCGACACCATCGCGCTCGTCGCGCGCGGCCTGCCCGACGGCTCCTTCCCCGTCGTCGTGCTCTCCGACGAAGCCCGGCGGGTCACCAACGAGGCCCGCGCCTACGTCGAGGCGCACTTCCTCGCCGAAGACGCGCCCGCCATCTACGGCATCAACACCGGTCTCGGTCGCCTCATGGACGTCCGCGTCCCGACCGAGGACCAGGCGCGTTTCCAGCGTCTGGTCATCAACTCGCATTCGGCGGGCATCGGTGAGCCGCTGCCCCTCGACGAGACCCGCGCCCTGCTCCTGCTCCGGGCCAACGCGATCGCGAAGGGCATGTCGGGGGTGCGCATCGAGTGCATCGACCGCCTCATCGAGATGCTGAACGCCGATGTGCTCCCCGTGATTCCCGGGCAGGGTTCGGTCGGCGCCTCGGGCGACCTGGCCCCCCTCGCGCACCTGGTGAGCGTCATGGTCGGCCACGAGAAGGCCGAGGCCTACCACCGCGGTGTACGGATGCCGGCGGTCGAGGCCCTCACCGCGGCCGGGCTGGCGCTGGACTTCGAGCTCAAGCAGAAGGACGTCCTCGCCCTCATCAACGGCTCGACCATCTCGCTCGCGACCGCGTGCCTCGCGCTGACCGACGCGTGGAGCCTCACCCGTCAGGCGGACGTCGCCCTCGCCCTCTCGCTCGAGGCCGTGCGCGGTGAACTCGACGCGTTCGACGAGCGCATCCACACCGCACGCAACGCCCCCGGCCAGGTGTCGGTCGCCGCGAACGTCCGCGCCCTGACGCAGGGCAGCGAGCGCACCGTCGAGGAGGCCCGCGAGATCCAGCTCCCCGACGAGCAGCGTCCCGGCGGGTACAAGCGCCGCGTCCAGGACGCCTACTCGCTGCGCTGCGCCCCCCAGGTACACGGCACCACGCGCGAGTCGCTCCTGTTCGCCGAGACGCTGCTGGTGCGCGAGGCCAACGCCGCCACCGACAACCCGCTCGTGCTCAGCGACGGCAAGGGCGGCTACGACGTGCTGTCGGGCGGGAACTTCCACGGCGAGCCCATCGGCGTCGCGGCCGACCTCATCGCGATCGCCGTCGCGGAGATCGGGGCGATCTCCGAGCGTCGTTCGTTCCGCCTGACGGACCCCAACCTCAGCTACGGCCTGCCGCTGAACCTCGTCGGCGGTCAGCTGGGCCTGAACACGGGCTTCTCGATCGTGCACTGCGCGGCGGCGGCCATCGCCTCTGAGAACAAAGTGCTGTGCTTTCCCTCGGTCGTCGACT
The DNA here is from genome assembly GCF_052045385.1 of Microbacterium sp. 22296. Lineage (NCBI taxonomy): Bacteria > Bacillati > Actinomycetota > Actinomycetes > Micrococcales > Microbacteriaceae > Microbacterium > Microbacterium sp. 22296. Next base: position 130,645 of record NZ_JBQEOS010000004.1, on the reverse strand, counting down.
CGATCCCCACGAAGGCCAACCAGGAAGACCACGTGTCGATGTGCACGTTCTCGTCCCGCAAGGCGCGCAGCATCATCAAGAACACGCAGATCATCCTCGGTATCGAGTTCATCCTCGCCACCCAGGGCATCGATCTCGGCGCCCCGCACCTCGGTGGTCGTCGCCTCGGACTCGGGAGCCAGGCCGCCTACGACGCGGTCCGTGAGATCGTCCCGATGACCCGTGAGGACATCTACCAATCGGAGCAGATGGTCAACGCTCAGGCCATGGTCGTGCTGGGCTCCGTGTTGGAGCGCGTCGAAGAGGTCGTCGGGGGCGTTCGGTGACCCGCGGCACCGGTGGATCGGGCGTCGTCCGCGGCCGCATCGTCACCCCCGATCGTGTGATCGACGAGGGCGCTGTCGTGATCGAGGACGGCCGCATCTCGGCCGTGCTCGGCGACGACGCCGCCGCGGCGGCCATCGCGGGAGCGACGCGCGTGCTGGGCGGCCCCGGTCTGCTGGTGCTGCCCGGGGCGGTCGACGCCCACGTGCACGCGTTCTCGGAGCCGACCGAGACGTTCGACGGCGCCACCGCGGCCGCGGCGGCCGGCGGCGTCACGACGATCATCGACATGCCCTACGACGCGGGCAACCCCATCAACACCGCGGCCGCGGTCGCGGGCAAGCGCGAACGCATCACGCGGGAGGCGCGCGTCGACGTCGCCCTGCACGGCACCGTCCGACCCGGCGACGGTGTGCGCGACATCGACGGAATGATCGACGAGGGCGTCAGCGGCTTCAAGGTCTCGCTGTTCGAGACCGACCCCGTGCGCTTCCCGCGCATCCCCTCGGACCAGCTCCTCGAGGCGTTCACGGTGATGGCCGCCCGTGGTGTGCGCGTGGGCGTGCACGCAGAGGACGGCGAGATCATCTCCGCTCTCGTCGCCGCCGCGAAGGCCGCCGGGCGCACGGCCCCGATCGACCACAACCGCTCGCGGCCCCCCGTGTCGGAGACCACCTCGGTCGCCCTCGGCCTCGAGGTCGCCGCCGCGGCCGACGCGCGCTTCCACATCTTCCACGCCAGCCTGCCCGACACCGTGACGCTCGTGACCGAGAAGGCCGCGCACGGCCTCGACGCGACGCTGGAGACCTGCCCCCACTACCTCGTCCTCACCGAGGACGACATGGACCGGCTCGGCCCCTTCGGTAAGATCAACCCTCCGCTTCGCACCTCGGAGCACGCGGAGGGCATGTGGGCGGCGCTCGCCGACGGCCGCATCGACATGGTCACCAGCGACCACGCGCCCTGGCCCCTGACGAAGAAGGGCTTCCCGGAGATCTTCGACAACGCCTCCGGTGCCCCGGGCGTGCAGACGCTCGTTCCCATCGTCGTCGGCGCCGGGTATTTCGAGGGACGGATGTCGCTGCTGCGCACCGCCGCGGTCCTCGCCTCCAACCCCGCCCGGGCGTTCGGTATCGACCACCGCAAGGGATCGATCGTCGCGGGTCTCGACGCCGACTTCGTCGTGATCGACCCGAGCGGGACGACGGCGATCGACGACATGCGGATGTACTCGACCGCCACGTGGAGCCCCTACTCCGGCATGAGCTTCCCGGGTCTCATCCACTCCACGATCGTGCGCGGCGAAGAGGTCTACACGGATGCCGAGGGCCTGATCGCCGAGCCCGGCGACGGCGTCTTCATCGGACGGGGGCGCTGATGGCCGACCAGTCGATGCGCACCTACCTCGACGCCCTCTCCGCCGTCGGTGAACTGATCGAGGTCGCCAGCCCCGTGGACGCGCGCTTCGAGCTAGCGAGCGTCCTCGCCCTGCTCGATCGCGGCCCCGCCGTGCGGATGACCACCGTCGACGGATCCCCCCACCCGGTCGTCGGCAACGTGCTGAATTCGCGTGAGCGACTCGCCCGCGCGATCGGCGCCGACGTGCGCGACCTCCTCCCCCGGCTCGCCGCAGCCGTCGCCGATCGTCAGCCGGTCGAGGTCGTGGCGGACGGCCCGGTGCAAGCGGTGACGCTGCCCGCGGCCTCCGTCTGGACCGAGGTCGTGACCCCGACGTTCTTCGAGAAGGACTCGGGCGGCTACATCACGGCGGGCATGATCGTCGCGCACGACCCGGTCACCGGCCACCGCAATGCGTCGTACGCCCGCATCAAGCCGCTCGACGAGACCACCGGCTTCGTCGGAATCGCCCCCAACCACCACCTCACCGCGATGGCGCGCTCGGCCGCATCGGCCGGACAGGGGCTGCCCGTCGCGGTCGTGCTGGGTGCGCATCCGGCCATCCAGCTCGCGGCGTGCTGCTACCTGGGTCTCGGCGACGACGAGCTCGAGCACGCCGCCGCCCTGCTGGGCGAGCCCGTGCGCGTGGTGCGGGGCGTCACGAGCGAGGTGCTCGTGCCCGCTGACGCCGAGATCGTCATCGAGGGTCTCATCCACGCGGATCGACCCGTGCACGAGGGACTCGTCAACGAGTACCACGGCATGTACGAGGACTACGGCGACGGCTTCACGTTCGAGGTCACGGCCGTCACCCGCCGCGCCGACCCGGAGGTCCATGTGATCCTCCCGGGCCTGTCCTCCGAGCACAGCTACATCGCCGCGCTCCCCATCGCCGCCGGCATCCGCCACGCCCTGCGCAACATCGGATGCGACATCGTCGATGTCGCCGTGACGCACTCCGGCGGCGGGCGGGTCGACGTCGTCGTCTCGATCGCCAACGCCCGCCCCGGCGGGGCGAAGCGCGTCATGTTCGGTGCCTTCGCCGCCGTCAGCATGGTCAAACAGGTCACCGTGGTGGATGCCGACGTCGACGTGTGGGACGAGGAGCACGTGCACTGGGCGCGTACCAGCCGTATGCGCTGGGACCGGGATCTCGTGCTGGTCGACGGCGTCGCCACCGACCGCAATGTCCCCATGCAGCGCGACGGCATGGTGACCAAGGTCGGTATGGATGCCACCGTCACCGCGGGCGACCGCGCGGTGGGCCCCGAGCTGGCCGTTCCCCCCGCCGAGGTCGTCCGCGAAGTGAGAGACCGACTCGTGGGCGAAGGATGGGGAGACCGGCTGCGCCCCGCGATCGTCGTTCACAGCGCGCTCGTGGCCGACAGGGGGAGGATCCGCGCATGAAGACCGACATCGGTCTGCCCGACGCCGCGCGCCTGAGTGCCGACCTGGAGGAGATCTCCCGCCTCGTCGACACCTCTCGTCCGGGCTGGAGCCGGGTGGCCCTGAGCGAGGTCGAAACCGACTCCCGCCATCACGTGGCCGCGCTCATGCGCGCGGCCGGCCTCGACGTGCGCGTCGACAACATCGGCAATGTCATCGGGACCCTCGCCGGCACCGGGAGCGATCGCCGCGCGATCGTCATCGGTTCGCACACCGACACCGTCGACGGCGGCGGGCGCTACGACGGGATCGTCGGCGTGCTCGGTGCCATCGAGGTCGCACGGATGCTGCGCGAGAACGGCATCCGCTTGGCGCACGACCTGCGCGTCGTCGACTTCTACAACGAAGAGGCCAATCGCTTCGAGCTGTCATGCCTGGGCAGTCGCGCCCTGGCCGGTTCGCTCACCACGACCCACCTCTCCGCCACGGACGAGACCGGGCGCACCCTCGGGGCCGCACTCGCCGCGGCCGGCTACGACGACCCGCTCGGCGGCACGCGGTGGGGCGACGACGAGGTCCTCGGCTTCCTCGAGCTGCACATCGAGCAGGGGCCGGTCCTCGAACGGGCGGGTCTGCCGCTCGGCATCGTCACTTCGATCGCCGGGATCTCGCGTTTCCGCACGCTGTTCACCGGTCGCCGCGATCACGCCGGCACGATGCCGATGTCGCTGCGCCACGACGCCGGGTGCGCCGCTGCGGGCGTGGTGCTCGCCGTCGAGAGCATCGCCGGTTCCGCCGATCAGGCGGTGGGCACCGTCGGCGCCGTCACCTTCACCCCCGACGCGACGAGCGTGGTGACCGAGGCGGCCCTGCTCACCGCGGAGTTCCGCAGCCCCGACCTCGGTTGGTTCACTCTCGCGCGCGATCAGATCGCCGAGATCGCGGCGAAGGAGGCCGAGAAGCGCGGCTTGAGCCACGAAGTCACCTGGCTGCCGTGGGAACGCCCCACCGCGGTGGACCCGCGCCTGTCGTCGGCGATCGAGCGATCGATCTCGGCCCTCGGGCATCCGGCCGCGCACCTGTACAGCGGCGCGGGTCACGACGGCGTGCAGATGGCCAAGCTCGGCCCCATCGGCATGATCTTCATCCCCTCTCGCGACGGGCGCAGCCACTGCCCCGAAGAGTTCACCGAACTCGACGACATCGTCGTGGGCGTGCACGCCCTGGCGCGTTCGGTGATCACCCTGGATCAGGAAGGACTCTCATGAACCGCACCCGACAGGAGCCCCCCGGGCGCGTGATCGTCGCGATCACCGGCGCCTCCGGCGTGGGGATCGGCGTCCGCATCCTCGAACTGCTCCGCATGGATCCGGGGCTGCGCAGCGATGTCGTCATCTCCAAAGCCGGCGCCATGACGCTGCAGCAGGAATGCGGGCTCAGCCAGAAAGAGGTCGAGGCGCTCGCGGACGTGGCGCACCGCCCCTCGCACATCGGTGCCTCGATCGCCTCCGGCTCGACGCCCACCACCGCCATGATCGTGGCGCCGTGCACCGTGAAGACGCTCAGCGGGATCGCCTACGGCCTCGCCGACAACCTCGTGACCCGGGCGGCCGACGTGTGTCTGAAGGAGGGCGTTCCGACCCTGCTCATGGTGCGCGAGTCGCCCCTGCACCGCGGACACATCGCGGCGATGGATGCCGTGGCCCGCGCCGGCGGCATCATCGCGCCCCCGGTGCCCGCCTTCTACACCCGCCCGCAGTCGGTGGACGAGATCATCGACTCCCTCGCGCGCCGGGCCCTCGTGCGCGTGGGCCTGACGCAGTTCCACGCGCGATCGTGGGAGGGCATCCCGCGCGATGCGCAGAGCGTGGAGTCCGCCGATGTGCTGGGCGACACCTCGGGGTGGGGCGGGGCGCCGTGACCAAGTTCGTCGTGACCCGGCTGCTGACCTCGGTCTTCACGATCCTCGCCATCGCGATCGTGATGTTCGCCCTGCTGCAGCTGCTGCCCGGCTCGCCCTTCAACAACGAGAAGCTCGACGAGATCCAGCGCGAACTCCTCACGCAGAAGTACGGCTTGGACGAGCCCGTCATGCTGCGCCTGGGCACGTATCTGCTCAACCTGCTCCGCGGAGATTTCGGGGTGTCGTACAACCTCATCCCCGACTTCCCCGTCGCGCAGATGCTCGGCTCGCGCCTCCCCGTCGCCATCCGCATCGGCCTGCAGGCCCTCGTCCTCGGCGTCGTCCTGGGCCTGCTCATCGGCATCGTCTCGGCCATCAAGAAGCGCGGCTGGTTCGACAACCTCTCGACCTTCGTCTCGGTCATCGCGTTCAGCGTGCCGTCGTTCGTCATCGCGCTGCTGCTGGTCTATTTCGTCGGCTTCGAGTGGAAGCTGCTCCCGATCCGCTACTCCGAGGACGACCCGTTCGTCTCGAGCATCCTCCCGACCATCTCGCTCGCCGCGTACGTGATGGCCGTCACGGCGCGATACGCCCGCTCCGAGATGCTCGACTGCCTCGACAGCGACTACATCCTGCTGGCCAAGGCGAAGGGGCTGAGTCCCGCGAAGGTCATCGGCCGGCACGCGCTGCGCAACACGATGGTCTCGATCATCACCGTGCTCTCGCCCCTGCTGATCGGCCTGATCACCGGCTCGGTCGTGATCGAGCAGATCTTCGGCGCCCCCGGCCTCGGGCAACTCCTGCTGACGGCGATCCAGAACGTCGACTACAACATCGTCATCGCGATCAGCCTCGTCTACAGCGTGATCTACATCATCGTGATGCTCGCCGTCGACGTGCTCTACGGCCTCATCGACCCCCGCATCCGATTGGCAGGACAGACGCGATGACCGACCCGAACGTGCAACCCGATCGCGTCGCACCCACCACTGCCCTCGACCCGGGCATCGCGCCCGAGGGCCTGCGGCTCGTCTCCGCCGCGAACCGTCCTACCACCTCCGTCATCACGGCCGGTCGCAGCGGCAAGGGCGGGCTGCACGACATCGTGCGGCGGTTCCGCCGCAACGGGCCCGCAATGGTCGGACTCGTCGTGCTGGCCGTCATCGTGCTGCTGGCGATCGTGGTTCCTTTCTTCCCGACCGCAGGGGACACCGCGAACGTCGCCTATCGCTTTCTGCCGCCGAAGGTGCCGGGGCTCGAGGTGCTCGGCATCCTGAACGGCACTCGCGACGGCGTCGACCAGTACGCCAAGGCGAACGTGCCGGCCGGCACGTATTTCCTCTTCGGGACCGACGAGCTCGGACGCGATCTGTTCGAGCGCGTGTGGAGCGGGACGCGCGTCTCGCTGCTGGTCGCGGTGATCGCGTTCGCCATCGACGTCGTGATCGGCATGACCTACGGACTGGTCTCGGGCTACTTCGGAGGCCGCATCGACGGCGGGATGCAGCGGGTCGTGGAGGTGCTCTCCGGCATCCCGCAGCTGGTGATCGTCACCCTCTTCGTCGTCGCGGTCGGCCCGGGCATCGGCGCGATCGTGTTCGGCCTGCTGCTGAGCAACTGGCTCGCGATGAGCCGCGTGGCGCGCGCCCAGGCGCTGCGGCAGAAGGGCGAGGAGTACGTGCTCGCCTCGCGCACCCTCGGGGCGCGCAACGGCCACATCGTGTTCGTCGAGATCCTGCCGAACATCCTCGGCCCGATCGTGACCATGAGCATGTTCTCGATCCCCGCCGCCATCTTCACCGAGTCCTACCTGTCGTTCGTCGGTCTCGGCGTGCAGGCGCCCATGGCGTCGCTCGGCTCGCTCGTCAGTATCGGCTACAAGTCGTTCCTGTCGTACCCCTCGCTCGTGATCATCCCCGTGGTGGTCCTGGGCCTGCTCATGGTCGCCTTCACGCTCGTCGCCGACGGGCTCAAGGAGGCGACCGACCCCCGTCTCATCAGCCGGAGAGGATGACCGTGACCGCCAACGACACCACCGCAAGCGGCCGTGCCCGCCGCCGCGTGCTCTCGGTGCGCGACCTCGCCATCGAATTCCAGGGCGAGACCGCCATCACCGCCATCCGCGGCGCGAGCTTCGACCTGTACGAGGGCGAGGTGGTCGCGATCGTCGGCGAGTCCGGCAGCGGCAAGTCGGTGACCGCGCGCGCGATCCTCGGCCTCATGGCCTCCAATCAGCGCATCACCGCGGGCTCGATCGAGATCACCCGCTACGGAGACGACGGCGCCCCGCTGACCCGCGACATCGCGCAGATGAGCGAGAAGCAGATCCGCCGGGAGATCTGCGGGCGCCGCGTCGCGATGGTGTTCCAGGACGCCCTCACCTGCCTCGACCCCACCATGACGGTCGGCAAGCAGGTGATGGAGGGCATGCAGGAGCACTTCGGCCTCGATCGCCGCGCCGCGCGGGCGCGGGCCATCGAGCTGCTCGCCGAGGTGGGCATCGACCAGCCCGAGCGGCGCTTCAGGCAGTACCCCCACCAGCTGTCGGGCGGCATGTGCCAGCGCGTGAACATCGCGATCGCGCTGTCGTGCAACCCTGACATCCTCATCTGCGACGAACCCACCACGGCTCTCGACGTCACGATCCAGCTGCGCATCCTCGAACTGCTCACGCGGCTCCAGGCGGAGCGCGGGCTGTCGGTCATCTTCATCACCCATGACCTGGGCGTCGTGGCCACCGTGGCCGACCACGTCAACGTCATGTACGCCGGGCGCATCATCGAGCAGGGCACCGCCGAGCAGGTCTTCTACGATCCGCGGCATCCGTACACGTGGGGACTCCTGTCGGCAATGCCCGACCTCGCAACCGACGCCTCGGAGTTGTTCGCGATCCCCGGGAGTCCTGCGAGCCTGGCGAATCTTCCGGAGGGCGACCCGTTCGCGGCGCGCAATCCCTTCGCGCTCGAGATCGATCTGGTGCGTGAACCGCCCCTCTTCGACGTCGGCGAGGGCCACCGGGTCGCTTCGTGGCTCGCCCACCCCGACGCGCCGGACGTCGACATGCCGGCGCCCCTGCGCCAGAAGATCGACGCGATGCTCGCCCTGCACGAAGGATCGGACCGATGACCACCGCTGAGCAGAACCTCCTGTCCGTCCGCGGCCTCACTCAGATCTTCCGTCTCGGCCGGCACCACTCGGTCACCGCGATCGGCGGGGTCTCGTTCGACATCCGCCGGGGCGAGACGTTCGGTCTCGTGGGGGAGTCGGGCAGCGGGAAGTCGACCATCGGGCGCTCGATCATCCGCCTTCTCGACCCCACGGGCGGCGACGTCACCCTCGGGGGCGAACGCATCAGCGGGCGGCTGAGTCCGTCTGCGCGCTCCCATCTGCGATCGAGCATCCAGATGATCTTCCAGAACCCGATGTCGAGCCTGAACCCGCGCAAGAAGGTCTTCGACATCGTCGCGCAGGGGCTCATGACCCAGCACCGGTACGCCACCACGGCGGAGCGCGACGAGAAGGTCTACGCGATCCTCGAGAAGGTCGGCCTCGCGCGCGAGTACGCCGATCGCTACCCGCACCAGTTCTCGGGCGGCCAACGCCAGCGCATCGGTATCGCCCGGGCGCTGGTCATGCAGCCCGACCTCGTGATCGCCGACGAGTGCGTGTCGGCTCTCGACGTGTCCATCCAAGCCCAGGTCGTGAACCTCATGCGCGCCCTGCAGAAGGAGCTCGGCACCGCCTACCTCTTCATCGCGCACGATCTGGCGATGGTGAAATACATCTCCGACCGCATCGGTGTCATGCACCGCGGCTACCTCGTCGAGACGGGCACGACCGCGGAGATCTTCGGATCGGCCGTGCACCCCTACACGCAGTCGCTGCTGCGGGCGGTGCTGTCGGCGGATCCCCGCGCGATGCGCCGCCGCACGGCATCCGAGCCCTACGACCCGGTCGCCCGGGGCATCGACTACGCCAAAGGCCGCGAGCACTCCTTGTCGCAGACCCACCGCGTGCTCGCCACCGATGCGCAGCTGGCGGAATGGACGGCGGTCGAGCCGACGGCGTGACCCGGTCGCGGCCTTCGGATGCCACGGCGTCCGGTCGCCTCGATCCGCCGGAGCCGGGGCTCGGGGCCCCCGTGCCGCGCAACGTCAGATCAGGCCCAGCTCCGCGAACGCGTTGTGCACGCCGTCTTCCAGGACTGCGGTCGTCACGCGGCCCGCGAGGCGCTGCAGCTCCGGTTCGGCGTTGCCCATCGCGACGGGGGTGCCGACGACCTCGAACATCTCGACGTCGTTCCAGCTGTCGCCGATGCCGATGGCATCCGTCGCCGACAGCCCGAGAACGCCGAGGACCTCGGTGATCGCCGAGCCCTTGGTCACGCCCGCCATCCCGATCTCGCCGTTCGACCCGCCGGGCAGGGGCATCGATCCGGGGATGACGTGGAAGCCGGCGCCGAGCTCGGCCGCGGCGTGCGCGACGGTGTCGGGGGAGGGGCTGACGAACACGGCCTTCGCGACGCGGTCCCGGTCGACCTCGTCCACGGCGCGCAGGTCGCGCTGACGGTGGTCGATGTCGGACGGCAGTCCGAGCGCCTCGAGCTCCTCGGCCCGCTGGGCATGGCGGGCGCGCAGGAACTCCTCCATCGTCTCGGCCATTCCGGGCGAGGCGTGCACGGCGTCGTGCGTCTGGAGGAAGTAGTGGATGCCGTGGGCCCGGAAGTAGGCCTCCAGGGCGTCGACGTCGCCGCGGGGAAGGGGGCGCTCGACGAGCGTCTCGCCGTCGCGGGTCGCGTAGGCGCCGCCGTTGGAGATCGCCCCGTCGAAGCCGATGGCCACGACGTCGGGATGGATGTCGGCTTCGGCCCGGCCCGTGCACAGCCACACGAGGTGGCCGTTGGCGCGGGCCTGCCGGATGGCCTCGACCGTGGAGGGCGCGATCACCGAGCCGTGCTCGAGGATCGTGCCGTCGACGTCGAGGAAGGCGATGCGGGTCATGGGGCACTCCAAGGGGTCGGCCCCGNTCCCGGGGCCGAACCGGACGGGGGTCAGCGGGTGAGGGATGCGCCGTTGGATCGGATGACGTCGGCGTACCAGCCGAACGACTTCTTCCGGTAGCGATCCAGCGTTCCGGTTCCGTCGTCGTTTCGGTCGACGTAGATGAAACCGTATCGCTTGCTCAGCTGAGCGGTGCTGGCGCTGACGATGTCGATGCACCCCCACGAGGTGTAGCCGAGCACGTCGACGCCGTCCTCGAGCGCCTCGCCCACCTGCACGAGGTGGTCGTTGAGGTACGCGATGCGGTAGTCGTCGACGACCGTCTTCTCGCCGTCGACCTCGACGAGCTGGTCGCGCGCGCCCAGGCCGTTCTCGACGATGAACAGCGGTTTCTGCCAGCGGTCCCAGAACTGGTTCAGCACCAGGCGCAGCCCCACGGGGTCGATCTGCCAACCCCACTCGCTCGCTTCGAGCGTGGGGTTGTAGACACCGCCCATGATGTTGCCCTCGCCCTCCGCGCGCTTCGCGGGATCGGCGGTCTCGGCGATCGACATGTAGTAGCTGAACGAGACGAAGTCGACCGTGTTGGTCAGGTCGTCGCGGTCGGCGTCGGTGATCTCGAGCTCGATGCCCTTCTCGCGCAGCGTCCGCAGGAAGTACCCGGGGTACGCGCCGCGGGTGTGCACGTCGCCGTAGACGAGGTTGCCGTGGTCGGCATCCATCACGGCGCGCGCGTCGTCGGGCGACGGGGTCAGCGGGTAGATGGGCATCGACAGCACCATGCAGCCGACCTTCGCCTCGGGGGCGACCTCGCGGGCGATGCGGGTGGCGCGGGCGGATGCCACGAGCTCGTGGTGCATCGCCTGGTAGAGCTGCTGCTCGGGCACGCCGCCCTCGGGGATCGGGATGCCGCCGCTCATGAACGGCGCGTGCAGCAGCGAGTTGATCTCGTTGAAAGTCAGCCAGTACTTCACGCGCGAGCCGAAACGCTCGAAGAGCGTGCGGGCGTAGCGCTCGTAGAACCCGATGAGCTCGCGGTTCGTCCATCCGCCGTACGCCTCCGCGAGGTGCAGCGGGGTCTCGTAGTGCGAGATGGTCACGAGCGGTTCGATGCCATGCTTCTCGAGCTCGTCGAGCACGCGGTCGTAGAACGCCAGGCCCGCCTCGTTAGGTTCCGCGTCGTCGCCGTTCGGGAAGATGCGGCTCCACGCGATCGAGAAGCGGTAGACGCCGAAGCCCATCTCGGCGAACAGGGCGATGTCCTCCGCGTAGCGGTGGTAGTGGTCGATGCCGACGAGCTTGAGGTTGTCGGGCGTGGGCCGATCGCTGCGGGGGGCCGAGATGCCGCGGGGCATCACGTCCTGCACCGACAGTCCCTTGCCGTCCTCGTCGTACGCGCCCTCGATCTGGTTCGCGGCGGTCGCGCCGCCCCAGAGGAAGCCGTTGGGGAAGGGGGTGTTCGTCATGTTTCGTGTCTCCGGGGGATCAGCGGGCGGTGGTGAGGGCGTCGACCGAGACGGCGCGGAACAGCGTCTCGCCGTGCGAGAGGGGTCCGGATGCCACGTCGGCGACGTCGGGATAGAGATCGCCGTTGGTGACGATGACCGGGGTGATGAGGTCGTAGCCGGCTTTCTCGATGGCCTCGCCGTCGAACTCGAGCAGCAGGTCACCGGTCTTCACCTCGGTGCCGGACTGCACCTTCAGGGTGAAGTGCTGGCCGCCGAGCTTGACGGTGTCCAGGCCCACGTGGATGAGCAGTTCGACGCCGTCGGTTCCCCGCAGTCCGATCGCGTGACCGGTGGGGAAGGCGGCGACGACCGTGCCGTCGAAGGGGGCGTAGACCGCGCCCGACGTGGGGCGGACGGCGACGCCCTTGCCGAGGGAACCGTCGGCGAAGGCGGCATCCGGAACCTCCGAGAGGGGCGCGACGGTGCCGTCGACGGGGTTGCGCACCACGGTGTCGGTGGCGACGGCCGCGGTCGCGGGGGCGGTGGCGTCGACCGGGTCCTTGAATCCGAAGACCACCACCAGGACGAAGGGCACGACGACGGCCACGGCCAGGCCGATGGCGAGCATGACCATGTTGCCGTTGCCGAGCAGGGCGGGCAGAGCGAGGCCGGAGGGGACGACGAACGCCTTCGAGAAGACCCCGCCCATCGCGATGAGCGCGCCACCGAGCGCACCGCCCACGATGCCGAACGCGAAGGGACGCTTCAGGGGCAGGTTGATGCCGTAGATCGCGGGCTCGGTGATGCCGGCGAGGAAGCCCGAGAGGGTGGCCGGGGCGGCGAGCGAGCGCAGGTTCTTGTTGCGGGTGCGCACGAGCACACCGGCGACCGCGGCGGCCTGAGCCAGCACCGCCGTGAACACGGGGCCGATGAGCAGGATCTGGCCGGTGGTCTGGTATTCGAGCTGGAACAGCGGCACGAGGCCCCAGTGCAGGCCGAAGATCACGAACACCTGCCACAGGCCGCCCATGATCGCCCCGCCCAGCCACGGCAGCGTCTGGAACACCCAGCCGATGCCCGCGGCGAGACCGCCGCCGATGAGGCTGGAGAGGGGGCCGATGGCGAGGAACACCAGCGGCACGGCGACGAGCACCACGATCATCGGGGTCAGGAAGCGGCGGACGGCGCCGGGCAGGACCTTGAGCAGGAACCGCTCGGCGTGGCTCTGCAGCCACACGATGATGATCACCGGGATGACGCTCGAGACGTAGCTGACCATCGTCACCGGGATGCCGAAGAACGTGATGTCGGGCTGACCGTTCAGCGCGACGATCGAGGGGTAGACCAGGGCCGCGGCGATGGCGAACGAGGTGAACTCCGAGGCCTTGAAGTACCGCGCCGCGGTGATCGACAACGCGATCGGGAGGAAGTTGATCAGCGCGTCGGAGAGGGCGTTGAGGATGACGTACGTCGAGCTCGTGGCATCCAGCCAGCCGAAGGTGACGGCCGCGGCGACGAACGCCTTCAGCAGACCGGTCCCCGCGAGGGCCCAGAGGATCGGCGTGAAGATCGCCGAGATCATCTTGATGAAGCGGTTGAAGAGGTTGCCCTTGGGGCCCTCCTCACCGCCCTCGCTGCCCGCGCCGCCGAGCTTCGTCTGCGCCTGGATCGCGGCATAGACGTCGGGAACGTCGTTGCCGATCACGACCTGGTACTGCCCGCCCGCCTGAGCGGTGGTGATGACGCCGGGTGTCGCGCGCAGAGCCGCGGCATCCGCTTTGCCCTCGTCCTTCAGGACGAATCGGAGCCTCGTGGCGCAGTGCACCATCGAGGTGATGTTGCTTTCCCCGCCGACGCCGGTCAGTACCGCCGTCGCCGTCTTCGCGTGATCCACCATCGGAATCCGCCTGCCTTTCGCCGCTTCGGTGCGGCCTGTTCGAATGTTCTGTGGCGACGACCCCGGGTGTTTCGGGCAATAAAAAAGACCCGAATCCGTTCATCGCTCGTCAGCGATGTGGATTCAGGTCTTGCCCGCTCGCGCGGTAACAATCCGGAAATCGTCGGCAGGTGTGAGCCTGCGTCGGTGACTATAGCACCGGTGCGTCGGGTCCGCCAGAGGTGTCTGCGCGACCCAGGCTCGTTGCGAGACGCTCAACGTGCACCGTCAGGTAGAGCACCTCTTCGTCCGTCAGGGTCGACCCGGTCGCCGCGAGCACGTAGGCCTTCACGGCCTCGGCGATGCCGAAAGCGCGCGGGTAGCGGTGCTTGGCGAACTCGAAGAACGACGAGTCGCCGCTGGTCAGCATCGCGCGGTTCACGAGCCGCTGGAGGAGGAATCGCACGTGCAGGATGAAACGCGCGAAGTCGGGGCTGTCGGTGTCGAGCGAGACGCCCAGCCCCGTCTCGACGGTGCGGACGACGTGCTGGACCCGTCGGAACAGCAGCGCCGCCGTACCGTTGGGCTCGTCGCGCGTGGCGTTGAGCAGATGCATCGTGAGGAACACCCCCTCCTCGGGGGGAAGCTCCCGATCGAGGGATGCCGCGATCGAGGCGGCCATGTGCTCCGCCGCGCGAGACTCGTCGGGGTGCAGGATGCGCAACTCGGGCATCGAGGTGCCCGGGATGCGGATGCCCTGGTTGAGGCGCTCGATGACGTAGTTCACGTGGTCGATGACCGCGAGAGGAAGACGCCGACCCAGATCGCGGCCGAGCTCGCGCTCGGCCTCGTCGACGGCGTGGAGCACCGCCTGCACGAGCGCGTAGGGAGCGTCGGTCAGCAGCTTCTGCGCGTGCGCGGTGTCGGTGGCCTGATCCAGCACGAACGTCTTCTCGACCTTCGCGGGGTCGACGCGCCCCTCGTGCTTGAGCTGGAAGCCGATGCCCCGGCCCATCAGCACGCGCTCGCGGCCGTCGGCGTCGATCGCCACGACGACGTTGTTGTTCAGCAGTCTCTGCACGCCGCCGGGCGGGAGGGAGGCGTCACCGGCACCGGGCATGGGATGCAGTTTATGACCGGGGTCGGGCGGCCGGTCGGTCCGCATCGCGCGGTCGGACACAACGCAGGAGATTCGTGGACGGATGCAGGGCGCCGCCGTCGTCGCCGGGTTCTGCGTGGCCGTGAGCTCGGAATCTCCTGCGTTGTGCGCTCCCGGCGAGGGGCGAGACGCCCAGCCGCGGCGCAGGCGCACCCCGGTACCCTGGAAAACATGACCGATCAGCCCCCCGTGCGCTCCACCACGCCCCGGCAGGCGCGCCCCGCGGGGGCCCCGGCCGACACCGCCGTCCGCGAGACGCGGCCGAAAGACACCGGCATCCGCCAGGTGCGGCCGAAGACCGAAGGGTGGCAGCAGGCCAAGGACGAGACCGGTCGCCCGCTGCTGCAGTTCGCCAGCCCCAAGCGCGGCAAGCCCCCGGTGCACCTCGCCGACCTCACGCCCGCCGAGCGCGTGGCGAAGGCGAAGGAGCTGGGGCTCCCCGGCTTCCGCGCCAAGCAGCTCGAGAAGCACTACTTCACGCACTACACGTCCGACCCGGCCGCCATGACCGACCTCCCGGCATCCGGTCGTGACGAGCTCGTCGCGGGAATGCTCCCGCCGCTGCTCACCGAGGTGCGCCGGCTCGAGACCGATCGCGGCGACACCATCAAGTTCCTCTGGAAGCTGCACGACGGCGCGCTCGTGGAGTCGGTGCTCATGCGCTACCCCGGCCGCATCACGCTGTGCGTGTCGAGCCAGGCCGGGTGCGGCATGAACTGCCCGTTCTGCGCGACCGGCCAAGCGGGCCTGACCCGCAACATGTCGGCGGCCGAGATCATCGAGCAGATCGTGCGGGCCAACGCCCTCATCGCCGCCGGCGGACTGGGGGGCAAGAAGAGCACCGACCATTCGCTCGACCGCGTCTCGAACATCGTCTTCATGGGCATGGGCGAGCCGCTCGCGAACTACAACCGCGTCATGCAGGCCGTACGCGTCATGGTCGACAAGGACCATGGGCTCGGCATGAGCGCCCGCGGCATCACGGTGTCCACCGTGGGTCTCGTCCCCGCGATCAAGAAGCTCGCCGACGAGGACATCCCGGTGACCTTCGCCCTGTCGCTCCACGCCCCCGACGATCACCTGCGCGACGAGCTCATCCCGGTGAACTCGAAGTGGAAGGTGGACGAGGCCCTGGATGCCGCCCGCGCCTACTTCGACAAGACCGGGCGCCGCGTCTCGATCGAGTACGCCCTGATCAAGGACATGAACGACCACGCGTGGCGCGCCGACCTGCTGGCCGAGAAGCTCAACGCCCGCGGTCGCGGCTGGGTGCACGTCAACCCGATCCCGCTGAACCCGACTCCGGGCTCGATCTGGACGGCATCCGAGGTGCCCGTGCAGAACGAGTTCGTGCGGCGCCTCAACGACGCCGGCATCCCGACGACCCTGCGCGACACCCGCGGCAAGGAGATCGACGGGGCGTGCGGCCAGCTCGTCGCGACCGAGGACGACGAGGCGGCCGCGGCGGTCACGCCCGTCGGCTGAGACTTCATCGTCGCCGCGGCGCGGGGCGGTGGGAAACGCGATCCGCGCCGAGAAACGCCCCGTCGACGCGTTTCTGCCCGTGGATCGCGTTTCTCAGGGCGGTGTGGCCGGCTCACCGCCTCGCCGGAACGCGCCCCGCGGTCGTGGGATGCCAGGCTGCTCGGCACATCCGCAGGCTCCGATCGAGCCCGCCACGCCAGACTGAGGGCATGAGCGAGAGCGTCGTCGAGGTCGAGAACCTGCGCAAGACCTATCGAGGGGGACTCGAGGCGCTGCGCGGCGTGACCTTCGACATCCACCGCGGCGAGACGTTCGCGCTGCTCGGACCCAACGGCGCGGGCAAGAGCACGGTCATCGAGATCCTCGAGGGCTACCGCGACCGCACCGGAGGCGACGTGAGCGTGCTCGGCGTCGACCCGCACCGCGGCGGTCTCGATTGGAAGGCGCGGCTCGGCATCGTGCTGCAGAACACCGGTGAGGCGCCGACGGCGACGGTCCGCGAACTGCTCGCGCATTTCGCCTCCTTCTACCCGCGTCCCCGCGACGTCGACGAGGTGATCGCCTCGGTGGGGCTGACCGAGAAGGCGAAGGTCAGTGTGCGCAAGCTCTCGGGCGGTCAGCGTCGTCGCGTCGACGTGGCACTCGGCATCGTCGGTCGCCCCGAGCTGTTGTTCCTCGACGAGCCCACGACCGGGTTCGACCCCGAGGTGCGGCGTCAGTTCTGGGATCTCATCCGCGACCTGCAGCGCGAGGGCACCACGATCCTGCTGACCACGCACTACCTCGACGAGGCGGCCGAGCTCGCGGAGCGCGCCGCGATCATCGTCGGCGGGCAGATGGCATCCGTCGGTCGGATCGACGAGCTCGGCGGACCCGACGCCCGCGTGCCGCTCGTGCGGTGGCGCGAGGGCGGGGTGACGCGCGAGGAGCGCACCGACGACCCGGGAGCGTTCGTCTCCGCCCTGTACGCCCGAGGCGGCGAGCCGGAGCGGCTCGAGGTCGTGCGCCCGAGCCTCGAGGACGTATACCTCTCATTCCTCGGCGACGAGGCTCGGCGGTCCACGGCCGGGGATCTCGCGTGAGCCGCGTGCTGCGGCTGGGCGCCGCGCGCATCGCCTTCGAGGTGCGCTCCTACTTCCGCCAGGGCGACTCGGTGTTCTTCACGTTCCTGTTCCCGGTGATGATCCTGCTGATCTTCGCCGTCGCCTTCGACGCGCAGACCTTCGGTCCTCCGGGCGATGAGGTGGATGCCGCGCAGTTCTACCTCCCCGCGATGCTCGCCGCGGGCGTGCTGCTGTCGGGACTGCAGAACATGTCGATCGACATCGCGATGGAGCGCAGCGACGGCACGCTCAAGCGCCTCGGCGGAACCCCGCTGAGCCCGGTGTCGTACTTCATCGGCAAGCTCGGCCAGGTGCTGGTGACGGGATTCCTGCAGTCGGTGCTGCTGATCGTGGTCGCGGCGGTGTTCTTCGGTGTGCCGCTGCCGACCGATCCGGAACACTGGCTCACCTTCGCGTGGGTGTTCCTGCTCGGGGTGACCACGTGCGCGATCCTCGGCATCGGGCTGTCGGCGCTGCCGCGCACCGGCCGCAGCGCCACCGGCGTCGTCATCCCGATCGTGCTGCTGCTGCAGTTCATCTCGGGCGTCTACATCAACTTCGCCGCCCTGCCGGAGTGGCTGCAGAATTTCGCGAGCATCTTCCCGCTGAAGTGGCTCGCGCAGGGGTTCCGGTCGGTGTTCCTGCCCGAGGGCTTCGCCGCCGCCGAACCGTCGGGGTCGTGGGATCACCCGCTCATCCTGCTGGTGACCCTGATCTGGCTGGTGGTCGGTCTCGCCGTCGTGCGGGTGACGTTCCGCTGGATCCGCAAGGACTCCTGACGCGACTCCCGTGCCTCGGCTCGCTCAGGCAGGGTACGGGTGAGTTTGCGCGGGGTGGGCGCGGGGCGCCGGGCATCGCGCGGGGTGTTGGCGCGGGGAGTGGCGCCGGGGTTCGCGCGAGTGGGCGCGGGGTGTTGGCTCGGGATAGGCCGCGGGGTTGCGCGGGCGGACGTGGGCAGCTTGCGCGGGGTGGGCGCTGGGCTGCGCGCGGGATGCGCCGCGGGCGTCGCGCGAGGGTGGGCGCGCG
The DNA here is from genome assembly GCF_052045385.1 of Microbacterium sp. 22296. NCBI lineage: Bacteria > Bacillati > Actinomycetota > Actinomycetes > Micrococcales > Microbacteriaceae > Microbacterium > Microbacterium sp. 22296. The sequence continues at coordinate 112,537 of NZ_JBQEOS010000004.1, read as the reverse complement.
GTAAGAGTGAGCGTTGCGCGAGGGTGGGCGCGGGGCGCGAGTGAGGGTTGCGCGGGGTTCGTTCGCGGGGCGTGCGGTGCGGCTGGTTCTTCGCGAGAAACGCGATTCGCGGGCAGAAACGTGTGCTCGCGGCGTTTGTGCCCGCGAATCGCGTTTCTCGGTGGAGGGAGGGATGCCGCGGCCCCGGTGTCGGAGGGGAGCGTTAGCGTTGAGGGATGGTCGGTTATCGCTACCTCGGAAACAGTGGATTCAAGATCTCGGAGATCACCCTCGGCAACTGGGTGACCCACGGTTCGCAGGTCGGTGACGACGCCGCGATCAAGACCGTGCATGCGGCGCTGGACGCGGGCATCACGACCTTCGACACCGCCGACACCTACGCCAACACGGCGGCCGAGACGGTGCTGGGTAAGGCCCTCGAGGGTCAGCGGCGCGAGTCGCTCGAGATCTTCACGAAGGTGTACTTCCCCACCGGTCCGATGGGGCCGAACGACACCGGTCTGAGCCGCAAGCACATCATGGACTCGATCAACGGCTCGCTGACGCGTCTCGGCACCGACTACGTCGACCTCTACCAGGCGCACCGCTTCGACTACGAGACGCCGCTCGAAGAGACGTTCCAGGCGTTCGCCGACGTCGTCCGCCAGGGCAAGGCCCTCTACATCGGCGTCTCGGAGTGGACCGCCGAGCAGCTGCGAGAGGGTCACGCGCTCGCGAAGCAGCTCGGCATCCAGCTCATCTCGAACCAGCCGCAGTACTCGATGTTGTGGCGCGTCATCGAGGGCAAGGTCGTGCCCACCAGCGAAGAGCTGGGCATCTCGCAGATCGTCTGGTCGCCGATGGCGCAGGGTGTGCTGAGCGGCAAGTACCTGCCCGGCCAGCCGGTGCCCGAGGGCTCGCGCGCGACCGACGAGAAGAGCGGCGCGAACTTCATCAAGCGGTTCCTCGACGACGGCACGCTCGAGGCCGTTCAGCGCCTCAAGCCCATCGCCGACGCGGCCGGGCTCGCCATGCCGCAGCTCGCGATCGCGTGGGTGCTCCAGAACCCCAACATCGCCGCGGCCCTCGTGGGAGCCTCGCGTCCTGAGCAGCTCGCCGAGACCGTGAAGGCATCGGGCGTGACCCTGGATGCCGATACCCTCGCCGCCATCGACGAGGCGCTCGGCGATGCCGTGTTCTCCGACCCCGAGAACACCTACGAGGTGTCGCCGAAGCAGCGACTGGTCTGACCCACGAGAGGCGGCGGGTCGGGCGTTCGCGCCCGGCCCGCCGCCCTCCGCCCTATGGGCGCGGCTGGGTAGGCCGGTGACGGCTCCTGCGGGCCTGCGGGTTCTGTGGCTTCCGCGCTCGCTCGGCGCGGGTGGCGTCCGGCGCGTCGCCGGTCGGGCGTCGAAATGACCCGTTCTGCGCGAGATCACGGAGTTTTCGTCGCAACCGGGCGTGATCTCGTGAAGCGGGTGTGATCTCGCGTCCGCCAGATGTGGCGGCCGCGGGCACGGCGCGGGCACGGCGCGGGCACGGCGCGGGCACGGCGACCGCGCGCCCGACGCGGGGCAGCGCCTCAGGCGCCGCTCAGGAGAGAGCAGGGAACGCGTCGTACCCTGTGCGAATGTCCTTTTCCGCTCACCGACCCGGCCGCTTCGGCTCCGACGGTCGTATCGAGTTCACGACGGACGAGGAACGCGAGCAGTATCTCGACGACATCCTCGCCGCGCAGAACGCGGTGAAACCCGACGCCGCGACACCCGACCACACCTCCGAGCCCTGGGGCGCGCCCCCCGCCGACGACGAGCCGCGCGACCCCTTCGCCGACGACGACACCCTCCGCTTCGACCGCGATTTCGCGGTATCCGCTTCTGACGACGAGACCATCCGCCTCGACCGCGACCCGGCCGACGTGACGACGGAGGCTCCCGCGCCGCCGCCCGAGGCCGCGCCGAGCCCTGTGGCATCCGAACCTCGTCCGACCCGCCTGCGGCGCCACGATCCCCGCCGCCCGAGTCTGTCGCTGATCCGGCGCATGGCCGTGCTCGGCGGAGCGGACAACGACGTGCTCGACGAGGTTCCCGAAGAGGTTCCGCGCTTCGTGCAGATGTTCCTCGTTCTCGGGGGGACCGCGCTCGTCTCGGCGCTGTCGATGATGTTCGCCCTGCTCACCGGTGTGCGCGTCAGCATCCTCCTCGCGATCCCGCTGGCCATCGTGTGGGGCCTGATCATCTTCAACCTCGACCGCTTCCTCACCTCGACGATGCGCTCGACCAAGAACGTCTTCCGGCTGCTCGGTCTCGCCCTGCCGCGCGTGATCATGGCCGCGCTCATCGGCATCGTGGTGGCCGAGCCGCTGGTGCTGCAGGTGTTCCAGAACGACATCGTGCGCGAGGTCAACTCCACCAACGTCACGCAGGCGCTGACCGATCAGGATGCCATCACCGGCGGCCCCGAGAAGCAGGCGCTCGATGCGGCCAGCGCGCAGGTCGCGGCGCTCGAGAACCAGGCGGCGACCGGCATCGTGAGCGGCACGTCGTCGACGTCGGCCGAATCGGCCGCCGCGCAGCAGACCGTCGACCAGCTCACGCAGCAGCTGGCCGCCCAGCAAACCGTGATCGACCAGGCTCGAGCCGTGTACCAGTGCGAGCTCACCGGCCAGGGCGCGGGTACCGTTCCCGGCTGCACCGGTCTCGCCGGCAGTGGCGCGAGCTCCGACGCGGCGCAGGCGCAGCTCGCCCAGGCGCAGTCGGCGTACGACTCCCTGTCGACGCAGCTGCAGCAGGCGCAGTCCACCCTCGCGGCCGCCAACACCGCGGGCGCCGAGGCTGCGGCATCCACCTCCGAGGCCAACAAGCAGCAGGCCGAGGATCAGTTGCCCGCCGCCCGCACGCAGTACGAGTCGGCGCTCGCCGCGTACAACGCGCGGTCGGAGTCCGTCGCCGACGGCAACGCGGGGGCGGTCGGCCTGCTGAGCCAGATCACCGCGCTCGAACGCCTTTCGGATCGCGAGCCCGTACTCCGCTGGGCGCACTATCTCATCGCGGCGCTGTTCTTCATGATCGAACTGCTCCCGGTGATCGTGAAGGTGCTCACCAGCTTCGGCGGCCCCTCGCTGTACGAGAAGGCCGAGAAGATGCGCGGCCAGATCGCCCTCGACAGGGTGTCGGCTCGCACCTACCGCAAGCGCGCCGACATCATCGCCGACGAGGCGAACCGGGTGCCGGCGGCGGTGTCCTGATGGTCGCCTGGAGCGCGGGGCTGCTGCTGTACCGCCTCACCCCCGCGCCCCAGGTGCTCATCGCTCATATGGGCGGGCCGTTCTGGGCGGAGAAGGACGCGGCCGCGTGGTCGATCCCGAAGGGCGAGTTCGATCCCGACTCCGAGGGAGCTCTGGATGCCGCGAAGCGCGAGTTCCGCGAAGAGCTCGGCGTCGAGCCGCCCGACGTCGAGTGGGCGGAGCTCGGCACGTTCGCGTACTCGAGCGGCAAGAAGGTCGTGGTGTTCGCCGGCGACGGGGCCGGGTTCACGGCATCCGCCTTCGCGTTCGGCACGTTCGAAATGGAGTGGCCGCCCCGCTCCGGCAGGACGGCCTCGTTCCCCGAGGTCGACCGCGCCGAGTGGATGGGTCTGGATGCCGCCCGCGAGGCCCTCGTGAAGGGTCAGCGCCCCGCGGTCGATGTGCTCCAGACGGCGCTGCGGGAGCTGCCCGGCGCCTGAAACCCGCGCCCTGTCCCGCTGCTCCGCGCGGGCGAG
>NZ_JBQEOS010000004.1:62274-108745 GCF_052045385.1 Microbacterium sp. 22296 | reverse complement strand
CTCCCGCGGCGCCGCACTCTCACGGGCGCAGCAGCACCTTGCCCACGCGGGGCGAGTCGCTCGCGGTGACGGCGTCGACGATGTCGTCGAGGCCGAAGGTGGCGGCGACGGGGAGGGTCACGGTGCCGTCGGCGAGGTAGCGCGACAGCTCGCCGAAGAGGGCGCCGCGGGTGTCGGCATCCATCGTCTTGCTGACCACGCTGCCCCAGAAACCCTTCACGGTGGCCTGGCGGAAGATGATGTCGCCGGCCGAGAGCTCGAGCTTGCCCGCGCCCATTGAACCGAAGATCACGAGCGTGCCGTTCTCGCTCAGCAGCGACAGCACGTCGTTGCTGGCGGAACCTCCGACCGAGTCGACGCCCGCGACGATCTTCGCGCCGTCGGCGAGGGCGAGGGCCGTGTCACGCCAGTCGTCGGCGTCGGTCGAGACGACGTTGTCGATGCCCTGCTCGGCGAGTTCGGCGACGGCGCTCTGACGGCGCACGAGGCCGATCACGTGGATGCCGCGAGCCTTGGCGATCTGCGCGACCATGCGGCCGACGGCCCCATTGGCGGTGTTCTGCACGATCCAGTCGCCCGGCTTCAGGTCGAGCGAGTGGAGCAGGCTGATGGCGCTGAAGGGCATCGACACGAGCTGCGAGGCGACCTCGTCGCTCAGGCCGTCGGCGACGGGGATGAGGCCCGCGGCCTTGGTGACGACCTGTTCGGCCCAGACGCCGAAGGTTCCGCCGGTGGCCACGCGCTGGCCGACGGTGAGGCCCTCGACGCCCTCGCCGAGCTCCTCGACGATGCCGACCGCTTCGGTGCCGGCCGGCGCGGGCAGGTCGGGCTTGAAGCCGTAGGTGCCGCGGATGGTCCACAGGTCGTGGTTGTGGATGGGCGACAGCAGCACGCGCAGACGCACCTCGCCGGGGCCGGGGGTCGGGGTCTCGACCTCTTCGACGCCGAGGACGTCGGCGGGCTCGCCGAACTCGTGGTGGATGACTGCGCGCATGGAATGCCTCCTGTGGTTATTTTGTAACGACCGGTCTAATATAGACCCGGGCGCCTTGCCGCGCGACGGGAAGGCCCTGAGCGTGTCGATGGGTCCGGTGGCTTCGACAGGCTCAGCCACCTCGGCCCGAGCCGGAACGCAGGACCCTGAGCTCGTCGATGGGTCCGGTGGCTTCGACAGGCTCAGCCACCTCGGCCCGAGCCGGAACGCAGGACCCTGAGCTCGTCGATGGGTCCGGGGGCTTCGACAGGCTCAGCCGCCTCGGCCCGAGCCGGAACGCAGGACCCTGAGCTCGTCGATGGGTCCGGTGGCTTCGACGAAACCAGGAGATGGAGATCATGGGCAGGACGCCGAGCTTCGAGCGCACCGCCGTCGTCGACGCCGCACGCGATGTCTTCTGGCGTCGCGGCTACGCCGAGACCGGCATCGCCGAGCTCGAGGAGGCGACCGGCCTCACCCGTTCCAGCCTCTACAACGCCTTCGGCAGCAAGCGCGGTCTGTTCGACGCGGTCCTCGCCGCCTACCTCGACGACGTCGTGCGCACGCGTCTGCGTCCGCTGGGTGCGGGCGACCCCGGCGCGCTCGAGGCCTACGTCGCCGAGATGCACGCGGCGATCGCCGACGACGCCCCGCGCGCGCGTCTCGGCTGCCTGCTGCTGAACGCCGGGTCGTCGCCCCTCGCGAGCGACGACGCCGAGGTCCGCGCCCTCGTCTCGGGCTATGCGGCCGAGATGCGCGCCGCCATCCGCGCCGCTGTCGCCGACCGCCGCCCCGATCTGTCCCCGGATGCCGTGGACGCCCTCGCGGCGGTCTGCGCCTCGCTCGTGGTGGCCGGACTCACCCTCGCGCGCGCCGATCGCGATGCGGCGCTGGGGACCCTGGCATCCATCCCGGCGACGCTGGAGTCGTGGGGGCGGGGCTGATCGCGCGAGTCGCCAAAAGTTGTCGCCGCCGGGCCTCTCGAAGCGACAGATCGTGGCGAGTCGCGCGGTGAGGGTGCGGGCTCAGCCCAGCTTGACCGCGGTGCCGTAGGCGACGACCTCCTGGAAGTTCTGCGCCACCTCGCTCGTGTCGAATCGCATCGCGACGACCGCATCCGCCCCCATCGCCTGAGCGGCCTCGATCAGGCGCTGCTTGGCTTCGTCACGACTCTCCTGAAGTTGCTGAGTGAGGCCCTGCAGCTCGCCGCCGAAGAGGGACTTGATGCCGGCGCCGAACTGCACGCCGATGTTGCGGGCGCGCACGGTCAGGCCGGTCACTTCGCCGTAGACCTCGACGATCTGACGGCCGGGGACATCGTTCATGGTGGTCACGAGCATGGGCCCAGTGTGTCAGGGGGTTGCTGTCCGCGCGAGGGGTGATTTCTGCCGCTCTGTGTATACGCAAGTGGCCCAGCGTGCGTAACGTGAGCCATTTTCACGCGCGACTGCATACAATGAGAGGCGACGTGAGGGAGGTGCGACATGCGGGCGAGCGAACGCGCGTACGCGACCCTCCTCGACGAGATCCAGACCGGCGCCCTGGCGCCCGGAACGGTGCTGGGCGAGGTGGAGCAGTCCACGCGCCTGGGTGTCAGCCGCACGCCGCTGCGCGAGGCCCTGCGGCGGCTGGCCTCCGACGGACTCGTCATCCAGGCCTCGCCGCGGGTCACCGTCGTCGCCGGCATCGACGCCGACGACATCCGCGCCCTGTTCGACCTTCGTCGCGCGCTCGAGACGGAGGCCGCCCGCCTGGCCGCGCAGCGCGGCGACCGACGGGTGTTCCTCGCGCTGGCCGCGGAGTTCGAGCGTGTCGACACCGCGGATGCCGACGACTACTACGCCCTCATCTCCCGCTTCGACGCGGCGCTCGACGCCGCCGTCGACAACGCCTACCTCTCCGCGGCCCTGCGCAGCGTGCGAACCCACCTCGTGCGGGTACGACGGATGGCCCGCTTCAACCCCCTTCGCCTCTCGGCATCCGCCGGGGAGCATGGACTGATCGCGCGAGCGATCGGCGCCGGCGACCCCGAACTCGCCGCCCACGCCACCCACGTGCACCTGCACAACGCCCTGACCACCATCCTCGAAGCCCTCACGGAGGACCCCTCATGACGATCACCCACCACGTGCGCGTGCACCGCAGCGACGAGAACCTCGTCCGCGAGGGACAGCTCGCCTGGGCCCTCGCCCGGGTCGCGGTCGACCCGGTCCCCGTCGACGACGACGTGGTCGACATGATCGTCAACCGCCTCATCGACAACGCGGCCGTCGCCGCGGCGTCCCTCACCCGTCAGCCGGTGAGCGCTGCTCGTCAGCAGGCGCTCGACCACGCCGTGTCGATCGGCGGATCCGGCGCCACCGTGTTCGGGTGCGCGCTCGAGCGGCGCTCGAGCCCCGAATGGGCAGCCTGGGCCAACGGCGTCGCCGTGCGCGAGCTCGACTACCACGACACCTTCCTCGCCGCGGAGTACTCGCACCCCGGCGACAACATCCCGCCCGTGCTCGCGGTGGCCCAGCACACCGGCCGCGACGGCGCCGCTCTCGTGCGCGCGCTCGCGACGGCGTACGAGATCCAGATCGATCTCGTGCGGGCGATCTCGCTGCACAAGCACAAGATCGACCACGTCGCCCACCTCGGTCCCGCGGCCGCCGCGGGTATCGGCACCCTGCTCGACCTCGACCAGGAGACGATCTACCAGGCCATCGGCCAGGCCCTCCACACCACCACCGCCACCCGGCAGTCGCGCAAGGGCGAGATCTCGACCTGGAAGGCGCACGCCCCCGCCTTCGCCGGCAAGATGGCGATCGAGGCCGTCGACCGTGCGATGCGCGGCGAGACGAGCCCCTCGCCCATCTACGAGGGTGAGGACGGTGTCATCGCGTGGATGCTCGACGGGCCCGACGCCTCGTACGACGTCCCGCTGCCCGACGAGGGCGAGAGCAAGCGCGGCATCCTCGACTCGTACACGAAGGAGCACTCGGCCGAGTACCAGGCGCAGGCGTGGATCGACCTCGCACGCCGCCTCGGCACGGAGCGCCCCGACCTCCGTGACCCGGCGAACGTGGCATCCATCGTCCTGCACACCAGCCACCACACGCACTACGTGATCGGGTCGGGGGCGAACGACCCGCAGAAGTACGACCCCACCGCCTCGCGCGAAACGCTCGATCACTCGATCCCGTACATCTTCGCGGTCGCGCTGCAGGACGGCGCCTGGCACCACGTCGACTCCTACGCCCCCGAGCGCGCGGGCCGCGACGACACCGTCGCCCTCTGGCAGAAGGTCACCACGGCCGAGGATGCCGAGTGGACGCGCCGTTACCACTCCGAGGATCCGAACGAGAAGGCCTTCGGCGGTCGCGTCGTGATCACCCTGACCGACGGCTCGACGGTGGAGGACGAGATCGCCGTCGCCGACGCCCACCCCCTCGGCGCCCGTCCGTTCGCGCGCGAGGACTACGTCCGCAAGTTCCGCGTGCTGGCCGAGCCGGTACTGACGCCGGAGGAGATCGAGCGTTTCCTCGAGCTCGTGCAGCGTCTTCCGGAGCTGACTCCCGCCGAGGTCATGCAGCTCACGATCGTGGCCAAGCCGGGCGTGCTGGCGCTCGCGCCGGCGCCGAAGGGGCTGTTCTGATGCGCGGGGGCGGGTGCGCGCCAGTCCGGCCCGAGCCGCCGGCGCGCGAGCTGTCGCCGGCGAACACAACGCAGGAGATCCGAGCGGTTGACGCCGGAATGTTCCGCATCGCCCCGGCCCCCTCCGTCTTCTTCCTGCGTTCCGCCCCGCGGGAAGTGTGGGCCTGATGTCGCGGCCTGGGATGCGCCCGGCGCCCTCTGACAGCCGTGGGGGGAGCACAACGCAGGAGGTTTCAACAGCCCGAGGCTCGACCCTCGCAGAATCTCGGCTCCCCACCGCAGCCGTGACCGGACAACTCCTGCGTCATGTCGCGGCACGGCGAGGCGTGGCCACGGCAGAGAGGAGAGGGAACTGATGCTCTACGCCCAGACCACCCCGCAGCAGAAGCGTCGCGCGCTGCGCGAGAAGCTGGCATCCGGGGAGCTCGTGCGGATGCCGGGGGCCTTCAATCCGCTGTCGGCCCGGCTCATCGAGCGCAAGGGTTTCGACGGCGTCTACATCTCGGGCGCCGTGATCTCGGCCGACCTGGGCCTGCCCGACATCGGGCTGACGACCCTCACCGAGGTCGCGGGCCGGGGCCAGCAGATCGCGCGCATGACGGAGCTGCCCGCGATCATCGACGCCGACACCGGGTTCGGGGAGCCGATGAACGTCGCGCGCACGATCCAGACGCTGGAGGACGCGGGCCTCGCCGGCACCCACATCGAGGACCAGGTCAACCCGAAGCGCTGCGGTCATCTCGACGGCAAGAGCGTCGTGGATGCCGACACGGCGATCAAGCGCATCCGCGCCGCCGTCGATGCCCGGCGCGATCCGGACTTCCTCATCATGGCGCGCACCGACGTGCGCGCGGTGGAGGGGTTGGATGCCGCGATCGACCGCGCCAAAGCCCTGGTCGACGCCGGCGCCGACGCGATCTTCCCCGAGGCGATGCGCGACCTGGGCGAGTTCGAGGCGATGCGCTCGGCACTCGACGTGCCGATTCTGGCGAACATGACGGAGTTCGGAAAGTCCGAGCTGTTCTCCACGTCGCAGCTGCGCGACGCCGGCGTGAACCTCGTCATCTGGCCGGTGTCGCTGCTGCGGCTCGCGATGGGCGCCGCCGGTCGAGGGCTCGACGCCCTGGCATCCGAGGGTCACCTGCGCGACCACCTCGGCGAGATGCAGCACCGCGCCGACCTCTACGACCTCATCGACTACGAGGGATACACCCGCTTCGACGCCTCGGTGTTCGACTTCACCGTCGAGCGCTGAGGCGGCGGGGCCTGCGGTCGGAGCGGTTCGGCGAACCGTGTCCCGATCTGTGCAAACCGCGTCCCGATTTCGGCTGCCCGGGGCGGCTCCAGACAGCCAGAATCGGGACACGGCTCGCCTCGTCGCCCCGCCTCGCAGCCGAAATGGGGACGAAGTTCCCCGCACCGCGCCGGCAGAATCCGGCAGCATGAACACCGAGCACGACTCGAGGGAGACACGATGACCGACATCAAGAAGGGCCTCGCCGGCGTCACGGTCGACGAGACCGCCGTCAGCAAGGTGAACCCCGAAACCAACAGCCTCCTCTACCGCGGGTACCCCGTGCAGGAGCTCGCCGCCACCCAGCCGTTCGAGGCGGTGGCGTATCTGCTCTGGAACGGGGAGCTTCCGGATGCCGCACAGCTCGCCGACCTGCGCCGGATCGAGCGCGAGCATCGAGCGCTGGCAGACGACGTCCGCGCCGCGATCGACCTGCTGCCGACCAGCGCGCACCCGATGGACGAGGTCCGCACCGCCGTGAGCGTGATCGGCGCGCGCGAGACCGCGGGCATCGCGAACGTGATGGATGCCGTGGGCACCCCCGAAGAGAACCTCCAGCGGTCCGTGCGCCTGTGGGCCCAGCTGCCCGCGGTCGTCGCGTACGGCCAGCGCCGTCGTCGGGGCCAGGAGCTGACCGACCCCCGCGACGACCTCGACTACGCGGCGAACTTCCTCTGGATGACGTTCGGCGAGGATATCTGCGCACGCGCGGAGGGGGCTATGCCTGTCGAAGCCGCCGGGGGTGCGTCGGTGCCGGACCCTTCGACAAGCTCAGGGTCCTCGGCTGCGCGCTCGGGGTCCTCGGGGGCGAGCTCGGGTTCGGCGGAGGGGGCTGAGCCTGTCGAAGCCACCGGGGGTGCGTCGGTGCCGGACCCTTCGACAAGCTCAGGGTCCTCGGCTGCGCGCTCGGGGTCCTCGGCCGTTCCCGACCCCGTCGTCGTCGACGCCTTCAATCGCTCGATGACCCTTTACGCCGAGCACTCCTTCAACGCCTCGACCTTCACCGCCCGCGTCATCGCCTCGACGCTCAGCGACCTGTACTCGGCGGTGGTCGGTGCGATCGGCGCGCTGAAGGGGCCGCTCCACGGCGGAGCGAACGAGGCCGTGCTGCACGTGTTCACCGAGATCGGTTCGGCCGAGAACGTCGGCCCCTGGCTCGACGCCGCCCTCGCCGAGAAGCGCAAGATCATGGGCTTCGGTCACCGCGTCTACAAGCGCGGCGACTCGCGCGTGCCCACGATGAAGGCCGCCCTCGACACTCTCGTCGCCCACTACGACCGCCCCGACGTCGCCGCGCTCTACGACGCGCTCGAATCGCAGTTCGTCGAGCGCAAGGGCATCTACCCGAACCTCGACTACCCCTCGGGCCCGGCCTACGACCTGATGGGCTTCGACACCCTCACCTTCACCCCCCTCTTCGTCGCCGCGCGCGTCACGGGCTGGACGGCGCACATCCGCGAGCAGCAGGCGTCGAACGCGCTGATCCGGCCGTTGTCGGAGTACGTCGGCCCCGACGAGCGACACGTCGAGGGATACGTTCCGGATGCCGCCGCCGTCGAGGCGCAGGAGCGTCCCGAGGAGGCGGCGGGCTGATGTCCGAGCCGAAGATCGTCATCGTCTCGGGCGCCCGCACGCCCATCGGGTCGTTCGGGGGTGCGCTCTCGGGCGTCGACGCGTACGAGCTCGGGGCGGTCGCGGTCGCCGAGGCGCTGCGCCGCGCGGGCGTCGCCGCCGCAGACGTCGACGAGGTCGTCATGGGCTGCATCGCCCAGAACGGCCCCGACGCCTACAACGCTCGTCGCGTCGCGCTCGCCGCGGGGCTTCCCACCCGCGTCCCCGCCTTCACGGTGAACCGCCTGTGCGGCTCGGGGCTGCAGGCGATCTGGTCGGCGGCGCAGGAGCTGCGTTGGGGTGGCATCGACGTCGCGGTGGCCGGCGGCGACGAGAGCATGTCGCGCACACCCTTCCTCGATTACGGCGCCCGCGGCAACGCGCGGCTCGGCGACCGGACGCTCCTCGACGGAACGCTGGCGATCCTCACCGACCCGTTCAGCGGTCGGCACATGGGTACGACGGCCGAGGTCGTGGCATCCCGGTACTCCGTGTCGCGCGCGGAGCAGGACGCCTTCGCCGTCGAGAGCCAGCGTCGGGCCGCGACGGATGCCGCGCGTGCGGCCTTCGCGGAGGAGATCGTGCCCGTGACCACCGGTGGACGCAAGCCCGTCGAGGTGTCGGTCGACGAGCACCCGCGACCGGACACCACCCTCGAGGTGCTGGCGAAGCTGCGGTCGGCGTTCGAGAAGGACGGGTCGGTCACGGCCGGCAACTCCTCGGGCATCAACGACGGCGCCGCCGCGACCGTGCTGATGCGTGAGGACGACGTGCGCGAGAGGGGGCTGACGGGCCTGGCGACCCTCGAGGCGGTCACGACCGCGGGCGTCGACCCCGAGATCATGGGCTACGCGCCGGTCCTCGCTCTGCAGCGGCTCTGGGACCAGACGGGTCTGAGCCCCGCCGACGTCGACGTGATCGAGCTGAACGAGGCGTTCGCCGCTCAGGCCGTCGCGGTGATCCGCGATGCGGGCCTCGATCCCGAGCGGGTCAATCCCTACGGCGGCGCGATCGCACTGGGGCACCCGGTCGGAGCGACGGGCGCGATCCTGACTGTGCGCGCCGCACTCGACCTGCAGCGCCGAGACCTCAAGTACGCCGTCGTGACGATGTGCATCGGCGGCGGCCAGGCCCTCGCCGCGCTGCTGCGGCGGTACTGACCCGGGCGCTTTCCCGCGCGAGGGGTCGGAAACTGTCGCCCAGCCGTGCTCTGGGCGACCCGAGATCCGCGTGAGTCGCCGGGTTGTGTCGCCAGCGAGCCTGTCGAAGCGACAAACCATGGCGACTCACGCGCTGGGCGGCTGCCCCGGGATACTGGACGCATGAGCCTGTTCCTCCTCGGCGGTGGTCGCGACCTCGCGCGCTGCGGTGACCTGTTGCGTCCTTTCGTCGCCGAGGCTCGACATCGCGCCGCAGATCGCGCCCCCGTGATCGCCCTGTTTCTCGTGCTCGAGGCGGATGACGATTCGTCGGTCGCACGCTTCCTGGCGATGCTCGAGGCAGCGGGCGCGACAGCGGAGGAGATTCGCGTGGAGTCGATCGTCGAGGGTGAGGTGTACGACGCCGCAGCGATCGACGCCGACGCGCTGTTCGTCGGCGGGGGTCTCTCCCCGGCGTACCTGAACGCCTTCGCGCATGTCCGGGATGCCGTGATCGACCGAGTGCGCGAGGGGGTCCCGTACGCCGGTTTCTCTGCCGGATCGGCGATCGCGGCGGGACCCGCGCTCGTCGGCGGGTATCGCGTCCGCGGGGTCGAGGTCGTGTCGGAGGACGCGAGCGAAGAGCTCGACGCGATCGACGTGCGACCGGGTCTCGGACTCCTCGACTTCGCTGTGGACGTGCATGCCGCCCAGTGGGGCACCCTCTCGCGTCTCGTCGCAGCGGTCGACGCGGGGCTCGTCGCCGACGGTGTGGCGATCGACGAGAACACGGCCCTCGTGGTCTCGGCGCAGGCGGCCCCGGTCGTGCGCGGCAGCGGTCAGGTCTGGCGCGTCGAGTCCGCGGCATCCGGGGTGAACGTTCAGGTGCTCCGCCCCTGAGGGGCGATATGCGCGTGAGGGGTCGAGAAGTGTCGCTCGGCGCGGTCGCAGGCCACATGTCCCGACCCCTCGCGCGAACGGCAACGGCCCCCACCCGAAGGTGAGGGCCGTCCCGGTGCGGTGCGTCAGACGCGACGGCGGCGAAGCGCGACGGAGAGGCCGCCCGCGACCACGAGGAACCCGCCCGCGAGGGCGATGCCCCATGGCAGCTCGGTGCCGGTCTTCGCCAGCGTTCCCGTGCCGGCAGCTGCCGCGCTCGGGCTGGCCGACGGCGATGCGGTCGGCGTGCCCGTCGGCGTCGCCGTCGGCGTGGGGGTGGCCGTCGGCGTGGGCGTCGGCGTCACCGTGCCCTCGTCGACCGGGCTCGAGCCGAGCAGGTACGCGCGACCGAGCGGCGACGGTGCGACCGTCCCCTTCGCGGTGAAGTAATCGACGGTCGCCTGCAGGTCGATCTGGCCCGAGTCGGCTTTGCCGGTGCCCTGCGCGAAGGTGGTGAAGTTGTCACCGCCGGCGGCGAGGAACGAGTTGGTCACCACGCGGTACGATGCGGCCGGGTCGACCGCGACGCCGTTCAGGGCGATCGACGAGATGCGCGATCCCGTGGCGGCGTTGGGGTCGTACGCGAAGGTGAAGCCCTTCGAAACGCCCAGCGCGAGCACCGGTCGCGACGCGCCCGCGGGTTGCCACTGCTGCTCCAGCACGCTCTTCAGCTGCGCTCCGGTGAGCGAGACCGTCACGAGCGTGTTGCCGAAGGGCTGCACGTTCGCGGCCTCGCGGTAGGAGACGGAGCCGTTGTCGGTGCCGTAGAGCAGGTCGGCGCGGAGTCCGCCGGGGTTCATGAACGCGATCTGCGCGTCCTGCCCGTTGAACGAGGGGTTCTCGCTCGTCGCCCACAGGTAGACGTCGGCGACGGTGTTGCCGAGCGTGGAGTACGAGCCGCGGTCCTCGCCGCCCGATGCGTTCTTGGCGCGGGTGATATCGGTCGTGATCTTGCCGACCTCGACCTGGCCCTTCACATCGGCCGTGGCTTTCGCCTTCGCCACGATCTCGGCCGTCTCGGCCTGCGGGTAGGCGATGTACTGGCCCACCGTGGTGTCGTAGAGCGAACGCACCCCGGGCGTGATCGAGACGAGGTCGCCGGCGGCGTCCAGGTCGACGTCGAGGGTGCCGAGGTTGGTGCCGTACTGCCCGGCCTGGATGACCGGGCGACCGCCGATGGTGCACGCGTACTTCTGGTGCGTGTGCGCCGAGACGATCGCGTCCACGTCGCTGGAGGCGCCCCGGACGAGGTCGCCGTAGTCTCCGGACTCGACCGCGATCTTCGAGCAGTCGGTGCCTTCAGAGCCCTCGTGGGCGAGCAGCACGACGATGTCGGCGCCGGCGGCGCGGGCGTTCTTCGCCTCGCGGTTGGCCGCTTCGACCTGGTCGCCGAACTCGATCTGGGTGATCTTCGACGGGTCGACCATGCCGGCCGTCTGGCGCGTGACCGTGCCGACGAAGGCGACCTTCGTGCCGTCGACGTCTTTGATCGTGTAGGGCTTGAGGGCGGGGGTCTTCGTGCCCTTCTCGTACACGTTCGCTCCGAGGGCGTAGTCGCTGAACGCGTCCGCCTGCGGGTCGCCCTCGTAGCGGGGGATGACGCGGTCGGTCAGGTCGGCGAAGCCGCGGTCGAACTCGTGGTTGCCCACGGCGCTGACGTCGAGGGTCGCCGCACGCAGGGCGTCGATGGTGGGGTTGTCCTGGTCGATGAACGACTCGAATGCGCTGGCGCCGATGTTGTCGCCGGCCGAGACGAAGAGCGTGTCCGGGTTCTGCTGGCGGTACCGCTCGACGGCTCCCGCCACCACGGCTGCTCCCGCGACGCCCCCGGTCTCCTGCAGCAGGCGGCCGTGGAAGTCGTTGATCGTGAGGATCTGCAGGTCGGGCGTCTTCGGCTGCGTCGGCCGCACCTCGAACACCGTGGTGGTGCCTGAGACCTCGTTGCCCGTGATCAGCAGCGGCACACCGGTGGGCGATCGCAGCGACGAGACGAAGGTGATGCCCTCGGGTCCGAGGTCGCCCGCCGCGGCGGTCTTCACGTCGGCCGACGCGTCGCGGTTGTTGATGTACGTGACGTACGCGGGCTTCTTCGGGTCGGTGATGTCGTAGACCATCACGCCGCCCGCCCGCTCGAGACCGATGAACGCGTAGGGTCGCCCGTCGACGACGCCGACCGTGACGTTCTCGGGCTCCGGGCCCTTGTCGTCGCTGCGGTCGTCGACGGTGTTGTTGTCGTTGGAGACGTTGAACAGCTGAGGAGCGACCTCCTTGAGCTTCTGCTCGAACTGGTCGCCCGAGTCGAAGACGAGAGTGCCCTTGGTGTCCCAGATCGAGAACGAGCGCGCGCCGTAGGCGTACAGCTCGCTGTAGCACCCGTCGGCGGTGACCCCGAGGTCGGTGACGACCTTGAGACGGCCGAGGTCGGTGTCGGCGGCGCGTCCCGCGAGCGGCGACGTCGCACAGACGGGCGCGAGTCCGTCGACGCCGAGGTCCTTCACCCGGGCTTCGTCGATGAAGGAGCCCCATTCGCGTCCGTCGCCCTCGTTGGCGGTGACGAGGTAGGTGGATGCCTTGCCGTCGACGCTCGCCGAGTACGAGGCGATGCCGTCGGGCATGTACAGGCCCTTCAGGCCCGGCACGGTGCGGATGTTCGCGCCGTCCTTGTCGCTGGGGTCGAGTCCCACGGTGCCCCAGTCCTTGTAGCCCAGGGGCAGGATTCCGGTCACCTCCGCCTTCGCGAGGTCCACCGTCGCGAGCGCATTCGCCTCCTGCAGGGCGACGTAGGCGACGGTCCCGTCGACCGTGATGTACTCCGGCTCGAGGTTGCGCGAGACGCGGTTGCTCGAGAGGGTGGTCGGATCTTGTCCGGGCGCGGCCACGTCGGGCCCGAAGACACGGACCTTCGCGTCGAGGGTCTTGGTGCCGCCCGGCTCGAAGGCGCCGAAGCCGGCGGTCTTCACCGCGCTCTGCGCGGGTGCCGCGACGCTCGTGCTCAGGGCGACCACGCTCACCGAGCCCTCGGGGTCGACCGAGAAGTCGTCGGCCGGTTCGCCTTCGTTCGCGACGACGGCGTACGCGCCGTCCTTCGAGAACGTCACCATGTCGGGAAGGGCGCCCACGGTGATCTCGCCGAGCGTGGCGCTCGTGGCATCCGACGTGCCGGCGTCGAAGAACACGAGGTGGCCGGGGTCGGTCTTGGTCTCCGCCTCGAAGGCGATGACGCCGAGACCGTCGTCGCGCACGGCGACGGAGTTGGCGACACCGGTCGAGGAGATGTCGAAGAGCTCGACGGGCTTCGCGGGGTCGCTGTTGTCGAGAACCGAGACGGTGCCCGCTTCGGCGTTGACGACGAACAGGCGGTCGCGCCAGGCCTGCACGATCTCGGCGGCCGACTTCTTGTAGATGCCGGTGTCGTACGAGCCCACGGGGGTGACGGTGAGGGCTGCACCCGGAGCGCTGTTCGAGACGGGCTGGGAGACGATCGCGGCGGATGCCGCCGTGGCGCTCGACAGGGCGAGTGCGCACACCGCCGCGGTCGTCGCGGTGAACGCGGCGGCGCGGCGAAGGAGGGTCGAAGGCATGGCTGTGTCCTCGGATTCGGGTGGGGGATGCGATCGCGCGGGCGGCGCGAACTCGTGGATTCTGCCTGGATGCGGTGACGCCCGGGTGAACGGAGCGGGAACGGGGCGCCCGCTCGCTGCGTGTCGCCCCGGCCGGAGAGAGCAGCGGCCCTGGACGCCCGTGGCGGTCGTACTCTCGTGACATGAGCCAGGATGCCGCCGGCGGACCGCCGCCCGGAGCGCACACCGACGAACCGCACCGCCAGGGCCTCTCGCAGCGCCTCAACGGGCTGCGCGCCGGAGTGCTCGGCGCCAACGACGGCATCGTGTCGACCGCGGCGGTCGTGGTGGGCGTCGCGGGGGCGACGACCGCGACCGGACCGGTCCTGGTGGCGGGCCTTGCGGCCCTCGTCGGCGGCGCGATCTCGATGGCTCTGGGGGAGTACATCTCGGTGTCGAGTCAGCGCGACAGCGAGCACGCGCTCATCCAGAAGGAGCGCCGCGAACTCGCGGAGGATCCGGATGCCGAGTTCGCGGAGCTCGTGGGCCTGTACGAGGCTCAGGGGCTCTCGCGCGACACCGCGACGCGCGTCGCGACCGAGCTCACGGCATCCGATGTCCTCAAGGCCCACCTCTCGGTCGAGCTGAACCTCGACGCCGAAGACGTGGTGAGTCCGTGGACGGCGGCGCTGGCCTCGGCGGTGGCCTTCACCGTCGGAGCCGTCCTTCCGCTGCTCACGATCCTGCTCGCGCCCGTCGAGGTGCGCATCGCCCTCACCTTCGTGGCCGTGCTCATCGCCCTCGCGGTCACCGGCTACCTCGCCGCGTGGATCGGCGGAGCGCGGCGCGGGCGCGCGATCCTGCGGACCGTGATCGGCGGCGCGCTGGCCCTCGGCGCGACCTATCTCGTGGGTTCGTTGTTCGGCGTGGCATCCGCGTAGATCTTGCGCTCGCGCGTTCCCGTGGGGTCGTTGTTCGGTGTGGCATCCGCGTAGTGCTGTCTCATCGTGAGAAACGCTCTCGCGCGCAGGACACGCCTCGTCATCGCGTTTCTCGCGCGGCGGAGCGTTTCTTGGACGTGCGTCGACCGGCTTTTGCTCGTGTTCCCTATCAATTACTAGGACGTCCAGCTAATCTGGGAGGTGCGACGACGCCGTCGCCCTCACGAAGGAGAGCCGCATGGACACCACCCCTGCTCCCGCGCTCGACGCCCCGTCCGCCGGAACCCTCTCGGCCGACGAACGCGCCGCCATCCTCGACGCCGTGCGCGATTTCGCCGCGACCGAGCTCGCTCCGCACACCCTCGAATGGGATGCCGAGAAGCACTTCCCCCGCGACGTCCTCCGCCGCGCGGGGGAGCTGGGCCTCGGCGGCGTCTACGTCAACGACGACGTGGGCGGCGCCGGGCTGACACGGGCCGACGCGGTCGCGATCTTCGAGGAGCTCGCGTACGGCGATCCCACCGTGACGGCCTACATCACGATCCACAACATGGTGGCCTGGATGATCGACGCCTACGGCACCGACGCCCAGCGCGAGCGCTGGCTCCCCGGCCTCGTCGCCATGGAGGATCTCGGCGCCTATTGCCTGACCGAACCGGGCGCGGGATCGGATGCCGCGGCCATCACGACCTCCGCGATCCGTCACGGCGACACCTACGTGCTCACCGGCGTCAAGCAGTTCATCTCGGGCGCCGGCGAGGCGTCCGTCTACGTCGTCATGGCCCGCACGGGCGAACCGGGGGCACGGGGCATCAGCGCCTTCCTCGTGCCCGCCGACGCCGCGGGACTGTCGTTCGGGCCGAACGAGAAGAAGATGGGGTGGAACGCGCAACCCACGCGTGCCGTCGTGCTCGACGAGGTGCGGGTGCCGGCCGAGAACCTGCTCGGCGGGGAGGGCCGCGGGTTCTCGATCGCCATGACGGCGCTGAACGGCGGGCGTCTGAACATCGCCACCTGCTCCCTGGGTGGGGCGCGGTGGGCGCTCGACCGCGCCGTCGCGTACGTGCACGAGCGGTTCACGTTCGGCGAACCGCTGGCCGAGAAGCAGTCGGTGGTGTTCGCCGTGGCCGACATGGCCACCGAGCTCGAGGCCGCACGACTGCTCGTGCGCGATGCGGCGCTCGCCCTCGACGCCAAGGCCCCCGACACGGCCACCCGCTGCGCCATGGCGAAGCGCTTCGCGACCGATGTCGGCTTCCGCGTCGCCAACGAGTCGCTGCAGCTGCACGGCGGCTACGGGTATCTGCAGGACTACGGCATCGAGAAGGTCGTGCGCGATCTGCGGGTGCACCAGATCCTCGAGGGCACGAACGAGATCATGCGGCTGATCGTCGGCCGGAGCGTCCTCGCGGCGTGAGCGTGCGGTCGGCGGGGTTTGGGCGCCGGTCAGGGAATCCCTCGATAGATGTCGGGGGTGCGTGCAAGCATTCGGGGGCGGCAGTGTCCGCATCGCCCGAGACCTGAGACGACGGGAGTCACCATGACCGACCAGGATGCCGAGTACCAGACCATCCGCGTCGAACAGCGCGGCCGGGTCGGGTGGATCACGCTCGACCGCCCCGAGGCGCTGAATGCGCTCGACACCCGGACGATGCGCGAGGTGGTCGCGGCGGCCGAGGCGTTCGACGCCGACACGGGGATCGGAGCGATCGTGGTCACCGGCAGCGAGAAAGCGTTCGCCGCGGGCGCCGACATCAAAGAGATGGAGCAGAAGTCGGGCCTCGACATGACGCTCACCGATCACTTTGGTGCCTGGGCGCGTTTCGCCGCCGTGCGTACGCCCGTGATCGCCGCGGTCTCGGGGTACGCGCTGGGTGGAGGATGCGAGCTCGCGCTCATGTGCGACGTGATCCTGGCATCCGAGCGGGCGAGATTCGGTCAGCCCGAGGTGCAGCTGGGAGTCATTCCCGGCATGGGCGGCACCCAGCGGCTCGTCCGCGCCCTCGGGTATTACAAGGCCGCCGAACTCGTGCTCACCGGGCGCATGATCGACGCCGCCGAAGCCGAGCGCGCGGGGCTGGTGTCGCGCGTCGTCCCTGCCGACGACCTGCTCGACGAGGCCGAGGCCGTCTCTCGCACGATCGCCGAGAAGCCCCTGCCCGCGCTGTACGCGGCCAAGGCGGCGCTCGACGTGGCCCTGGAGTCGACGCTCGCCGAGGGTGTGCGCTTCGAACGGCAGGCCTTCGCCGGTCTCTTCGACACCGCCGACCAGAAAGAGGGGATGGCGGCGTTCCGCGAGAAGCGTCCGCCGTCCTTCACCCATCGATGAACGCCTCTGCGCGGCGTCGTCCCCCGGCCGGCGTTCACGCCGGGCGGGTGGGGCCGTCGTGCGCCGAGAGCGCTCTGCGGCCTCAGAGCGGCTCGGGCACGGGCGCCGGGTCGGCGAAGTCGCCGGCACCCTTGCGGAAGCGCGCGATGATGCGCACCAGCGCGATCGCGTCGTCGTCGTCGAGACCGAGGTCGGCGAACACCACGTTCAACGCCTCGGTCGCCTCATCGACCCGGCTCCGGCCCGCGTCGCTCAGCACGAGCAGGGCCGCTCGTCCATCGGTGGGATGCGGCTCGCGTGAGATCAGCCCGTCGCGGGTCAGGCGCTCGACACTGTTCGTGACGCTCGTGGGGTGCACCTGCAACCGCGTGATGGCGCTGGCCATCGGCATCCGTCCTTCGCGGGTGAAGGCGAGCAGCCGGAGCATCTCGAAGCGCGAGAACGACAGGTCGTACGGCTTGAGCGCGCGGTCGATGGATGCCATGAGCAGCTGGTGCGCCCGGATCACCGAGGTCACGACCGTCATGCCGTCGGCGGCCTCGTCCCACCCGTGTGCCAGCCACTGGCGCTTGGCCTCGGCGATCGGGTCGACCGGCAGTCGTCGCGTCATCGGTCCTCCTTCGGCTTCACGGTACCGCTCGCGCGCCGCCGGTGCCCGGCGGCGGGGTTCGGCGCGGCTCCCGGCCCGCACGGGCACTCGCCGTCGGCGGTGGGGGACGCGGCTCCCGGCCCATTCGGGCGCCTCGCGCTCGGGAAGGCAGCCGTGCGGGCTTCCGCCCCTCCGCCACGAACCCGGCCGCGGCGCCGCCGCTGCGGCATCCCTCCCCTCGACGAAGGAGACGCATCGATGAAGATCGTGGTCCTGATCAAAGAAGTGCCCGACACCTGGGGCGAGCGTCGACTCGACCTCGAGACCGGACTCGCCGATCGTGGCGCGTCGGCGCCCGTGCTCGACGAGATCGACGAGCGTGCGGTCGAGGTCGCCCTTCGGCACGCCGACGCGCACCCCGGCACCGAGGTGACGGTCGTGTCGATGGCACCCGCGTCGGCCACCGCGACGATCCGCAAAGCACTCGCGATGGGGGCGAACTCGGCCGTGCACATCGTCGACGACGCCCTGCGCGGGGCCGATCTGCTGCTCACCGCCGAGGTGCTCGCCGCCGCCGTGCGCCGCATCGACTACGACCTCGTGATCGCGGGAAACGTCTCGACCGACGGAGGCGGAGGCGTGATCGCCGCGATGGTCGCCGAGCTGCTCGGTCTACCGCAGCTCACCGGGCTCGCCGCCCTCGAGCTGTCCGACGGGGCGGTGTCGGGGGAGCGGGTGAGCGACGCGGGCACGATGCGGGTCACGGCCGAGCTCCCCGCGGTGGTGTCGATCACCGAGGCGCTCCCCGAGGGGCGGTTCACGACGTTCAAGGGCATCATGGCGGCGAAGAAGAAGCCGTACGAGACCCTGGATGCCGCCGCCCTCGGCATCGAGCCCGATGATCCGACCGTCGCCCGCTACATCATGCTGTCGGTCGCCGAGCGACCCCCACGGACGGCCGGCACGAAGATCGTCGACGAGGGTGACGCCGGCGAGAAGCTCGCCGCGTTCCTCGTGGCCGAGGGGGTGGCGTGATGGGCGTCGCGCTGGTCCTGCTCGAGGTGCTTCCGAGCGGCGTGCTCGCGGCGACGACGCCCGGCCTGCTGGCGGCCGCTGCGCGGGTCGGCGACCCGGTCGCCCTCGTCGTCGCCGCCCCCGACGCCCTCGCCGGGGCCGCGGCCGAAGCCGCCGGGATGGGCGCCGTCCGCGTGCTGACGGCGACGACGGCGCCCGACGCCCTCACGGTCCCCATCGTCGACGCACTCGTCGCGGCCCTCGATCGCGAGCGCCCCGACCTCGTGCTGGCCTCGAATGCCGTCGAACCGCGCGACGCGCTGGCCCGACTGGCCGCTCGTCGTCGGCTGCCCCTGGCCACCGACATCGTCGGCGTCGATCGCGATGAGATCGGCGTCCTGGCGCACCATTCGGTTCTCGGCGGCGCGTTCACCGTCGAGGGCGCCCCCACCTTCGGCCCGATGCTGGCCACCTTGCGGCCGGGCTCGGTCGACCTGCGTCTCGAAGCGCAGCCGCTCCTCCACGAGGAGCTCGAGGTGACGGCATCCGGGGTCCGCGCGGCCCGCGTCGAGGGATTCGCCGAGACCTCCGCGCCCTCTTCGCGCCCGGAACTCCGCGGGGCCACCGCGGTGGTCGCGGGAGGGCGGGGTGTCGGCTCGCGCGAGGACTTCGCCCTCGTCGAGCGTCTCGCCGACGCGCTCGGCGCGGCGGTCGGCGCCTCGCGCGCGGCGGTGGATGCGGGCTACGTCCCCGCGAGCGCGCAGGTGGGCCAGACCGGAGTCTCGGTGTCACCGCGCCTGTACATCGCCCTCGGCATCTCGGGGGCGATCCAGCACCGCGCGGGGATGCAGACGGCCGGCACGATCGTCGCCATCGACAAGAATTCCGACGCGCCGATCTTCGACATCGCCGACTTCGGTATCGTCGGAGATCTGTTCACCGTCGTCCCGCAACTCATCAGCGCGCTCGAGGCCCACAAGAAATAGATGGCGTCCACACCACGCACCCCGCGTCCCGGGCTGCCGCGCGTCCCCGGCGGGGAGCCCTGGCCGCCCGCGGCCTCCGGCGTGCCCGCGGCCTCCGGCGCTTCCGAGGACGTCGAGGACAGCGTGGTCGACGCCTCATCCCTGGCCGCCGGTACGCCCCGCACCGCGGGTTCCGAAGCGAACGGCCGCGAGGCGGCGCCCCGTTCGGCGCAGGCCTCGCATACGGGTGCGGATCCCGCGGATGCCACGCGGAATGCTGCGATCATCGGCTCCTTCTCCGAGGATGTGCGCGCGGATGCCACGGACGCGACGTATGCGCGGGCGGATGCCACGGACGCGACGTATGCGCGGGCGGATGCCACGGACGCGACGTATGCGCGGACGGATGCCACGGACGCGACCGCGCTGCCCGCCGCCGCGCCGCATCCGGTCGCCGGTTCGCACCCGGGTCCCGCCCCCGACCCGATCGCCGCCCACGGCACTGACGCCTCGCCCGCGGTGGCGACGGTGCGCCGTGGTCTGCCGCGCGAGCCGGGCGGTGAGCCCTGGCCGCCGGCGCCCCCGGCCGTCGCGGATTCGGCTTCCGGCGGTCCCGCGCCGACTCCCGCGGTTGCGGATCCGGCTTCTACCGGGCCCACGCTGACTGCTGCGTCCTCCACGGTTGCAGATACGGGCCCCTTCGTGCCGGCGCCGGCTGCCGCGTCTTCGGCCGTTGCGGAGTCGGACGACGGCATCCGGACGGAGGGGTCGGCCGGATCCGTCGCGGCATCGGTCGCACGCGATGATCCGGCGCGCGCCTCGGGTTCCGCCGCGGTCCCCGCGCTTCCCGACGCAGACCATCCTCGTCGCGGACTTCCCCGCGAGCCGGGCGGTCAGCCCTGGCCCCCCGCGCACGAGTCCGGTGCCCCTTCGCCCCGCCCGGTCGCGGCCGTCGATGCTTCGCTGCCCGGGGCTGCGGCATCCGGCTCGCCCCGTGATGCGGACGGTCCGCCGCCCGAGGTCGCGGCATCCGGCTCGTCCCGTGATGCGGACGGTCCGCCGCCCGAGGTCGCGGTATCCGGATCCCGCCCGGCCTCGGCGGCCCCTCCCGTCGCGGCGTCCCCTCCGCCGGAGGCGACCACGCCGATCGACGCCGCCCCGTCCGACCCCCCGTCGCAGGACGCGCCCACCGCACCGCGCGCCCCGCTGACCGTGCGGCGGACCGTCTGGCCGGGGGCCGCCGCCTCCGCTGAGCGACCTTCGAGGACGGAGCCGAAACGCGTCGGCCCGTTCACGCCGCTGCAGTGGCTCGGCTCCACCGCGGTGCTCGGCGTCTTCGCGCTCGCCCTCGCGGGTATCACGGTGCTCGTGGCGCGGTTCCTCCTCGCGCTCGGTCCGGGCCAGGAGTTCCTCGCCGCCTACCCGGGCGAATACCACCTGCCCGATTCCGCGCCCGTCGGCATCCCCGCGTGGCTCAACTGGTCGCACTTCCTCAACAGTTTCTTCCTGTTGTTCATCATCCGCACGGGCTGGCAGGTGCGCAGCGAGAAGCGCCCCGCGGCGTTCTGGTCGCCGCGGAAGAACAAGCGCCGCCGCATCAGCCTGACGCTGTGGTTCCACCAGGCGGTCGACATCCTCTGGATCGCGAACGGCGTCGTCTTCGTCGTGCTGCTGTTCGCCACCGGACAGTGGATGCGGATCGTGCCGACTTCGTGGGAGGTCTTCCCCAACGCGCTGTCGGCGGCGCTGCAGTACGTCTCGCTCGACTGGCCCACCGAGAACGGGTGGGTGAACTACAACAGCCTGCAGCAGCTGTCGTACTTCGCGATCACCTTCCTGGCCGCTCCCCTCGCCATCGTGAGCGGCGTGCGGCTGTCGGGCGTTTGGCCGAAGGATGCCGAGCGGCTCAATCGGCTGTACCCGGTCGAGTGGGCGCGCAAGGTGCATTTCCCCGTGATGCTGTTCTTCGTCGCGTTCATCGTGGTGCACGTCGCTCTCGTCCTGGCCACCGGCGCGCTGCGCAACCTCAACCACATGTACGCCGCCCGCGGCTCGGTCGACCCCGACGCCTTCACGAGCGACCCGACCGGTCTGCTGATCTTCGCGGCATCCCTGCTGGTGATGGCCGTCGGCTGGGCGGCTGCGCGTCCCCGCGTTCTCGTGCCGATCGCCCGTCTCTTCGGCGACGTCAAGCAGCGCTGACCCGGCTCGCCGACCCGTGCCGTTTCGCCGAGATGACTCGTTTCGCGCGAGATGACCCCGTTCTTGGCCGAATCGCGGGTGATCTCGAGCGGATCGCGTGATCTCGGCGTGGGGCGATCGATCAGACCCGACCGCGCGCTCGCAGGCCGGCGACGATGAGGTCGAGGCCGAAGGCGAAGTCGTTGCTCGCGAGCCCCGCGGCACCGACGTCGCCGTTCGTCGCACCGTGGGGCGCCGCGCCCTCTTCGCGCGCTCCGACGCTGTCGTAGTGCAACCGCTGCTGCTCGTGCCAGACGAAACCGAGCACGTAGTGCAGCACCGTCGTCGCGCTGCGGCGCGCGGTGTCGGCGTCGAATCCGTCTGCGGCGACCGCGGTCGTCAGCCGGTCGTGCGCGAGAGAAGAGCCCAGGCCGAGAGCGAGAGTGCTGGACACGACCTCGGCGCCGTCTCGGTAGGCGAGCATGGCCTCGCGCAGGGCGCCGGCCTCGGTCCGAAGATCCACCGCGGTACCGGATGCCATCCGCGCCACGATGCGGTCCGACAGCTCGGCGAGCAGCGTCTGCTTGTTGGGGAAGTGCCAGTACAGCGCGCTGGGCTGCACCTCGAGGGCGGTCGCGAGCCGCCGCATCGTGAGGTCGGGGAGGCCGTGATCGTCGAGGATCCGCAGCGCGGTGCGGGCGACGTCGTCGGCGGAGTGTCCGCGAGGAGCCATGGTGTGAGTATAGTGAACGCCGTTCAGGTGAACAGTGTTCAGGAAGGACTCTCATGCGTACAGCCGATGCCACCGACCTCGCCCGCATCGCCGTCTTCGCCGCGCTCATCGCGGTGCTGGGGCTCCCCGGCAGCTTCCCCGTGTTCGGCGGGGTGCCGATCACGGCGCAGACCCTGGGGGTGATGCTCGCCGGCGCGGTGCTCGGCCCCTGGTTCGGGGCGCTGTCGGTCACCGTGCTGCTCGCGCTCGCGGCGGTGGGGCTGCCGGTGTTGGCCGGAGGACGAGGGGGGATCGGCGTCTTCCTCGGACCCACCGCGGGGTACGCCCTGGGCTGGATCCTCGGGGCGATCGTCATCGGGCTGATCGTGCACGCGGGCGGACGTCGCCCCGTCGTCTGGCGCACCGCGCTGGCGATGCTCGCCGGCGGGATCGGCGCGATCTACGCCCTCGGCATCCCGGTCCAGAGCCTCGTCACGCGCCTGCCGCTCGCTGAGACGGCTCTCACCAGCCTCGTCTTCGTGCCCGGCGATCTGCTGAAAGCCGCGGTCGCCACGGTCGTGGCGACGACCCTCGTCAGGGCGTACCCGCGCGGTTTCCGGCGCGAATGGAGCGCACCCGCTCCGGGACGGCGACCGGCCGAGGTCGCGGTCGACGCGTGATCCGGTGCGCCGGCGTCGGTGCGCACCTCGGACAGCGCGAGGTGCTCCGGGGCGTCACCCTCGACCTGGACGCGCGGACGATCGCGGTCATCGGCGACAACGGCTCGGGCAAGTCGACCTTCGCTCGACTCGTCGCCGGCCTGGTCCGCTCCTCGGTCGGCGAGCTGCGCGTGCTCGGACTCGATCCGCACCGGGATGCCGCGGAGCTCCGCCGCCGCGTGGCGCTCGTGCTGAGCAACCCCGACGCGCAGATCGTCATGCCGACCGTCGCCGACGACGTCGCCCTCTCGCTGAGGGCGGAGCGTCTGCCGCGCGAGGTGCGCGATGGTCGGGTCTCCGCGGCGCTCCGACGCTTCGGTCTCGACGGGCTCGCCGATCGTCCCTCGCACGATCTCTCGGGGGGCCAGAAGCAGCTCCTCGCGCTGTGCGGCGCCTTCGTCCGTGCGCCGCGCCTGGTCGTCGCCGATGAACCCACCGCCTTCCTCGATGCGCGAAACGCCCGCCTCGTCGCCGATCACCTGCTCGCCGACACCGGGCACGCGCTGCTTGTCATCACTCACGACCTCGCCCTGGCGCGCCGCTGCGAGGAGGCCGTGCTCTTCGCCGAGGGGCGGGCCGTGGCATCCGGAGCCTCCGCCGAGGTCGTCGACGCGTACGCTGCGGCCGTGGCGTGCTGAGCCTGTACCGCCCCGGTGGCGGGTGGATGCACCGGATGCCGGCGGGCCCGAAACTCGCGTGCCTGACCCTCGTGGCCCTGGTCCTCGCGGCGCTGCCCTCGACCTGGGCGACGGCTCCCGTCGCGGCGGGGGTGTCGTGCGTCCTGTATGCCGGAAGCGGCATGGGCGTGCGGGCCGGCTTCCGGGTCCTCGGATGCCAGGTGGGGGCGCTCCGCTGGGTCATCGTCGTCACGGCTATTGGGCAGCTGCTGTTCCTCGGTCCGGAGGCCGCCGCCGCCAACACGGCCCGGGTCGCCGCCGCTCT
This sequence comes from Microbacterium sp. 22296, assembly GCF_052045385.1. NCBI lineage: Bacteria > Bacillati > Actinomycetota > Actinomycetes > Micrococcales > Microbacteriaceae > Microbacterium > Microbacterium sp. 22296. The sequence continues at coordinate 85,201 of NZ_JBQEOS010000004.1, read as the reverse complement.
GCTCGTGGCGGCACTCGTTCCGCTGACGACCCCCGTCGCGGCGATGCTCGACGCCCTCGAGCGCGGGCTGCGGCCCCTGCGTCGGGTCGGTGTCGATCCGGCGCGCATCGCGCTGCTGTGGACGATCGCCCTGACCACGATCCCGGTGCTGTCGAAGCTGGCCGGCGATATCCGCGATGCTCAGCGTGCGCGAGGCGTGCGGCCCTCCCTCGCGCACGGCGCACTGCCGTTCCTGGTGGTGACCCTGCGTCACGCCGACGATCTCGGCGACGCCCTCGCCGCCCGCGGCATCCGCTGAGCGCCGCCGTCCCCCGCCCCCCCCGAGATCACCGGTCGGCGCGAGATCACCTCTCGTGCGGGTGCGCGGACGCGTGATCTCGTGCCGGACGTGTGACCTCGCGCGCGCCGCTCTCGCGCCTGAAGAGGCTCAGTCGCGGGCGGCGCGACCCGCCGCGAACCCGTCGGAGTACGCCTCATCGGCCCCCTGGCGGAACATGTCGCGGGCGGGGTCCCGCACGATGGAACGGGCCCCGGGCAGATCGAGGTCGCCGACCAGGTCGCCGCGGCCGCGCACGATCGCGACGGGGCGGCGCGACGCCTTGCCCTTGACGAGGTCGGTAGCGGCGGCGATCTCGTCGGCCACGCACGGCAGGGTCACCACGAGGGGGCGGCCCTCGGCATCCGTCGTCCCGCGGAGGTCCTCGAAGACATGGATGCCGGCGGCCCCGATCGCGTGATCGGTCTGGCCCTCGCGCCACGCGCGCCCGAGCGTGTCGGTGATGATGACGCCCACGCGGGCGACGGCACGCAGTCCCTCGGCGAGACGCCGGGCCGACGCGTCGGGGTCGACGGGCAGCAGCAGGACGGTGCCCTCGGGGGTGTTGCTGGCGTCGACGCCGGCGGCGGCCGAGACGATCCCGAGGGGGTTCTCGACGATGCGCGTGACGTGTCCGGTGGGGGAGGTCCGGGATGCCACGAGACGCACGGTCTCACGCGTGATCGCGTCTTCTCGGTCGTCGGCCTGGATGATCCGGCCCTCGGCCTTCGACACGATCTTGCTCGTGACGACGACGATGTCGCCGTCCTGCAGCGGGTCGACCGAGGCGTCGAGGATCACCCCGACGAGGTCGTCTCCCGGGGTGATCTCACGGATGCCGTCGAGGGCCCAGACCTGCAGCACGTCAGCGGACGAAACGCACCTCGGTGAGCTCTTCGCCGAGGAAAGGCTCCACGTGCGAGGCGCCGTCGAGCGAGAAACCGTTGCGCGTGTAGAAGCGGTGGGCGCGCGGGTTGTCGTCGGCGACCCAGAGGTACAGGCCCTCGCCGTCTTCGACCGCGGCGTCGAACAGTTGCTGGCCGATGCCGGTGCCGTGATGCGCGTCGAGAAGGTAGATGAAGTACAGCTCGCGCTCGCGCGGTGCGTCGTCGTCACGGGCGGGGCCCGAGCCGACGAAGCCGACGATCTCGCCGTTCACGAGCGCGGCGTGCATGCGGTAGTCATCGCCCTGCGAGGCCCAGTGGGTCCACAGCTCGGCCATGCGTCGGGGGGAGACGGCCTCGAGGGCCGCTTTGCTGATCAGGTGGTCGTACGTCTCGTGCCAGCAGGTGGCGTGCACGCGGCCCAGGGCCTCGGCATCCACGTCGCGCACCGGACGGACGACGATGTCGGTTCGGATTTCCGCAGTCATGGCGCGACTCTACGCGCGGGATCGGCCTGGGTGAAATCCGGCGAAAGACCCCTCCCGATGCGCTAATGGACGCGTCGGCAGGCGTCGGCTCCGGATGCCGCGACGCGCGCATCCAGCCCCTTCGTCGGGTGTCCACGACACGCCGTCGGCGGTGGCGACCCGCGGCGTTTTCTGGACACTCGGCACCTGCGGACGCGACCTGGGACGGCTGAGAACCCGGTGGTCTTGTCGATCAAGGACAACCCGATGGCCGATCCGTCGTCGGATCGCTACGCTCGCACCTCGTGAACGTCCTGTGGCGCACCCTCCTCGTGCTCTTCCGTGCCCGCCGTCGCCTGCGTCGCGAGGGGCCCCTCGATCCGAACATGGTGACCCGGATGCCGATCCGCGTGCTGCCCACCGACATCGATCTGCTCCGCCACCTCAACAACGGACGGTATCTGTCGCTGTTCGACCTCGGTCGATGGGATCTGCTGACGCGGACGGGCCTGGTGGCGGCGATGACGCGGCAGGGCTGGTACGCCGTGGTGGCGGCCGAGACGATCACCTTCCGCCGCTCCCTCGAGCTGTGGCAGCGGTTCGACCTCGAGACGCGCCTGATCGGCCACGACGACCGCGCGGTGTACCTCGAGCACCGCGCACTGGTGGGCGACGAGATCTACGCCCGCGCGATCATCCGCGCGCGGATCCTGCGCCGCTCCGGCGGCACGGTGCCCCACGACGAGTTGTTCGCCGCGGTGGGGCGCCCCGAGGGGCTGCCCGACATCGAGCCGTGGGTGCACGACTGGGCCGACGGCTCGTCGCTGCCGTCGACGAAGCGGCCGGCGCCCAGCGTCTGGGAGTAGTCGTCCGGGGCGCCCCGCGGCCTCGGAGGGAGAGCGGCGCCGCGTGGCCGGGCGATAGCCGGGTCAGCGCCCGAAGCGCGCGTCGAGCCAGGCCACCTGCCGCATCCAGTGGCGGTATCCGCCCCCCTCGTGGCCGTTGTACGGGTACTCCTCGATCGCGGCATCTTCGGACGCCACCGCATGGAACGCCGCGAACACCCCCGACGGCAGGACGACATCGTCCATGAACGCGACCGAGAAGTAGGCCGGCACCCGGATGCGGCGCGCGAGCACCGCACCGTCGACGTGCGACAACGTGTGCAGCACCCGATCGGCCTCGTCGCGGTGCACCGCGAGGAAGCGCGTGATCTCGGTGAACGGCGCGGAGGGCGTGCGCACGATGGCGTTCGGGAAATCGCAGAGGAACGGCACGTCGGGCATGACGGCAGCCACCGCTTCGCCCGAGAGGGCCGCGGCGGCGATCGCCAGACCCCCGCCCTGGCTCACGCCGGTGACGGCGATCCGGTCGGCATCCACCCCGGGCAGCGCTCGTACTTCGTCGACCAGGCGGACCGCGTCGGTGATGAGCCGGCGGTAGTAGTACTCGTCGGGGTCCAGGATGCCGCGGGTCATCACGCCCGGGTACGCTGCGGCCGACCCGTGCGGGTCGGGGGTCGCTCCCACGCTCCACGCGGAGCCCTGGCCCCGGGTGTCCATCACCACGTGCACGTAGCCCGCCGCCGCCCAGTTCACGCGCTCGCCGGGGAGTCCTCGCCCGCCGCCGTAGCCGATGTACTCGATGACCGCGGGGAGCACCTCCTCGCCGTGCGGACGCACCACCCAGCCGCGGATCTCATCTCCGTCGAATCCCGTGAAGGTGAGGTCGGACACGTTCAGCGACCGCACCGGCGCCGCGACGGGTGCGACGCGGGTCGGACCGGCGGCGGCACGCGCCGCGGAGAGGGTCTCGGTCCAGAACGCGTCGAGTCCGACGGGTTCGGCGAGATCGGGGTGGTACGCGCGCAATGCCTCGATCGGCATGTCGGTGAAGGTCACGGCCATGGACACCGACAGTAGCGTCCCCGCGCGATCGGGCACCCGGTCGCCACGCACCCGGGGCGACCCCGATGACGCCCCGACCGCCGGGACGTCCTCCTGACGAGGTCGCTCCCGTGAGCGCGATGACGCCCCGACCGCCGGAGAGGCGGCCGGGGCTTCGGGTACCCGCGGGGGATCAGCTGGTGAGCAGGCGCAGGCCGTAGGTCTGCAGGATCTCGTTGACCGGCTGGAAGTACGTCGTGCCGCCGGTGGTGCAGTCGCCCGAGCCGCCCGAGGTCACACCCTGCGCCTGATTGCCGGCGAGCAGCGAGCCGCCCGAGTCGCCCGGCTCGGCGCAGACGCTCGTGCGGATGAGGCCCGAAACCGAGCCTTCGGCGTAACGCACGGTGGAGTTGAAGCCCTGGATCTGCCCGCAGTACCAACCGGTGGTGGAGCCCGAACGGCACACGGTCGCGCCCACGGCGGCCTGCGTCGAGCCCTTCACCGCGACGGTGCCACCGGAGTAGTCCATGACCTGCCCGACGGGGGTGTGGTTGGGCGTGGCCACCCAGGCGTAGTCGTTGCCGGGGAAGGACGAGCCGCGGAAGGTGCCGTAATTCGTGCTGTCGCCGGTGACGCCGCAGTGGCCGGCGGTGACGAAGCCGCCCTGCACGGCGAAGCCGACGGAGCACCGGCTGGCGTTGTTGATGAGGTAGGACATACCGCCGCGGATCGTGGCGAACGTCTCGGGGGCCTCGACGCCCGTCTGCACGCGGACGGCATCGGCCGGCGCGTCGAGCGAGGCGACGAAGTCGGTCGCGGCCTGCTCGCCGCCGGCGACGACGTCGACGACGACGTCGTTCGCCTCGACGTCGATCCACCACGAGGGGATCGTGTCGGGAACGTCGCTCGTCTCGATCTGCGCGGTGATGGCCTCGAGCTCGGCGAGCGAGTACTCGGCGGCGACGGGCACGGCGCCCGCGTCGGAGGCCGCGGTCAGAGCCGAGTCGGTGGTCGCCGCGGCGTACACCGTCTGCGTGGACTCGTCGAGCCAGGTGCCGGCGAATGCGTCACCGGCGGCGTCGGCGACTTCGTCGGCGGTCCCGGCCGCATCGGCCTGGAAACGCAGCACGTCCTGTGCGCCCGAGACGTCGGTGCCGAGGTCGGCCGCCATCGCTTCCAGCAGCTGCGCGTCGACGCCGTCGACGGCCGCATCGGGGGATGCAGTGGGGGTCTGCGCCAGCGCGGGAGCACTGGCGGCGGTGGTCAGGAACAGGCCGATCGCGGCAGCGCCGACGACCGTCTTCGAGAAACGGTTCACGTGGAGTGACCTTCCATCCAGGGGGGATAAATGGTGGGGTACCCACGGCTATCGAAACACGAGAGGGCCGAAATGCGAAGGAATTCCTGCTAATTGATGGTTACAGTCCAAAAACTGTCGGTCATTTGGGGGACAGGCCGTCGCACGTCTCTCGGCGTCGATCCTCGACGTGCGCGGCGGGCCGCCGACGTGGCGCGGGCGCGGTGCTTAGGCTGACGGGCATGAGCACGAACGACCCTCGCGTCACCGGTCCAGCGCTCTCCTCCGACCTGGGATCACGGGCCGCCGCCGAGATCCGGACGTTCTCGGCGCGCGTGGAAGCCCTCGCCCCCGCGCACCGCGGCGCCCTGCCGACCGACCCCGACGCCGCGGCCTTCGTCGCTCGGGTGTGCGACGGCGTCGTCCGGCCCGAGAGCGTGACGGCTGCGGCGGCGGCACTGCATCGCCTCGCCACCGAGATCCCGTCGACGCTGCCCTGGTTCGTGCGCGGCGCCCTGCAGATCGGGGCTGCCGTCGCCCCGGTGCTTCCCACGCCGGCGGTGCCGATCGCCCGCCGTGCCCTGCGCGAGCTGCTCGGCTCGCTCGCACTCGACGCGCGTCCCGAGCGACTCGGGGCGGAGCTCGCCGCGGCCGCCGAGAACGGGGCGATCCTCGACGTGCGCCTGACCGGGCCGGCGGTGCTCGGTGAGACGGGCGCGCGGCGGCGCCTCGACGGCATCCGTTCCCTCGTCTCGCGTGAAGACGTCGATCGCGTGTCGTTCGCCCTGTCCGAGGTGTCGGTGCGGCGGGCTCCCTGGGCCTTCGCCGCCGATGTGGAGCATGTCGCCGAGCGTGTGCTGCCGGTGTTCCTGGCCGCCCGCGCTGCGGGAACGCACATCACGCTCGTGGCCACCGGTCGCGATGACCTGGATGCCACGATGTCGGTGCTGACGCGTGTGCTCGAGGAGCCGCGGCTCGAGGGTCTGCGCGCCGGTATCGCTCTGCCGGTCGCCGTGGCCGAGACGATCGACGCCGTGCGCGAGCTCGCCGCCTGGGCCCGGGTGCGCGTCGCCCAGGGCGGTGCGCCGTTGACGCTCCGCCTCGGCGACGAGGCCGTCGACACCTCCGAGGTGCTGGCCGCCGCGCGCCACGGGTGGACGCCCCCCGCGCCCACTTCGCGCGACGAGGTCGACGCGGGCCTCGTGCGGGTCGCGCGCGAGGCCGTCGCGCCGCGCGGCGTCGAGGGCCTGCTGCTCGAGATCGCCACGGTCGACCCCGAACGCGCGGCCCTCGCCCGCGCCCTCGCCGCGGAGGCGACCGCCGAGGTGCGACTCGTGCTCCCGCGGGCGACGCCCTGGACGCCCGATGTCGAGCACGTGATCACCGTGGCCGTCGTGCATCCCGATGATCTGGATGCCGTGGCCGGTCGCCTCGCCTCGGAGTACGCCGCGGCGGTCGCCGCGGCCCCCGCCCTGCCCCCGGCGGCACCCCCGGTCGCCGATGTCCCGGTCGCCGATGTCCGGGTCGCCGAGGACGCCGACGTCGAGGGAGCCGACGTCGAGGGCCCCGCCGTCGAGGGCGCCGACGCCCAGGGCGCCGACGGCGAGGATCTCGTCACGGGCACCGCCGCGGACACCGACGGCGACGCGATCGACATCGACGAGCCGGAGACCTCGGCCGTGTCCGCGCGGGCGCGTCGGGCCCTCGCTGCCGCCGACGGGCCGACCCCGATCGCCCGCGGCCCGCAGCGCCGAGGCGAGGACGACCCCGCGATCCTGCGCGACCGCGCCGCCGACGACCCCGCCGAGCCCGGGCTGACGCAGGCGGTGCTTGGCATCGCGCGTGAGGCGGCGGCATCCGGGGACACCTCCTCGCTCGGACCCGACGTGCAGCAGATGCTCTTCGGCGGGCAGCCCTTCGTCGACACCGCGGTGTTCTCGGCCCGGGAGAGCGCCGAGCTCGCCGGCGGGGCACCCGGTTTCCGGAACGTCGCCGACACCGACCCGACCGTCGCCGACGACCGCGAGTGGGCGACCGACGTGCTCGCGCGCGTGGCCGCGTCCACGGCGGGGGACGCGACGGCCGCGGCCGGACGCATCGACGACGAGGAGGGGCTCGATGCCGCCGTGCGGCGCGTGCGCGAGGCCGCCGAGCCCTGGGGTGCGTTGGCGGCAGCCGACCGCGCGGCCGTGCTGCAGAGCGCGTCCCGGACCCTCGCCGCGCGCCGCGCCGAGCTCATGGAGGTGCTCGCGGCCGAGGGCGGGGCGCTGCTGGCGGAGGCCGACGCCGAGGTGAGCCAGGCGGTGGACGCCGCCGCGTACTACGCCGCGACCGCGAAAGAGCTCGACCGCGTGCCGGGAGCCGTCTTCCTCCCCGACCGGGTGAGTGTCGTCGCCCCGCGGTGGAACGCCCCGGTGGGCCTGTGCGCCGCCGAGACGATCGCCGCGCTCGCCGCGGGGTCGGGCGTCCTGCTCACGCCGTCACCCCGCGCCCGGAGGGCCGGGGCGGTCGTCGCCGAAGCGCTGTGGGCGGCGGGGATCCCCCGCGACCTGCTCGTCTACGTCGATATGAACGAAGAGGCGTCGGGGCGCGCGTTGGTCGCGCACCCCGGTGTCGACCGCGTGCTGCTCGCGGGGGCTCGCGCGACCGCCGAACGTTTCGCCGCCTGGCGCCCGGCCGCGAAGCTGCAGGCATTGACCGCCGGGCGCAACGCCGCGATCGTCGCGCCCTCCGCCGACCTCGACGCCGCGGTGTCGGACATCGTGGCGGGAGCCTTCGCGCGGGCGGGGCAGGCGGCGACCGCCGTGTCGCTCGTCATCCTGGTGGGAGCGGTCGGCCGGTCGACGCCGTTCCTCGAGCAGCTCGCCGACACCGTCTCGTCGTTGCGAGTCGGACCCGCCGACGATCCGTTGTCCGACATCGGCCCGCTCGTGGCGGAGCCCGTGGGCGAGGTCCGCCGGGCACTGACCGTGCTCGGGGAGGGCGAGCGCTGGCTCGTGGAACCGCGCGAACTCGACCTCGGTGCCGAGACGGCCGGGCGGTTCTGGTCGCCGGGCGTGCGCACGGGGGTCACCGCGGGTTCGCACCTCACCCGGGCCGCCGTCGCGGCTCCCGTGCTGGGAATCCTGCACGCGCCCACCGTGACCCGGGCGATCGAGCTGCAGAACGCCATCGGTTCCGGATTCGTCGCGGGACTGCACACGCGCGACATCGGCGACCTCGAACTCTGGCTCGACACCGCCGAGGCCGCGGTGCTGCGCGTCAACCGTCCCTCGACGGGCGGGGTCGTGCAGCGCGAGCCGCTCGGCGGCTGGGGAGAGGCGTCGGTGGGTACCGGCGCGATGTCGGGCGGGCCGAACCGCCTGGTGACCCTCGGCTCGTGGCGGCCGTCGACGGGCGGCGCGTCGTCGTCGACGCTGCACCTGCGCGGGCTCGACAGCCGCATCGCCGCCCTCATCGAGGCGGCCCAGCCGACCCTGTCGTACGAGGCGTTCGAGTGGCTCCGTCGCGGGGCGCTGTCGGACGCCGTGGCGTGGGACCGGGAGTTCGGCCGCGTCACCGACGTCTCGCGTCTTCGGGTCGAGCGCAATCTGCGCCGCTACCGACCGGCCGACGTCGCGGTGCGCGCCACCGGCGATGCGGCCTGGCAGGCGGTGCTGCGCGTGCTCGTCGCGGCGGTGCGCTCGGGCTCGACGTTCACGCTCAGCACGCCCGTGGGGCTCCCCGCGGCCGTGCGCCACCTGCTCGGTGAGGCGAACGTCGCGGTCTCGGTCGAGAGCGACACGGAGTGGTTGCAGCGCCTGGCGGGTGGTATCCCGGATGCCGACCCGGCCGGCGCCCTGGTCTCGCCGATGCGGCCGCAGCGTATCCGTCTGGTGGGCCCGGCCGAGACGGTCGTCGCTCTCCGCGCGGCGGTCATGGAGACCGTGGGGGCCGACCTGTCGCCGACCGTGTACGCCGACGAGGTCACCACCGCCGGTCGCCTGGAGCTGCTCCCGTTCCTGCGCGAGCAGGCGGTGTCGATCGCCGCGCACCGCTACGGCCGCCCCGACCCCTGGTCGGCCGCCGTCATCTGACGCCCCGCGCCGCGGCGCCGGTGCCGCGCGGCCGGTGCCGCTTCGGAGCGCCCGCACCGCACCGACACCCGAACGCACTGCGTCGGAGCGCCCCGCCCCGCTCGGCAGCACACTCGGCAGCGCCGCTCAGCGCTCGACCGTGGTCTGCGTGAGGAGGGCGATCTCCTCCTCGGTCCACCCGTGGTCGACGCGGAGGGTGTCCTTCAGAGCCGTCGCCGCTCCCGTCTGCGACAGCCCCGCGCCGCCGAACACCGCCACCGAGCCGGAATCGATGGCCGCGGCAGCCTCGCGCACGTCTTCGACCAGCTCGCGGAAGCGCGGCAATCGGCCGGCGTCGCCGGGTCGTCGGCCCGGCACGATCACGAGCACGGCGGACGACCCCGCGGCCGCCAGGAGACTCTCCCGACGCACGGCGAGCCAGAACGTCGAGATCGCACCGGTGACAGCGACGATGACGACGACTCCCACCGCGATGGCGACCGTGTCGGAGAAGATCCCGCCGGCCGCGCCCGCGTCGTCCCGGACGACGACCGCGGCGATGGCGGTCCCGCGGGCCGCGCAGTACAGCGAGTACACGCACAGCGTCCCCGCGAGCACGCGGATCGACGCCCGCCGCGCTTCCCGGGAGGAGAGGGCCGCCGCCGCGCCGCACACGCCGACGATCGCGAATGTGAACGCCTGCACGACGACGGCCTCGAGCGCCGGGAGCAGGAACGAGGTCGTCGCGACCACGACCACACCGGCCCCGGCGACCAGGGTGGACCAGAGGGTCACCCGGGTGGGGCTGAGCGAGTGGACGGCCAGGGGGATCATCGCGGGTCCCAGGACCATCAGGGCGTTGGCGACGGCGAACGCCGCGGACCCGCCGACGTTGACCCAGACGAGGTAGATCGCCGATGCGCCGACCTCGGCGACGCCGGCGATCGCGGCGTACTGCAGCGACCTGCCGGGCGGACAGTCGCGGCCGACGAGCAGCAGCCCCACGAGCAGCAGGGCGCCGGTCGCGATGAGGCACGTCACCGACAGCACCATCACGGACGCCACCATGGGCCGACCCCCTCACCGCGTGTGCGGACGACATGACGGTATTGCGGCGTGCGAAGCCGCCGCAAGCCTCGGAGCCCACCGCGATCGCGCTGCGGCGTACCCGGCTCGCCTCTCGTGCGGAACGCCCCCGTCGGCCGCATGCGGACCGCCGGTCTCGACGGCTCCCCTGACGCGGACCCGCCGGCGCATGCCCGCCCACGCGGAACGCCCGCCCCCACGGCATCCGGAGGGATGCGGCGGGAACGGGCGTTCGCGGGGAGCGGGATCAGACGAGCTGTGCGCGACGCTCCGCCAGCTGGTCGAACGAGGCGAACGATTCCGCGATCGGGCTGCCGGTGAAGTGACCGACCCAGCCGTCGTCGTCGTGGAAGAAGCGCACGCTGACGTAGTGGGGCGAGGTGCCCATGTCGAACCAGTGCGTGGTGTTCGCCGGCACCGAGATCAGGTCGCCCGCCTCGCAGTACACCGCGTGCACCTTCTCGTTCGCGTGCAGGTAGAAGACCCCGGCGCCCTTGGCGAAGTAGCGGTCCTCGTCGTCGTCGTGGGCGTGCTCCGACAGGAACTTCTCGCGGAACGGCGTCTTCAGCTCGTCGTAGTCGGCCTGCGCGGGGTCGAGGGCGACGACGTCGACGAGGGTGTAGCCCTCGCGCTCCTTCACCTCGCCGATCTCGTCGGCGTACAGCGCGAGCACCTCGTCCTGCGAGGCGCCGGCGGCGACGTCCTTGACCTCCCAGCGCGAGAAGCGGGCGCCGAGCTCGGCGAGGGCCTCTCGGATCTCGCTCTCATCGGTGGTCTCGAGCACGGGCGTGCTCGGGTCGGTCTCTTTCCAGACGGTCAGCAAGGTCATGGCCGCTCCTTTCGTTGGGGTGGGGAGGATGGATGCCGGTGGCTCAGCGCGTCGCGACGGTGAAGCGCAGCAACCACTCGGTGATCTCGAGGTGACGACGGGCCGCTGCCACGTCGCTGCCCCAGGCGTACATGCCGTGGTTCGCGACGATCAGCGCCGGAACCTCGGGTACCTCCGCGGTGGCGGGACGGTAGACCTCGTCGAACCAGCCGGCTTCGACGGTCATGTCCTGGTGGTTGCGGATGACGGGGATGGTCACGGTCTCGTCGTCGGCGAGATGGCCGATGCCCTTGAGCATCTCCATGTCGCGGATCTCGACGCCGTCCGGCCACCGGTGTCCGGCGACGACCGCGTCGAACGCGTGCACGTGGAACACCGCGTTCGCGCCCGTTCGCGCGGCGATGTGGGCGTGCAGACCCGACTCGGCCGACGGGGGGCGCTGCTCGTCGGGGTCGATCGCCTCGCCGTTCGCGTCGATGAGCACGACGTCGGCGTCGGTGAGCAGCGACTTGTCGAGGCCCGAGGCGGTGACGGCGAGCACGAGCGGGTCGCGGTCGACGACGACCGAGAGGTTGCCCGAGGTGCCGCGCATCCAGCCGTAGCCCGAGAAGCGCGAGGCCTCGGCCGCGAGGGCGGCACCGGCTGCCCGCACCAGATCGCGGGAGGGGAGAACGGTCATCGGGTCACCTCGATCGCGTCGAAGGATGCCACGGCGGGGGCGGCGAAGGCGGTTCCGGCCCACGGCTCGCCGACGCGGTCGAGGGCGATCACCTGCCAGCCGGCCGCGAGAGCCGCCGTCACCTCGTCGGGGTGGTCGGTGAGGAACAGCGCGCGCTCGGGGGCGACGTCGAGGGCGGAGGCGATCGCGTCGAAGGACGCGCGTTCCTTCTTCGGTCCGGCCTTCACCGTGTCGAAGAAGTCCTCGACGAGGGGGGTGAGATCGCCCTGCGGCGCGTGCCGGAACCACGGCACCTGCGAGGCGACCGAGCCGGAGGAGTAGACGGCGAGGCGGATGCCCTCCTCGTGCCAGGCGCGCAGGCGCGGCGGTACGTCGTCGAAGAACTGCGAGTGGATCTCGCCCGCGGCGAAGCCCTCGGCCCAGATGATCCCCTGCAGCGTCTTCAGCGGGGTGGACTTCACGTCCTTCGCCATCAGTCCGCGCAGCGCCTCGGCGATCTCGGCGTCGGAGGCGTCGGCATCCAGCCCCGTCTCGGCGATCGCATCGATGCGGGCCGTGCGAACGGCGTCGTCGTCGCGACCGAGCACCTCGTCCAGACGCGGGCGCGCGTAGTCGTAGAGGTCGCCGAGGATGAACCCGGCGGCGGACGTGGTGCCCTCGATGTCGAGCACGACCACGTCGGCGGTGGCGGTGGCGGTCATGAGTTCTCTTTCGTGTCGATGAAGGATGCCACGGCGGCGGCCGCGAGGCGGGAGTGCTCGACGACCACGTCGTCGGACGCCCCGGCGATGTGCGGGGTGAGCGTGACGTTCGGGAGCCGCAGCAGCTCGTCGTCGGGGCTGAGCGGTTCGTCGTGGAACACGTCGAAGCCGGCGCCGGCGATGCGCGCCTCGCGCAGCACCGCGACGAGGGCGTCGCGGTCGACGAGAGCGGCGCGGCCGGCGTTGATCAGATAGGCGTCCCGGCGCAGCAGCGCGAGCTCGCGCGCGCCGATCAACCCGGTGGTCTCGGGGGTGAGCGGCACGTGCAGGGTGACGATGTCGCTCGTGGCGAGCAGGTCGTCGAGCTCGAGGTGCGCGACGTCGTCGCCCAGGGCGCCGGGGGCGAGGAAGGGGTCGTAGACGGCGACCCGCATACCGAACCCCTGGGCGCGGCGCACGACGCGTCGACCGACCGCTCCGCCGCCGACGACGCCGAGCTGCCGGCCCGTGAGGCCGATCCCGCGGAACCGCGCGTACGGCTCGAAGACGTCGTCGGTGCTCCAGTTGCCCTCGCGCAGCCAGGCCGACGCCGCGGGCACGTGGCGCACGGTCGCGAGCAGCAGGGCGAGGGTGAAGTCGGCGGTCACGTCGGCGTTGCGGCCCGGTGTCGTGCGCACCTCGACGCCGCGCGCGGCGCACGCGGCGAGGTCGACGTTCGCGGGGTTGGCGCGGCAGGCCACGACGAGCGACAGGAGCGGGGCGGCTGCCAGCGCGGCGTCGTCGATGCGGTCGAGCTCGGCGATCACGACGTCGGCGGCCGCCAGAGCTTCTGCGAACGCGGGATCGGAGGCGGCGCGGTCACCGAGCGACTGGCCGGTCTCGGCCTCGGATGCCGTGACCACCTCGCCCGGGAGATCGGCGGCGATGCGCGGGTCGAACGGGGCGGTGATAACGGTACGGGTCATGCGGGAGTCCTCTCGGGGGCGGGGACATCGAGGGCGGGGTCGTCGAGGTGCGCGGCGGCCGCGCCCGCGTCGACGCGCTCGGTACCGGCGCGGTCGGCGTCCGCGGCTGTGCCCGCCGGGGTCGCAGACGCCCGGGTCGCGTCGTCGCCGGGAGCCGCACCGACCGCGGCCGCACCCGGGTGGGATCCGTCGTCGTCCGGCGTCACCCGACCGAGCGCGCGCAGCGCCGGCCACTCCGGCCGCAGCGCCGCCCGCACGCGGGCGAACACCTCTCGCGCCGACGACAGTGCGGCGGAGGGACGCGGGGCGAACTCGACCGCGTCGGCGGGGAAGACCCGCACCGCGGCCTCCAGGTCGACGGCGAGCCCCGCGGCCACCAGGGCCACGGTCGCCGCTCCCCGCGCTCCCACCTCGGGGTCGGTCGTGCGCACGATCGTGCGACCCGACACGTCGGCCAGCAGCTGGCACAGCAGGTCGCTGCGCGCGCCGCCGCCGCACACGGGCACGCGCTCGGCGGCATCGAGCAGGTCGAGGCACTCGGCGACCGAGAACGCGAGGCCCTCGAAGACGCTGCGCAGCACCTGCGCGGGAGTCGTCGTGACGTTCATGCCGACCCAGGATGCCGACGCCGCGGCATCCACGAACGGGGCGCGCTCGCCGCTGGGCGAACCGTAGGGCAGGTAGATCACCCCGCCGCTGCCGGGCGGCGCGGTGCGCGCGAGGCGTTCGAGATCGCTCCAGCCGCGGTCCGCGAGGCCCAGGGTGTCGCGCACCCAGTCGAGGTTGGGCGTGCCGACCATCGACGACAGTGCCTCGAGCACCTGGGTGCCGCGGCCGGTGGGGATCAGGATGCCGATCCCGCTGTCGGCGGCGGCGCGGTCGGCGCGGTTGACGGCCACGGTGGCGGTCGTGCCGAGCACGACCCAGCCGTCCTGATCGGCGAGGGCGCCGAGTCCCACGGGGCAGGCCGCGGAATCGACGAGCCCCGTGGCGACGGGGACGCCGGCCCGGAGCCCCAGCTCGACCGCGGCGGTGTCGGTGAGAGTGCCGGCGCTCTCGTGCGGAGCGCGCACGGGGGCGAGCAGATACGCGAAGCGGCGGTGCCCCAGCGCGTCGATCATCTCGTCGGAGTAGGCGAGGGTCGCCGGATCCAGGTACGTGCGCGACGCCTCGGAGGGGTCGGTGGCGACCACGCCGGTGAGCCGGTGACGCACCGCGTCCTTGCAGTTGAGGTGGTGGGCCGCGCGGGCGAGGGTCTCGGGCTCGGTCTCGGCGAAGCCGTCGAGGAGCACGGGGAGCGTCCCCGGGAAACTCGCCGAACCCGTGGCGGCGATCACCGCGGCATCCCGGCCGTCCTGCTGCCAGGCGGTCACGCGGTCGGCGCCCCGCCCTTCCAGCCACAGGGCGGCGGGGCGCACGGGACGTCCGTCGGCATCGATGAGCCACGCCCCGTCGCCCTGGCCGGTGACGCCGATCGCGACGACGTCGGGCCCGGCACTGCGGGCCTGCGACAGGGCCTGACGGACGGCGCCGACGACGGCCTCCCACACGAGGTCGATGTCGCTCTCGGCCGCCCCGTCAGGCGTGCGGACCACCGTGACGGCACGGTGACCGGCGGCGAGCGTGTCGCCCTCGAGCGAGTACAGCACGGCCTTGACCGCGGTGGTTCCCGCATCGATGCCCAGGACGGCGGGGGTCACGGGGTGCCGCCCGGGGTGGTGTCGGGGGTCTTCGCCACGGGCTTGCGCTCCGCCGCCGCCCGCGCGCGCTGCGCGACGGTGTACGCCAGCACGAGGGCGACCAGCAGCACGACGCCCTGCACCGCGGCCTTGACGTTGAAGTCGAGACCGAGCAGGTCGAGGCCGTTCGCGAGCACGCCGAGGAACAGCACGCCCACGACGGTGCCGGGAACGTTCGGCCGCGAGCGCGGGTGCATCGAGGCGCCGATGAAGACCGCGGCGATGGCATCCAGCAGGTAGCTGAAGCCCGCGAGGGGGGTGTACAGCCGGAGGGACGCGCTGAGCAGCACCCCGCCCGCCGCGCACAGCACGCCCGCACCGATGTAGACGAGCACCCGGATGCGGCGGGTGCGGAGACCGGCGACGACCGCCGCACGATCCTGCAGGCCCATCGCCTGGATGCGCACGCCCGCGGGGGTGCGGTGCAACAGGATGCCGACGCCCACGGCCGCGACCGCGGCGATGATCACCGGGATGCCGACACCCAGCACGTCGCCGGAGCCGAGGAAGGTGAAGCCCTCGGGGGCGGCGCGGAAGCTGACGCTCGCCCCTCCGTTCGTACCGATCTGCTGAGCGCTGCGGCCGATGAAGAAGGTGCCGAGGGTCGCGAGGAACGGCGTCACGCCGAGGCCCACGATGAGGAAGGCGTTGAGCGCGCCGATGAGCGCACCACCGAGGAGCCCGAGCAGGACGGCGACGGGCCACGGCATCCCGAACGACATCATCGACACGATCGCGAACCACGCGCCGAAGTCCACGGCGACCGCGGCCGACAGATCGATGCCGCCGGAGGACACCACCACCGTCAGGGCGAGGGCCACGAGCAGCAGGATCGCGACGCCGTCGAGCACGTTCAGCAGGTTGCTCGGACGCAGGAAGGCGTCGCTGGCGAACGAGAAGAACACGACCAACAGGGCGAAGGCGGCGACGAAGCCGTAGCGGGTGACGGTCGCGGCGGCGGAACCGGCGACCCCCGACCAGCGGGTGCGGGTGGCGGTGGTGCTCACGCGCGGGCCTCCTCGCTCTTGCGCGCTGCGGCGGCGGCGACGACGAGCAGGATCAGCACGCCCTTGAAACCGTCGACCCACGCGTTGGCGACGCGCGAGAGGATCAGGCCGTTCGACAGCAGCGCCACGAACACCGCGCCCAGCACGGAGCCGAAGACCGTGACCGTGCCGCGGCGGGTGAAGGCGGCTCCCAGGAAGGTCGCCAGGACCATGTCGACCATGAGGCGCTCGTCGATCCCCGGGCTGCTGCCCGAACCGCGCGCCACGAGCAGCAGCGCGCTGAGGCCCGCGACCACGCCCGCGATGACGAACGTCGACATGATGTAACGCCGGGTCGGGATGCCGGCGAAGGTCGCGGCATCCCGGTTGCCGCCGACGGCCTGCAGACGCCGGCCGTACGGGGTGCGCGCCATGACGAAGACGAGCACGGCCGCGACGACGAGCATGAGCACGGCGGCGAGGGGGATGCCGGCGATCCGGGTGTCGCGGACGGCGACGATGAGCGGGTCGGTCACATCGATCCGGCGGTTGCCGCTGACCACGCGCGTGATGCCGACGACGGCGACGTACACGGCGAGGGTGGCCAGGATCGACGACAACCCGACCCACCCGACCAGTACCGCGTTGAGAAGACCGAACACGGTGGTGACCACGATGCCGAGGGCGAAGGCGACGGCGAACGGGGTGCCGTACGTGGTGAGTTGATCGCTCACGATGGCGGTGGCGAGCGCCGCGGTGGCGGGGATCGACAGATCGATCCCGCCCACCACCACGTCGTCGCCGCCGCCGATCACGACGATGGCGAGTCCCATCGCGACCAGCGCCACGGGCGCCGCTTGCGTGAGGCTCGCCGTGACGTTGGCGATGCCGAGGAAGCCCCTCGCCGAGACGGCGAGGTAGACGGTCATCGCGAGCACGACCAGAAGCGGCCCGCGACGCGCCAGCAGGCTGCGTACGCGCGGGGCGAGCGCGGTGCGTTCCACGGTCAGGGCGCTCATGCGGCATCCCCTTCGGTTCGTTCGGAGGAGGCGGCGGCACCGGTGCTCCCGGTCACCAGCGCGCTCAGGTGCTCGAGGGTCAGACCCTCGGTCGTCACCTCGTGCGCGACGCGCCCGCGCTCCAGCACCACGACGCGGTCGCTGAGACCGAGCACCTCTGCGGGGTCGGTCGAGACGATCACGACCGCCGTCCCGGATGCCGCCAGCTCCGCCAGCAGACGGTAGATCTCCTGCTTCGCGCCGATGTCGACGCCCACCGTGGGTTCGTCCAGCACGATGACCCGGGCGCCGGCGGCCAAGCTTCGACCGAGCACGACCTTCTGCTGGTTTCCTCCGCTGAGCAGGCGGGTCTGCACGCTCGTGTCCCGCGGGCGGATGTCGAGGCGTTCGGCGAGGCCTTCGGCGCGCGTGCGCGACGCGACGTCGTCGAGGAGTCCCGCGCGGGTGCCCTCGGCGAGGGTGGAGAGGGTGAGGTTGCGCTGCGTGGAGAAGTCGAGCACGACACCGTCGTGGCGGCGATCGCGGGGCACGAGCACGACACCGGCCTCGAGGGCGGCGGCCGGGCTCGACGGTCGGAACCGGCGGGCGAGCAGCGACAGTTCGCCCGCGTGGCGGTGCAGCCCCACGAGGGCCTCGCCGAGTTCGGACGCTCCGGAGCCGAGCAGGCCGGTGAGACCCAGGATCTCGCCCGGGCGCACGTCGAGGTCGACGCCGTGCACGACGGCGCCGACCCGCAGGCCGCGCGCGCGCAGCACCGGCTCGGTCGTGACGACCGGACGACGCGGGGGGTAGAGGTCGTCGATCTCGCGTCCGATCATCAGGCGGACCATCTCGCGGCCGCTGTCGGGTCCGACCGCCTCGATGCGGCCCACGTCGAGACCGCCGCGGAGGATGGTCACGCGATCGCAGATGCGCGTGACCTCGCCCAGATAGTGCGAGATGTACAGGCTCGAGATGCCGCGTTCGCGGAGGCGCCCGATGATGCCGAGCAACTGCTCGGCCTCGGCGCTGGCGAGCGGGGCGGTGGGCTCGTCGAAGACGATGAGGCGCGTGTCGTCGTCGACCAGTGCGCGGGCCACCTGCACGAGCTTGCGCTCGGCGGGACCGAGGTCGCGGACGAGCCGGGTGGGGGAGAGCCGGATGCCGAGGACCTCGTGCAGCACCTCGGTCACGCGGGCCTTCATGGCGCGGCCGCGGAGCACCCCGCCCGCGCTCCGCTCGTTGCCGAGCCAGACGTTCTCGGCCACGGTCATGTCGGGCACGAGCTGCAGCTCCTGATGCACGAACCGGATGCCGGCCGCGTGGGCGTCGGCGGGAGTGAGCCTGTCGGCATCCGTCCCGCCGATGACGACCGTGCCGCCGTCCCGCTCGTAGATGCCGGCGAGGATCTTGATGAGCGTGGACTTGCCTGCGCCGTTCTCGCCGACGAGGCCGTGCACCTCGCCCGGGCGCACGTCGATCGAGGCGCCCCGGAGAGCCGGGACGCCCGCGAACGCCTTCGTGACGCCGGTCATACGCAGCACCGGCGTCACGAGGGGGGAGGAGCTTTCGGTCACTGGGTGTATCCCAGCTCCTTCGCGACCTTGGTCGCCTCGTCGGGACCGGCGACCGGGATGGTGTCGACGTAGCTGACCTTCTCGACCTCTTCGCCGAGGAAGTACTTGCCCACGTTGTCGGCTGCGATCGTGGCGATCTTGCGGGGCAGCTGCGCGATGTTGCCGACGAACGGGCTGTTCGGCTCGCTCATGATCTCGAGGGTGTCGGGGCCCGCGTCGAAGGCGGTGACCTTCACATCGGTGCGGCCCGAGTCCTCGATCGCCTGCACCACGCCGATGGCCGGCTGGTCCCAGCACGCGACGTGGATGTCCTGGATCGTGCCGACCGGGTACTTCTCCAGCAGCGCGAGGGTCTGCTGACGCGCGTCGTCGGGGGCGTTGGCGAACTGCTCGGCGAGCTCGGGCTCGATCAGCTTGATGTTCGGGTAGTTCGTCGACAGCTCGTTCTTCCACGCGTCGTAGCGCTCGCCGCAGAACGACAGGCTCGAGCCGAAGGCGTTGAACACGGCGATGTTGCCCTCGCCGCCGAGGGCGTCGCCGGTGATCTTGCCGAGGGCGGTGCCGCCCACCTCGTTGTCGGACTGGGCGTTGTTGACCGCCCACTCCGAGGCGTGGTCCACACCGAAGACGGGGATGCCGGCGTCGTGCAGCTGCTGCAGCTTCGGGTCGACGGAGGCGTCGCCGAGGATCGTGATGACCGCGTCGACGTTCTGGGCGAGGAAGATGTCGTGGTTCTGCGCGTGCAGGGTGTTGTCGCGGTTGCCGTCGGTGGTGAGCGGGGTGCCGCCGAGCTTGGTGACCTCGTCGACAGCGCCCTGGAAGGCCTCGCGGTCCCAGAAGTGCTGCGTGCCGACGACGGCGATGCCGATGGTCTTGCCCGCGAGCGGCTGGCTGGCGTCGACGCCCTCGCCGTTCGGCGCCGAGGCGTCGGACGAGACGGTGCTGCAGCCGGCGAGGGCGAGGCCCGCCGCGACGACGATCGCCGGAAGGGCGTAGAGGGACTTTCTCACGGTGGGCTCCTGTGGGGCCGGTGGGCGCTCGCGTCGGTGCGCGCGTCGCCGCGGATGCTGTGTGGGTTCCGCCGGGTGGCGGTGCTTTCAGCGTAGGGAGTGCCCGAGACAACGTTCGACCCGGCCGTCACACGATGACATGAAACCGGTCCACCCCGGGCGCTCAGTAGGATTCGCCCGTTCCCCCGAGCCGAGGAGACTCATGTCCGCACTCACCCGTCGCGTCGTCACCGTAGGGCTCCACGTCGCCGACGTGCTCGGCCGCTACGTCGACGCCATCCCGCCCGGACAGGGCCTCGCGCTGCTGGACGAGATCCGTCTGACCGTGGCCGGCACCGCCGCCGCGACCGCCGTCGACCTCGCGCGCCTGGCGGTTACGGTGGCGACGGTGGGCGCGGTCGGCGACGACGCGCTGGGCGTGTTCCTGAGATCGACCATGGCGGGGGAGGGCGTCGACGTCACGGGGCTGGTGGTGCGGCCCGAGCGCCCGACCTCGGCGACCATGCTGCCGATCCGCCGCGACGGCAGCCGTCCGGCCCTGCACGTGATCGGGTCGAACGCCGCGATCCGCGCCGACGACCTGGCATCCATCGATCTCAGCGATGTCGCGGTGCTGCACCTGGGCGGCACGTGTCTGCTGCCCGGCATCGACGGAGCGCCCAGCGTCGAACTCCTGCGCCGCGCCCGTGCGGCGGGCGTGGTGACGACGATGGACTTCATCCCGACGGGGGCGTCGGCGGACCGCGACGCGGTGCTGCCCTGCCTGCCGTTCGTCGACTACCTCTTCCCGAGCGAGGAGGACGCGCTGTCGTTCGCCGGCGCCTCCACCCTCGACGAGGCCATCGCCTTCTACCTGGATGCCGGCGTCTCGACCCTCGTGATCACCCGCGGCGCGGCGGGCGTGAGCATCAGCACGCGCACGTCGCGCGATATGCGGCTGCCGGCATATGCCGTCGACGTCGTCGATACGACGGGCTGCGGCGACGCGTTCAGTGCGGGCTTCATCTGGGGGCTGATCGACGGCGCGGACGTCGCCGAGGCCGCGGAGCGCGGGCTGGCGTGCGGCAGCCTCGTCGCCACGGGTCTGGGCTCCGACGCGGGCCTGCACACCGCGGCGGACGTGTCCCGGCTGCGGGCGGAGGGCGTGCGCGGCCCGGTGTGAGCCGGCATCCGGGGGCAGCGCTGTTGGCGCGCCCGCGCACACGCGTGCGAGAATGGCCACGGCGTGCTCGGACCGACCTTTCCCCGCACGGCGCACACGCGCCGCCGGGTTCGAAGGGCCACCGGGCCCCAGGACAGCGTCCGCCGCACCTTTCCTCCGAGGAGCAGAGATGTCCGCTACCCCTACCGCCGCCACCGCCGAGGCCACGTCCACCGAGCGCGTGCAGCAGCACCGTCGCTACCTGATGTGCCGGCCCGCGCACTTCACGGTGAGCTACAGCATCAACCCGTGGATGGAGCCCTCGCGCCCCACCGACACGAACCTCGCCCTGCAGCAGTGGCAGTCGCTGTACGACACCTACACCTCGCTCGGGCACGAGATCGAGCTGATCGACCCGGTCGAGGGTCTGCCCGACATGGTCTACACCGCCAATGGCGGCTTCGTCATCGACGGTGTCGCGTACGGTCCGAAGTTCCGCTTCCGCG
Organism: Microbacterium sp. 22296; assembly: GCF_052045385.1. Taxonomy (NCBI): domain Bacteria; kingdom Bacillati; phylum Actinomycetota; class Actinomycetes; order Micrococcales; family Microbacteriaceae; genus Microbacterium; species Microbacterium sp. 22296. The sequence continues at coordinate 64,079 of NZ_JBQEOS010000004.1, read as the reverse complement.
AGCGCGCGGCCGAGGCTCCGGCGTTCATCGACTGGTTCGCCGCCAACGGCTTCGAGGTCGCAGAGCCCGTCGAGGTCAACGAGGGCGAGGGCGACTTCCTGCTCGTGGGCGACACCATCCTCGCCGGTACCGGGTTCCGCTCGACCGGTGACAGCCACCGCGAGGTGGGCGAGGTGTTCTCCCGCGAGGTCGTCTCGCTGACCCTCGTCGACCCGCGGTTCTACCACCTCGACACCGCGATCGCCGTGCTCGACCCGGTCGAGGGCCCGGGCGGGGTCGAGAAGGCCAACATCGCCTACCTTCCCACCGCGTTCGACGAGCGCAGTCAGACGATCCTGCGCGAGCGCTACCCGGATGCCATCCGCGTTTCCGACAGCGACGGCTCCGTCTTCGGTCTCAACTCCGCCAGCGACGGCAAGAACGTGATCATCTCGCCCCGCGCCGTGGGCTTCGAGGCGCAGCTGCGCGAACGCGGCTACACCCCCGTGATGGTCGACCTGTCGGAGCTGCTGCTCGGCGGCGGCGGGATCAAGTGCTGCACGCTCGAGCTGCGCGGCGGTGCCCGATGAGCACGACCGTCGACACGCTCGGCGAGCGTCTCGTCGCCGAGGAGGGCGCCCACCTCGCCCACAACTACCACCCGCTGCCCGTCGTCGTCTCGCGCGCCGAGGGCGTGTGGGTCACCGACGTCGAGGGCAAGCGCTACCTCGATCTGCTCTCGGCCTACTCGGCGCTGAACTTCGGCCACGGGCACCCCGCGATCCTCGCCGCCGCCCGCGAGCAGCTCGACCGCCTCACTCTGACCAGTCGGGCGTACCACAACGACCGTCTCGGCCCGTTCGCCACGGCGCTGTCGCAGCTGTGCGGCAAAGACCTCGTCCTGCCGATGAACACCGGTGCCGAGGCCGTCGAGACCGGCATCAAGGTCGCGCGCGCCTGGGGCTACCGCACGAAGGGCATCGCCCCGGATGCCGCGACCATCATCGTCGCGAACGGCAACTTCCACGGCCGCACGACGACGATCGTCGGTTTCAGCGACGACCCCGTGGCCCACGACGACTTCGGTCCGTACGCGCCCGGTTTCGTGCACGTGCCCTACGGCGACGCGGATGCCATCGCCGCGGCGATCGACGAGAACACCGCCGCCGTGCTCATCGAACCCATCCAGGGCGAGGCCGGCGTGGTCATTCCGCCCGAGGGGTTCCTCCGGCGGGTGCGGGAGATCTGCACGCAGAACGACGTGCTCTTCATCGCCGACGAGATCCAGTCGGGTCTCGGCCGCGTGGGCGAGACGTTCGCGTGCGATCGCGAGGGCGTCGTGCCGGACGTGTACCTGCTCGGCAAGGCGCTCGGCGGCGGCATCCTGCCCCTGTCCGCCGTCGTCGCCGACGAGGACGTTCTGGGCGTCATCCGCGCGGGCGAGCACGGCTCGACCTTCGGCGGCAATCCGCTGGCCGCGGCGGTGGGCCTGCGCGTGGTCGAGATGCTGGCATCCGGTGAGTTCCAGACCCGCGCGAAGGCGCTGGGCGCGCACCTCGAGCCGGCGCTGCGGGCGCTCATCGGGCACGGGGTGACCGCGGTGCGCATCGCGGGCCTGTGGGCCGGCGTCGACATCGACCCCGCGTACGGCACCGGCCGTGAGGTCGCCGAGAGGCTGCTCGCGCGCGGAGTGCTGGTGAAGGACACGCACGGCCAGACGATCCGCATCGCCCCTCCGCTGACGATCCGCGCGACCGAGCTGGATTGGGCCGTCGAGCAGCTGAAGCACGTGCTCGCGGCCTGACCGCCCTCGCCATCGCGTGAGG
>NZ_JBQEOS010000004.1:1186-62224 GCF_052045385.1 Microbacterium sp. 22296 | reverse complement strand
CGCGTGAGGGTCAGGCGACCGAGACCGTCGTCTCGTCCCAGCCCGTCGCGCCGTCGGGGGCCGGCGGGGCGGTGTCGGAGGTCTGCGTGCTGCCGTCGGCCGAGACCGCGCGGCAGCGCACGGTGTGCGAGCCGGTCGTGGCATCCCACGGGAGACTCCACTGCACCCACGTGTCGGCCGAGATCGCGCTCGCGAGCGTCGCCGCCTGCCAGGGGCCGTCATCGATCTGCACCTCGACCCCGGCGACGCCGACGTGGTTGTGCCACGCGACTCCCGCGATGACCGCGTCGCCCGCGGCCACCTGCGCACCCGCGCGCGGAACGTCGATGCGCGACTGGAGCTTGACCGGTCCGCGCTCCGACCATCCGCGCGGGGTCCAGTACCCCTCGGCGCGGTCGAAGCGCGTGACCTCGAGCTCGCTCACCCACTTGGTCGCCGAGACGTAGCCGTAGAGCCCCGGCACGACCATGCGCACGGGGAAGCCGTGCTCGAGGGGGAGCGGTTCGCCGTTCATCCCGATCGCGAGCAGGGCGTCGCGGTCGTCGGTGAGAGCCTCCAGGGGACTGGATGCCGTGAACCCGTCGACCGAGCGCGAGAGCACCATGTCGGCCTCGGCGGTCGGCTTCGCGCGCGCGAGGACGTCGCGGATCGGCACGCCGAGCCAGCGGGCGGTGCCGATGAGCGACCCGCCCACCTCGTTCGAGACGCAGACGAGGGTGGCGACCGTCTCTTCCGGCGACATCGCGATGAGGTCGTCCCAGCGCAGCACGACCTCCTGCTCGACGAGTCCGTGCACGCGAAGGGTCCACGTCGCCGGATCCACCTGGGGCACGACGAGCGCGGTGTCGATGCGGTAGAAGTCGGCCGAGGGGGTGATGACGGGCGCGAGGCCGTCGATGCCGAGTTCCGCCGCCGCGGGCACGGCCGTCGTGGTCGTCGGTGTCGGCAGGCGCAGGGTCGCGCGCACGGCGCTCACCGCGCGGGCGCCGGAACTGAGCGCGAAGGAGCCGGCGGCGGCGAGCGCGCCCGCGGCGACCGCGATGCCCGAGAGGGCGAGCACGCTCCGGCGGGTCACGCCCTCGTCGGCCGCGATTCCCGAGCGCGGCCCGCGACGCAGGCGCCCGATGAGCCACGCCGTCGTCGCCGACGCGGCCCCGGCCGCGACGATCGAGGGGACGGGCGACAGCATGACCGCGTCGGGCCGGGTCAGCGCCACGAGCGCCCCCACGACCCCCAGCGCGCCGAGGACGACGCGGCCCCACGGGGGGCGGCGCCACTCGAGCGCTCCGGCCGCACCCGCGACCGCGAGCAGCAGCACAGCGATGCCGACGAGGAGCGCCGCCTTGTCGCCGGTGCCGAAGAGGCTGATGGCGAGGTTCTTCGCCCACGCGGGGGCGATGTCGATCATTCCGCCGCCGATGACGGCGAAGGGGCTCGCGGCGGGGGCGACGATGGCTGCGGCGAGTTCGCCGAGCCCGGCGCCGAAGACGGTTGCGCCGAGGGCTGCGCCGGCGGCCGTCAGGTCGCGGGTTCGAACGGAGGGGGAGGGCACGAACGGAGCCTATGGATGCCGGGACCCGCGGGCGCCGTCGGCATCGGAACTCACAGCCAACCGGCAACCTGCGGCCGTCCGGCTCGCGCCGTCCTCCAGCGGTGTCGAGCTCTGCGCAGGCCCTCGCCTGCCCGCACGCGAGTAGCGTTCTGGCATGCGCCAGAGCCTGCGGTCGATCCGCCGCCCGGCGGCCGCGGGGGCGCCGGCGTTCGACCTGACGTACGTGCGTGCAGGTCCCCGGGAGGTGACACCCGTGCTCGTCATCCCGGGTGGCCCGGGCCTGGCCTCGGTGCTGCCGTACCGGGGCCTCCGGCGGTGGGGGGCGAGCGGCGGACTCGATCTGGTGATGGTCGAGCATCGCGGTGTCGGCCGCTCCCGTCGCGGCCGGGACGGCCGGCCCCTGCCGCCGGAGGCGATGCGCATCACCGCGGTACTCGACGACCTGGTGGCCGTTCTCGACGCCGAGGGGATCGACCGTGCGGTCATCGTCGGCTCTTCGTACGGCAGCTACCTGGCGATGGCGTTCGCCGTGCGGCATCCGGAGCGAGTCGCATCCATGCTGCTCGACTCCGCGCTGCAGTCCACCCGGGACATCGGTCTCGAGCGGGCGCGTCTGCGGGAGGTGTTCTGGGATGCCGATGACGACCTGGCCCGCGGGGTGAAGCGTCTCATCGCGGGAGGTGTCGCCCCACGCGTCGTGCTCGACATCGTGCGTGCGGCGTACGAGTTGGGCGGGGCGGACCTCGTTCGTGGCCTCCTGCGGCACCGTCCCGGGCTCACCTGGCGGGCGTTGGGCGCCTACGCGACGCGCGACGGGGGGCTCCCGCGCATCCCGGGGATCTACGAGTTCGACCTCGTCGGCACGATCGGGTTCCGCGAGCTGGGGTACGCCGGCTCACCCGACGGGCACCCGCTGGATCCGGTGCTGACCTACCTGCCGCTCGCGCCCGGCTTCCCGGCATTCGAGCGCGAGCCGTACGACCTGGTGGAGGCGGTGCGCTCCTTCTCCTTCCCGCTCGTGGTGCTCTCGGGCGACCGGGATCTTCGCACGCCTCCGGCGATCGCCGAACGGGTGGCGGCGTCGGCACCGGATGCCACCCTGGTGCGCATCCGCAACGGCCACAGCGCCCTCGACACCCATCCGATGGCGTTGTTGAACGCGACGCGGCGGCTGGTGCGGGGGCAGCAGGCGCGTCTGCCCGCGGACGAGGAGGCGCTCGACCGATTGCCGAGGAGAGGATTGTCGGCGTCGTTCCCCGGACTGCTCGTGCACGTCGCGCATCTCGACGCTCTCCTGCGCCGGCGCGTGCTGCCGCGCTGAGCGGCTCCGCGACGAGGCGCGACGCGTGCCGGTCGACGGACGATCAGCGTGATCGTGGTGTCTTCGGCGCCCGGTCCTCCGCCAGACCGTCGTGTTTGGCGACGAAGGCCACCACCGTGCGCAGGGCGAGCGCGAAGCCGACGACGACCACGACGCACACCGTGGCGCGGTGGGCCCAGAGCAGGAGGGCGGCGGTCGTCAGACCGGCGGCGATGGCAGCCGCCCACGAGCCCGTACCGGCGAGGAGGATCGTCGCGGCCGTCGATGCGATCGTCGCCGCCAGACGGAGCAGTGTCCACGAGTCCGCGCGCGGACCCCTCGCGCGCCCGTCGGAGGGGGTCGATCGCGCACGCGTCGCGGCGCTCGACGTCTCCGCCACGGGTGGCGCGCCGCGAATCGCACCCGGCAACGTCGGGACGCGGCCGGTGGGGTGCGCCGCTGCGGGCCGCGCGGGCTCAGGCGGACGCACGTTGTGCTCGATGTGCGTCTTCGTGTCGCTGCCAGGTGGCGGCGTCCAGCATCAGCCCGGACGACGTGGCGGCCTGATCGGCGAGCTCGCGGAGGTATCCCCCGGACAGGGGCGTGGACTCCGCGCTGTCGTAGAGGAAACGCAGGGAGATGGACGGCTGGATCCAGAGGGTCGTGCGCGCGCGCTGAGCGGGCGTGTCCGTCCAGGTGATGGTGAACGACTCGTTCCGACGCAGCTTGGTGGACAGGACGACCTGGAGGTACTGCAACAGGCGGTCCTCGATGTCTATGGGCTGCGGGTCGGAGCCGTAGAAAAGCATTCCCATGATGACTCCTGACGTGGCGGGTGGTCGAAGAGTGCTGAGGACGAGGCGGGCGGCGTTCACGCGCGAGCGGATGCCAAAATTTCAACCTCGATGATCATAAACCTAGCAGATAGTAAACGCATTTAGATAAGTTTGTTGATCATCACGAATCGTGAAAATCAATCACGGTGAAGGTCAGTCCGGGAATCTTAGGGCGTTAGGTATAGTTTCGGGACCACACGGAACGACGGGAGCGCATCGATGACGGCGGAATCGGGCGAACCCTCGTCTCTCATGGCCGCGCTGACGCACTACTCGCGGGAGCGCGAAGCGGCAGCTGTGAGAGCGCGGAAGCAGCTCGGCGTCAACGAGCTCGATGCGAAGGCGATGTCGTTCGTCGGGGAGCACCCCGGAGTGAGGCCGTCGGAACTCGCCGGCCATCTCGGCGTCACGTCCGCGGGTGTCACGACGATGGTGGAACGCCTGGTGCGACGCGGCATCCTCCGCCGTGAGGCCGACGAGGCCGACCGACGTGTCAACCACATCCACCTCGCGATCGACCTCGCGAAAGAGCCGTGGTCCCAGCTGGCGCGCTTCGACGACACGTGCCGACGAATCATCCAGGGACTCGACCCGCAACTCGAAGCCGACCTCGCGGTGCTGCTCCGGCAGACCACGATGGCCGCGAGCGAGCAGGCCGAGCGGGTCGACGTCATCTCGGCGGAGGAGGCCTCCGCCGCCTGATCAAGACGCGGAGTCCGCCTCGCGGAAGCTCATCAGGTGTTCCACCGACTTGGCCTGAAGGAACGAGCACAGGTCGGCGACGTTCTTGAGTTCGCGGCACAGGTCGTAGATCCCCTCGGGGGACAACTCCGTGATCTCAGGCTGCGCTTCGATCGTGACGCGCCACTCCGGGCGCCCCACCGCGACGGCCTGCAGGTAGACGGATGTCGTGGCGTTGCTCAGCGGGTAGACCACGAGCCCGCTGTCGCGGCCGTCCACGGCCTCCTGATCGGCGACGTACGCCACACCACCGCCGTCGGCGCCACTGGCGGTGTGCTCGTCGAGCCAGGCCTGCAGCGTCTCTTTGCTCCGGAACGGCACCGTCCGCACCCTCGAATCTTCCCGGCGCGATCGTCGCGCCGCATGAATCGTACGTCATTCTGGCCTCCGTCCAAGAGTGCGATGGCTCGTCGCGGGCCGGCACATCCCACGGGGATGGGCCCCGCCGGGTGCGGCGCGACCTCGGCTGGGGTGTCCGGGACCCACCGCGGTGTCAAGGATCTGCACGAAAGACGTTCGCGCGCGGATCCTGACGAGGTGATCGACGGCGACAATCCCGCATTCCCCCTGCTCGTGCCCCGTGGCATCCCCGACCTCGAGCGCGTCCGAGTCGCCCTGGAGGGGGCGGATGCCGTCGACGGCCTCGGCACCGACATCTCCGCTACCCTCGCGTGGGCGGCGGAGGTCGCCCCGCCTGCCTCGGTCTCAGCGACCTGGGAGCTGCTCGCGTCGATGGCAGCGCGCGACGTCGCCGCCGCGCGCGTGCTCGAGCCGCACCTCGACGCGCTCGGCATCCTCGACGAGGCGGCGGCGTCGGGCTTCGCACCCGACCTCGACTTGACGGGCACCTGGGGGGTCTTCGCCGCCGAGGGGCCGGGCATGCGGCTCGAGGCACGACACCGCGCGGGCATCTGGACGCTGCACGGAACCAAACCGTGGTGCTCGCTCGCCGCCGACCTCGACCGCGCACTCGTCACAGCCTGGATCGACGACGAGCGACGTGGGCTCTTCGCGCTCGACCTGCGGGATACGGCCGTCACCGCGCGCCGGGACCCGTGGCACGCCCGCGGGCTCGACCGCGTCGTCAGCGCCCCGATCGACGTCGAGGGTGCGCGGGGCGTGCCGGTGGGGGATGCCGGATGGTATCTGCGTCGGCCCGGCTTCGCGCACGGTGGGGTCGGGGTCGCAGCGTGCTGGTGGGGCGGCGCCGTCCCCCTGCGCGCAGCGCTCGCCGACGCCGCCGCCGGTGATCGCGCCGACCAGGTCTCGCGCGTGCACCTCGGCCGGGCCGATACGGCGCTGTGGGCCGCCCGCGCCGTTCTCGTCGAGACCGCACGGGTGTTCGACGCCGGGGGCACGGCATCCGAGGGGCTCCGTGCCGCCCGCGCGCGCACCGTCGTGGCCGACGCCGTCGAGACGACGATCGCCGAAGCCGCCCACGCCCTCGGCCCCCTCCCCCTCGTCGCCGACGAGGCGCACGCGCGGCGGGTGGCCGACCTGCAGGTGTACGTGCGGCAGCACCACGGCGACCGCGACCTCGCGAGGATCGGTGCGGATGTGGCACGGGGAGGAGGGGCGTGGTGAGTTTCGACCATCGCGACGCGGGTACCGACGAAGACGTCTGGGCTGCCGCCCTCCGCCGCGACCTCCCGCCGCTCGACCTCGACGTGGACCGTCTGGTCGTCGTCGCCGCCCATCCCGACGATGAGACCCTCGGGGCGGCCGGCCTCCTGGCCACGGCCGCCGTCCGCGGCATCGCGGTCGAGCTCGTCATCGTGACCGACGGCGAGGGGTCGCATCCCGATTCGGTCACCCACACTCCTGCGACGCTGGGGATGCGGCGTCGCCGCGAACTGCGCACCGCCGTGGCGCGGCTCGGACTCGACGCCGAACCGCTGTTCCTCGGCCTCCCCGACGGCGGCACCGACGACCACCGGGACGCCATCTCGGCAGCGCTCGGCGCGGCCCTCGACCGCGCCGGATCCGACCGCACCGTCGTGCTGTCGCCCTGGCGCGGGGACGGGCACCGTGACCATCGCGTGGTCGGCGAGATCGTCGAGGAGGTGTGCGCCGCCCGCGGCGTACGCTCGCGAGCGTTCCCTATCTGGCTGTGGCACTGGGGCGGTCCCGCCGACGTGCCCTGGGATCGCGTCGAGCGTGTCGTGCTCGACGCCGCGGCGCGGGATGCCAGGACCCGGGCCCTCGACGCGCACGCGAGTCAGCTCCTGCCGTTGTCGGCGGCTCCGGGCGACGAGCCGACGGTGCACGCCCGCATGCGCGCACATGTCGAGCGGGATGCCGAGGTGTCCTTCGCGCCGGAACGGGGCGACCGTGCGCTCGCCGCTCGCCCCGCGACGGAGGACGCCGCGCCGTCGGATCAGCCGCCCCCTGTCCCGGCGGAGCCCCCGCGCGACCCCGCTGTGCCCGCGCGCACCTCGGACTCAACCGTCGGCCAGGCGTACTTCGACGACATGTACGACCGTCACGACGACCCGTGGGGGTTCGACTCGCGCTGGTACGAGAAGCGCAAGCGGAATGCCCTGCTGGCCGCCCTGCCCCGGAGTCGCTATCGCGCGACGTTCGAGGCCGGGTGCTCCACCGGGGCGCTCACCGTGCGGCTGGCGGAGCGGAGCGACCGCGTGCTCGCCGTCGACCTCGCCGCCGCCGCCCTCGACCGGGCCCGCCGACGGATGCCGCACGAGACGAACGTGGAGCTGCGCCGCGGCATCCTGCCCGGCGACTGGCCCGCGGGGACGTTCGACCTCGTCGTGCTGTCCGAGGTCGCCTACTACTGGGCCGGCGCGGATCTGGGTCGCGGCCTCTCTGCGGCCGTCGCGTCCCTGAGCGCCGATGGCCATCTGGTGGCCTGCCACTGGCGGCACCCCGTGGCGGAATACCCCCGCAGCGGTGACAGCGTCCACGCGGCGCTCGCCGGACGGGGCGACCTGGTGCGTCTGGTCCGTCACGAGGAGGAGGACTTCCTGCTGGAGGTGTTCGCACGACCGGGGGCGCGGTCGGTGGCGACCGAGGCCGGGCTCGCATCGTGAGAGCGGTGGCCGTCGTCATCCCCGCGCATGACGAAGAAGGATTGATCGATCGGTGCCTCTCCGCGGTCGCACGCGCGGTCGCGCACGCACGGGAGCGCGATCCCCGTCTCGTGGCGAAGGTCGTCGTCGTGCTCGACGCGTGTACGGACGACACCCCTGCGCGGGTGCGCCGATGGCCCGTCGAGGCCGTCGAGCTCACCGCACGCCGTGTGGGTGCGGCCCGGCGCGCCGGTGTCGCCCACGCCCTGTCTCTGCTCGAGGCGAGCCCGCACGACACGTGGATCGCGATGACGGATGCCGACACGGTCGTGCCCCTGGACTGGATCAGTCACCAGCTCGACCTCGCCGCCGGTGGGGTCGACCTGGTCCTCGGAACCGTGCGACCCGACTTCGCCGACCTCAGTGCGCGGCACGCCGCCTACTGGCGAGCGACGCATCACCGCGGGCGCCCGCCCGGCAACGTCCACGGCGCCAACCTCGGTGTGCGGGCGAGCACCTACATCGAGGCCGGTGGCATCCCGGATCTCCTCGAACACGAGGATGTCGCCCTCGTTCGCGCCGCCCGCGCGATCGGGGCGCGGGAGTGCGCGAGCGACGTGCACGAGGTCGAGACCTCGGGACGACTCATCGGTCGGACGCCCGCCGGGTACGCGGGATTCCTCACGCGCGTGCACGCCTGGATCGACGCTGCGCCCCTCGCCGCACCGGGGCCTTGACGCATCGACCGGGGGCTCGTCAACCACCTCGCCGGGGGCGGCGGGGCGGGCGGACACTGATCGATCCCGGAGCGAAAGGTACGACCATGAAGGCACTGACCTGGCAGGGCAAGCGCACCGTAAGCGTCGAGGAGGTCCCCGACCCCGAGATCCTGGAGCCCACCGACGCGATCGTCAAGATCACCTCGACCGCGATCTGCGGCTCCGACCTGCATCTGTACGAGTTGTTCGGCCCGTTCATCGACAAGGGCGACGTGCTCGGCCACGAGCCCATGGGCGTCGTGGTCGAAGTGGGATCGGCCGTGACGAACCTCGCCGTCGGCGACCGCATCGTCGTGCCGTTCAACATCTCGTGCGGGCACTGCTTCATGTGCCGCCGCGGGCTGCAGTCGCAGTGCGAGACCACGCAGGTGCGCGAGTACGGTAGCGGCGCCGCGCTCTTCGGATACACGAAGCTCTACGGACAGGTGCCGGGCGGTCAGGCCGAGTACCTCCGCGTGCCGCTGGCCGACTACAACCACATCCGCGTGGGCGACGACCTCCCCGACGACCGCTATCTCTTCCTGAGCGACATCGTCCCCACCGCCTGGCAGGGCGTGAAGTACGCCGACGTCCCCGAGGGGGGCACGCTCGCCGTCATGGGGCTCGGTCCGGTCGGTCAGTTCGCGGCCCGCATCGGCGTACATCTCGGCTACCGCGTGCTCGCGATCGAGCCCGAGGCCGACCGCCGCGCGATGGCCGAGCGCCACGGCGTCCTCACCTACGATCTCACCGACACGGTGGTCGAGGAGCTCCTCGACCTCACCGAGGGGCGCGGAGCCGACTCCGTGGTGGATGCCGTCGGCATGGAGGCCCACGGCAACGGCGGTGTCAAGCTGGCGCAGGGCGCGATCGGGCTGCTCCCCGACGCCCTGGCGCAGAAGCTCATGGACAAGGCCGGTCTCGATCGCCTCGCCGCCGTGTACGCCTCGATCGACCTCGTCCGTCGCGGCGGCACCGTCTCGCTCAGTGGCGTCTACGCCGGCGAGGCCGACGTGCTGCCGATGAAGACGATGTTCGACAAACAGATCGCCTTCCGCATGGGCCAATGCAACGTCAAGCGGTGGATCGACGATCTGCTGCCGCTCGTCGAGGACCCCGCCGACCCGCTGGGCGTGATGGACCTCGTGACCCACCATGCCCCGCTCGACGACGCCCCCGGCCTCTACGAGACGTTCCAGAAGAAGGAGGACGGCTGCATCAAGGTGGTGCTGCGCCCCGGCACCTGAGTGCGTGAGAGGTTGTTTTCGGTCGCCGGGCACGCAGCCAGGCGACAGAAACTGACTCCTCACGCGTCGGGACGGCGTCAGGCGCGCCCGGCGTGCACGGCCTCGAGGGCAGCGGCATCCGTCTCGCTCATGCCCTCGATGGGCTCGCCGTCCCACACGATGTCGTCGCCGAGGGCGGCGAGCACTTCCTTGCGGTCGCCGTGCGAGATCTTCGCGCCGTGCACGATCGTGGCCGGACTCCAGAGCATCGCGGCGTCGTCCCACCACCCGGCACCGACGTCGCGCACGTGCAACAGGTCGTGCAGGGTCTTCGGCAGGTGCGAGAGCGGCTCGGTGAACGCGTCGGCGATCACGGCGAGGGTGATCTGCCGCTGCGTGCCGGGGATCGCCACGACGGGCTCGGCGAGCTCGCCGCCGATCGCCTTCGATACGTCTGCGGCCTCGAGCAGGATGATGCCGTTGGTGGGGCGCGGGTTGCACTCGATGATCTTGTAGTCGGGGGCGGCCTCGCTGCCGTGGTCGACGAAGTCGAACGAGATCTGGCCCGTGAAGCCGGGGTCGAGCGCGTCGACGAGCTGCTGCGTGTAGCGCAGGGTGTCGGTGCTGTCGACGGCCACGAAGGCGATCGCGGTGGAGTGCGCCCACTGCTCGGCGGCCTTGTAGGTCGTGTGCGCCTGCACGGTGCCGTCGACCACCACGCTGTAGGTGCACACCATGGGGCCGTCGACGAACGGCTGCACGAGCCACGGCTGCTCGGCGGTGGGTACGCAGTCCTCCACGGGCACCTTGCCCGCGAGCGGACCGGTGTTGGTCAGGAGGCCCACACCGCCACGCGAGAAGGCCGCGCGGGCGAAGTATCGGGGGAACCCATCGATCGCCGCGCGCAGCTCGTCGGGCGAGGTCACCACGACCGTCTCGGGGATGGGCACCCCGGCGGCTTGTGCGAGACGCTGGAAGCTCGCCTTGTCGTGCAGGCGCGCGAGGTCGCCGAAGCTGCCGGCATACAGGCGCACCCCTTCGGGCAGGTCGGCCGCGCGGGCGGCGAGGTAGAAGACCTCCTCGAAGGTCGGGATGATGACCTCGATCCCGTGCTCCTCGACGTAGGCGCTGACCGTCGCGATGAAGCGATCGGTCTCGAAGCGCGGCGACGGCGTCGTCAGATGCCCCGCGAGGAAGCGCGAGTGGCTGCCGACCGCTCCTTCGTACGTGTCGGCCGCGAACACCGTGTGCCCCACGCTCCCGAGCTTGCGGATCAGATCCAGGGCGAACGTGTTGCGGGAACTGGTGACGAGCACGCGCATGGAGGCACCCTTGTCGTTGCGGCGGACGGTGGGCGTCACTCTATCCACACCCCCAACACCCCGACGTCGTCGTGCGGGAAACGTGTCGGCAACACGGTGCTGAGTAGAGTCTCAGCATGGGTGACCTGTTCGACGGTTACGGCTCCACGCTGGCGCCGCGCAAGACCGCATCCGGCATCCCGGCGTACGACGAGATGTTCGGTGCCCCGGCCGCGGCCGGCGACACCGCCCCCTCTCGTGAGGCGTACCGGGAGCTGTACCACGCACTGGCGCAGATGACCCAGGAGGAGCTGCGGGGACGCACCGAGTCTCTGGCGAGTTCGTATCTGGCGCAGGGCGTCACGTTCGACTTCGCGGGCGAGGAGCGACCCTTCCCCCTGGATGCCGTGCCCCGGGTCATCGCGTACGACGAGTGGTCGCGCATCGAGGCGGGCGTGAAGCAGCGCGTCCGCGCGCTGGAGGCGTTCCTCGACGACGCCTACGGCAATCAGCACTGCGTGCGCGACGGCATCCTGCCCGCCGGTCTCATCTCGTCGTCGCAGTACTTCTACCGTCAGGCGGCCGGCATCCGCAGCGCCAACGGTGTGCGCATCCAGGTGTCGGGCATCGACCTCATCCGCGACGAGCACGGCGAGATGCGCGTGCTCGAAGACAACGTGCGCGTGCCCTCGGGTGTCTCGTACGTCATCTCCAACCGCCGGGTCATGGCGCAGACCCTTCCCGAGCTGTTCGTGTCGATGCGGGTGCGCCCCGTCGGCGACTACCCCAACAAGCTTCTCGCTGCGCTCCGCGCGTCGGCCCCGCCCGGGATCGACGACCCCAACATCGTCGTGCTCACCCCGGGTGTCTACAACTCGGCGTACTTCGAGCACACCCTGCTCGCGCGCCTCATGGGCGTCGAGCTCGTCGAGGGCCGAGACCTGCTGAGCATCGGCGGCAAGGTGTTCATGCGCACCACCCGCGGACCCCAGCGCGTCGACGTCATCTACCGCCGCGTCGACGACGACTTCCTCGACCCGCTGCAGTTCCGCGCCGACTCGATGCTGGGTGCCCCCGGTCTCATGCTGGCCGCGCGGCTCGGCAACGTCACGATCGCCAACGCGGTGGGCAACGGTGTGGCCGACGACAAGCTGCTCTACACGTACGTGCCCGAGCTGATCCGGTACTACCTCGCCGAGGAGCCGATCCTGAAGAACGTCGACACCTGGCGTCTCGAGGACCCGGGCGCGCTCGAGGAGGTGCTCGACCGCCTGCCGGAGCTGGTGGTCAAGCCCGTCGACGGCTCCGGCGGCAAGGGGCTCGTCGTGGGCCCCGACGCCTCGCCCGCCGAACTCGACGCGCTGCGCAAGCGGCTGAAAGCCGATCCGCGCGGCTGGATCGCTCAGCCGGTGGTCATGCTCTCGACCATCCCGACGCTGGTGGAAGACGGGATGCGACCGCGTCACGCCGATCTGCGCCCGTTCGCCGTGAACGACGGCGACGACATCTGGGTGCTGCCCGGCGGCCTCACCCGCGTGGCGCTCCCCGAGGGGCAGCTCGTGGTGAACTCCAGCCAGGGCGGCGGGTCGAAGGACACGTGGGTCGTCGGCGGTTCCGCGCCCTCGCACGTCGAGTACGGCCAGGGCAACGGCGTATCGGGACTCGTGGCCGACCAGGCGGCGGTGACCGAGGCGATCCCGATCATCTACGACGGTCAGCCCGCACCCGCCACCTCGCCGCGCGATCACCGCCCGGGTCGAGACCAGCAGGAGCAGCAGCAGCAGGCGGAAGCGGGCGTGCAGCACGGCCCGCAGGCCGAGCAGCAGCAGCAGGCGCGCCAGCGGGGTCCAGACCCTTCGACGGGCTCAGGGTCCTCGGTCGCGCCCGCGGGTGACGGACGGGAGCCGGGATCATGCTGAGTCGCATCGCCGAGAGCCTGTTCTGGATCGGCCGCTACATCGAGCGCAGCGACGGCACGGCGCGCATCCTCGACGTGCACCTGCAGCTCCTGCTCGAAGACCCGTGGATCGACGAAGATACCGCGTGCCGATCGTTGCTGAGCGTCATGGGTTCGGCCTGGCCCGAGAACGTCGACACGGTGCGCCGCGACGACGTGCTCGCCCGCCTCGCCGTCGACCGCATGAACCCGTCGAGCATCGCCTACTCGCTCACCGCGGCCCGCGAGAACGCGCGCCGCGCGCGCGAGATCGTGTCGACCGAGCTCTGGGAGACCCTCAACACCACCAACTCCCGGATGCCGCGGCGCCTGCAGACCGACAAGGTGCACGAATTCTTCCAGTGGGTGCGCGAGCGTGCGGCCCTGGCGATCGGCATCGTCGACTCCTCCACCAACCGCGACGAGGCGTGGCAGTTCTTCACGCTCGGCCGCAGCATCGAGCGCACCGACATGACGGCACGCCTTCTCGCCACCCGCTCGCTCACCGAGGTGTCGGGTCCGTCGTGGACGACGATCCTGCGCTCGTGCGGAGCGTACGAGGCGTATCTGCGCACGTATAGGGGGATGCCGAGCGCCCGCAACGCCGCCGAGTTCCTTCTGCTCGACCGCCTGTTCCCCCGCTCGATCATCTTCTCGATCCAGCGGGCTGAGGACTGCATGAGCGCGATCGATCCGCGCGCCGACCGCGTCGGTCACTCCAACACGGTGCTGCGCGCTCTCGGGCAGATCCGCAACGACCTCGAGTACCGCCCGGTGAGCGAGATCCTCTCGGAACTGCCCGAGCACATGCAACGCGTGCAGACGGTCACGAGGGAGGCGTCGGAGGCCATCCGATCGCGGTTCTTCCCGACGCAGGCCGAGCCCAGCTGGATCGGAGAGATCTCGTGACCCGCATGTACTCTCCGCGACCGGCGGCGCCGAGAGCCCCGCGTCGGACGAAAGGGATGACGCGATGAAACGACTGCGCATCGAACACCAGACCGGCTTCGTGTACCCGGGCGACGTCTCGGCGTCGTACAACGAGGCGCGCATGCTGCCGCACTCGACGGAGAGCCAGTTCGTGCTGAGCTCCTCGCTCGACATCGAGCCGTCGACCTCGGTCAACCAGTACGTCGACTACTTCGGCACGCGCGTCGCGGCCTTCGACGTGTTGTCGCCGCACTCGTCGCTGATGATCACGGCGCGCTCCCTCATCGAGGTGCGGCCTCGCCCGATCGAGCACAGCGACATCACCTGGGAGCAGCTCGCCGCCGAGGCCGGGCGATCGATCTCGACCGTCGAGCAGCTCACGCAGACCCGCCGGACGGCCCCGCATCCGGAGGTCGCCGCCTTGGCGCGGTCGATCGCCGCTCAGCACGATCGTCCGGGCCCCGCCGCCCACGCCATCGCCGAGGCGGTCGGTGACGCCATCGACTACATGCAGGGCGTCACGGGAGTGACCTCGACGGCGGTCGACGCGTGGGAGGCCCGCAAGGGCGTCTGCCAGGACATCGCCCACATCGCGATCGGGGCGCTCCGCGAGGTCGGCATCCCGGCCCGCTACGTCTCGGGCTACCTGCACCCGAAGCCCTCCGCCGAGGTCGGCGAAGCGGTGACGGGGGAGTCGCACGCCTGGGTGGAGTGGTTCGCGGGCGACTGGCAGGGCTTCGACCCCACGAACAACATCGAGATCGGCGATCGTCACGT
This sequence comes from Microbacterium sp. 22296, assembly GCF_052045385.1. Classification (NCBI taxonomy): domain Bacteria; kingdom Bacillati; phylum Actinomycetota; class Actinomycetes; order Micrococcales; family Microbacteriaceae; genus Microbacterium; species Microbacterium sp. 22296. The sequence continues at coordinate 47,841 of NZ_JBQEOS010000004.1, read as the reverse complement.
GCTCGTGGGCCGCGGTCGCGACTACAACGACGTGCCGCCGCTCCGGGGCGTGTACGCCGGTCCCGGTCGCAGCAACCTCAAGGTGAAGGTCACGATCACGCGCGAGACGTGAGCTCCCCGCATCCCGGGGCGCGCTGCCGGGGCAGGCGGAAGAGAAGCGCGCGCTCGTCCGCCACTGCACCGTCCGGATGACACCGGGCCGGGCCGTCGCGGAGATCGAGGCGGCAGTGGTTCCGCCCCGGGTGGGTGCGGGCTGTGGCGACGTCAGACGCCCGCCGTGCGCCTGATCTGCTCCTGCACCTCGCGGTGCAGGTCTACGAGGCTGCCCGACTCCCCGCGGTCGACGCGGCGTGCCCACTCGTCGAGGGTGGTCCGCATCTCGAGCCCGGCCACGCCGGCGGCGGTGCGCACTTCGAGGTCGGTGCGTCCGATGCGCGCGGCGATCTCGGGGATGAAGCGATCGGATGACGTGACCTCGCGCCGGATGGCGGCGCCCAGCAGTCCCGGTTCGTGGGCGATGAGCCGGCGCACGCGCAGATAGCGTTCGCGCGCGCGGGGGTCGGCATCCAGGTTCTGCAATTCGCGGGCGAAGACCGCGCGCAAGCCGGTCATGAGCGCGGAGATGTCGTCACCCGCCGTCCCGACTCCCTGCAGTGCCTCGACGAAGCGTTCGTCGTCGATGAAGACGGCGTCCTCCTTCGTGCCGGCCAGGCGGAAGAACGTGCGGGGCGAGACACCCGCGCGCGCCGCGATCTCGTCGACCGTGGTACCCGCGACGCCTTTCTGCTCGAAGAGGTCGAGGGCGGCGGCGCAGATCTCGACCGAGGTCTCGCGACGGCGGCGGTCGCGCAGGCCCTCGACGGGGGGCGCGGAGGTGCTCATATCCGATACAGTAGTCGATGTCTTATTGGCAGTGTCTGCCAACTTGTCTTGCTCTGCTCAGATTGGACCACCATGGTCGCCACCGGAACCGTCCCCACCGCCGCCCCGCCCGGAAAGGCCGCCGCCCGACCGGGCGCGGTTATCGCCCTCCTCGTCGTCGCCGCATTCGTCGTCATCCTCAACGAGACGATCATGGGCGTCGCGCTTCCCGAGCTCATGCGCGAGCTCGACATCACCGCCGCCACCGCACAATGGCTCACCACGGCGTTCTTGCTGACCATGGCCGTCGTCATCCCGGCCACCGGTTTCCTCATCCAGCGCTTCCCGCTGCGGACGCTCTTCTTCACCGCGATGGGGTTGTTCACCCTCGGTACCGTGATCGCCGCGATCGCCCCCGGGTTCGGCGTGCTGCTGCTCGGTCGCGTCGTGCAGGCCTCGGGCACCGCCATCATGATTCCGCTGCTGTTCACGACGGTGCTCAACGTCGTGCCCGCCCATCGTCGCGGCCGCATGATGGGGCTCATCTCGATCGTGATCTCGGTCGCCCCCGCGGTCGGCCCCACCGTGTCGGGCCTGATCCTGTCGGTGTTCCCGTGGCGTGCGATGTTCATCGTCATGGTGCCGATCGCGCTGGTCGCGATCGCTCTCGGTGCCCGGTGGGTGCAGAACCTCACCGATACGCGCCGGGTCACCCTCGACGTCACCTCGGTTGTGCTCTCGGCCCTCGCCTTCGGCGGCATCATCTTCGGTCTGTCGAGCATCGGCGAGGCCGCCGGTGGGCACGAGATCGTTCCCGTGTGGATCCCGCTGGTCGTGGGAGTCGTCGCGCTCGCCGCGTTCGTCGTGCGTCAGCTGCGCCTGGGAGCGACCGACCGGGTGCTGCTGAACCTCGAGGTCTTCCGCCACTCGGCCTTCACCATCGCGGTGATCCTCGTCGTGGTGGCGATGACGACGCTGTTCGGCGTGCTCATCCTGCTGCCGCTCTACCTGCAGAACGTCCTCGGCCTCGGCACCCTGCCGACGGGCCTGATGCTTCTGCCCGGCGGCCTGGTCATGGGCCTCATGGCCCCGATCGTCGGTAACCTCTTCGATCGCTTCGGCGCACGACCGCTCGTGCTGCCCGGCGCGATCGTCGCGAGCGCCGCGCTGTGGGGCTTCTCGACGCTCTCGGTCGCGACGCCCATCGGCTTCGTCATCGCGGTGCACTGCGTCCTGAGCCTTGGTCTGGCGTTCATGTTCACCCCGTTGATGACCTCGGCGCTCGGTTCGCTCCCGCGCGAGCTGTACCCGCACGGCTCGGCGATCGTCTCCACGGTGCAGCAACTCGCGGGAGCTGCCGGCACCGCGGTCTTCGTCACGCTGATGACGGTGGGATCGGCGGCGGCCGTCGCCGATCAGGGCGCGTCGGTCGTGGATGCCACGGCCGCCGGCATCCACTCCGCCTTCTTCGTCGCGGCGTGCCTGTCGCTCGCGGTCATCGTGCTCGCGGCGTTCGTGCGGACGCCGACCCAGGTTGAGGGCGCGGAGGCGATGCCGGCCCACTGATGCTGGTCCTGGGGGCTCTCGCGGGCGTAACATGTGGTCAGACCACACGAAAGAGAGAACCCCCATGGTTCAGCGCCAGCTCCCCAAAGTCGGCGAGCTCCTCGAGCTCATGCAGTTCAAAAAGCCCGAGCTCGACGCGCGAAAGCGCCGCCTCGACGCGGCGCTGACGATCGCCGACCTCCGCACGATCGCGAAGCGCCGCACCCCGAAGGCGGCGTTCGACTACACCGACGGCGCCGCCGAGGGCGAGCTGTCGCTCGACCGCGCTCGTCGTGCGTTCGAAGACGTGGAGTTCCACCCCGACATCCTGCGTCCCGCGGCGAACGTCGACACCTCGTGCGAGATCCTCGGCGGTCCCTCCGCCCTGCCCTTCGGGATCGCGCCCACGGGCTTCACGCGTCTGATGCAGACCGAGGGCGAGACCGCGGGGGCCTCCGCGGCGGCGGCCGCCGGCATCCCGTTCACCCTGTCGACCCTCGGCACGACCTCCATCGAGGACGTGAAGGCGGCCACCCTTCGAGAGCCTCAGGGACCGATCCCCGGGAGGAACTGGTTCCAGCTGTACGTCATGAAGGACCGCGCCATCTCGTACGGTCTCGTCGAGCGGGCCGCCAAGGCTGGGTTCGACACCCTGCAGTTCACCGTCGACACCCCGATCGCCGGAGCGCGCCTGCGCGACAAGCGCAACGGCTTCTCGATCCCCCCGCAGCTGACCGTCGGCACGATCGTCAATGCGATCCCGCGCCCGTGGTGGTGGATCGACTTCCTCACCACCCCCAAGCTCGAGTTCGCCTCGCTGAGCACCACCGGCGGCACGGTCGGCGAACTGCTGAACGCCGCGATGGACCCCACGATCAGCTACGACGACCTCGACGTCATCCGCGGCATGTGGCCGGGCAACATCGTCGTCAAGGGCGTGCAGAACGTCGCCGACGCCGCGCGTCTGGTGGACCTCGGCGTCGACGGCATCGTGCTGTCCAACCACGGCGGCCGCCAGCTCGACCGCGCGCCCATCCCCTTCCACCTGCTGCCGAAGGTCGTGCGCGAGGTGGGGAAGGACGCCACGGTCATGGTCGACACCGGGATCATGAACGGCGCCGACATCGTGGCATCCATCGCCCTGGGGGCGAAGTTCACCCTCATCGGCCGCGCCTACCTCTACGGCCTCATGGCCGGTGGGCGTCGGGGCGTCGACCGCACCATCGCGATCCTGCGCAGCGAGATCGAACGCACGATGACCCTCCTCGGAGTCTCGTCGCTCGACGAGCTCGAACCGCGGCACGTCACGCAGCTCACCCGCCTCGTGCCGGTGGCCGACCAGGCGGCCGACGCGCGGGTGTGACAGCCCGCCGGAGTTCATAACCTCAGCGATTCGCGTGACTTCAGCCCGTTTCGGGCGTTCCGGGCTGAGCTCGTGCACATCGCGGAGGGTGCGCGCGCGGCACTCAGACCGCCTCACCGGTTCGTGCTTCATCGGTCTCGCGCCGCGAGGCGCCCGCGCCGAGCGTCAGGGTCGAGGCGAGACCGAGGGTCAGGAAGGCCGCAGCGGTGAAGGCCGCGGCGCGCGTGCCGTCGCTGAAGGCCGCGCGGGCGTTGATCGCCAGATCCTGCGTCTCGGGCGACGCGGCGAGGCCGGCGATGGCCGCCCCGGCGCTGTCGACGACCTGCGAGACCACCTGATCGCGCTCGGCCGCGGGGATGCCGCGACCGTCGAGAGTGGATGCCAACACCCCCGCGGTCGTCGAGAAGAGCACGGTGCCGAGGATCGCGACGCCGAGGGCAGCACCCAGCTGGCGCGACGTCGACTGCGTGCCCGAGGCCTGGCCGCTCGCCGACGGCGGGACGTCGGCCAGGACGACGCCCGTGAGCTGCGCTGTCGCGAGGCCCACGCCGACGCCGTACACGAAGAGGAAGGGGATGAGCGGTCCCCACGTGGCATCCGGACCGATGGTGAACGCGACGCCGCCCACGCCGATGATCTCGGCCAAGAGGCCCCCGCGCACGATCCATACCGGCGCGACTTTCCCGCTCAGCGCCCCCGCGATGCCGCTGGCCACGAACGAGCCGATCGCCATCGACAGCAGCAACAGGCCCGTCTGCAGGGCGTCGAAGCCGACGACGAACTGCAGCCACAGCGGCAGCGCGAGGATGATGCCGAACTCGCCCAGCGACACGACGGCGGCGGCGATGTTGCCGTTGCGGAACGACGTGATGCGGAACAGGTCGAAGGCGAGCAGCGTCGAGCGGCCCTGGCGTTGGCGACGCAGTCCCCACGCGATGAAGGCGATCAGGGCGACCGCGGCGACCGCGAACGCGAGGGGCACGGGAGACAGCGAGAACGGCCAGGTCCAGTCGCCGATGGTCGGGGCGGTGGCGACGGTCCACCATCCGTACGTGCGTCCCTCGATGAGGCCGAAGACGAGCGGGGCCATCGTGAGCACGGACAGCAGGGCGCCGACGCCGTCGATCCGCGCGACCCGGTCGCTGCGCGACTCGGCGACGGTGAGCAGGACGCCGATCACGATGATCACGCCGAGCGGGATGTTGATGCCGAACGCCCACCGCCACGAGAACGCCGTGGTCAGCCAGCCGCCGAGCAGGGGGCCGACGGCCGCCATACCGCCGATGGTCGAACCCCAGACGGCGAAGGCGATGCCGCGCTCGCGTCCGCGGAAGGTGGCGTTGATGATCGACAGGGTCGTCGGAAGGATCATCGCCCCGCCCACGCCCTGCACGAGGCGCGAGAGGATCAGCAGACCACCCGTGGGGGCGAGGGCCGCGGCGACGGAGGCTCCGGCGAAGATGACGACGCCCAGCAGCATCAGCCGTCGGCGACCGAATCGGTCGGCGAGACTGCCGAACACGAGAAGGAACGACGCGAAGACGAGGGTGTAGGCCTCTTGGACCCACTGAACCTCGGTCGAGGAGATCTTCAGCTCCTCGACGATCGAGGGGACGGCCACGTTGACGATCGTCGAGTCGACGATGATCAGCGAGACGGCGATGCTGATGAAAACGAGTCCCGCCCACCGGCGGGATGCCTGGTTCCCGGTCATATCGCTAGCTTATCTAGCTATAAGGCTGTCCGGGAGGGGGTGCGCGGGGCGGGGGTTCCGGTGCGCAACCTCGGATCGGGTCGCGATCGGTGCTTCAGGCGTGGCGGGCGGTGGTTCGGGGTGCTGTCGGCGCGCGAGATCCTCGCCCCAACGGGCGGGATGCGCCCCGAATCTTCGAGCGGGACCTCGCCGGAGGCGGACGGGCGCCGGATGGCCGGGGGTCGATCAGGTGCCGTGGCGGGGGCGGTGCGCGGGGCGCGAGACGTGCTCGCCCGGCGGCATCGGGATCGGCGTCGTGCCGGCGATCTCGTCGCTGAAATCCTCGGGTTCGGCGGGGATGATCTCCACCGGCCGCGTCTCGTCCACGGTGAGGCGGAAGCGCTTCGTCTCGTGGCGGTGCACGCGTCCCGACGCCAGCGTCCACGCAACGCCGATCCCGCAGGCGAGCAGAGCGACGGCGGCGGCGAGCCCGATCGCCGTGCGCGGTCCGAACGCCGTGGCCACGGCGCCGACGATCGGAGCGCCGACGGGGGTGCCGCCGAGCAGGATCGCCATGTAGAGGGCGATCACCCGGCCGCGCAGTGACGGATCGGTGGTGGTCTGCACATACCCGTTGGCGGTGGTGAGCGTCGTCACGACGCAGAAGCCGGTGAGCACCAGCGTGGCGGCATACGTCGCGTAGCTGGGGGCGAGCACCGAGAGGGCGGATGCCACGGCGAAGCCGCCGGTGCCGATGACCACGACGCGCATCCGCGCCCGTTCGCGGCGGGCGGCGAGAAGCGCTCCCGCGAGCGAGCCGATGGCGACGAACGAACTGAGCAGGCCGAAGCCGTCGGCGCCTCGACCGAATTCGAGGGCCATCGTCGAGGCGAAGATCGGGAAGTTCATGCCGAAGGCGCCCAAGAGGAACACCATGACGAAGATGACCACCAGGTCGGGTCGGCGCGCGACGTAGCGGAAACCGTCGGCGAGGCGAGCGGGTCCGTTCCGCTTGGCGCGGGCGACGAGTTCGTGCGGGCGCATGACGAGCAGCGCACCCAGCATCGCCAGGAACGTCACGGCGTTGACGAGGAACACCCACCCGGTACCGACGAGCACGATCATCACACCCGCGACGGCCGGGCCGATCAGGCGGGCGGTGTTGAACGACGCGGCGTTCAAGGCCACGGCGTTGGAGGCGTTTTCCTGCGAGACGAGGTCGGACACGAACGCCTGTCGTGCGGGGTTGTCGAACGCCGTCACCACACCGAGGGCCAGCGCGAAGCCGTACATGAGGGGGAGGGTCATCGCTCCGGCGAGCAGCAGGGCGCCGAGACTCACCGCGAGCACGAGGAGGGCGCCCTGCGTGCACATGATGAGCTTGCGGCGGTCGAAGCGATCGGCCACCCACCCGGTGACACCGACCAGCAGGAGGGGCGGGGCGAACTGAAGGGCCATCGTGACGCCCATCGCGGCGGCGTCGTTGTCGGTGAGCTGGGTGAGCACCACCCAGTTCTGGGCGGTGGCCTGCATCCAGGCGCCGATGTTGGAGACGAGTGCTCCGATGAACCAGACGCGGTAGTTGAAGATCGACAGCGACCGGAACATCGATGTGCTCACCTGTCGGCCACCTTCCTCATGATCAGGGCCGCGCGGGCCAGCGTCTCCCTCTCGTCGGCGGTCAGCTCGGCGAGCGACTCCTCGAGGAAGGCGTCGCGCCGCCGCACCGTCTCGTCGACGATCGTGCGGCCGTAGTCGGTGAGGTCGATGCTCACCCGACGGCGATCGACGGCATCCGGGATGCGTGTGATGTAGCCGGCTTCCTCGAGCAGGGAGACGGTGCGATTCATCGACGGCGCGGTGACGCGCTCACGATCGGCCAGTTGGCCGAGCGTGTGCGCGCCGTGCACCGTCAGCGCGGCGAGGACGGCGAACTGCCCGTCGCTCATGGTGTCGACGGCTCGTTGCGCCCGGAGGCGGCGAGCCAGTCGGAACGTCGCCATGCGCAGCTCGGAAGCTGCGGCGCTGTGGTCAGGAATGTTGTCGGTGAGGGGGGATTCGTCGACGCTGTCATTCATATTCCTGATCGTTAGCCTAACTCATTAGTCCTGCTAAGGGAATGGATGCCACGCTCCCGACCGTCCCGCGGAGGGTCCGGGGGCTTCGACGGGCTCAGCCCCCTGCGTTCTGCGAGTCCCGGGGGCTTCGACGGGCTCAGCCCCCTGCGTTCTGCGAGTCCCGGGGGCTTCGACGGGTTCAGCCCCCCTCCGTCGCACGGCGCCCCGGGGTCGCCGGCGCATCGCCGTCGTACACTCGGCCCATGCCCGAGTTCGTCGACGCCTACGGCATCCCGATCGTCTATTACGTCCACGAGGCGGCCGAGCCGCGCGCGGTGGTGCAGCTCCTGCACGGCGTGGGGGAGCACGCGGGTCGGTACGCCGCCCTGATCGAGGCCCTCGTCGCCGCGGGGTACACCGTCTACGCGGACGACCACCGCGGCCACGGACGCACCGGCCTCCGGCAGTGGGGCGGCGACCACGGCAAGCTCGGTCGCCTCGGCCCCGGTGGGATGGATGCCGCGCGCGACGCGATCTGGACCCTGACGCAGCGCATCGGCGAAGAGCACCCCGGCCTGCCCCTCGTGCTCCTCGGGCACTCGTGGGGGTCATTCCTGGCGCAGATGCTGCTGGATCGGCATCCGGACGCCTTCGACGCCGTCGTGCTGAGCGGGTCGGCCCTGCGCTGGCCGGGCTCCCTGAACGCCGGAGACCTGAACGGCCCGTGGAAGCACCTGCGCGGGTCGGGGATGCAGTGGCTGTCGAGTGACGAGCAGGTCGGTCGCGACTTCGTCGACGACCCGCTGACCACGTCGGTGCCCCTGCTGCGCCTGTTCGGGCCGATCGAGGCGGCGAAGCTGTTCGGTCGTCCGCGGCGGGATCTCGGCCGGGACGTGCCGATCCTCCTCATGGTCGGGCGCGACGACACCGTCGGCGGCCCCCGCAGCGTGCACAAGCTGGCGGACGCCTACCGTGATCGTGCCGGTCTGACCGACGTGACGACGAAGGTCTACCCGGGCGCTCGCCACGAGATCTTCGCCGAGGTGCAGCAGGCCCAGGTGCGCGCCGACCTGCTCGCCTGGCTCGACGCGCGCGTGCCGCCCCGTGCCGCGCCGTCTTCGCGCTGAGCAGCGCGGGGACGGGGCCGTCTGAGAGGGGACGAGATCCCCTCGGCGCCCGGCCCCTCTCCCCCCATCGGCGGCATCGACCGAAGCGGTGACGCATCGGACCGACGTCTCCAGCCTGCGGGGGTGAGGGCGTCCGGGGGAGAGTCGGAAGCGGTCATGTCCGCTAGGGGGCGCCTCCGCGGCGGCCGTCACGTACACGCCCGGCCATCGCGCAATTATTGCGCCTAATGGCTGCACCTTTTGGTTGCTATCCCGCAAAAGTCTCGGTACTGTCGGGAGGGCCGGGACGCCTCGAAGACGAGTCCCGCCCCGCACACCCGAACCGCCCGCCATCCCCCCTGAGGCGCGTCCCTCTTCCGGTCCTCCGACCGGTCGATCGCGCGCGCCCGGATCGTCACGTCCCTCAACGAAGAACGGATCCCGCGTGAACACTTCGGACACCACCCCCACCGCCGGCGTCGGCGCCTGGTTCATCGGCGCACGAGGATCGCTCGCCACGACGGCGACGATCGGCATCCACGCCCTCGCCGTCGGAGCAGCTGCGCCGGTCGGCCTCACCACGGAAACCGACGCCGTTCGCGTCGAAGAGTTCCCGGAGATCGCCGACATCGTCGTCGGCGGTCACGACATCTCCACGACCCCGCTCGAAGAGCGTGCCGAGCACCTCGCGGCCGGCGGCATGTTCCCCGCGGCCCTCGTCGAGGCTGTGCGCGAGCGGCTCCGCGCCACCGAGGAGAACCTCCGCGCGGTGCCCGCGCTCACCACCACGCAGCAGGAGGAGATCGACCTTCTCGCCGCCGACATCGTCGACTTCCGCGACCGTCACGGTCTGCGGGAGGTCGTCGTGATCGACGTCTCCTCGACCGAGCCGCTCCCGCCGTACCACCCCGGTTTCGACGACGACGGAGTGCTGCAAACCGCCCTCACCACCCCGGGCGTGCGCGTGCTCCCGCCGAGCTCCCGCGCCGCCCTCGCCGCCATCGCGGCGGGTGCCGCGTACGCCGCGTTCACCCCCTCGGCATCCCTGAATCTCCCCGTCCTGCGCGCCCGCGCCGAGCGCGCGGGCATCGCGTACGCAGGGCAAGACGGCAAGACGGGCGAGACGCTGCTGCGCACGGTGCTCGCGCCGATGTTCACCGCCCGCGGGTTCCGCGTGCAGTCCTGGGCGGGGACGAACCTGCTCGGCGGCGGCGACGGCGCCACCCTGGCCGACCCGGAGGCCGTGCGCTCGAAGCTCGTGTCGAAGAACCGCGGACTGCACGCCCTCGTCGGCGACGACGTCGTCACCCCCTTGCACATCGACAACGTCCCCGACCTCGGCGACGTCAAGACCGCGTGGGACCACGTGAGCGCGACCGGATTCCTCGGCAGCCGCGTCACCCTGCAGACGACGTGGAGCGCGTACGACTCCGCGCTCGCCGCGCCCCTGGTGATCGACCTCGTGCGATCGCTGTCGCTGGCCACCCGCGCCGGTCACGCCGGCGTCGTCCCCGCCCTCGGCTGCTTCTTCAAAGACCCCTGGGGCAGCGACGTGCACGGCTTCGGCGACCAGACGGCGCAGTACGTCGCGTGGGTGCACGAGACGGCGGCCGCGGTGGCTGCGGCGCGGGTCGCCGCACCGTGACAGGGGCGCGGGACTACCTCGACCTCGTCCGCGCCCCCGCGTCGCTGACCGTCCTGGGCGACGCGCTCGTCGGCGCCCTCAGCGCGCGCGGTCCGAGCGGCGACGGAGTGGTGCGCGCGAGTGTCCTGGCGGTGTCGTCGGTGTGCCTGTACAGCGCCGGCATGGCCCTGAACGACTGGGCGGATGCCGACCTCGACGCCGTCGAGCGACCGGAGCGCCCCATCCCGTCGGGGCGCATCTCGCGGTCGCGCGCTCTCGCCGTCGGCGTCGGGCTCACGCTGGTCGGCATCGGTTCCGCGTTCGTCGCCGGGCGTCGCGCGGGTGCGGTGTCGCTCGCGCTCGCGGGCGCGCTGTGGGCCTACGACGTCGTCTTCAAGCCCACGGCCGCGGGTCCGGTGGTGATGGCCGCCTGCCGCGGGCTCGACGTGATGATGGGCGCAGCGGGACCGGGGTGGCGCCGAGCGCTCCTTCCGGCCGGTGCCGTCGCCGCCCACACCGTCGCCGTCACCGCCGTCTCGCGCGGCGAGGTCGACGGGTCGACCCGGGCCACCGGACGCGCCGCGGTGGCCGCGGGCGTCGCCGTCGCGGCATCCGGTCTCGCGGGCCCGGGCGACCGGGCGGCCGCAGCCCTCGGCGGCGCCCGCTACCTCGCCGCCGTGCTGCCGGGGCACCTCGCCGTCGCCCGAGACCCCGACGCGGCGCACGCGCGGACAGCCACCCGGGCGGGCATCCGCGCCGTCGTGCCGTTGCAGGCCGCCCTGGCCGCCCGCGCCGGTTCGACGACCGCCACCCTCGCGCTGCTGGGCGTCGAGGCCGTCGGCTTCGCTCTCGGGCGCCGCCGCTCGCGAGGAGACATCACATGAACGACGTGCCCTGGAGCTGGGGATACGGCACCAACGGCTTCACCGATCACCCGCTGCCCGCGGCGCTCGACGTGATGCAGGGTGAGGGGTACACCGCCGTCGCCCTCACGCTCGGCCACCCTCACCTCGACCCGTTCGCCTCCGACTGGCGAGCCCGGGCCGAGGCGCAGGCTGCGGACCTCCGCCGTCGGGGCATGCGGGTCGTCGTCGAGACCGGCACCCGCTACCTGCTCGACCCCGTGCGCAAGCACCGTCCGACCCTCGTCGACCGCAACGCCGAGCCGCGGATGGTGTTCCTCCGCCGCGCGATCGAGATCGCCGCGATCCTCGAGGCGGAGTGCGTGTCGCTGTGGAGCGGCGTCCTTCCCGACGACGTCTCGATCGACGCCGCACGCGTTCTGCTCGACGAACGCCTGCTCGAGCTCTGCGGTTTCGCCGCGGAGGCGGGCGTGCCTCTCGCCCTCGAGCCCGAACCCGGCATGGTGGTCGAGACCGTCGCCGACGCCCTGGCCGTACGCGCCCGCATCGGGCATCCTGCGATCCTCGGCATCACCGTCGACCTGGGGCACTGCGTCGTCGTCGAACCCGACGGAGTGGTCGGAGCGCTGCGCGCCGCGGGCGCACTGCTCCGCAACGTGCAGGCCGACGACATGCTCCCGCACGCGCACGAACACCTCCCCTTCGGCGAGGGGGTCCTCGACCTGGATGCCGCCCTCGCCGCCCTCCGCGAGATCGACTACCGCGGCGTCGTCGCCGTGGAACTGCCCCGGCACGCGCACGCGGCGCCGGCGCTCGCGCGATCGAGCATGGCGGCGCTCGTCGCGGCGGCGGATGCGACCGCTGCCCCGTCAGCAGGAGGGGACTCGGTGGCGGGAGGACCGCGCGGGGCCGTGGCATCCTCCGCTCCCGGGATGTCCTCTCGTGATGCGACGCCCGTGACGACGGGAGGGTCGGGGCCCGGGGGAGGACCCCGCGAGTCCTCCCTGCACTCCGCTCTTCCCACGCCCTCCGCTCCTCCCACCTCCGACCGGCGGGTCATGCACCCCTGGACGGCCCGCGCCGCCGAGGACGTGCGAGCGGATGCCACCCGCGCCGCGCGTCTGTTCGCCTCCGCCGGCCGCGAGGTGGGGCGCGAACCCCTCTCCGCGGACCCCTTCGCGCCGACCGCCGACGACGCCGCGCGGGCCGCGATCGTCGCCGCCCTGGCCGACAGCGGTGCCGACCCCGCCGTCGCCGCCGCCCTCTACCGGCGCGGTGACGACGCCGAGCGCCGCGGGGTGCTGCGCGGGCTCGACGCGATCGCCGCTCCCGCTCCGGTGTGGCGCGACGCCGGCGTCGACCTGGTCGTCGACGCCCTCCGCGCCAACGACACGCGCCTCGTCGCCGCGGCCCTCGGGTCTTTCGCCGCGACCCATCTCGACGACCACGCGTGGCGTCACGGCGTGCTGAAGTGCGTCTTCCTCGGCATCCCCCTGTCCGTGGTCGCAGAACTGGACGCCCGCGCCGACGACGAGCTCGCCGCGATGGCCGCTCGCTTCGCCGAGGAGCGCCGCGCCGCCGGTCGCGCGGTACCCGATGACCTCACCCTCCTGCTCGCTCGCGAAAGGGCCTGATATGCGCATCTTCGACCCCCACATCCACATGACGGCGCGCACCACCGACGACTACGAGGCCATGTATGACGCCGGCGTGCGCGCCCTGGTGGAGCCGGCGTTCTGGCTCGGGCAGCCGCGCACGAGCGTCGGGTCGTTCCTGGACTACTTCGACACGCTGATCGGATGGGAGAGGTTCCGGGCGGCCCAGTTCGGCATCCGTCATCACTGCACCATCGCCCTCAACCCCAAAGAGGCGAACGACCCGCGCTGCCGCGAGGTGATGTCGGAGCTGCCCCACTACCTCGCCAAGGACGGCGTCGTCGCGGTGGGCGAGACGGGCTACGACTCGATGACGCCCGAGGAGGACGAGATCCTCGGCCAGCACCTCGCGCTCGGGATCGAGTTCGACCTCCCCGTCCTCGTGCACACCCCGCACCGCGACAAGGCCGTCGGCACGCAGCGCACCCTCGAGGTCGTCGCGGAGTCCGGTATCCCGATGGGGCACGTGCTCGTCGACCACCTCAACGAGACCTGCGTCGACGCCGTCGCCGACAGCGGCGCGTGGATGGGTTTCTCGATCTACCCCGACACCAAGATGGACGAGCAGCGCGTGGTCGCGATCATGCAGCGAATCGGCCTCGACCGCGTGATCGTCAACTCCGCCGCCGACTGGGGACGCTCCGATCCGCTCAAGACGGCGAAGACGGGGCTGGCCATGCTCGACGCGGGATTCAGCGACGACGACGTCGACCGCATCCTGTGGCGCAACCCCCGCGACTTCTACGCGCAGAGCGGCCGCGTCGTCACCGACCCGATCGAGGGCTTCGCGCCGGCCAGCCAGGGCCCCGACCTGTTCGAGGGCAACTCGGTGCTGCGCGGCACGGCCTCGCGGCGGGGAGCCTGATGCACCTCTCCTATTGCACCAACGTCCATCCCGCCGAGGACCTCGCCGGAATCGTCCGTCAGCTCGACGAGCACGCGGGCCCGGTGCGCCGCGCGGCCGGCCTCGACCGGCTCGGCGTCGGCCTGTGGATGCCGGCGGGCGCGGCATCCGTCCTGGCCCACGACGCCTCCGCTCGGGGCCTGCTCGCCGACGCCCTCGAGCGCAACGGTCTGGAGTTGCGCACGGTGAACGCCTTCCCCTACCGCGGGTTCCACGACGATGTCGTCAAGCTCGCGGTCTACCGGCCCGACTGGACCACGCCCGAGCGCCTCGACTACACCCTGGACTGCGCGCGTGCGCTGGCGGCGCTGCTGCCGCCCGGTGCCGCGGGCAGCATCTCGACGCTTCCGCTCGGCTGGCGGGAGGGATGGGATGCCACCGCCGACGCCGCCGCCGAAGAGGCGCTGACCCGCCTGGTCGCGGGTCTCGCCGCCATCGAGCGCGAGACCGGTCGCACGGTGCGCGTGGGGATCGAGCCCGAGCCCGGGTGCATCCTCGACGACGTCGCCGACGTCGTGGCCTGGCTCGGCGCCCGCCCGGACCTCGTCGCCGACGGCCTGCTCGGGCTGTGCCTGGACACCTGTCACCTCGCCGTGTCGTTCGCGGACCCGGCCGCCGTCGTCGCCGCGGCGACCGCCGCGGGCGTGCGCATTGTTAAGGTGCAGGCGTCGGTGGCACTCGAGGTCCCCGACCCCTCCGACCCGCGTTCGGTCGCGGCGCTCCAGCCGTTCGCCGAGGAGCGCTACGTGCACCAGGTGCGTTCCGCACGCGGCACGCACGCCGCCGACGACCTGCCCGAGGTGCTCGCCGCCCGCGAACCGTGGCCGACGGATCAGCCGTGGCGCGTGCATGTGCACATTCCTCTGCACGCCCGGCCGGAGGCGCCCTTGCGCGCCACGACCGAGGTGCTCCTCGCCGCCGTCGACGCCGTCCTGGCCGCGCCGGGTGGCGACGACGCGCACCTCGACGTCGAGACGTACACCTGGTCGGTGCTGCCCGCCTCCCTGCAGCCCGCGACGCTCGTCGACGGCATCGCCGCGGAGCTGCGTTGGGTGCGCGCGCACGTCCCGCACGCGGTGACCGGTGCGGACCCGGATGCCGCGCCGGCCGGTGCCGTGGCATCCGGGATCGCCACGCCCTCGCCGAGCGCGGTCGCCATGGTCGGAGCCACGGCATCCGGCGGGCAATCGGCTCGCGAGGACTTCGCCGCGACGGCATCCGGAATCGACGGCAGGAGCCGCGCATGAGCAAGGTCCTTCTCCTCGACATCGTGGGGCTCACCCCCCGCGCGCTCGCCGCGATGCCGCGGCTCAGCGCCCTCGGCCGCTCGGGCGGTCAGGTCGGGCTCGACACGATCCTCCCGGCCGTCACGTGCAGCGTGCAGTCGACGATGCTCACCGGCCTCGCGCCGCGCGATCACGGCATCGTCGGCAACGGGTGGTACTTCCGCGGCCTCGGCGATCCGCTGCTGTGGCGCCAGCACAACACGCTCGTCGCGGGGGAGAAGGTGTGGGAGACCGCCCGCCGTTCGCGCCCCGAGCTGCGCACCGCCAATCTCGGCTGGTGGTTCGCGATGGGCGCGACGACCGACGTCACGGTCACCCCGCGGCCGATCTACCACGCCGACGGACGCAAGAGCCCCGACGCGTACGTGCGCCCGGCCGCCCTGCACGACCGGCTCGTCGGTGCGCTGGGGGAGTTCCCGCTCTTCCAGTACTGGGGTCCGACCGCGACCATCCGCAGCAGCGCCTGGCTCGCCGAGGCGACGCGCGGCATGATCACCGAGAGGTGGGGGCCCGCCCCCGACCTCGCGATGGCGTACCTGCCGCACCTCGACTACGACCTGCAGCGCTTCGGACCGAACGGCGCCGAGGCCGAACGCGCCGCCCGCGAGCTCGACGACACCATCGCGCGGCTGCTCGGCGACGCCCTCGACCGCGGCTACACCGTCGTCGCGGTGTCGGAGTACGGCATCGAGCAGGCGCAGCGCCCGGTCGACGTCAACCGGGCTCTGCGCCGCGAGGGACTGCTCGAGGTCTACGTGCAGGACGGCCGCGAGCAGCTCGACCCCTGGACCTCGCGCGCCTTCGCCGTCGCCGACCACCAGGTGGCGCACGTCTACGTCCCGGATGCCGCGGACCTCCCGCGCGTCGCGGCGCTGCTGCGCGGACTCGAGGGCGTCGACGAGGTGCTCGACCGCGAGGCCCAGGCGCGCTACGGCCTGGATCACGAGCGCTCCGGCGAGCTGGTCGTCGTGGCGGAGCCCGGAGCCTGGTTCACCTACTACTTCTGGCTCGACGACGACCGCGCGCCCGAGTACGCACGCGGCGTCGACATCCACCGCAAGCCCGGGTACGACCCCGCCGAGCTGTTCTTCGACCCCGCAGACCGCCTCGCCAAGGCGAAGGCCGGGGCGAACCTGGTGAAGAAGAAGCTGGGCCTGCGCTACGCCATGAGCACCGTTCCGCTCGATCCCACGTGCGTGCGCGGCACCCACGGCCGCCTGCCCTCCTCGCGCCAGGATGCACCGGTGGTCCTGACCAGCGACCCCGGGCTGCTCCCCGACGTGGAGGCGGTACCCGCCGCTGCGGTCCGCGACCTGGTGCTGCGGGGGCTCGGCGTCTGAGGCGCGCCGCCGGGCACAACGCAGGAGTTTCTGTCGGACATCCGCTCGCCGAGCAGCCGGGCCGTGGTCGCACGACCGGATCTCCTGCATTGTGTCCGCGCGTCCGCCGAGAGCGGTCCCGGTGGTCCATGCACGTCCCGGGGCTTTGCCGCAGCGCTCCATCGACGTCGCTTCGGACACAACGCAGGAGTTCCCGGCTCACCTAGGCTCACCGAGCGGCCAGGACGGGGTCACGGCGCCGAATCTCCTGCGTTGTGTCCGCTCGGGCCCGCGCCCGGGGCGGAGCGCGACGGTTCCGGTTGCTACGACCGGCTCAGCGACCGCCGCGACGCGCCACCGGGCAGACGGAAGGGCCGGGCGCCCTACACACCCGGCCCTTCCGTGGCTCGCTTCCGCAGCCCCCCGTTCAGCGCTGGCTGAACGCCGCGTCGAACGCCGCACCCGAAGGCTCGAACGTCGACAGCTTCCTCACGAATCCGAGCGCCTCGGGCGCCCCGATCAGACGGTCCATTCCCGCGTCCTCCCACTCGACCGACAGGGGGCCGTCGTAGCCGATGGCGTTCAGCATGCGGAACGCGTCCTCCCACGGCACGTCGCCGTGGCCGGTGGAGATGAAGTCCCAGCCGCGGCGCGGGTCGGCCCACGGCAGGTGCGACGACAGTCGGCCGTTGCGGCCGTTGCCGAGGCGCTTCTTCGTGTCCTTGCAGTGCACGTGGAAGATCTTGTCCTGGAAGTCCCACAGGAACGCGACCGGATCGATGTCCTGCCACACCATGTGCGAGGGGTCCCAGTTCAGCCCGAACGCGTCGCGGTGGCCGATCGCTTCGAGCGCCCGCTTCGTCGTCCAGTAGTCGTAGGCGATCTCCGAGGGGTGCACCTCGTGGGCGAAGCGCACCCCGACCTCGTCGAAGACGTCGAGGATCGGGTTCCAGCGGTCCGCGAAGTCCTGGTATCCGGCATCCACCATCTGTTCGGTGGCGGGCGGGAACATCGCGACGTACTTCCAGATGCTCGATCCGGTGAAGCCGGTCACGGTCTTCACCCCCAGCTTGGATGCCAGGCGCGCCGTGTTCTTCAGCTCCTCGGCGGCGCGCTGACGCACGCCCTCCGGGTCGCCGTCGCCCCACACCCGGTCGGACACGATGTCGCGGTGACGCTGGTCGATCGGGTCGTCGCAGACGACCTGGCCCTTGAGGTGGTTCGAGATCGTCCACACCTTCAGGCCGTTGCGCGCGAGCACGTCGAGCTTGCCCTGCACGTAGGCGTCGTCCTCCCAGCGCCACGGGTCGAGGTGGTCGCCCCAGCAGGCGATCTCGAGGCCGTCGTAGCCCCACTCGCCGGCGAGGCGCGCGACCTCGTCGAAGGGCAGGTCGGCCCACTGGCCGGTGAACAGCGTGATCGGTCGCGTCATCGCGGAAGTCCTCTCATCGGGGGGAGTCGGGGGGATGCGATTCAGGATGCCGCGAGCACGCGGTCGGCGGAAGCGACAGCCGTCGCCGCCTCGACGCCCGTCCACACGCCGTCCGCGTCGGAGCTGCGCACCACGGCATCCAGAACCTCCTGCACGTGCAGGCCGTCGGCGAACGAGGGGCGGGGGTCGGCGCCCGCAGCGACCGCTTCGACGAAGTCCTTCGCCTGGTGCGAGAAGCCGTGCTCGTAGCCGAGCATGTGACCCGTGGGCCACCAGGAGCCGGCGTAGGGGTGGCCGGGCTCGGTCACCAGGATGCGGCGGAAGCCCTGCTCGGTGTCGGGGAGGGTGGCGTCGTAGTAGTGCAGTTCGTTGGGGCTCTCGAGGTCGAACGAGAGCGCGCCGAGGGAGCCGGCGATCTCGACGCGCAGACCGTTCTTGCGGCCGAGGCGGAAGCGGGAGGCCTCGAACGACGCGAGGGCACCGGATTCGAGGCGCCCGGTGAACAGGGCGAGGTCGTCGACGGTCACGGCGCCGCGCTCGGCGCCGGCCGAACCCGACAGCCCCGAGGACGCCGCCAGCACCGGACGCTCGGCGACGATCGTCTCGAGGACGCCGGCGACGCGGATGAGTCGCTGGCCGGTCATGAACTCGGTGATGTCGACGGCGTGCGCGCCGATGTCCCCGAGGGCGCCGGAGCCGGCGCGGTCCTTCTGCAGGCGCCACGTCAGCGGCGCTTCGGCGTCGCTCAGCCAGTCCTGCAGGTATTCGGCGCGCACCTGACGGATCTCGCCCAGGCGACCGGCGGCGATGAGGTCGCGCGCGAAGGTCGTGGCGGGAAGGCGACGGTAGGTGAACCCCACCATCGACCGGATGCCGTTCTCGGCGGCGGTCGCCGCGGCATCCGCCATCCGTCGGGCCTCGTCGACGGTGTTGGCGAGGGGCTTCTCGCACAGCACGTGCTTGCCGGCCTCGAGGGCGGCGATGGCGATCTCGGCGTGCGTGTCGCCGGGGGTGACGATGTCGACGACGTCGATGTCGTCGCGCTCGAGCACCTCGCGCCAGTCGGTCGAGCTCTCGGTCCACCCCCAGGTCTCGGCGGCGGCCCGGGTGCGAGCGGCATCGCGCCCGACGAGGACGCTCATCTCGGGGGCGAGGGGGAGATCGAAGAAGCGGGGAGCGACGCGCCATCCCTGGGAGTGCGCGGCGCCCATGAAGCCCGCGCCGATCATGGCGATGCGAAGGTGCTGGGTCACGATGAGGTCTTTCTGTGGGGGGAACGAGGACGGGGCGCCCGCGGCGAGCGCGGACGCCCCGGACCAGATCAGGACTCGAACGACAGATCGATGAAGGACGCCACGTTGTCCTTCGTCACGACCGGTGCGTCCAGCACGATGCGGTTGGGCACGCTCGGGGTGATGAGGTCGCCCGCGGTCTTGCCCTGGGCGATGAGGCGCGCGAGCGCGATGCCGTCGGCGGCCTGCGTCGAGGGGTAGATGACCGTCGCCTGCAGCGGGGTGTCGCCGGCCTCGATGGCCTCCATGGCGTTGCGGCTACCGGCGCCGCCGACCATGAAGAACTCGTCGCGACCCGACGCCGTGATGGCGGCCAGCACGCCGATGCCCTGGTCGTCGTCGTGGTTCCAGATGGCGTCGATCTTCGGGTTGGCCGAGAGCAGCTGCGAGGTGGACGACTCCCCTCCCTGCACGGTGAAGTCGGCGGCGACGCGCGGGCCGACCTCGAGACCGCAGTCCGACAGGGCGTCGGCGAAGCCGGCCGAGCGGTCCTGGGTCAGCGGCAGCGAGTCGATGCCGGCGATCTCGGCGACGACGGCGTCGCTGTTGCCCTCGAGCTGCGCGCAGATGTAGGTGCCGGCGCTGACGCCCATGCCGTAGTTGTCACCGAGCACGGTCGAGCGGGCGGCGAACGGGCTCGAGAACTCGCGGTCGACGTTGATGACCGGGATGCCGGCCTCCATCGCCTTGATCGCGACCTCGGTCAGGGCGGCGCCGTCACTGGGCAGCAGCACGATGGCATCCACGCCGTTGTTGATGAAGGTCTCGACGGCGGCGATCTGCGCGTTGACGTCGTTGGTGCCCTCGGCGACCTGCAGGTCGACGTCGGGGAAGCTCTCGGCGGCGGCGAGTGCGCCCGAGTTGATGGCGCCGAGCCATCCGTGGTCGGCGGCGGGGCCGGAGAAGCCGATCGTGACGGTGTCGCCGGTGGCGGCGTTCTCCTCGGTGCTGGTGCCCTGGTCGACGACGTTCTCAGCGTCGTTGTTCGAGCCCGTGCAACCGGCGAGCAGGCCGACCGACGCGAGGACGGCGACTCCGGTGAGAACGAGACGGGAACGCGACTTCATCTGTGAGCGCATGTACTTCCTCCTTGAATGTGATGCAGCGGGGGTCGTCGCGGACGCGGGTCGTCCCGAAGGAAGGGTCCACTCTGACGCCGCTCACGCTAGCAGAAGTATCGGTTCGGTAGTCAACTTTTGATATTCCGCTGATAAAAGTCGCGGAACGCCCCGTCATCAGCCCGCTTGCCCGCGCCGTGTGCGGCCGAGGCGGAAGGGAGTCGCCGCGCCCCCCTCGCATTTATGCGTGTCGCGCGTCGGAGATGTGGCGTGTTATGTTCGCTCCGTGATCAAAGTTGACCATGCGTCGTCATTACTCCACGTCCACGGCGTCACGAAGTCCTTCGCCGGGGTGCACGCCCTGCGCGGCGTCGACCTCGACGTCCGCGCCGGTGAGGTGCACTGCGTACTCGGCCAGAACGGCGCAGGCAAGTCCACCCTCATCAAGACGCTCGCGGGGGTCCACCGGCCCGACGGCGGCACGATCACCTGGCAGGGCGAGGGCGTCGAGATCGCCGACCCGCAGGCGGCGATCGACCTCGGCATCGCCACGATGTACCAGGAGCTCGACGTCGTCGACGGTCTCACGATCGCCGAGAACATCTTCCTCGGACACGAGCTCGCCCGGGGCGGCTTCACGAAGCGCTCCGCCGCCGCGCGACAGACCACCGAGCTGCTGCGCCGCCTGGGGCACGCGAGCCTGTCGCCGCACACCGAGGTCGGCTCGCTCAGCGCCGCCAACAAGCAGATCGTGAGCATGGCGCGTGCCCTCTCGCACGACATCAAGCTCATCATCATGGACGAGCCGTCGGCCGTGCTCGACAGCGAAGAGGTGAAGAACCTCTTCGCCGTCGTGCGGGAACTCACCTCCGAGGGCATCGCGGTCGTCTACATCACGCACCGCCTCGAGGAGATCCGCGAGATCGGCGACCGGATCACCGTGCTCAAGGACGGACGCACGACCGCGGTGGGACTCCCCGCCGCAGAGACGCCCACGTCCGAGCTCATCCGCCTCATGACCGGTCGCGAGATCACCAACGTCTTCCCCGAACGTGCCCCCATCGCCGCCGACGCGCCCGTGGTGCTCGATGTGAAGGACCTCTCCCTTCCCGGTGTCTTCTCCGACGTGTCCTTCAGCGTCCGCGCGGGGGAAGTGGTGGGACTGGCCGGTCTCGTCGGGTCGGGTCGCTCCGAGATCCTCGAGACGGTCTACGGAGCCCGCCGTTCCTCGGGCGGCAGCGTCAGCGTCAAGGGGCGCACCCTTCCGCGCGGCTCCGTGTTCGCCGCGGTCCGCGCCGGGGTGGGTCTGTCCCCCGAGGAGCGCAAGAGTCAGGGCCTCGTGCTCGACGAGCCCATCTACGTCAACGCCACGCTCGCGTCGATGTCGCGCTTCGCCAAGGGTGGCTTCCTCGACGACCGCTCCGCGCGACGCGTCGCCGCGGAGCAGATCGACGCCCTCGAACTGCGCCCCGCCGACCCCGACCGCGCGGCACGCACGCTCTCCGGCGGCAACCAGCAGAAGATCCTCCTCGCCCGCTGGCTCATCCACGGTACCGACGTACTGCTTCTCGACGAGCCCACCCGCGGCGTCGA
The DNA here is from genome assembly GCF_052045385.1 of Microbacterium sp. 22296. Classification (NCBI taxonomy): domain Bacteria; kingdom Bacillati; phylum Actinomycetota; class Actinomycetes; order Micrococcales; family Microbacteriaceae; genus Microbacterium; species Microbacterium sp. 22296. The sequence continues at coordinate 26,190 of NZ_JBQEOS010000004.1, read as the reverse complement.
CGTCGGCGCACGCGCCGAGATCTACGCACTCATCCGCGACCTCGCCGCCGCCGGTAACGCCGTCGTCGTGGTCTCCAGTGAGATCGAAGAAGTCCTGGGCCTCGCCGACGTCGTGCTCGTCGTGGCCGACGGTCAGATCCTCCGCACGCTCCCCTCCCACCAGATCGACGAGCACGGCGTGCTCGACCTCGTCATGAAAGGATCCGCCGCGTGAGCGAGCCGACCACCCCGACCCGTGTGCGCACGGTTCCCGCCGAGGCCGGCGCGACGCCGGCCGCCCCGTCATCGACATCGCCCGTTCGGGCGTTCTTCTCCGGATCCGCCGGTCGCAACATCGGCCTCGTCGTCGCCCTCGTGGTGATGATGATCGTCGGAGCCATCTCCGCTCCGGGGACCTTCCTCACGGTCGACAACATCTTCGTGATCCTCCGCCAGGCCTCGATCACCGGCGTCGTGGCCATCGCCATGACCCTCGTCATCATCGCCGGCGGCATCGACCTGTCCGTCGGATCCGTCGTGGGCCTCGCATCCGTCGTCGGCACCCTGGCCGTCGTGCAGGACCTCGCCGATTCGATGCACTGGATCGTCTTCGTGATCTTCGCGCTCGCCGTGGGCGCGGCCGCGGGCCTGATCAACGGCATCGTCATCGCGTACGGCAACGTCGTGGCGTTCATGGCCACTCTCGCGATGCTCGTGGGGGCGCGAGGTCTCGCCGAGATCCTCGCCGAGCGCCGTACCCTCGTCGTCGAGGACCGCAGTTTCATCACCTTCATGAACTCCGACATCCTCGGCGTGAACATGCTCGTCTGGATCTTCGCGATCGTGGCGGTGCTCGGCTGGGTGCTGCTGAACCGCACCACGTTCGGTCGTCGCACCATCGCCATCGGCGGAAACCGCGAGGCCGCGCGCCTGGCGGGGATCAACGTCAAGCGTCACGTCATGTGGCTCTACGTGCTCGTGGGCCTGGCCTCCGGTATCGCCGGTGTGATGTTCCTCGGACGCACCACCGCCGGAAGCTCCACCAACGGCCAGCTCCTCGAGCTCGACGTCATCGCGGCGGTCGTCGTCGGCGGGACGCTCCTCGTGGGCGGGCGGGGCACGATCACCGGCACCGTGTTCGGCGTCCTGATCTTCGCGACGCTCACGAACGTGTTCATCCAGAACAATCTCTCCTCCTCGGTCCAGGCGGTGGCGAAAGGTGTCATCATCGTGGTCGCGGTGCTGCTGCAGCAGCGCTTCGCCCGCCCTCCTGGACGGAGCTGACGAGACCTTGTGCCGGCGGCGGCTGCGTAATGTGCGTAGCCGCCTTCGGCATGTGGATCGAACACATGTCAACTAATGGTGTACTGAGGGCGTGAAGAGGATGACGACAGATTCCGTGCAGTCGGTCAACGGCGTGAGCCAGTTGTTCCAGCTGCTGCGAGACGGGGTCCCGCGCACCCGCGCGGAACTGGCCAAGTCCACCGGCTTGGCGCGGTCCACCGTCGCCGTGCGCGTCGACGAGCTCATGCGGATGGGTCTGATCACCCCCGTCGCCGACGCCGTGTCCACCGGCGGTCGCCCTCCGTCGCAGTTCGCGATCAACCCCGCCGCGAAGGTCGTCGTCGCCGTCGACCTCGGTGCCTCGCACGGCACGGTCGCCATCGCCGATCTCACGGGCAAGGTGCTCTCGGAGAAGACCGGCGAGATCGACATCGCCCTCGGCCCCGAGCCGGTGCTCACCTGGCTCGTCGAGACGGCATCCGCCCTGCTCACCGAGTCGGGACGCTCGGCCTCCGACGTCGCGGCCATGGGCATCGGCGTCCCTGGACCCGTCGAGCACTCCACCGGGCAGCCCGTGAACCCCCCGATCATGCCCGGCTGGGATCGCTTCGACATCCCCGGCTGGATCAACCGCCACATGCCGGTGCCCGTGCTCGTCGACAACGACGTCAACATCATGGCGCTGGGCGAACGCAGCGTCGCCTGGCCCGCGGTCGAGCACTTCATGTTCGTCAAGGTCGCCACCGGCATCGGCACCGGCATCATCTCCGACGGACGCCTGCAGCGCGGCGCCCAGGGCATCGCCGGCGACATCGGCCACGTGCAGGTCGCGCGCGGCGCCGACATCCCGTGCCAGTGCGGCAATCGCGGATGCCTCGAGGCTCTGGCATCCGGTCCCGCCATCGCCCGCGCCCTGCGCGCGCAGGGGATCGAGGCGCACACCGGATCCGACGTCGTCGATCTGGTCAAGCGCGGCAACATCGACGCGATCCAGGCCGTGCGCCAGGCCGGTCGCGACATCGGCGAAGTGCTCACGACGTGCGTCAGCCTCATGAACCCGTCGGTCATCGCCATCGGCGGCTCGATGGCGCGGGTCGGCGAGCACCTGATCGCGGGCGTGCGCGAGGTCGTCTACACCCGCTCCACGCCCCTGGCCACCGAGTACCTCTCGATCGTGCAGTCCGTCGCGGCCGAGAACGCCGCGGTCATCGGTGCGAGCATGCTCGCCGTCGAGCACGCGCTCGCTCCGGAGTCGCTGAACGCCGCGTTCCTGCGGGCCTGACCCCGCGCCTGGGCGCGATGCGCTCCCGCCTGCACAACGGCGGGTCGTTGCGGTGACACGCCGGTTGTCGCGTCCCCCGCCGCGTCGTTGCGGTGACACGCCGAACCGGGATGCCGCCGGCCCGGCGCGTCGCGCATCGCCCCTTCGTTGCGGACCGCCCGTCGGCGTGCTCGGCCCGTCGGCGTGCACGTCGCCGCTCGGGGCAGGCGGCTCGCGGCCGTCGAGTGGGGCAGAACTCCCGCGGATCGACGTGGGTCGACGCTCCGGGGCGGGTCGACGCTCCGGGGTGGGTCCCGCGACACGACGCAGGAGATGTGCGCGGCAGAGCGACTCGAACGCGCGTGAGCGCCGCGTCCGGGACGGATCTCCTGCGTTGTGTCCGAGCGAGGGCTCGCCGACCCATGGGTGGGTCCGCGTGCGACTGTTCCCCGCACGTCGCGCAGTGAGGACACCGTCAGGGTGCCGTTCCTCGCAGATCGGCACCCTGCTGGCACGACCCGGATAGGGGGCTGTGCGCACCGCGCCCTTCTGCGACTCCCCGTGCCGCAGCGGCACCCACGCGGAACGCCCGCCGTGCCGCAGCACGACGGGCGTCGTCCATCGCTCGCGGCGTGGAGTGTCCCTCTCCACGCCGCGAGCGGGTCTCAGGGCCGGCGGGGGGTATCTCCCTCGGCGCCGGAGGGGTCCGCCCACGGTTCGGAGACGGTCGCACCACCTACGGGAACCGTCTCGCGCTCGGCGTCGACGCCCGGCGCTCCCTCCGCCCGAGCCGCGGCCACCGCGGCGGCGAGCTCCCGCGCGTGGGCGGCCTTGCGCCGGCGGGCGGCGACGATGCGCCAGGCGACGAACAGCGCGAGGACGAGAAGGATCGCGAGCGCCGTCCACGGCATCGCGGCCGTGGCCGCGGACCCCTCCGACACGAGCGGATCGAGGGCCGAGGGCTCGGCGCCCGCGAGGGTCCGCGAGACGACCTGCGAGGTCGCGGTCACCTCGGCGGTGAGGAGACCGAGCGGAACGACTCCGGCGACCTCGACCGTGCGCTGCAGGGTGCTCCCCGGCAGCAGTTCCGGGGCGTCGTCGGCGGCGGTCACGCCCGCGAGGCCGAAGGGGCCGCCGAGGGCGACGTCGACGGCGGGGTCGAGACGCGTGTTGCCGGTGTTGGTGAGGGTGTAGGTGACGGTCGCCGAGCCCGACTCGATCGGGCTGGCCGTGCCGTGGTAGTCGACGACGACGTCACCCACGGTCAGCGCGGGCGCGAGGTCGCCCTGCACGCGCAGGTGCACGCGGGAGCCGAGGCGTCGCTCGGTGATGGTGCCGTTGTCGGCGGTGACCCGCATGGATGCCACCACGCCCGCGGCGTAGTCGCCCGGGGGAGCGTCGGCGGGCACGGTGATGACGAAGGGGACCTCGGCGCTCGCGCCGCTGTCGAGGGTGAGCTCGGGCGTTTCGACCTGCACCCAGCTGCCGAGGTCCGTGGATGCCACGCCCCCGGCGAGGATGTCGAGCGAGCCGTCCTCGGTGAGGAAGCCGTCGGCGGCGTAGACCGAGAGCGTGATCGGCTGCGGGCTGCGGTTCGCGACGTAGAGTGCGTCGCCCACCGTGCCGCCCGGCTGCAGGTCGTAGGCGTAGTTGGGGCGGTCGCGGCCCTGCGCGGTGTCGGCGGGCTTGACGCTCCACGTCACCGTGGTGTCGGCGGAAGGGGCGGCGGCGGCCGCCGAGGCGGCGATCGGCGTGCCCAGCAGAAGGGCGAGAGCGGTGAGAAGGGAAAGGAGGAGACGGACGGGTGAGGTGATCGCCTGGGACATGGGCGTGGCTTTCGGTTCGAGGGAGGTCCGCCGGGGCCGCGCTCCGTGAGGGAGCACGACCCCGGCGGGTGGGATCAGCTGAGGGCGGTCAGCGTCACGGTCGCGGTGTAGGTGCCGCGGGGGGTCTCGAGCGGGAGCTTGAGATCCAGGTCGGCGCCCACGAGCGAGCTGCCACGTGCGTGGCCCTCGTCGGCCGACGCGAGGGTGCGAGCGACCGACAGGCCCTCGCCCTCGTCGAAGCCCGAGGGGACGGGTGCACCGGCGACGGCGTCACCGCCGTTCTCGAGCACTTCGGGCGTCCAGCCGAGGTACTTGCTCGACACCTGCTCGCCACCGGCGGTGAAGTCCGACACCTGGGCGGTCAGCGACCATCCGGGGTTGCCGGCGCGGGTGTCCTGGATGCGGATCGGGATGATCTCGCCCTCGGCGTGGAAGTGGTCGAGCTCCTGCTCGGCCACCCCGAGGTCGACGAGGCGCGACGTGCCCTCGATCGCCCACGTCAGCTCACCCGAACCCTGCTCGGGCACGGTCACGGCGATCGACTGGTCGCCGGTCGGCGGCGCGGTCGGCGCCTCGCCGGTGTAATCGCCCGTCGTCGAACCCGCGCGGACACCGGCGCCGAACACGGCGGCGGGGGTGTTCGCATCGAGCGCCACGGCGCCGTACACGGTGGTGTTCGCCACGCGCAGGTTGGCCGAGTTGCCCGTCAGCGACAGGCCGCCGCCGATGGTGTTGGCGAACGCGTCGCTGCCGCCGTCGGCGGTGGCGCCGATCAGCACGTCGCGCGAGCTGCCGCTCACGGTGACGTCGCCCTGGACGACCGCACCGGTCATCGACACGCCCCAGCCGGAGCGGTCGACCGACACGTCGCCTCCCACCGAGGTGCGCACGACGTCGACGTAGTTGGCCTGCTGCGTGAGCAGCGAGCCGGTGATCGCGCTGTCGACGACCTCCACGTCGATACCGCCGGCCTCGACCGAGCCGCCGACGAGCAGGTCGTTGACGTAGAGGAAGCCCACGGTGGTGTCGACCGAGTAGGCGCTGATGTCGCCCTCGACGCTGGTTCCGTCGAGCGAGACGCCGTAGGCATCGGTGGCGATGACGTCTCCCGTGACGGTGACGGAGGTGGCATCCAGCCATCCGCCCTCCTCCACGACGATGTCGCCCTCGACGGTCGCGCCGCCCAGGACGCAGTCCGCGCCGCTGGGGACCAGCAGGTTGCCCGAGACGGTCTGGCTGCCGAGGTCGTCGGTGCAGGTGAGGTCGGCCGCGTACGCGGGGACGGCGACGACGCTGCCCCCGATGACGAGGAGGCCGACGGTGGTGAGTTTGGTGATCTTGTTCATCTGATCTTCCTCGTCGCTCAGCCGCGCAGGGCTGCGATGTTGTCGTAGCTGCGGTCGGCGTTCGCCAGCGAGTCGCCGGGGTTGACCGGCACCGTAGCGGCGTTGTCCTGCTCGAACATGCCGAACCGCTGGCCGCGGTCGCGCAACTGCGACAGGAACGCCGTGTAGTCGATGTTCCCGGCGCCGAACTCGACGATGTCGTAGCCGTTGGGGCTGTTCGGGTTCAGCTTCCCGTCCTTGAGGTGCAGGATCGGGAAGCGTCGCGGGTCGCGCTTGATGTAGTCGATCGGCTCGAAGCCCGGGTACAGGTGCTTCCCGACGTGCGCCCAGTAGACGTCCATCTCGAAGAACACCGTCTCGGGGTTCAGGTGCTGCCAGTACAGGTCGTAAACGCGCTCCTGGGTGTCGGTGGTGTAGCCCCACTCCTGGGCGTGGTTGTGGAGGTAGAGCTTGATGCCTGCGGCTCGTCCCTTCTCGCCCATCTGGTTCCACGTGCCGATCGCCTGCATCCAGGCGTCCTTGGCGATGGGTCCGCCGTAGCCGCCGGCGATGGGACCGCCCTGGCCGAGGTGGGGCATTCCGAGCACGTTCGCGATCTCGAGCTGCTGGTCGATGTTGTTCGGGTTCAGGTTGACGTGTGCCCCGGTCGCGCGCAGGCCGTTGTCGTCGAGCAGCTGACGGATCTGCTGCGGGGTGATCGCGCCGACCTGGCCCTGGGTGTACCCGGCGAACTCGATCTCCGAGTAGCCGATGTTCGCGAGCTCCTCGAACACCGCGCGGAAGCCCAGCGAGCTGACCTTGTCGCGGACGGTGAACAGCTGGATGCCGATGCGGTTGACCGGCACGAGGCGCTTGCCGGCGCTGACCGGGGGAGCGGCTGCCGCGGCGCGGGCGCCGAAGCCGGTGGACGCGGAGGCTGCGGCGGGCATGGCGGCGGCGCCGATGCCGACGGCGACGGACGATGCCGCCAGGGCCTTCAGCAGCGTGCGACGGCTCATGGGCCGATCCGGCACCGTGGGGTGCGCGTGGTCGTGGTGGTGACTCATGACTCTCCTTCGAGGTGGGTCCGCCCCGAGGCCGGGGACGGCCGAGGGTGTGGTGGGGGCCGCAGCTGCGCGACCCCCACCGGGGTGTTACTTCTGGACGGTCAGGCTGGTGCTGCCGCTGCTCTTCGCGATGCCCGTCGATCCGGTGTAGGAGGCCTGCACCTGGTAGGCACCCACCGTGCTGAGCTTGGGCAGGGTCACCTGGACGGTGCCGTCCGCGCCGAGCGTTCCGGTGAGGGTGGCCACGACCGCGTTGTTGCGGCGGATCGTGACTGTGGCATCCCCGGTCGGGACGATGCCCGTCGACGAGACCACCTGGACCGTGGCGACGGCCGCCACGGCGGGCTTCACCGGCGTGGGCGAGACGGCGACCGTGGTCGTCGAGCGCGCTTGCGACACGGTGAGGCGACCGATGCCGGCCGAGCCCTTGAAGGTCTCGTCGGCGCCGTAGGTGGCCCGCAGGGTGTGCGTGCCGACCGGCAGATCGGCGGGCAGGGCGATGACGGCGTTGCCGTCGGCATCCAGCGTTCCGCGGGCGATCTCGTTCTCGCCCACCGTCAGCACGACCTCACCCGTGGGTGCGCCGCCCTCGCCGCGCACCGACACCGTCACGTCGCCGGGGGCGCCGTAGGTGACGCGCGGGGACGCGAGCGTGACCATCGTCCGCGTGTCGACCGTCGGCTCGTTGGGAGCGTCGAGGTCGATCGTGAACGACACCGCACCCAGCTCCGACACGTTGCCGCCGGTGTCGGTGGCCCGGTAGCGGAGGTCGTACGTGCCGTTCTGGTCGAACGTCACGCCGTACTGCTGGTTCGCGGCGAGGTTGGTCCAGGTCGCGCCGTTGTCGCGCGAGTACTGGACGCTGGCGAGCGTGCCGTTGTCGGCGGCCTGCACCGAGAAGCGGACCGGCTCGTTGAACACGCCGCCGACACCCGTCGGGGCGGCGGGGGCCAGGGTGTGCGCCACCGTGGGAGGCGTCACGTCGCCCACGCCGTCGCCGACCATGGTCAGCGAGTCGACGGCGAGCTCGTCGCCCGAGGTGACGTAGAGCGCGCCGGTGCCCTCGGGGGCGTCGAACGCGACCTGCACGTCCTTCCACCCGTTGCCGCCGGGGATCTTCGCCGTGGCGAAGGGTGCGGCGTCGACGGCGCCCCAGCGCAGCTGGACCTCGCCCGCACCGGTGGCCCGGACGATCGCCCCGTCGATCCCGGCGAAGTTCACCGGGTCGAAGGCGAGGAAGTCGCCCTGGCCGAGGCCGCGGATGGCGTTGCCGCCCGAGGCGTCGGTGTCGGCGTAGGTGGCGACACCCTGGCGGCGGATGGCGTGCTCCGCCTGCTGCAGCTTCGGGTTCAGGCGAACGGTCGCCTCACCCGTGGCGGCGGGCAGGCCGTTGGCGCCCCGGTCCGAGTAGGTGACCACGACCGCGCCGTAGAGCAGGGCGCCGGGGCCGTGCTCGGGCGAGTTCGGGTCGGTGCGGAAGACGCCGGTGCAGCCCGTGCCCGAGACCTCGGGGTGGGCGTGCTCGTCATGGCCGAGACCGTAGGTCCACGTCACGCGGGCGCAGTCGGTGGCGGTGCCGTCTTCGGCATCCGAGGTGGTCACCTTGAACGGGATGGCCTGGCCCCAGTCGAAGAACGCGCCGTTACCGGGGAACTCCACCGTGACCTCGGGTGCCTGGTTGCCCACCGAGATGGTGCGCGAGGTCAGGCCGAAGCGTCCGCCGGTGTCCGAGACCCGCAGGCGGGCGGTGTAGTTGCCGAGCTCCGTGTAGGTGTACGAGGCGGTCGCGCCGGTGGCGTCGAAGGTGCCGTTGCCGTCGAAGTCCCACTCGTAGGTGAGGGCGTCGCCGTCGGGGTCGGTGGATGCGGCGGCGTCGAACTGCACCGTGAGGGGAGCCTGCGACGACGAGGTGGGCGTGGCGGTGAAGCGCGCCTGCGGCGACTTGTTGCCGGCGACGTAGTCGATGCGGTAGAGCCCGGCATCCGGGTTGGCTCGGAAGAAGCCGTCACCGTAGTCGAGCACGTACATCGAGCCGTCGGGCCCGATCTCCATGTCCATGGGGTTGTCGTGCGTCGGCTGACCGAGCGTGCTCAGCGCGGCGTTCGGCAGGAAGTCCTCGATGTCGGTGACCTCGAAGGCGTCCCAGTCGAGCGTGAAGGCGGCGATGTAGTCCTGCGAGAACTCGCCCATGAACGCCTTGCCGTCCCAGTGGCGGGGGAGCTTCGTGGTCGAGGGGTTCGACTCGTCGTAGTGGTAGACGGGTCCGCCCATCGGGCCCTGGCCGGAGCCGGCGCCGAAGTTCACCAGCTCGTCCCACGGCTGGTCACCGGGGTTGTCGCCGTACCAGATGGTCGCGGGCTGCGCGGGCGGCAGGTCGGTGAGACCGGTGTTCCAGCGCGACTCGTTCTTGAGGTTCTGCGGGTCGAAGAACGCGCCCGGCGTCGCCGTGGCGAAGTCCCAGTCGTTGTACGCCTGGTTGTCGGCGTGCACGTAGGGCCAGCCGGCGTTCTGCGGCTCGTCGAGGCTGATGGCGTTCCACTCCACCAGGCCCATCGGGCCGCGGCCCGCGGTGGCGGCGACGGCCTTGGTCGCGTCGGGGCCGTAGTCGCCCCAAGACAGCGAGTTGGTCTCGATGTCGACCTCGATGCGGAACGGGTTGCGCACGCCCATCACGAAGATCTCCGGGCGGGTGAGCTCGGTGCCGGGGGCGAACAGGTTGCCCTCGGGGATCGTGTACGTGCCGTCGTCCTCGACGTGGATGCGCAGGATCTTGCCGCGGAGGTCGTTGGTGTTGCCGGCGCCGCGACGCGAGTCGAACCCGGGGTTGAACCCGGGGGCGTCGTTGTTGGGCGCGAAGCCGTTGGCGCCCGGGGTGGATGCCGGGGTGTTGTCGCCCGTGCTCAGATAGAGGTTGCCGTCGCCGTCGAAGCCGATGTCGGCGCCCACGTGGCAGCACTGCCCGCGCTGGACTTCGACGTCGAGGACGACCTGCTCGGTGGAGAGGTCGAGCTGGTCGCCGGTCCACTGGTAGCGCGAGAGGCGGTTCACGCCCACCCACTGGTCCCAGTAGGACTCGTCGGCGCCGGCGGGCAGCGTGTTGGGCGCGTTGCCGGTGGGGGTGTCGGCCACGCCGTCACCGTCCGCGTCGCGCGGCGAGTAGACGAGGTACACCCAGTTGTTGTTCTCGAAGTCGGGGTCGAGGGCGACCGTCTGCAGGCCGTCCTCGGAGTTCGCGTAGACGTCGAGGGTGTTGGTGACGCGCGTGACACCCGTGGCGGGGTCGGTGAGGCGCACGTCGCCGTTGCGGGCGGTGTGCAGGACGCGCTTGTCGGGGAGCACCGCGAGGTCGATCGGCTCGCCCACGTTCTTCGTGAGCAGGACGCGCTCGTAGTTGCTCCAGTCGAGGGCGCCGCCGTCTTCGCCGGTGTCACCGGGATCGGGGGTGCCGGGATCGGTGGGGTCGCCGTGGTCGTCACCGGGGTCGGTGACGACGGGGTCGGTCCCGTGGTCGTGCCCCTCGTGTGCGAAGGCGGGGGCGGGGGCCGCGGCGATGGCGCCCAGGCCCAGTGCGGTGGCCGCGAGGACCGCCGTCAACCGGGCCCTGACGGCCGGATGCCGAGAAGTAGAGTTCATCGTGAATACAGCTCCTGTGAATGCGTGCGAGTTGTTTTCACCGGGTCGCCACACGGTCGGTCTCAACGACTGTTACGTGGCGGCCCGGGCTCATCGTGCGGTGGCGGTCGGCCACACGCGGGTACGCTCCTCCGCTCTTCATCGAGTTCGGAATGGATCGCCGATCGCCGCCTCTACGGGGCGGTTCTCGGTCGAGCCTCAGGGGGATGAGTCGGTCGCACGGTCGGCGATGTCGCTCGTTGGTCATCCTGACCGATGTTTTTCCATAGGTCAATCAAAAGGTGCGTAATTAGCAACCAACAAAAGCACGCACGACGCGGAGCTTGTGAATCGAACTCGTCGCGGACTAGCATCGCCGACGGTGCGTCCCCCGCGCCGACACCCACCGCCGGCAACGACGTCGGCACGGCCGAGGAGGCCCCATGCTCCATGGACTGACCGGATGGCATCTGCTGATCGTGCTGGCGGTGATCCTGCTGCTGTTCGGCGCGGCCAAGCTCCCGGCGCTCGCGCAGAGCGTGGGCAAGTCGGCCCGCGTGTTCCGCGGCGAGATCAAGGCGATGAAGGAAGAGGATGCCGCCTCGGGCGCTCCTACTCCCGCCCCGGGCGTCGCAGATGCGCGTGTCGACGGCTTCGCGGCCGACACGCCTCCGTCGCGCTGACGCGGCGATGCCTCCCCACGGCTCCGCCGCGACGCGGAGGGCGGCCCCGTGACCTTCGGTCTGACGATCGAGAAACTCCTGCTCATCGGCCTGATCGCCGTCATGATCATCGGGCCGGAGCGCCTTCCGGCAGCTGCGGAGTCGCTGCGCCGCACGATCCAGCAGGTGCGACGCATGGCACGCACCGCGCAGGACCGGGTTCGGGAAGAACTCGGTCCCGAGGTCGCCGACGTCGACTGGCAGCGCCTCGACCCGCGTCGATACGATCCGCGTCGCATCATCAGGGAGGCGCTTCTCGCCGAGCCCGACGCCGGACCGGCGCCTGCGGCGACGACGGGTCCGCGGAACGCTGTCGAGTCGGGCGGGCCCGCGTCGAGCGCCGAGGTCATGCCCTCAGGGCTCGACCCCGAGGCGGCAGCCGCGTCGGGTTCCCCGTCGACGCCCCCTGTCCATCCCGCGCCGCGGGCGGAACCGGCTTCCGAGGCGGGTCGGGACGGCTCCTCCCCAGCGACCTGACCGGCGGCCGCGGCCTCGAGTCTTCGACCGACGATGCGGTGGTAGGCGATGATGGGGCGCATGCCCCAGACGTCCGCGCCCGCTACCTCGGGTGACCCCGCCGGTGCCCCGTCGGTGCCGGACGCGTCCGCCACGGCCCGGACGCCCGACCGGTCCTCGGCCCCGACCGGCGCGACGACGTGGGCGACGCGCGTGTGGAACGACCGCCGCGCCTGGGCGGCCCCCGTCGCCGTCTTCGCCGTCGTCTTCACGGGTTACGTCCTCTTCGCGGCGCAGCAGTGGGCGCAGTTCACCGCCCGCTCGTGGGACCTCGGCATCTTCACCCAGCTGCTCTCGCGGTACGCGGCGCTCCAGCCGCCCATCGTCTCCATCAAAGGCGACGGCTACAACCTGCTCGGCGACCACTTCCACCCGCTGCTCGCGGCGCTGGCGCCGGTCTACGCCCTCTTCCCGTCCGCCTTCACCCTGCTCGTCATCCAGGCAGCGTGCTTCGCGCTCGCCGCGGCCGTCTTCACCCGAGCGGCGCGGGCCCGTCTGGGGACGACGCCCGCGGTGGCCCTCGGCCTGGCGTTCGGCTTCGCGTGGGGTCTGCAGTACGCCGCCGACGCGCAGTTCCACGAGATCGCGGTGGCCGTCCCGCCCCTGACCCTCAGCCTCGTCGCCGTTCTCGATCGCCGGTGGCGGGCGGCGTGCCTCTGGGGTGCCCCGCTGGTCTTCGTGAAAGAGGACCTCGGACTCACCGTGGTCGCACTCGGGCTGCTCATCGTCTTCGTCGCGTGGCGGGGACACGGCATCCCCTCGGTGACCGACACCCCTGCGAGCGGGGGGTCCGCGGCGGCGCCCGCGACCCGCCGGTTCCTCTCCTCGGGCGTGGGCCTGGGAGCGGGCCTGGCGGCGTGGGGCGTGACCTGGTTCGTCGTCGCGACGATGATCGTGCTGCCGGCGCTGAACCCCGGCGGCGAGTGGGCCTACGCCGACAAGGCCGACCCGCTCGGCATCTTCGCCGACCCGGCTGCCCTCTTCGCCCCGGCGAAGGGCGAGACGCTCGCGCTCATCCTCGCCTGTTCCGCCGGGCTCGTGCTGCGCTCGCCGATGGCGCTCCTGCTGCTTCCGACTCTGGCCTGGCGCTTCCTCTCGACCAACACCGGCTACTGGGCGCCCACGTGGCACTACAGCGCTGTGCTGATCCCGATCGTCCTCGTCGCGCTCCTGGATGCCATCGAGCGCGCGCGCTCCTCGCGCTGGGCGTGGATGCGCGCCTACGTCCGACAGGCTCCCGCGATCGCGGTCACGGCGGCGGTCGTGCTGCTGCCCGGCCTGCCGCTCTTCTCGCTCGTCGAAGCAGCGAGCTGGGAGACGTCGCCGCGCGCGGCGAGCGCTCAGGCGGCGATCGCCGCCGTGCCGCAGGGGGCGAGCGTCGTCAGCGACATCGGCTTGATGAACTACCTGGCGAGCGATCACGAGGTGTTCTGGATCGGTAACGACAACCCGGTCCCCGATTGCCTCGTCATCGACACCGTCGCCGGGGGGACGCCCGGAGAGTGGGGCGATGTCCTCGCCGTCGGGCAGCGATTGTTCCCGGGTGCCGGGTTCGCGGGTGTCTTCGACGCTGACGGGTATCAGGTCGCCTGTCGCTGACGCGGCGAGACGTCCTCACCGGGCAGCCGCCCCGCTGTAGCGAGCGGCCACCGCGCTGTCCCGCCGTGCGGAGCAGCCGCCTCGCCGCGTAGCCGGTGCGCCGAGCGGAGCGGCCATCGCGCCGCCCCGCTGTGCCGAGCGACCACCGCGCTGACCGGGTGCGGAGCAGCCGCCTCGCCGCTGAGCGGTGACGAGAAGCCGCACCGCCGCGCGCCGTACCGAGCGGCCGCACTGCCGCCGCGTCGGGTGGCTACCGCGCCGCGGCCCCCGCCGCCACCGCGCGCAGTGCCTGCAGCACGCGCCGCACCGCGGCGTAGGCGAGGGTGTCGGGGCGGGCGAGCGCGTCGACGTGACGCACCAGTTCGAGGTCGGCGAGCGGGCGCAGGACGACGCCGTCGACCGCGAGGGGGATGGTGGTCGTCCTCGGCATGACGGCGACCGCGGCTCCGGCGCGCACGACCTCGGCCGTCACCGAGAACTCGTTGATGCGGTGCGCGATGCGCAGGGGCCTTCCGAGGTGCGCGGCGAGATGATCGAGCACGCCCGCGAGAGGAAATCCCTCGTGCACCGACACCCACTGCTCATCGAGCAGGTCGGCCGCGNCCTCGCGGTGCGCGAGGGGATGCCCGGCCGGGAGCGCGATGTCGAGGGGTTCCTCGAGCAAGGGAGTCGCCACGACGCGGTCGCGCGGCCAGGGGGCGTCGTGCGCCAAGCGGTGGGCGATGACGAGGTCGTGGTCGGCGGTGAGCCCCGGGAAGTCGCGGTGGGCCACATCGGCGTCGCTCAGATGCAGTGGGGGGATGCCGTCGAGCTCTCGCAGCAGGGGCCCGAAAAGCGTCAGCCCCGCGCTGTGGAACGCGGACACCCGCACGGGCCGACGGTCGCTCTCGAGGAACGCCCCCACCGCCTCCCGCGCGGCGACGAGCGCTTCGTCGACGCGGGTTCCCGCCGCGGCCAGCGCCTCGCCCGCCGGGGTCAGGGTCAGGACGCGTCCGCGCCGCGTGGTGAGGGGTACGGGAACGCGGGCTTGCAGGGTCGCGAGCTGCTGGGAGACGGCGGATGCCGAGATGTGCAGGGCTGCGGCGACGGCCGCGACGCTCCCGCGGTCGCCGAGCTCGCGGAGCAGGCGCAGGTGAGCGGCATCCATAAGTGTGAACTTACGCGATATTGAATAAGATGCCCGTTGTTCTTCTGGTTCGGACGGGCGACGGTGGACGCATGACCCGCCGGCCACCCGAGATCGTCGTCGACCTGCTGCTGATCGCCGTGGCGGCGGTGTGGGGTGCGAGCTTCCTCTCCGCGAAGGAACTGACCGGAGAGGTGGGCGTCGCCTCCGCCGTGGCCCTGCGCTTCATCGTCGCCGCGACGGCGCTCGGCGTCGTCTGCCTGATCCGACGGGAACGGATGCCGCGCGGCCGAGGTCTCGCGATCGCAGCCCTCCTCGGGTGCTCGCAGGCGGCGGTGATCGGGCTCGAGACCGCCGGTGTGCATCTCACCTCGGCGACGAATGCCGGTCTGCTGATCAGTCTCGCGCTCGTGTTCACCCCCGTGCTCGAGAGCATCGCCTCGCGCTCGTGGCTCCCGCGGTCGTACTTCGTCGCCGCCGTCGCCGCGGTCGTCGGGGTCGCGCTCCTGGTGTCGGGCGGGGGCCTACGCGCGCCCGCGGTCGGCGACGCGCTCGTCATCGCCGCCGCGGTGGTGCGCGCCGTCCACGTCACGGCCAGTGCGCGTCTCACCCGTGGGCGTCACGACAGCACGCTCGCGGTCGTGCTCGTGCAGCTCGTCGTGTGCGCCGCGACGTCATCGGCCGTGGCGGGTGCCGACCTTCCTGCGGCCGTCGGTCGCCTCACGGCATCCGGGTGGGTGAACGTGCTGTTCCTGGGTCTGCTGTGCTCGGTCTTCGCTTTCGCGGTGCAGCTGTGGGCGGTGCGGCGCACCTCGGCGACGCGCGCGAGCATTCTCATGGGCACCGAGCCGGTGTGGGCGCTCGCCGTCGGTGTGGCGATCGGCGGCGAGGTCGTGGGGCTGCCGGGTCTCGCCGGGGCCGTGCTCATCATCGCCGCCTCCTACGCGGGTCAGGCGATCGAGCGTCGCCACCGCCGCGGACTCGCCGCGTCGACGACGGCGGGATCGGGCATGCGTCGTCCGAGTCGCGCGGCGACGTCGTTCCCGCCGGTTAGCGTCGCCGGGGTCGAGTCGACGACCAGGACCGCCGCTCTGATGGGCCCGGCGGCAGTGCGAGCGGCGACGCCGCCCGAGTCGCGGTGCGCACCTTGCGGGTCCTGCCGGGGCAGGTGCTCTGCGCGGCGCTGATCCCGTCGCCTTGCCGCCGCGGTCGACGCGATGTGACGGCAAGCGACGGGACGGTTCACCCCTGGAGCAGGGTCAGCGTGATCGTGGCCGAGTACCCACCGGGGGTCACGGACGAGGGGGTCTCCAACAGCAGGCCCGCAGTGGCCGCGTAGGTGCCCCCGGCGGCATCCGCCGCGCTGTCGACGCTCGCGAGCAGCTCGGCGTCGAGGAAGCCGCCCGTTCCGGGGTCGACGTCGTCGCCGGGGGCGACGACCTGATCGCCACTCGCCGGGTTGCCCGTGAGGATCGACGGGTACCAGCCGAACGAGTCGGCCGAGACGATGTCGGGCTGGCCGGCGTTCCCGACGAAGTCGGTGATGGAACCCATGACGTACCAGAACGACTCGGGGTCGACGTCCTCGGCGCGGCGGGTGTCGGTGACCGTCACCGTCGGCAACGTGCCCGAGAAGGTGCGGTTGGTGCCCGACCTCTCGTCCTCGGTCAGGACGGCCGACTCGGTGGCGACGGTGAGCGCGAGGACGCCGGGTTCGGCATCGGGAGCGATCTCGACGCTCACGTCGACGGTGTCCTCGTCCGCCGCGAATGCGCTGCCACCGCCCACGACCGCGAGGAGGCCGACGCCGAGGGCGGCGACGCCGAGGCGAGCCGAGAGGCCGCGTCGAGAGGTGGGGGTCATGGGTGCTCCGTTCTTCCACCGTCGAGACGGTGACGCTGCCGACGGGTGTCGGCGGATGGGTAGAAACGGCCGGCGTCGGGCCGGTCGGTGAACGCGGGGATGACGTCGCTTCGCGAGGCCACCGCAGGCTCGGGGGAGCCTCGTGGCGGCGCTGTCACGAGTCTGTCTTGGCGGATCAGGTGTGACGATAGTGCGCGTTTCGAACGTGGTCAAGCAAAAGGTGTCAGATCTCCGACGCAGCGCAAAGCCCTCTGCAGAGGCGTGATTCAGGCCTCTGGAGGCGAACGTCAGAGAAGCCGCGGGGGATGAGCGCCGCGGCACCGCGGATGTTCGACATTACGTAACGCAAATAGTTCATGTTTTGTAGACGTATCGGCATAAGTCTCCTACAGTGACGACGGTCGGGGGCGACCTGAGCGATCCCATCGGTCGACGCCGCCCCCGCCGATCACTCAAAGGAGCAACGATGCCCGTACCCGCTGTCTTGTCCGGCTCCCGCCGGCGCAGCACCCGCGTCGCGAGGATCCTCGCGGCCGGACTTCTCGGTGGAGCGTTGGTGGCGACGGGAGCGATCGTGCCCGCCGGCGCGGCCGTCACCCCGTTCGTCAACACCCCCGCGGACCTTCCCAAGCAAGAGCCCGGCGTGACACTGCGCACCTATTCCACGCCGCCGCTGACCGAGCTCTGCACGCTCAAGTCGGGCCAGACGCCCAACGTCGACAAACTCATGTCGACGATCGACTGGCGAACGGACGAGCAGTTCGGCGCGGCCGACAACTTCATCACGCACGCCTTGGCGAACCTGACGGTCAGCCAGCCCGGCCAGTACGCGTTCCGCCTGACCAGCGACGACGGCTCGCGCCTGACCCTCGACGGAACGCAGATCATCGACAACGACGGCTTGCACGGAGCCGAATCGGTGGAGGGGACGGCGACGCTCGACGTGGGCGTGCACGACCTGTTTGTGGAGATGTTCGAGGCCACCAACGGCCAACAGCTCACTGTGGAGTGGAAGACCCCCGGGTCGTCGAGCTTCACGGTGATCCCCGACAGCGTGCTTACCACCGAGGCGGGCGTCGTCCGCGTGACCGCCCCCGGTACGAAGTACTGCGAGGGCAGCAGCGACTCCGCGGGCGACGGACTCCGACTGGATGGCGTGAACCCGAACTACACGCTGGTGAACCTGCGCCCCGAGGGCTTCAACCCGAAGGTGTCGGGTCTGGCCTTCCTCGGCAACGGCGACCTCGCCGTGCTCACCACCGGGTCGGTCAACTCGGGCGGCTGGGACACCTCGGTGCCGGGCAAGGTCTTCGTGCTGAAGGGCGCGCAGTCGGCCGACGGACCGGAGGACGTTACGGTCGTCGAGGCCGCGGGCGGCCTGCAGAACCCCATGGGCATCGACGTGATCGACGACAAGATCTACGTGTCCGAGCGGTACCAGCTCTCCGAACTCAGCGACGCGAACGGCGACGGATCGTACGAGACGAAGCGGAAGGTCGCCGAGTACCCCTCAGGCAACAACTTCCACGAGTTCGCGTTCGGTCTGATCCACGACGACGAGAACTTCTACGTCAACCTGTCTGTCGCCATCGACAACGGCGGCGCGACAACGAACCCCCAACCGGCGAAGAACCGCGGGACCTCGGTGAAGATCAACCGATCGACAGGTGCGATCAGCTACGTCGCCGGCGGTCTGCGCACGCCCAACGGCGTCGCCTTCGGCCCCGAGGGCGAGTTGTTCGCGATGGACAACCAGGGTGCATGGCTGCCCTCCAACAAGCTCGTCCACATCGAGCAGGATCGCTTCTTCAACCACTACACCACCCCCGCGGGACCGTTCGATCAGAACCCCGTGACCCCGCCGGCGGTCTGGATCCCGCAGAACGAGATCGGCAATTCGCCCAGCACGCCGGTCCTCATCGAGAACGGCCCCTTCGCGGGCCAGATGATGTTCGGCGACGTCACCTACGGCGGCCTGCAGCGCGCCTTCCTCGAGAAGGTGGACGGCGAGTTCCAGGGTGCGGTCTTCCGCCACTCGGCCGGCTTCGAGGTGGGCGTGAACCGCGTGATCGAGGGCCCCGACAAGTCGCTGTACATCGGCGGCACCGGTGAGGGCGGCAACTGGGGTGAAGCAGGCAAGCTCACCTACGGTCTGCAGAAGCTGGTTCCGAAGGCGACGCAGGGCACCTTCGACATGACCTCGATGAAGGTCGTCGAGGGCGGCTTCGAGATCGAGTACACGCAGCCCCTGTCGGACGAGACGGTGGCGAACCTCGCATCGGCGTACCGTGCCGAGCAGTGGCGCTACCTGCCCACCTCCACCTACGGCGGTCCCAAGATCGACGAGGAGATCCTCTCGGTCACCGGGGCCACGGCATCCGCTGATCGCAAGACCGTCACGGTCACCTTCGACGGCCTGAAGCAGGGACGCGTCGTGCACCTGCGTTCGCCGCAACCGTTCGCCGCCGCGAACGGGGAGAAGCTGTGGAGCACCGAGGCCTGGTACACGCTGAACTCGCTGCCCGGCTACGTCTCGCCCGCCGATCAGGGGTGGTACGAGGCTGAGGAGGCACGTCTCATCGGCGGCGCCAAGTTCGACTCCGAGCACAGCGGCTATTCCGGCGCCGGTTTCGCGGGCGGAATGTGGCAGGCGGGATCCGCATTCGAGTTCACGGTGAACGCCGAGACCGCGGGCACCGTCCCGGTCACCGTCCGCTACTCGAACGGCCCCAACCCGGCCCCCGGCACCAAAGACGTGAACCTGTACGTCAACGGCCAGAACCTCGGGAAGTGGGACTTCCCCTCGACCGGGGATTGGAAGACGTGGGCGACGCTCACACGGGACATGCCGTTGATCGCCGGGGCGAACACCATCGCCCTGAAGTACGAGTCGGGGAACAAGGGCAACATCAACGTCGACGTCCTCTCGCTCGGCACCGCCGACATCTGCGCGCCGACGCAGGTCGAAGACGGCTACCGCTCGCTGTTCGACGGTACTCTGGACAGCCTTAACGCGGGCTGGCGGATGGCCGGTCCCGGTGGATTCGGACGCCAGAACGACTGCAGCATCCGCGGCGAGGGTGGCCTCGGCCTGCTCTGGTACACGAAGGAGCAGCTCTCCGACTACAGCCTCAAGCTGGACTGGAAGCTCATCGCCGACCACAACGGCGGCGTGTTCGTCGGGTTCCCCGACCCGAAGGGCGACCCGTGGGTCGCGGTGAACAAGGGCTACGAGATCCAGATCGACGCCACCGACGCCGCCGACCGCACCACCGGCGCCATCTACGCCTTCCAGGGAGCGGATGCCGCCGCGGTCGAGGCTTCGCTCAAGCCCGTCGGTTCGTGGAACGCGTACGAGATCGTCGTGAAGGGGCAGACCATCAAGGTCTTCCTCAACGGCACGTTGGTAAACGACTTCGTCAGCACCGATCCCGCTCGCGACATCTCGCGGGGCTTCGTCGGTGTGCAGAACCATGGCGGGGGAGAGGCGGTGTCGTACCGGAACGTCCGCGTGAAGGACATCGACGAGCCTGCGCCCCTTGCGGTGATCGCCTCCGCCGAGGTGCGGTGCATGGCGAAGAAGGCGTCGCTGACGGTCCGCGCGACCAACGCCGACACCGTTCCGGTCGACGTGACGCTCACGACCGCCTGGGGCGAGCGGGTCATCCCCGCCGTCCAGCCCGGGGCGACGGTGTTCCACACCTTCACCACCCGCGCCGCGTCGGTCCCCGCCGGTGAGGCGACGGTCGCGGCGACCGGCGACGGTCGCACCGGTGCGGCCACGGCCGCATACGCGGCGAAGAGCTGCGGCTGATCCCCCCAGCGCCCNGAGGGCGCTTCCTCATGTCCCGGAGGTGTCCCATGCTGTCCTCGCTCGGCCGACGCATCAGCCGTCACCGTCTGTTCGTCCTCTCGCTCTGGGCGGTGTTCGTCGTCGTGGGCGCCGTCCTCGCCGGCGACGCCTTCGATCGCACGGTCTCCGTGGCCGACGCGCCCGCCGGCAGCGAGTCGCTCCGCACCGGAGACCGCCTGGATGCGCTCGACCCGGAGGGGGAGATCGTCACCGCCGTCATCCGGGGTGAGGACTTCTTCTCGCCGGGGCTCCGCGACAGCGCGACCGCCGTCATGGCGTCGTTGCGAGCTCTTCCGGGGGTCGTCGAGGTCACCGACGCCTACACCGCGGGAGGCGCCATCGGCGACGACGGTCGCTCCTCGCTCGTCGTCGTCGAACTCTCGCGAGAACTGCCCGACGACGATGCCCTCGCCGTCGCATCCGAGGTGTCCGGGCTGCTGCACTCGATCGCCGCTCCGGAAGTGCTGGTGGGCGGCGAGATCCTCGCCGAGGAGGCCTTCGTCGACCGCGCCGCCACGGACGCGGCCACGGGGGAGGGGGTCGCGATCCTCGTCCTCGTCGTGCTGCTCACCGTCGTGCTCGGGTCGGTGCGCATCGCGCTCATCCCCGTGCTCGCCGCACTGGCCGCGGTCGCACCGACGTTGGCGATCCTCGGTCTTCTCGCGCTGGTCGTCGACGTCAACGAGTTCGCGGTCAACGTCGTCACGATCCTGGGTCTCGGGCTCGCGGTCGACTACAGCCTGCTCGTCGTCCTCCGCGTGCGCGAGGAGCAGGCCGCCGACCCCGCCGCGGTCATCGACGACATCCTCGCGCGCGCGCTCGCCGGTGCAGGTCGGGCCGTGCTCGTCTCGGGGCTGGCGGTGGCCGTGGCGCTCGTGGGCATCCTGGTCCTCGGCGATCCCCTCCTTTCGGGGATGGCCCTCGGCGGAGTGATCGTCGTGGGGGTCGCCACCGTCGCGGGGCTCACGTTCGTCCCCGCCGCCCTGTCTTTCTTGCACCGTGCGCTCCCCGCTGCGGGAGAGCGCACGTGGGCGCGCCCCTGGGTAGGGACGTCACGACGTGGCGGCCTGCTCGTGTCGTCCACACGCCTCGCCCAGCGTCGCCCGGGTGTCACCGCCGTCGCGGCGGCCGCGCTCATGCTGCTGTTCGCCGCGCCCGTGGCATCCGTCGCCCTCGACGACTCGGGCGTGCGTGCCCTGCCCGCCGCCGCCGAGGAACGACGGGCGTACGAGGCGACGACGACCGGCTTCACCGGCATCGGGGTCGAGCCCGTCACCGTCGTGCTCGACGGATCGATCCAGGATGCCGCGGTCACCGACATCCTCGACCGGATCGCCGCTCTGCCCGAGGTCGCCGACGCCGACATGGTGCAGGGGCTGCCGTCCGAGATCACGGCGGTGGAGTTCACCCCCTCGGAGTCCACGGCCACGGGTCCGTCGGCGCAACGGCTGGTCGAAGCCGCGCGGGCGATCGACTCGTCGGTGCCGATCGCCGTCACGGGACCCGCCGCCTCGCTGATCGACACTCGTGACCATCTGTTCGCGCGACTGCCCTGGGCCGTCCTCGTCGTCGCCGTGACGAGCTTCGCGCTGCTGTTCGCCCTTACCCGCTCGGTGGTGGTGCCGGTGAAGGCGCTCGTCCTCGCCACCCTCACGGTGGCCTCGACGCTCGGCGTCCTCACCGCGGTCTTCGGGTGGGGGTGGGGCGCGCCGCTGCTGGGCTTCGAGCCGACGGGAACCCTCGACGTCACGACGCCGCTGTTGATCGGTCTGCTCGTCTTCGGGCTGACGATGGACTACGAGGTGTTCCTGCTCGCCCGCATCACCGAACGGTGGCGCGCCCGCGACCTCTCGCTCGACCCCCGCGCCGCCAACGCCGAAGCGGTGCGCGACGGGATCGCCCGCACCGCCCCCGTCGTGACGCTCGCCGCCGCCGCCATCGGCATCGTGTTCCTCGGCTTCGCCGTCGGCGAGCTGGTGGCGATGAAGGAGATCGGCGTCGGCATGGTGGTGGCGGTGGTGCTCGACGTCACCGTCGTCCGTGGGCTCCTCCTCCCGTCGCTGATGACCCTCCTCGGCCGCGCCAACTGGTGGCCGGGCGCACCGTCCGATCGGCGGCGATCGGCGGACGCCGCGTCGACGACGCCCCCGGCCGGTGATCCCGTCCTCGCGGCCGCGACCCCGCCGTAGGCTGGACCCATGCACGGCGAGTACAAGGTCCCCGGCGGCAAGTTGGTCGTCGTCGACCTCGAAGAGCGCGAAGGCCGCATCCACGGGTTCCACCTCGCGGGCGACTTCTTCCTCGAGCCCGACGACGCGCTCGACGACATCGATCAGGCCGTGAACGGTCTCCCGGTGGAGTCCGACGTCCCCACGATCGCGGCGGCGATCCGCGCGGCCCTCCCCGAGGGGGCGCAGCTGCTCGGATTCACCCCCGAGTCCGTGGCCACGGCGATCCGCCGCGCGCTCGTCACCGCCCCCGGCTGGGCCGATTTCGAGTGGGAGGTCGTGCACGACCGCCCCGTCTCGCCCCGCATGAATCTCGCCCTCGACGAGGTGCTGACCACCCGCGTCGGCGCGGGGCTGCGAAAGCCCACGCTGCGGCTGTGGGAGTGGAACGAGAACGCGGTCGTGATCGGCTCGTTCCAGTCGTTGCGCAACGAGGTCGACCCGGCCGGTGCCGACAAGTACGGCTTCGACGTCGTGAGACGC
Organism: Microbacterium sp. 22296; assembly: GCF_052045385.1. Classification (NCBI taxonomy): domain Bacteria; kingdom Bacillati; phylum Actinomycetota; class Actinomycetes; order Micrococcales; family Microbacteriaceae; genus Microbacterium; species Microbacterium sp. 22296. The sequence continues at coordinate 3,446 of NZ_JBQEOS010000004.1, read as the reverse complement.
ATCTCGGGCGGGGGTGCGATGCTCATGGCCGCGAACTCGATCGTGACCTACTCGCTGTACGTCCCGGCATCCCTCGTCGCGGGGATGACGTTCGCCGATTCGTACGCCTTCCTCGACGACTGGGTGCTGCAGGCGCTGCGCTCGCTCGGCATCGACGCGGTGTACCAGCCGCTCAACGACATCGCGGGTCCCCACGGCAAGATCGGCGGTGCCGCGCAGAAGCGCCTCGCCAACGGAGGCGTGCTGCACCACGCGACCCTCAGCTACGACATGGACGGCCAGGTGCTCACCGAGGTGCTGCGCATCGGCCGCGAGAAGCTCAGCGACAAGGGCACGGTCTCCGCCGCCAAGCGCGTCGACCCCCTGCGCAGCCAGACCGGACTCCCGCGCGATCAGGTCATCGACCGTTTCATCCAGACCTTCACGACCCTGTACGGCGCGACCGAGGGGCACATCACCGACGACGAGTACGCCGAGGCCGAGGCGCTCGTGGAGTCGAAGTTCGCCACCGACGCGTGGCTGCAGCGCGTCCCGTGAGCGCCGCGATCCCCCTCGACGCCCCCGAGCCGGGCGGCGTCGAGATCCACCACGCCGACAACCTGGCCGTCACTCCGGCGTACGCCGACGGCTCCTTCGCCCTCGTCTACCTCGACCCGCCCTTCAACACCGGTCGCACGCGTTCCAAGGCCGTCGAGTCGGCGACGTGGCAGACGCCGGTCGATGAGACCCCGGATGCCGCGGAGCCCGAGGCCCTGGCATCCGTCGACGACCCGAACATGCTCGCGTTCCCCGAGGAGGAGCCGCCCCCGCCCCCCGTGGTGCAGCGCGGGTTCCACGGGCGCGAGTACGCGCGCCTGCGCGGCGACCTGCGCACCTATGACGACCGCTTCGACGACTACTGGGGCTTCCTCGAGCCGCGGCTGATCGAGGCGTGGCGTCTGCTCGCCGACGACGGCACCCTCTACCTGCACCTCGACTATCGCGAGGTGCATTACGCGAAGGTGATGTGCGACGCCCTCTTCGGTCGGGACAAGTTCCTCAACGAGCTGATCTGGGCCTACGACTACGGCGCGAAGACGAAGCGACGCTGGCCCACGAAGCACGAGACGATCCTCGTGTACGTGAAGAACCCGGCCGCGTACTTCTTCGATTCGGATGCCGTCGACCGCGAGCCGTACATGGCCCCCGGTCTCGTGACCGCCGAGAAGGCGGCGCGCGGCAAGCTCCCCACCGACGTCTGGTGGCACACGATCGTGCCGACCACGGGCCGCGAGAAGACCGGGTATCCGACGCAGAAGCCCGAGGGGGTGCTGCGTCGCATGGTGCAGGCCTCGAGCCGACCTGGCGACCGCGTGCTCGACATGTTCGCGGGCAGCGGCACGCTCGGAGCGGTCGCGGCGCCCCTCGGCCGGCACAGCGTCCTGATCGACGACAACGCCGACGCGGTCGCGGTCATGCACAAGCGCCTGGGTCCGTTCACGTCCTGAGGCGCTGTGCTCCGATTCCGTGTCGTTCACCGATCCGGTGAGACGTCTGCTGTCGTGGCGAGGGTGGGCGGCTTCGGCTCACGCTCTTCGGCTCGATTGTTCCGTTCGGATGCCGTCCGCGAGCGGTGACGCGCGCAGAGCGCGCCGCAGGGCGCGAGTAGACGAGAAGCCTGACCGCGCGGCGACCGTAGCGGGGTCGTCGCGGTCGACCCGGAGCAGTTCGATGGCCCGGCCCATTCGGATCTCGCCGAGGCGGCGATGCGCTGTCGTACCTGATGCGCTGTAGACGCGCGCGAGGTAGCTGTGGGAGACGCCGAGGATCCCGGTCAGCTCGGCCACGGTGAAATCCGGATCATGGGCGCGGTCGTACATGACCCGTTCGGCGCGCGCCTTCAATCTCCGGGCAGCGCTGCCCGCACCCTGAGGGGCGTCATCGGGTGCGAGCTCGGACACCACCGCCGAGGCGAGATGCTCGAAGGCCGTCTGGAGCAGGGGGAAAGAGGGGGCCCGGGGGTCGGTGCCGTCGTTGAGCAACGCGTTCACCGCGGTGGAGAGAAAGGTCCAGCTGGCGAGCGGAGTGTTGGTGAGGTGCAGCGCCTCAGCCTGATCCGCCCCTGCACTTCCGTGGAGACGCGCGTGTACCTCGATGCGCGCGGTGGGTCGGGAGCAGCTCAACCGCACGCGACTAGGTGTGAAGACGGCGGATCCGCCCGAGATGAGCGTGGGGATTGACGGGTGGACCCGTTCCGAGCGGGATCCGGCGCGGCAACCGA
>NZ_JBQEOS010000004.1:0-1137 GCF_052045385.1 Microbacterium sp. 22296 | reverse complement strand
CGGCCGCCTGGAGGATGACGACGGGCCCGTTCGTCTCGGGGGACGCCGGCTCGAGCGCGGCCGCGGTGTGCCAGAGGCGGCGGAGGGTCAGCGACGGCGTCCGGAGTTCGTCGACATGCAGGCGAATGACTCCGGCCTCGTCGAGCGGTCGCACGGTCCACCCTCGTAGGGCGGACCACCTGGCCGCGAGATCGCCGCGCAGAGTCAGCCCGCGGCTCAGCGCGTAGGCGGACGTCGATGCGGCGGGGGGCTGCGGCATTGCTCCTCCGGGTGTCGAATCGGGTGCGGCGATGTCATTCATCGTCGACGGCGTTGATCTCCCGTGTCCGGGAGACGGCTGCCCCTTCCCCCGGACGCAGGGCGAACTTCATCCCCCGTGCCGAGGATCTGAACACCGATACGCCGTCATCAGAACGTCGGGACGTCCGGGCGGTTCGTCTCGCTCCGGCGCGCGCACACTCGAGACGCCGCTGACCCTGCGGCAGCTATGCCGGACTGACCCGGCCGTGAGAAGAGGACCCCCATGACCGACCAGCGCACCGAATCAGACAGCATCTTCGACGTCGACACGCCTCCCCCGGGGGAGGTCGGCCGCCGCACCCTCTTGACGGGGGCCGCATGGACGATCCCCGCCATTCTCGTCACACAGTCGACGCCCGCGTTCGCGGCCTCCGGCCCCAGCGTGACGTTCTCACGAGCGAGCTACTCCAGCACCGCGTGCGCACCCATCACGGGGGCGGTGGTCTCGGTCACGACCAACGGTGCGCCGGCGGCTGGCACCCTGGTGACAGCCCTGCTCGCGGATGGGTACACCTTCACGGGTGGGGGCAGCTCCTTCACCGGAACCACGGACTCCTCCGGTTCGTTGGCGCTTCCCTCCATTGTTGTTCCTGCGTCGGCCGTCTCGTCGGTGATCACGGCGTCCACATCGTCCGCGCGGGCGACGGCCACCCTGTCCACGACCGCCAAGTCCTCCGCCGTGTTTGCGGCGGCTCTCGTTTCCACGGCCTTGGGGTCGATGCCGCTGGCGGCGAAGAAGTTGGATGACGGCCGCTATCAGGCGTTCGTGCTGGGCAGTGACGGGCGGGCGTACGGCTGCATCCGGGGAACCGACGACGTGTGGGAGAGCGGCTGGGG